>DASXDJ010000022.1:0-2589 GCA_036490755.1 Streptosporangiaceae bacterium
GCCTCAGCCCGGGCAATCACATGCCGCCGGAACTGCTCCGCGGCCGGCAGCAGCCGCCGGTCCCCCGACCAGCTCAGGATGATCTCCCGCGCGGCCCACGCGCCGCGGATCTCCAGGTAGCGGACCGGCCCGGCCGCGGCCTCCGGCGACCCCTCGCGCGGCGCCGGGACGATGGCGGCGCCCAGCCCGGCGGCCACGAAGCCGCGCACGGTCGACAGGTCGTCGCCCTCGAAGACCACGTCGGGCGCGAACCCGGCCGCCGCGCACAGCTCGTCGCCCAGCTGGCGCAGCGCCGAGGCCGGCCGCAGGGCCACGAACGGCACCTCGGCCAGCTCCGCGAGCTCGATGCCGGCCCGGCCGGCCAGCGCATGCCCGCGCGGCAGGGCCACCCGCAGCGGCTCGACGGCGACGAGCCGGGACTCGACCGCCGGGTCGGCCGGGCGCAGCGTCCCGATCTCCAGGTCGGCCCAGTCCCCGTCCCGGCCCCGGCCCGGCCCCTCCCGGCCGCGGTCCGGCCCGGCGTCCTCCAGCGCCGAGGACACGGCCTCGTCCCGGACCTGGGTCAGGTGGAACCGCACGCGCGGGTGGGCGGCGCGGAACGTGCCGACCAGGTCGGGCACCAGCCAGGTGCCGAGGGACTGCTGGAAGGCCAGGGCCACCACGCCGGTGTCGGGCTCGAGCAGCTCGGTGACCGCCGCGATCCCGTCGTCAAGGTGATGGAGCGCTATGTCGACATGTCGCTTGAACGTCATCCCGGCGTGGGTGAGCCGCAGGATGCGACCCGACTTGCGCAGCAGCGGCGTCCCCACCTGAGCCTCCAGCCGGGCCAGGGCGCGCGAGACGCCTGGCTGGGTCACTGCCTCCAGCTCGCTAACCTCGGTGACGGTCGTGCCATCAGCCACCTGCTGGAACCAGCGCAGTGCGTCCGTGTCCATACCCATGCCACCCGAGCATAGGTCAGGCGCGAACGACCCACTGACCGCATAGGTGCCAGCGTGCCCGGCGGACGGCAGGCCTGACTGCGCGAACGGGCTGACCCGGAAGGACACGATGAAGCACACGACCTACTCCCTGGCCCCGCTGTGGGCCGAGATCCGGGCCGAGGTGCGCGCCCGCCGGGCCGGCCGGGCCGCGCGCCGGGAGTTCCGCCGCCAGCTGGCCGTCGCGCACACGCCCGACGACCTCAGCCTGTTCCTCTCCCGCTAGCCGCCCGGAGCCGGCGGCCCCTCGGCGCCCCCGCCTCCGCGCCACCCAACGCGCTGACGTGCGCCGTTACCGGGATCTGCGCTGCGCCGCTGGTAGCTTCTCCAGAACGTGGCGCTTGCCGCCGGGGGGCACGGGAGGGGCAGCAGATGCGGAAGATCGGCGCACCCATGGTCAGCCGGCTCGCCCGGATCGCACTCCCGGCCGCCGCCGTCATCGGCGTCGCCGGCCTGTTAACCGCCGGCGGCGGCCCCGGCGGCGCGCTGGGCTCGAGCCAGGACGCCCTGACCGCACGGAGCCCGGCGCCCCGGACGGCACTGGCCCTCAGCGGGCCGGCCCCGGCGCAGTCAGCCACCAGGGCCGGCGGGACGCGGCCCCTGGCCGGCGTCCGGAAGTACCTGCGATCAAGGACGGGCGTGGCCCAGGTCGCGCTGTTCGACCGGTCCACCGGGCGGACCTACCTGGCGTCGGACGGCCGGGACACGCAGTACACCGCGAGCATCGTGAAGGCCGACATCCTGGCCAGCTGGCTGCGCCGCTTCCAGTCCCGGCCGGCCGCGATCCCGGCCAGCATCCCGTACTCGGTCCGGTACCTGATGCAGAACATGATCACGATGAGCGACAACTCCGCGGCGACCGGGCTGTTCTTCTTCGGCGGCGGCTGCACCGCGCTGACCCGCTTCAATACGCTCATTCCCACCCGCCGCACCGAGATCGGGTGCCAGACGCCGACGTACTACGGCTGGGGCAACACGACCACGACCGCGGCTGACCAGGCGGCCATCGTCCGGGTCCTGGCTTACCCGAACGGGGTCCTGACGCCGGCCGCCCGCGCCTACGGACTCCAGCTCATGGAGAGCGTGATCCCGGCCCAGCGCTGGGGCGTCACCTGCGGGCCGTGGGGCACCGACTGCGCCGGGCCGGACTACGCCCGCCCCGTGCCCGGCGTGACCGTCGCGCTGAAGAACGGCTGGAAGTTCGTCCCCACCTGCACGGCCCAGGACGAGTCGTGCCCCTGGCAGGTCAACAGCATCGGCTGGGTCAGCGGCGAGGGCCGCGACTATGTGCTGGCCGTGCTCACCACCGGCAATCCCGCGGGACCGGGCACCACCGGGTTCGACTACGGGATCACCACCACCCAGGGCGTGTCCAAGCTCGTCTGGGCCAACCTCGCGCCCGGCCGCTGACGCTGGCGCCCCCGGTATGTCAGCCGCCGCTGGTAAGACAGTCCCGTGACCCCACCATCGAGATCACCGCTGCGCTGCGCTGCCGTGCTGCCCGGCGGCAGCCCCGCCGAGCAGCTCGACCAGGCGATCGCCGCCGAGCAGGCCGGCTGGGACGGCGTGTTCGTGCCGGAGCTGGCCTACGGCGTCGACGCCTGGAGCC
>DASXDJ010000023.1:0-1664 GCA_036490755.1 Streptosporangiaceae bacterium
GCTCATGGCCTGGCGCAGCCGGTCGGCTTCGACCGGGGTGAACCCGGCGCAGTCGATGGCCAGCTGCATCATCTGCTCCTGGAACAGCGGCACCCCCAGCGTCTTGCCCAGCGCCGGGCGCATCGACTCGTGCGGCATCGTCGCCTCCTCGAGCCCGTCATGACGACGCAGGAACGGATGGACCGAACCCCCCTGGATCGGCCCCGGCCTGATCAGCGCGACCTCGATGACCAGGTCGTAGAACTGCCGCGGCCGCAGCCGGGGCAAGGTGGCCATCTGGGCGCGGGACTCCACCTGGAACACGCCCACGGTGTCCGCCTCGCCCAGCATCTGGTAGACGGCCGGGTCTTCCTGCGGGATGCTCGCCATCGTCCAGTACTCGCCGTAGTGCTTGGTCACCAGGTCGAAGCAGTCGTGCAGGGCGGCCAGCATGCCCAGGCCGAGCAGGTCGAACTTGACCAGGCCCGCGTAGGCGCAATCGTCCTTGTCCCACTGCAGCACGGTGCGGCCCGGCATCCGGGCCCACTCCACCGGGCACACCTCCCCCACCGGGCGATCGCAGATCACCATGCCGCCCGAGTGGATGCCGAGATGCCGCGGCAGCCGCTGCATGCTGGCCGCCAGTTCCTTGACGGCGGCGGGAGCATCGTCCGGATCCTCCGGGGGCGTGCACCCGAGCGCGCGGCCGGCGTCCCGCAGGGCCAGCCGCGGCCGGTAGGAGATCACGTTGGCCACCTGGGCGGCCCGGCCCCGGCCGTAGGTGCGGTAGACGTACTGGATCACTTCCTCGCGCCGCCGGTGCTCGATGTCCAGGTCGATGTCGGGCGGCCCGTCCCGGCCTGCTGACAGGAACCGATCGAACAGCAGGTGGTGCGAGACCGGATCGACGTTGGTGATGCCGATCGCGTAGCAGACCGCCGAGTTCGCCGCCGACCCGCGGCCCTGGCACAAGATGTCGTTCTCCTCGCAGAACCGGACGATGTTGTGCACGATCAGGAAGTAGCCGCCGAACCCGAGCCGCTCGATCACGTCGAGCTCCCGGGCGAGCTGGGCGTACGCGCCGGGCACCCGCTCGCGGCCCGGCGCCCCGTAGCGGGCCGGGGCCTTGCGGGCGACCAGTTCGCGCAGCCAGGAAGCCTCGGTGTGCCCGGCCGGGACCGGGAAGGCCGGCAGCCGGGGCGCGACCACCCGGAAGTCGAACGCGCACGCCCGGCCCAGCTCGGCCGTGCGCTCGAGCACGCCGGGGTAACGGCGCAGCAGGGCCGCCATTTCCGGGCCGGACCGCAGGTAGGCGGTACCCGCCGCGGGCAGCCAGCCGTCCATCTCGGCCAGGCTGCGGCGGGCCCGGATGGCGGCCAGCGCCTGGGCCAGGCGGGCCTGCGCGGGCGCCGCGAAGTGGACGTTGCCGGTGGCCACCACGGCGAGGTCGGCCAGCGCGGCCAGCCGGGCCAGCGTGTCGTTGCGCCCGTCGTCGCCCGGGTCGTGCCGGCAAGTCAGCTCCACCAGCACGTTCTCGTGCCCGAACAGCTCCGCCAGCGTGCCCAGCTCCCGCCAGGCCGCCTCCGGGCCGCCGTTCGCGAGCGCGGCCGGCACCGTGCCCTTGCGGCATCCGGTCAGCACCGCCCAGTGGCCGCTGTGCGCGTCCGCCAGCTTTTCTATGTCAT
>DASXDJ010000024.1:0-25816 GCA_036490755.1 Streptosporangiaceae bacterium
ATCTGGATGCCGCGCCGCCCGGTGAGCTTGGGCCGGGCCAGCACGCCGAGGTGATCCAGGGCGGCACGGTGCAGCCGGGCCAGGACCAGCACGTCGGCCCAGGACGTCTCGGTGCCCGGGTCGATGTCGATGAGCGCGTAGTCGGGCTGATTCTGATCGGCAGTGCGAGCGGTCCAGGCGTGCCACTCCAGGGCGCCGAAGTTGGCCGCCCACACCAGCGCCGCCGGCTCATCCACGACCAGGTAGGTGTGCGTCCGGCCGCGCTCGGCCTCGGGGTTGTCCCAGCGCCCGATCCAGTCCGGGGCGTGATCGGGCAGTTGCTTGTGCCAGAAGCCGGGCGAGTCGGCCCCGCCGGGGAAGCGGTGCATGTTGAGCGCCCGCCCGGTCAGGTAGGGCAGCGCGACCGGCGCGACCTGGATGGCATAGCGGATCAGCTCGCGCTTGGTCACCGGGTCCTGGCCGGCCCGGGCCGGGAACAGGACCTTGTCGAGGTTGGTCAGCTTGAGCCGGCGGCCGAAGATGTCGAGGGTGCCGCCGGCGCCGAGCTCGTCGAGGCGGCTCAGCTCGTCGGGCGGGCGCAGCAGGCCGGCGGGCAGGGCAGTACTGGCCGGCGCCGGGCCGCCGGCTCGCTGGCCGCCGCGCCGGGTGCCCGGCCGCCGGGCCGCGGTCCGCTGGCCGGCGCCCGGGCCGACCGGCACCGAGGCCTGATCGGCGGGCAACTCGGAATGCCACTCCCGTTCCGGGTCGGCCTTAACCTCGTCGTTGGTCCGGCCGCTGAGCACCGACCGGGGGTGGTCCTCGGGATCCCAGCCGGAGACGGCATCATCGTCGTGCTTGTGCAGCAGCAGCCACTGCTCCTGGCCGGAGCCGCCGGACCGGCCCGGGCCGGTGCGCACCAGGATCAGCCGCCCGCGCAGCTTCTCGCCGTGCACGTCGACGTGCAGCTCGCCGCCGGCCACGGCGGCGGCCGGGTCATCGGTCTCGTGCGGCTCCCAGGTGCCGCGATCCCAGACAATGACATCGCCGCCGCCGTAGCCGCCGGCCGGGATCGCGCCCTCGAAGTTGAGGTACTCGATGGGGTGGTCCTCGACGTGGATCGCGATCCGCTTCACGTCCGGGTCCAGCGTCGGGCCCTTGGGCACGGCCCAGCTGGCCAGCACGCCGTCGATCTCGAACCGCAGGTCGTAGTGCAGCCGCCGGGCCCGGTGCCGCTGCACGACGAACCGCGCCGCATCGCCGGCGGCCGGGCCGCCGCCCGAGCCGCGTGGCTCGGGAGTCCGGCTGAAGTCGCGCTTGCGCTGGTAGGGGGTGAGCTTCCCGGCGTCGTCCTTCGTGCGCCCGGCCGCCTTGCTCGTGCGCTCAGCCGGCTTGGGCCCGGCCGGCTGGCGGCGGGCGGACTTGTCCGCTGTCCCGCCCCGGGCGGGTCGCGGCCGGGCCGGGCTCACCGGGCCCGGTTCCCGTTACTGGCCCAGTGCATCACGCAAGTCAATGACGTGGTCCTGGGTCTGGGCCAGCAGCGGGCGCAGTGCTTCCGCCACATCCGGCAGGCCCAGCTCGGTGGCCTCGGCCACCCGGTCCCGGTAGCGCTGCAGCTGCCGCTCCTCCAGCTCCAGGTCAGCCTTCAGCGCGGCGGCCCCGTCCGGCTGGTCGGGGATGCCGGGCACGGTCACCGACGGCGTCCCGCCCAGGAAGTCGATCTGGTGGGCCAGCGTCATGGCGTGCTGCAGCTCCTGGCTGAGGTGGGTGGCCATCTCTTCCACGATAGAGCCGTACTCCGGTCCCTTGATGGTCGCTGAGTGCTGGACATACTGGACAATCGACTGGAACTCGGTCTGCAGGTCGGCGTTGAGGCTGTCGATGAACTCCGTCTTGTTCACGGTGGTATACCCCTTCGTCGCGGATAAGTTGCCCGGCGGGCGGACCTCGTACCGCTACCCGCCGCCGGGGCAGGAAACCCGGATAGTCCGGCCGGCTAGCCTGCCGGGCAGTCCCGCCGGGCCGGCGGCGACTCTCCCGGCGAGATGTAGGCGAGGGCGTGATGAGGGGTCCGAGGGATCCGGTGCGGATTCCGCTGGAGCGCGAGGTTCGCGACGAGCGGTTCCGCGGCATCGGCGGTGACCAGTGGCTGGAGCAGCTGTATTCCGGCTGCCGGTGGACCGAGGGGCCGGCCTGGTTCGCGGCCGGCCGCTACCTGGTGTTCAGCGACATCCCCAACAACCGGATGCTGCGCTGGGACGAGACGACCGGCGTGACGGGCGTGTTCCGTGAGCCGGCCGACTACGCCAACGGTCACACCGTGGACCGGAAGGGCCGGCTCGTCAGCTGCCATCACGGCACCCGGCAGGTGACCAGGACCGAGCACGACGGCTCGGTGACCGTGCTCGCGAGTGCTTATGACGGCAAGCGGCTGAACAGCCCCAACGACATCGTCGAGCGGGCGGGCGGCTCGCTCTGGTTCACCGACCCGAGCTACGGGATCCGCAGCGACTACGAAGGCCACCAGGCCGACAGCGAGCTCGGCGGGCGCTATGTGTTCCGGATCGACCCCGGCGGCGAGCCGGTCGTGGTGGCCGATGACTTCGACCAGCCCAACGGCCTGGCCTTCAGCGCCGATGAGCAGCAGCTCTACATCGCCGACAGCTCCCGCGACCACATCCGGCTGTTCACCGTGACCAGCGACGGCGGCCTGGACGGCGGCGAGGTCTTCGCCAGCTGCGACGCGGGCACCTTTGACGGCCTGCGGCTGGACTCGGCGGGCCGGGTCTGGGCCGCGGCCGAGGACGGCCTGCACTGCTTCGACCCGGACGGGACGCTGCTCGGCAAGCTGCTGGTGCCCGAGGTCGTGGCCAATTTCACCTTCGGCGGCGCGCAGCGCAACCACCTGTTCATCACCGCGACCAGCTCGCTGTACGCGGCGCGGGTCAACGTCACCGGGATGCGCTACCCCGGCTGACGGCGCGGCCGGTGACACCGGCGCCCGGATGACAGTGCGCCCGGCCGGGACGAGCCCGGCCGGGCGCAGTGCCCGGATGGCGCGGGCTACCGGACCGAGCCGCCGGCGCTGACGGTGAAGCCGCCGTGCAGCGGCAGGCCGGCCAGCGCCGAGGAGTCGCCGACGTAGACGGTGAACGCGCCCGGCGCCACCACCCAGCCGTTGGCCTGGTCGCTGAAGTAGGACAGGTCATGGGCGTCCAGGGTGAAGCTCACCGGTGCCGACTGGCCGGGCCGCAGCGTGACCCGCTGGAACCCCTTCAGCTGGCGGGGCGGCTCGCCGGCCGCGGCCGGGTCGCCCAGGTAGAGCTGGGTCACGTCGGTGCCGGTCACCTTGCCGGTGTTGGTCACCCGCGCGGTCACCCGCACCTGCGGGGAGTGCCCGCCCGCCGGGCTGACCCGCAGCCCGGAGTAGCTGAACCGGGTGTAAGACAGCCCGTAGCCGAACGGGAACATCGGCGTCAGGTGCTGTGCGTCGTACCACCGGTAGCCGACCTGCAGGCCCTCGGAGTAGTGCACCTCGCCGTTCACGCCCGGGAACTGCGCCGGGGTGGCGGCCGGCACCTGCGCCAGGCTCTGCGGGAAGGTCACCGGCAGGTGACCGGACGGGTCCGTGGTCCCGTACAGCACGCTGGCCAGCGCCGTGCCGTTGCTCTCGCCCGGGTACCAGGCGTCCACGACCGCGGCCACCTGACTGAGCCACGGCATGGCCACCGGCGCGCCCGCGTCGATGACTACCACGGTGCGCGGGTTGGCCCGGGCCACCGCGGTGATGAGCTCGTCCTGGGCCGAGGGCAGCTGCAGGCCGGGCCGGTCGGCCGCCTCGGTCTCGGTGTCGTCGGAGACCACCACCACGGCGGTGCGCGCCGACTTCGCCGCGGCCGCCGCCTGGCTGATGCCCGGCGCCAGCGCCGACGGGGTGCCCCAGGTCAGCGCCGAGGTGTCGCCGCTGATCGCGACGGGGTAGGCCTGCCCGGCCTGCAGGTCGATGCTGGCCGAGTAGGTGGCGACCGGCGGGGTGCCGGGGTCGTCGAGGATGACGTGGCCGCCGACCGACAAGGTGGCGGAGGTGTAGCAGCCGCAGGAGTTCTGCAGCGCGAACACGTAGGTCCCGGTCTCGGGAGCGGTCAGCGTCCCGGAGTAGCTGCCGCCGAACGGCGTCGGGCTGTAGGCCGGTGACAGGTCCGCGGCCGGGATGGCCGGCAGGCTGGTGTCGGCCGGCAGGCCCGCGCTGTAGCTGACCGGGGTGCCCGCGCCCGCGGCCGCGGTCAGGCCCTGCAGCGGCGTGACGGTGAACGGCGGCACCACCCGGGCGCTGCCGCCACCGCCGTAGGTGGCCGACGCTGACGCTGACGGCCCGATGACCGCGACGCTGCCGCCGTGGCTGGCGGAGATCGGGAGCGTGCCGCCGTCGTTCTTCAGCAGCACCGTGCCCTCCTCGGCGACCTGCCGGGACACGGCCTGGTGCGCCGGGCTGGTGACCACCGCGGCGGTGGTCCCGGTCGGCGGGTTGTTGAACAGGTGGAACCGGAACATCTCCCGCAGGATCCGGCTGACCATGTCGTTGATCACCGACGCCGGGATGGTGCCGTTCTCGATCTGGGTCTCCAGCGCGGTCCCGAAGAACTGGCTGAACGGCTGCTCCTGATCGGTGCCGTCGACGGCGGCCGAGGTGTCGTGAATGGCACCGTAATCGGAGGTGACGAAGCCGGGGAAATGCCAGCGCTGCTTGAGCGTGGTCTGCTCCAGGTACGGGTTCTGGCAGGCGAAGTCACCATTGATCACCGAGTAGGAGCACATCACCGAGGCGGCCCTGGCCCGGGTCACGGCCTGCTCGAAGGCCGGCAGGTAGATCTCGTGCATGGTCCGGTCGCTGATGATGGTGTCATCGGCGGTGGTGTTGCGGTTGGTCTCCTGGTTGTACACGGCGTAGTGCTTGACCTGCGACATCTCGCCGGTGCTCTGCACGCCGCCGATCTCGCCCACGGCCAGCGCGGCGTTGAGGAGGGGGTCCTCGGTGAAGCTCTCGAACGAGCGCCCCCAGCGCGGGTCCCGGTCGATGTTGACCGTCGGCCCGAGGTTGACCGCCGCGCCCTTGCCCCATTCCTCAGACCCGACAACCTGCCCGTACTGCCGGGCCGCGGCCGGGTCGAAGGTGGCCGCCAGGGAGACCCCGGCGGGCAGCTGGGTGACGCCGGCCAGGCCGTCCCCGACGCCGTTCGGGCCGTCCTCCTCGCCCATCGCCGGGATGCACAGGTCCGGCTGGGCGGCCATGTAGAACACGTACGGCTCGCTCGTTCCCTGGCCTTCCACCATGGTGATCTTGTTGCCGAGGGTCATCTGGGCCAGCACCATGGCGACCCGCCGCTGCACGGACAGCGACTGGTTCAGCCACGGGCAGGACGCGGCTGAGGTGCTGGCCGCGGGCCGCGGCGCCGCCGGGATCGCCGGCGCCGCGCGGGCGGGGGAGCGGGCGGCGGGAGCCCGGCCGGCGGCCGGGGCCGACCGGCCGGCCGGGCCGGCCATGGTCGCGGCGCCGGCCGCGGCGGCCGGGACGGCCAGGATCCCGGCGGCCAGGGCCGGGACTAACAGGGCTGCGCGGCGGGTCCGAAATGTGGACAGCTGCATCGTCGTTTGCGCCTCCGTCTGTGGCGGTTACGCTCCCCGGGTGTCCCCGCTTGCGACGTTAAGCCTGATTTGACGGAAGGGTCAACCAGCCATTTCCGGCCGCGGCCCGCCGCCCGCGCGACCTCGGCCGCGCCCGGCCGTCACACCAGGCGGTGCTCTCTCGTTGTAAGGGCATGAGAATCGCGATCATCGGCGGAACTTGAGCGCTCGGCCGGGCGGTCACCGCCGAGCTGGCCAGCCGTGGGCATGAGGTCCGGGTGCTGAGCCGGGGTGCCCCGCAGTACCGGGTGGACCTGAGCACGGGGGAGGGCCTGGCGGCCGCGCTGGCCTGTGCGGCTACTACCGCGTCAAGGCCGAGCAGGTGCGCATCGTGGCCGCCGGGCCAGTTCCGTGGACGATCGTGCGCGCGACGCAATTCCATGAGCTGATTGCGGCGGCGCTGGCCGCCGCGGGCCGGTGGCACGTGCTGCCGGTGCCGCGCGCCGCGCTGCAGACCGTGGCTGCCGCCGAGGTCGCCCGCGCCGTCGCCGACGCCACCGAGGCCGGCCCGGCCCGGTGCCGGATCAGCGTCGCCGGGCCGCAGGTCACCGGTGCCCGCGAGCTGGCCCGTGCCTGGCGGGCGGCCACCGGCACGCGCGCAGTCCGCCTGCCGGTACGGCTGCCCGGCAGGCTGGGTCGCGGACTGCGGGGCGGGGCCCTGACCGAGCCCCGGCCTGACGTGCGCGGCGGGATGACCTTCGCGGAGTTCCTGACCGCGCGGGACGCCCGGCCGGCCGGCAGCCGGGCGGGAAGCGGCCTGGTGCCGTCAGCTCAGCAGCAGGTCGCCGGACTTGATGCCCGCGGCCAGCGACTGCCACTGGCGAGCGGTGAACATCAGGACCGGGCCGCTGCGGTCCTTGGAATCCCGGACGGCGATCCGGGCCGGCGAGCCGCCCGGCTCGCTCCCGGTCACCGGCGCTACCTCCACGCAGCTGCCATTGGCGCCGCTATACGAACTTGTCCGCCATGCTGCACGGGACAGGTCGAGATCCATGATCTCGGGTCTCCTTCCGCGAATCAGCCCAGCTCCCCGGCTAGTGCCCGCAGCATAGCCGTGGACTGCGCCGGGCTGAGGGCGACTGCGCTCAACTGAGCAAAGGCGGCGCCGAACATTCGCACTTCCTCGGGCTTATCGACGTATAGATTCCCGCCGACCGTCTCCAGGTAGACCACGTCGGGCTGGGTAGTGTCGGCGAAACCGAGGATGATGAACGGCCCGGCCTGGCCCGGATGCGGGCCCGCGCCGTAGGGCACCACCTGGATCATGGCCCCGCCCGACTCGGCCGTGAGCGCCAGGTGCCGCAGCTGGGCGGCCATGATCGCCTGCCCGCCGACAACCCGGCGGATCGCGGCCTCGTCCAGGATGGCCCACAGTTTCCCGCCGCTGACGGCCAGCTGCTGCTGGCGGGTCGTCCGTACCTCGACGCGCCGCTCGACCTCCGCCGCGTCATAGCTGCCCAGCCCGCCGATCAGCGCGCGGGCGTAATCACCGGTCTGCAGCAGGCCGGGGATCATGGCCAGCTCGAAGTCGCGGATCGTGTCCGCCTCGGACTCCAGCCCGATGAACACCTCCAGCCGGCTGACCATCACGTCGCGGTAGGAGTACCACCAGCCCCGCTGCCGGGCGTCCTTGGCCAGCGAGACCAGCCCGGCCAGCGCGCTGTCATCAGTGACCCCGTACAGGCCGAGCATGACCCGCACGTCGTTGGGGTGCGGCGGGGTCCGGCCGGTCTCGATGCGCATGACCTTCGTCGGATGCCAGTCGAGCCGGCCCGCGACGTCCTCCTGTGTTAACCCGGCTGCCTCGCGCAGTCTCTTCAGCTCGGCCATGAGCTGCCGCCTGCGCACCGTCGGGCCGCTGCCTGCGGCCATATTCCCTCCGGGATGTTGCGGTCGAATCCGCCCCACACAGTCTCATTGTGCCGGTGACGCCGTGCGATTGCACCGGTGCAGCTATGCATATCGTGCTATGCAATAAGCGTACGGATATGAAGGATGCCAGCTCCGCTGCGGAGCCGCGGCCGAACGCGGACAGGCCGGTGATGAGATGCACCCGGGTACGCGCCCAGCCAGATCCTCCAGTCTTGGCCGCGACCCGGATACCGGCCGCACGGTCCCGCACGCTGCCATCCCGCCGCGCTTCCTGCGCGTCTTCCCCGGCCACCCCGATCAGGTCGCCGCCGCCCGGCATTTCGTCGGCCGGGCGCTGGCCAGCTGCCCGGCCGAGGCTGACGTGGTGCTGCTCACCAGCGAGTTAGCCACCAACGCCGTCCAGCACTCGGCCACCGGCCACGGCGGCACGTTCGCGGTGTCCATCTCGCACGGGCCCGGCCGGGTGCGGATCACGGTCACCGACGACGGCTCGGCCGGTCATCCGGTCATGACCGCCGGCGCCGACGAGCTGGCCACCACGGGCCGCGGGCTGATCCTGGTTGACTTCCTGGCTGCGCGCTGGGGACATGCCGCCAGGACCGGCCCGTCGCCGGCCACCGTGTGGTTCGAGATTGACTGCTAGAAGCCGGCGGCCTCGCGCAGCAGCAGGACGGTGCCGTGGCCGGGCCAGGGCTCGGCGTTGAGGACGAGCAGCCGGTTGACGGCGCTGGGCTGGCCGTAGACCCCCCGGGACCGCTCGCTTTCCAGCGGCAGGCAGTGCTCCTCGACGCGGCGCAGCGCGGCAGGCAGGTCGGGCACCACCTTCTGCGCCCCGACGATCCAGATCCGGAGGTTGGCGCCGCCGGCGTAGGCGGGCAGCTGGCTTCCGCTGGCGGAAGCGGCCACCAGGGAGCCGGTCTCGGTGACGGCGGCGACGCTGCCCACCATGACGTCAGGGCTGGCCATCAGCCGCACCATGTCGTCGTGCTCGGTGACCCGGTCCATGGCCAGCAGGCGCGGCTTGAGGGACTGGTACCGGCCGCTGCCGTTGAGGTCGGCATCGATGCCCGACAGGCGGAGGGTCTCGCTGGCCCCGGTGAGCACGGTGGCGTCCGCGGGGATCAGATCGGGGATCCGGGCCCGCGCGGCGGCGGCGTTGTCGAGGATCTCGACGGTGAAGCCGTGCTCGGTGAGCGCGGCGGCGGCCCGCTCCAGGCGCTCCGCGGGCGCCGGGTCGGTGAACTCCGTGGCCGGAGCTGAGGTCGTCATGGTGCCTCCTAGGCTGGTGTCTGCTGGGTGATGCGCTCGTCATTCACCGGCCCGACGACACGGCCCGCCGGAATGTCAGGCGGCGGGACGACCTCACAACCGGCCGCGCTGTCTCGTCGGACGGGCAGGAGAAGCGAAGCGAGGGGAGGCTGGCGACGCCATGACACCGCCACCGGGGACACCGCCATCCGGACGGGGGAACGACGGGCCGGGGAACGACGGGCCGGACCCGGGCCTGAGCGCGATCATGGGCGAGCGGCGGCAGCTGATCGGCCTTGCCTACCGGCTGCTGGGCTCGCTGGCCGAGGCGGAGGACGCCGTCCAGGAGACCTACGCCCGCTGGTATGCGATGTCGGCGGAGCAGCAGGAGGCGATCGAGACTCCCGGCGCGTGGCTGACCACCGTGGCCAGCCGGATCTGCCTGGACGTGCTCGGCTCAGCGCGGGCCCGGCGGGAGCGCTACGTGGGCCAGTGGATCCCCGAGCCGCTCCCCGGGCCCGCCGAGTGGATCGGCGGGGCACCGGGCGGTGCCGCGGCGGACCCGGCGGACCGGGTGACCCTGGATGAGTCGGTCAGCATGGCGTTCCTGGTCGTGCTGGAGGCCATGACCCCGGCCGAGCGGGTCGCGTTCGTCCTGCATGAGGTCTACCGGTACCCGTTCGCCGAGGTGGCCGAGGTCACCGGCCGGACCCCGGCGGCCTGCCGTCAGCTGGCCTCCTCCGCCCGCCGCCGGATCCGCGGCGCGCAGCGGCCCGCGGCCCCGACGAGCCGGCAGGCGGCGATCGTCCGGGACTTCCGGCAGGCCTGGGAAGCACAGGACATCGACGCCCTCATCGGCCTGCTCGACCCGGCCGCCACGGCGACCGGCGACGGCGGCGGCCGCACCGCCGCCGCGCTGCACCCGATCGAGGGCGCCGGGCAGATCGCGCGTTACTTCGCCGACCTCGCGGCCCGGCTGCCCGGCAACCTCGCCTTCGCTGAGCGCACGGTCAACGGCCAGCCCGGCCTGATCGCCCAGCAGGACGGCGTCACCGTGGCGGTATACGCGTTCCACATCACCGGCGACCAGATCACGCGCATCTGGGCGGTCCTCAACCCGGACAAGCTCCGCCCCTGGATGAGGGGCTAGAACGCGGCCGGGATGATCTGGCCGCGGGTCTCGCCGACGCCGATGCGGGTGCCGTCCGGGCCCGGCGCCGTGGCGGTGATGGTGACCTCGTCGCTGTCCTCCAGCCAGGCCCGGACGCTGCCATCGGGCAGCTTGACCGGGTCGGTGCCGTTCCAGGACATCTCCAGCAGGCAGCCGAGCTGGCCGCGGTCCGGCCCGCTGACCGTGCCGGAGGCGTACAGGTCACCGGTTCGCAGCGCGGCGCCGTTGACGGTCAGGTGGGCCAGCATCTGCGCCGGGCTCCAGTGCATGGTCCGGTACGGCGGCCGGGACACCAGGTGCTCGTTGATCTGCACCTCGACGTCGATGTCCAGGCCCCAGTCCTGCGTCTCGCCGAGATAGGGCGCCAGGCCGGTGTCCCGGGACGGCGGCCGTACCCGGGCGTACTCCAGCGCGGCCAGCGGCAGGATCCACGGCGACAGGGTGGTGCCGAACGACTTGCCCAGGAACGGGCCGAGCGGCGCGGACTCGAACGCCTGGATGTCGCGCGCGGACCAGTCATTGACCAGCCCCACGCCGAACACGTGCTCGCTGAACCGCCCGGCCGGGACCGGCTCGCCGAGCACCGTCTGGCGGCCGACCACGAAGCCCAGCTCGGCCTCGAAGTCCAGGCGCGCCGACGGGCCGAACGCGGGCTCGGCATCCGGGCTGCTGCGGGCCAGGCCGCACGGCCGGCGGATCGGGGTGCCGGACACCACGACGCTGCCGGCCCGGCCGTGATAGCCGGCGGGCTGGTGTCCCCAGCTGGGCGGCAGCGGCGCGCTGCCGGGCCGGAAGATCTGCCCGACGTGGGTCGCGTGCTGCTCGGAGGTATAGAAGTCGACGTAGTCGGCGACCGTGAACGGCAGGTGCAGCTCGGCGTCGGCCAGCGGCACCAGCAGGTCAGCCAGCCCGTCGGCGAACCGGTCCTGCGACAGCCACGCGGTCAGGTGCGCGCGGACGTCGGCCCAGGCCAGGTCGCCGGCGGCCAGGAACGAGTCCAGCACGCCGGCCCGGAACAGCACCGACCGGCCGGCCAGCAGCCGGTCGGCCGCGGCGGTCAGGTTGAGGACCGAGTCGCCGATCCGGACGCCGACGCTGCGGCTGGCCGCATGCCGGTGCGAGCTGAACGAGCAGTACGGCAGCGCCGCCAGCCCGTACAGGTCATCCGGCGCGAGGCCGAGCCAGGCTGCCGCCTGGAGTGCCATGGCGGATTACCTCCCCATCTCCCGGGTCCGCGGGGGCGCACCGGCGACGTTATCAGGATGGCCCGCGCGGCCGGAACGTCCCGCTGCACGTGCCGGCGGCACGTGCCCGGGATCCGGCGCGGCCGCCTCGCGGGCCGCCGTCCAGGCCGGGTCGGCGGCCAGCTTCTCGGCGATCCGGTCGCGGAAGCTGCGGCGCGCCAGCGCCTGCTCCATGTCGGTGACGACCCGGCTGAGCGGGTAGGGGAGTTCTGCTTCCAGCTCATTGCTGGCGGCCTCGGTAGCCTGCCACTCCGCGGCCAGCTGGCCGGCGATGGCCCGCGCCCGGTCGGTGAGGACCACCGTCCGGCTCCGGGCATCGAGGCCGACGATCGTCGTGACCAGCCCGGCCTCGCGCATCGCGGCGACCTTCTGGCTGATCGCCGAGTGCGTGCGCTGGACGGAGGCGGCCAGCTCGGTGATGGTCATCGGGCCGCGGGCGTGCAGCCGGAGCAGTTCCAGCACGAAGCTCGGCCGCAGCCCCTCGATCCCGGCCTCGGCGTAGATCCGGCCGATGTCGGCCTCCATGGCCGTCTGCAGTAGCCGCAGCGGCCGCCACAGGCCCTGCTCGCTCGGGTCGGCGACGCCGTGCGAATCCGCCGCACCGGGCGGGCCCGGGGCGCTGTGCGGGTCGGGTGTGCCGTGACTGGCCATGGTCCAGTCTAAATTGTAACAGTGCTTGTATAAGTGCTGTTACAGTTGGCTGCTGCGGCGGGCGGCAGCCGGGGGCGGCCGGGCACGCCGGGATCAGGAGCTGACCCGAGGAGGCATCACGTGCCGCGACTGAGCAGCCTGCTGACCGACATCAGCCCGCTGCGGGAATCCCCGGCCTACCGGCGGCTGTGGGCCGGGTCCACGCTGTCGGCGGTGGGCAGCGCCCTGACCATGTTCGCGGTGACGCTGCAGGTCTACCGGCTCACGCACTCGCCGCTGGCGGTCGGCCTGATCGGGCTGGCGCAGATGGTGCCGTTGCTGCTCATCGGCCTGCTGGCCGGGTCGCTGGCCGATGCGGTCGACCGGCGCCGCCTGGTGCTGGTCACCACCATCGGGCTGGCCGCCATGTCGGTAGCGCTGGCGGCGCAGGCCTTCGCCGGGCTCCGCCAGCTGTGGCTGCTGTATGCGATCACCGTCGTGCAGGCGTCGCTGTCGGCCGTTAACCAGCCCGCCCGGCGTACCTTCATCCCGGCCCTGCTGCCGCCCCGGCTGCTGCCGGCCGGCCTGGCGCTGAACCGGGTCACCTTCCAGGTCATGATGATCGCCGGGCCGGCGCTGGCCGGCCTCATCACCGCTGTCCCCGCGCTCGGCCTGCGCTTCTGCTACCTCATCGACGCGGTCAGCTTCACCGCCGCGATCTACGGCGTGGCCCGGCTGCCGGTACTCCGCGCCGCAGACAGCCTGACCCGGCCGGGCCTGCGCGCGGTGGCCGAGGGCGTGAGTTTCATCCGGCGCACCCCGGTCCTGGCCGGGGCGTTCCTGGCCGACCTCAGCGCGACGGTGTTCGGGCTGCCGTCGTCGCTGTTCCCGGCCATCAACGCCGAGCGCTTCGGCGGCGACCCGCGCACGCTGGGCCTGTTTGCCACGGCCGTCGGCGTCGGCGGCCTGGCCAGCGCGGTGCTGTCCGGGCCGGTCAGCCGGGTCAGCCGGCAGGGCCTGGCCATGCTGGTCGCGGTGGCCGTGTGGGGCGGCGCCTTCGCCGGCTTCGCGGTCGCGCCCGGCCTGGCGCTGACGCTCGCCCTGCTGGCCGTGGCCGGCTGCGCCGACACGGTCACCGTGGTCCTGCGCGGCATCATCGTGCAGACCGCCGCGCCGGACCGGCTGCGCGGCCGGATCACCGCCGCCGACTTCGTCGTCGGCGCGGGCGGCGGCCAGCTCGGCAACCTGGAGGCCGGCGCGCTCGGCTCGCTGACCACCCCCGTCATCAGCGCGCTGGCCGGCGGCCTGGTTACCATCGCCGCCGTCGTCATCATCGGCGTGCGGCTGCCCGCCTTCTCCCGGTTCCGCGCCCAGCCCCACCCCGCCGCGCCCGGCACCGAGCCAGGCACTGACGGCCCCGGCGCCGCTGAGCACGGAACCGCTGAGCCGGGCGCCGCGGCAGACGCGACCCCCGCCGCGACCTAGCGCGCCGGCCCGCTGGGCAGCGGGCCCGTGATTAATGGCTTTGACCCTCCTGTCGGGGGAGGGCTGAGGCTCGGGTCATGACCGTTACACGCCATCCGCCTGTCATCGCCGCCGCGCCGCCCGGCGGCATCGCCACGTGGGCGCCGCTGGCCGTCGTGCTGTGCGGGACCTTCGTTTACGTCCTCGACTTCTTCGTCGTCAACGTCGCGCTGCCCGCCATCCAGGCCAGCCTGGGCGCCGGGCCGGGCGCCGTCGAGTGGGTGGTGGCCGGGTTCGGCCTCACCTCGGCCGCGTTCCTGGTCTGCGGGGGACGGCTGGGCGACCGCTACGGCCGGCGGCGCTTGTTCTGCGCCGGGCTGGCTGGCTTCGTCGCCACCTCCGCGGCGTGCGCGCTGGCCCCGGGCCCCGGTTTCCTGGTCGCCGCCCGGCTGGCCCAGGGCCTGGCTGCGGCGATCATGGCCGCCAACACGCTGTCGATCATCGGGACGACCTACTCCGGCCGGGACCGGGTCCGGGCGATCAGCGTGTACGGGATCGTCATGGGCCTGGCCGCCAGCGGCGGGCAGCTGCTGGGCGGGCTGCTCATCGACGCCAACATCGCCGGGCTGGGCTGGCGGCTGATCTTCTGGGTCAACGTGCCGGTCGGGCTGGCGGCGCTGGCCGCCGCACCGCGGCTGGTCCCCGAGTCGCGGGCCGGCCAGGCCGGCCGTCTCGACCTGGCCGGCGCGGGCCTGCTCACCGCCGCGCTCGTCGCGGTGCTGCTGCCGCTGCTGGACGGCCGGCAGCAGGGCTGGCCGGCCTGGTCGCTGGCGTGCCTGGCTGCCGCCCCGGTGCTGCTGGCCGGCTTCGCGGCGCACCTGCGCCGGACCGCGCGGCGCGGCGGGCAGCCACTGCTGGACCCGGCCGTCTTCGCCGTCCGCGCGCTGCGGGCCGGGCTGACCGTGCAGGTGCTGTTCTGGTGCCAGCAGGCGGCCGGCTACCTGGTGCTGGCGCTGTACCTGCAGCTGGGCCGGGGCCTCGGCCCGCTGGCGGCTGGCGGAGTGTTCGCGGTGCTCGCGGCCGGCTACCTGCTCACCTCGTTCCGGGCGCCGGCGCTGACGATGCGGTTCGGCCGCCAGGTGATCCTGGCCGGCGCGCTCGTCGCCGCGGCCGGCGACGGCCTGCTGCTGGCCGCGGTCGCCCGCGGTGGCACCGGCGGCCCGCTGCTGGCACTGTTCCCCGGCCTGCTGCTGCTCGGCGCCGGCCAGGGGCTGTGCATCACGCCGCTGACCACCACGGTCCTCGCGCACGCCGACGGCCGGACGGCCGGGGCGGTGTCCGGCGCGCTGAGCACCGCCCAGCAGGTCGGCAATGCCATCGGCGTGGCCGTGACCGGCGTGGTCTTCTACAACCTGCTGACCCGCGGCTACGCCGTTGCGTTCGGCTGGAGCCTGGCCGAGATGGGCGTGCTGCTGGTCGGCGTGGCCGCCCTGACCCGGACTCTCCCGCGGCCGGGGGACAGGTGATACTCGGGACCATGGCGACCCGGCTGAGCATCGGCGACTTCTCGCGGATGACATATCTCAGCGTGAAGGCGCTGCGGCACTATCACGACCTCGGCGTCCTGGAGCCGGCCGACGTCGACCCGGACAGCGGGTACCGGTTCTACGACACCAGCCAGGTCAGCACCGCCCAGGTCATCCGGCGGCTGCGTGACCTGGGCATGCCGCTGGACCAGATCCGCGCCGTGCTGGCGGCCCCCGATGTCGGGGCCCGCAACAAGGAGATCGCCGCGCACCTGGCGCGGATGGAGCAGCAGCTGGAGCAGACCCGGGCCTCGGTGGCGGCGCTGCGCGCGCTGCTGGCCGGGCCGCCGCCCGCGCCGGCCGTGCAGCTGCGCGCGATCCCGGCGGTGACCGCGCTGGCCGCCCGCGCCCTGGTCGACGCCGCGGACCTGGGCGGCTGGGCGGAGCGGGCCTTCGACGGCATCGCCGCCGCCCTGACCGCGTCGGGACTGACCCCGGCCGGGCCGGCCGGGGCGCTGTTCCCCGGTGATTTCTTCGAGCTGGAGCGCGCTGAGGTGACGGTCTTCCGGCCGCTGGCCGGGCCGGTGGTGCCGGGCGCGGCTGGCCCGGCTCGCGGCGGCCGGCTCGCCGGAACCCGCATGGCCGCCGATGTGCCGCGTCCGGGCGCTGATAACAGCAAGAAGCAGGAGCGCAGCGGCCGGGAGCTCGCGGCCGGCGTCGGCGTGCAGGAGATCCCGGCGGTCGAGGCGGCGGTACTGGTGCACGAGGGGCCAGCCGACGGCATCGACCGGACCTACGGCGCGCTGGGCACGGCGGTGGCCCGGCAGGCGATCGGCGTCGCGGGCCCGATCCGGGAGTACTACCTGACCGGGTTCGGTGACACCGGCGATGAGAGCCAGCACCGCACCGAGGTGTGCTGGCCGGTGTTCCGCACGGCGGGGCCCTGAGCCGCGGCTGCGGGACACTAGCCAGAAAGGCCCCTCCGGCGCGGTAGCCGGCGCGGCGCCCGGGTAGTGAGCCCGCGCCGCGCGGCTCCGTCCGGCGCGATCCCGGGCCCGGCCAGATAGCTTGACGTCAAGATACCTCGTTACTAGGCTTGCTCCTAGATAGCTTGACGTCGAGATAATTGCCGGACGCGGGAGGCTCACGCCACGGCGGGGCCCCGGTTGCGGCAATATGCAGACTGCGCGTGCGGCGACAGGGCCCGCGCTAGGCCAGGAGGCAGGATCATGACCGCGAACAGCTTCGGCAGCCGCGCCACCCTCGAGGTGGCCGGGACCAGCTACCAGATTCACCGGCTGGATGCCGTGCCGGGCGCGGATACCCTGCCGTTCAGCCTGAAGGTGCTGCTGGAGAACATGCTGCGCACCGAGGACGGCGAGAACGTGACGGCCGGCCATGTCACCGCGCTGGGGGAGTGGGACGCGGCCGCTGAGCCGGACACCGAGATCCCGTTCAGCCCGTCCCGGGTCATCATGCAGGACCTGACCGGCGTCCCGGCGGTTGTCGACCTGGCCGCGATGCGCGAGGCGATGCAGGCCCTCGGCGGCGACGCGGCCAAGATCAACCCGCTGGTGCCGGCCGAGCTGGTCATCGACCACTCGGTGATCGCCGACGTGTTCGGCCGCCCCGACGCCTTCGACCGCAACGTGGCGCTGGAGTTCCAGCGCAACTCCGAGCGGTTCGCGTTCCTGCGCTGGGGCCAGGAGGCGCTGCGCCAGTTCAAGGTGGTGCCGCCGGGTACCGGCATCGTGCACCAGGTCAACATCGAGCACCTGGCCCGGGTGGTGATGACCCAGTCCGCCGACGGCGTGACGAGCGCCTACCCCGACACCTGCGTGGGTACCGACTCGCACACCACGATGCAGAATGGCCTGGGCGTCCTGGGCTGGGGAGTCGGCGGCATCGAGGCCGAGGCGGCCATGCTCGGCCAGCCGGTGTCGATGCTGATCCCCAGCGTCGTCGGGTTCCGGCTGAGCGGCGAGCTGCCGGCCGGGACGACCGCTACCGATCTGGTGCTGACCATCACCGAGCTGCTGCGCAAGCACGGCGTAGTGGGAAAGTTCGTGGAGTTCTACGGCGAAGGCGTCGCGGCGGTGCCGGTGGCCAACCGGGCCACCATCGGCAACATGAGCCCGGAGTTCGGCTCCACCTGCGCGATCTTCCCGATCGACGCCGAGACCCTGACCTACCTGCGGCTGACCGGCCGCTCGGCGGAGCAGGTCGCGCTGGTCGAGGCCTACGCCAAGGAGCAGGGCCTGTGGCACGATCCGGCCGCGCACGCGCGCTACTCCGAGGAACTGCAGCTGGACCTGTCCACGGTGGTCCCGTCGATCGCCGGGCCGAAGCGGCCGCAGGACCGGGTGGCGCTGTCGGACGCCAAGAGCGCGTTCCGGAACTCGCTCGGCACCTACGTCCAGCTGGACCAGCTGGACGACGACATCGCCGGCACGTTCCCGGCGTCGGACCCGGTGGCGGCGGAAGCCAACGGCCGGGCCGAGAACGACACCAACACGCGCGTGGTGCCGGGCCAGGCGCCCGCTCGCGGCCGGCCCTCGCAGCCGACTGAGGTCACGCTGGAGGACGGCACGCAGACCTCCGTGGACCACGGCTCGGTGGTGATCGCGGCCATCACCTCGTGCACGAACACCTCCAACCCGTCGGTGATGGTCGGTGCGGCGCTGCTGGCCAAGAAGGCCGTCGAGGCCGGGCTGGAGCGCAAGCCGTGGGTGAAGACCACGCTGGCGCCGGGCTCCAAGGTGGTCATGGACTACTACGAGCGCGCCGGGCTCACCCCGTACCTGGAGAAGCTGGGCTTCAACCTGGTCGGCTACGGCTGCACCACCTGCATCGGCAACTCCGGCCCGCTGTCGGAGGGGGTCAGCACGGCGGTGAACGAGAACGACCTGGCCGTCGTCTCGGTGCTGTCGGGCAACCGCAACTTCGAGGGCCGGATCAATCCGGACGTGAAGATGAACTACCTGGCCTCCCCGCCGCTGGTGGTGGCCTATGCGCTGGCCGGCACGATGGACCTGGACCTGACCACCGAGCCGATCGGCACCGGCTCCTCGGGCCAGCCGGTGTACCTGCGTGACCTGTGGCCGTCGCCGGCCGAGGTGGACGAGGTGGTGCGAACCGCGGTGGCCGCGGAGATGTTCACCCGCGACTACGCCGACGTATTCGCCGGTGACCAGAACTGGCAGGAGCTCGACGTGCCCGGCGGCGACACCTTCGCCTGGGCGGCGGATTCCACCTACGTGCGGCGCCCCCCGTACTTCGAGGGCATGACCGCCGAGCCCGCGCCGGTCACCGACGTGCACGGTGCCCGGGTGCTGGCCCGGCTGGGCGACTCGGTGACCACCGACCACATCTCGCCGGCCGGCGCGATCAAGACCGACAGCCCGGCCGGGAAGTACCTCACCGAGCACGGCATCGACCGGCGCGACTTCAACAGCTACGGGTCGCGGCGCGGCAACCACGAGGTGATGATCCGCGGCACCTTCGCCAACATCCGGCTGCGCAACCAGCTGGCGCCGGGCACCGAGGGCGGGATCACCCGCAAGCTGCCCGAGGGCACCGAGATGCCGATCTACGACGCCTCGCGCGAGTACCTGGCGCAGGGTACGCCGCTGGTCATCCTCGGCGGCAAGGAGTACGGCTCCGGCTCCTCGCGGGACTGGGCCGCGAAGGGCACGGCGCTGCTCGGCGTCCGCGCGGTGCTGGTGGAGTCGTTCGAGCGGATCCACCGGTCCAACCTGATCGGCATGGGCGTGCTGCCGCTGGAGTTCAAGCCAGGCGACAGCGCGCGGTCGCTGGGCCTGACCGGCCACGAGGTGTTCGACGTGCTGGGCATCGAGGCGATGAACACCGGCGAGGTGCCGCGCGAGGTGACCGTGGTGGCTGACGGCCGCCAGTTCGGTGCCATCCTGCGCATCGACACTCCCGGCGAGGCCCAGTACTTCCGGCACGGCGGCATCATGCAGTACGTGCTGCGCTCCCTGAAGGACCGCGGCTAGCGCGATCAGGCTGGCCAGACGAGCCCCGGGCTGCTGCGCGGCCCGGGGCTCTGTCGCGGGAATGGCCTGCGCCGGGCCGGTCTGGGTGCTAGCTTCCGCAAATCAGCTCCCGCAGGCTGCAGGGAGAGGTGAGGCTGTGCGGCGATCCCCCCGGTGCGGGCGTTCCGGCCCGCGCCGCGCGCTGCGCGCGGCGGTCAGCAGCGGCGCCATCGCGGTGACCGCGCTCGCCCTCGCGCTGCTCCTCGTGCCGGCCGGCCGCCCTGGCGCGCCGGCCACCCGGATGGCCTGGGCCGCCTCGGCCACCGGGCAGTCCGCGGCGGCCGCCCAGCCGACGCTGAGCCAGCTGGAGGCCAGGGCCGCGCGGCTGTCCCGCCAGTACCGCGGTCAGCTGGTGAGCCTGGACGACGCGCAGCGCTCCGCCCGGACGGCCACCGCCCGCGAGGTCCGGCTGCGCCGCCAGGTGAGCGCCACCCGCCGGCGGATCGTGCAGCTGGCCGTCGCCCGGTACATGGGCGGCGCGGCCGACCCGGAGCTGGCGGTGCTGTTCAGCGGCGACACCGCGCACCTGCTCGGCAAGAGCGGCGTCGTCGAGTACCTGGCCCGGCAGCGCACCGCCACCATGCGGGAACTGCAGGGGCTGGTCGCGGCCAGCGAGCGCGCCGGGCAGGCCGCCCGGGCCCGGCTCGCCGACCTGCAGCGGCAGGTCAGCGCGCTGGCCGGCCGACGGCAGGCGGTCGACCGCCTGATGGCGCAGTTCCGGCCGGAGTCCCCGGTCACCGGCGGCGACCGCATCACCGCCCGGATGCGGCAGGTCCGGGACGAGGTCGACCGCCGGTTCGGCCCGTTCCCCGCCATCGGCTGCTACCGGCCGGAGAGCTCCGGCGAGCATCCGCTGGGCCGGGCCTGCGACTTCATGCTGAGCACCGGCGGCGTCCTGCCGGCCAGCTCCCGGATCCAGCTGGGGTACTCCATCGCCTCGTGGGCGCAGGCCAACGCCTCCCGGCTCGGCATCATGTACATCATCTACCGGCAGCGGATCTGGGACGCCCGGATGCCGTCGTCGGGCTGGGTGCCCATGGAGGACCGCGGCAGCGTCACCGCCAACCACTTCGACCACGTGCACATCTCGGTGTTCTAGCGCGGGCGGCGGGCCGGCGCGGAAGGCCCCGGCTGCCGCGCAGCCCGGGGCCCTCCGCATGCCGCGGGTTACTGGTTGAAGGTCTTCTGGATGGCCCACCTCGAACCGTTCCAGCCCGCCGCCAGGGTCCGGTAGGCGTACCGGACCTGCGGGTTGTGCTGGTACCCGGCCGCGGTGCAGATGGCCGCGGTGATGCACGAGACATGCTGCAGGGCATCGGTCGACCGCGGCGCCCCGGTCTGCGGCACGGCCTGCGCCGCCCACCGCGTCCCGTTCCACGCCTCGGCCAGGGACCGGGTGCCGCGCTGGCCGACCGCCACGCACGCGGTCGCGGACGGGCAGGACACGCTGAAGAACCCCGACCTGGCCTCGGCGGCAATGTGCTGCACCGTCCACTTGCCGCCGGCGAAGCGCTCGGCGAAGGCCGTCCGGCCCTTCGTGACGGCCTCGCCGACCGCGGTGCAGGTCGCCGCGGCGGAGCAGGAGACGGCCTCCGGGACCGTGGTGGCCTTGCCGCTGATGGCCCGGACAGTGCGGAGATGCCAGGCGCCGCCGGTCCACAGGACCGAGTACGGCCGGGTCCGCCCGGCCGGCCCGGTGTAGATGCCGACAGCCATGCAGCTGGTCGCAGTCGGGCAGCTCACGCCCCCCAGCTGGCTGGCCTTCGCGTGCGCCGGGGCGGGAACCTTGAGCTGGCGCCGGGCGCTGCCGTTCCAGCGGTAGGCGCTGGCGTGCGTGGTGTAGCGCACGCCGTGCGCGGTCTTGCGGGCCTTGCCGTCCGAGCCCACCATCATGCAGAACGTCGCGCTCGCGCAGGACACGTCGTTGAGTACCGACCAGTTGTCGCCCTTCGGGTCCCCGAACGTGACCGGGCTGAACCCGTTGGCCCCGCCGGTCGCGACGAGCTGCTGCGGGTAGGCCGGGTTCTTGTAGTGCTCACCCACCGCCACGCAGACCGGGATGTTCTCCGGCTGGGGCACGCACGACACCGAGAACGGGTCGGTGACGCTGCCCAGGCCGCCGAAGGTGTTGCCGCCCCACGTGCCGTTGGACGAGGCCTCCATCAGGCCGCTCACGAAAGGCCCGTCGGCGAAAAAGCCGACCGTGATGCACGCACTGGTGATGGCCGGGTTGTCGGGCTGAGTGGTGCAGGAATCGCCGTTGAGCACGTCGTCAATGACCCGGCTGGCCGGGCTGACCGCGGCCGGCTGCGGGCCGGGGCGGCCGGGGGTGCCGGCCAGGGCCGGGGTGCCCGCGATGAGAGCGGCGGACACCAGTACGGGCAGGGCGATGAACGCCGGGTGCATCCGCACGGGAGAACCTCTTTTACCGGGAAAACAGTGCCAAACCGGCATGCTGCGCCAACCGTAACCGGCCCGCCCGCGGAATGCGCGGCCGAGAGCGTTCCGGCGACCTCGGATAAGGCAGAAAGCCCGCCGGGCTACCGCTTACCAGTCAGCGCAGGGCGTCGGCGTAGGGGCGCTGCTCACGGCGCAGCCACTGCCAGAACGTGCGGCGCGGCGGGTGCGCGCTGACGTGCCCGCTGCGGACCCGCCCGGTGATCTCGACCCGCAGGACCTCCGGGATGCCGGGCCGCCAGGGCGTTGCCGTCCTGACGTGACCGCTGCGGACCTCGACCTCGTCGGAGTCGACGACGACGCCGGGCCGGGTGATCAGGACCAGGTGCCCGCTGTGCACGTCCGCCTCGATCCGCAGCACCCGGCTGGTGATCACCGCGCCGGTGAAGTCGAGCTTGACGCTGCCGCTGGTCACCGTCACGTCCATGGCCCCGGGCACCACCCAGTTGCCGCCGCGCTCGGTGTGGCCGCTGCGGGTCTGGATCCGGACCAGCTCCTTGGGCTGGACCGACGGGTCGGGCTGCGGGAGCAGCGGGCCGTCGCCGGTGGCAGGCAGGTCGACCGTGAGCACGACCAGCTCGCCGTAGGTCCGGGCCTGCAGGGCCCGCTCCAGCCGCTCGTCGAGCTCCTCGGCGGTCAGGCGCCCGTCGCCGGCCGCGACCCGCAGCCGCTCGACGACCTTGTCCCGGTCCTCGTGCGAGGCGCGCAGCTCGCCGAGCGGGACGGGCTGGCGGCCAGGGTCGGCCGGCGACACTTCACCTGTCATGGGGCAATACCCTAAGGCCCCTGGCCAGGCCGGCAACATGCAGCGCGCGACCAACCCGGCCAGGCCCGGACGGCTGCCTGCCCGGGCGGCCCTTAGACTTCGTCCAGTGCGGGCGGAAATCGGCAGGTCACCAGTCAGTGCCCCGGTTCGCGGCGCCGGGCTGGGCCTGCTGATCGCCGGGATCCTCATCCTGGCCTTCAACCTGCGGGCCGCTATCACCAGCCTGCCGCCGCTGTTCCCCGAGCTGCACACCTCGATGCACCTGTCCCCGGCGGGCCAGGCCCTCCTGGCCGCCATCCCGGTGCTGTGCTTCGGGGTGTTCTCCGGGGTCGCGGCGCCGCTGAGCCGGGCATTCGGCGAGGAACGCGTCCTGGGCACGGCCCTGGTCCTGCTGGCCGGCGGCCTGGCCATGCGCGGCGCCGCTCCCGGCACGCTGCTGTTCCCCGGCACCGTCCTGGCCGGCGGGGCGATCGCGCTGATGAACGTGCTGCTGCCGAGCCTGGTCAAGCGCCGCCGGCCAGAACGCGCCGG
Source organism: Streptosporangiaceae bacterium (assembly GCA_036490755.1). Taxonomy (GTDB): domain Bacteria; phylum Actinomycetota; class Actinomycetes; order Streptosporangiales; family Streptosporangiaceae; genus DASUBV01. The sequence continues at coordinate 22,623 of DASXDJ010000024.1, forward strand.
GCTGCTGATCGGGATGTACCTGGCGGCCATGTCGACCGGCGCGATCATCGGCTCGCTGATCGCGGTGCCGGTTTACCAGGCGGCCGGCAGCGGCACCGGCGCGGTGCGGATCACCCTGGGCCTGTGGGCCGTCCCGGCGCTGATCGGGGCGGCCGCCTGGCTGCCGCAGCTGCGGTACCGGACGACGCCGCCCGCCGGGCCGCTGCCCGAGGGTGAGGAAGCCCTGCTGGCCGAGCCCGGGCGATCCGGCGCGACGGCCCCGCGCTCCGCCTCCGCCAGGCACGACACTGGCCTCCAGCCCGCCGCGGCGGCCGCCGCCCGGACCAGCCGGCCGCTCTGGCGTACCGCGCTGACCTGGCAGGTCACCTTGTTCATGGGCCTGCAGAGCGCGGTCTACTACGCCTCGCTGTCCTGGTTCCCGACCATGTTCCGGGACCGCGGCGTCAGCGCCGTGGACGCCGGAACCCTGCTGGCCGTGATGAACCTCGGCAACGCCGTCGCGGCCCTGCTGGTGCCGGTGCTGGCGCACCGGCTGCGCAGTCAGCAGTGGCTGTCGGTGGGCATGGCCGCGGCACTGGCCATCGGGCTGACCGGGTCCGCCTTCGGGCCGGTCGGCGGGTCCGCGGTGTTCACCCTGGTCCTGGGCCTGGGCCAGGGCTCGTCGCTGGGCCTGGCCATCTACTTCACCATGGCCCGGGCACCTGACCCGGTGACGTCGGCGTCGCTGTCGGCCTTCGCGCAGAGCGTCGGCTACCTGCTGGCCAGCCTGGGCCCGCTGCTGGTCGGCTTCCTGCACACCGCCACCGGCGGCTGGGCCGCCTCGATCGTGCTGCTGCTGGGCGTCGTCGCCGTCCTGCTGGCCAGCGGCTGGCTGGCCGGCCGGGACCAGACGGTCCCCGCGCTGGTCCGGTGACAGCCCGCCGCTCGCCGGGTCACCCCGTCTCGCCGGGGGTCAGGACGGCTCGCCGGGGTCAGGACGGCTTGGTGATGGTCAGGTCCGCCCAGCAGTACGGCGTGTAATTCAGGCCGAACAGGTTCCCGCCGGCCAGGAACCGCAGCCGGGCCCGGCGCAGCGCCACGCCCACCGTGCCGCCGTCGGCCAGCAGCTCGCCGAAGAACGCCTGCGCGAACCGCATGGCCAGGTCCTGGTGCACCCTGACCTCGGTGCCGATCACCCCGGCGGCGTTGCCCACCCCGACGAACGCGTCCACGTAGTTGAACAGCGCCCGCGGGTCGATCTCAGCCGAGTGGCAGGCGTTGATGAACACCAGCGGCCGGACCTGATCCCACACCCGCAGCCCGGACCGCAGGTAGGCGTCCTGCACCCAGCTCATGAAGTCCGGGGCCGTCACCCACTCGCGCTTTCCGATGCCCAGGAAGGTCTCCGGGCTGGCGGCGTTCGGCCGCTCGCCGTGGCAGTAGAAGTAGACCAGCGGCAGGTCGGCGCTGATCAGCTCCGCCAGCATCGCCTTGCTGGTCGTCTCCAGGCAGCTCACGCCCGGCAGCCGGGCCGCGACCGTCTTGCGCAGCGTGGTCACGTGCGCGCCCAGCGCCGCCGCGCTGACCTGGTAGGCGGTCTCGGCGATCACCACCCGCGATCCGGACGGCGCCTCGATGGACAGCACCGGCCGCTGCGAGGAGCTCAGCTGCTCGATGTCGTGCCGCAGCCCGAGGAACCCGAACGGGCACAGCAGGTTGCTGGCATGCGACACGGTCCCGGCCTGCGGGCAGCTCGTCAGGTCCTCAGTAACGAGCGTGCCGCGCCCGTCCCAGTCCTCGACCAGCGGGCACAGCGGAACGTCCCGGAACCTGTTCGCGGCGTAGCCGGAGTCAATGCCGATCGTGTAGAGGTAGGCCCACGGCACGCTCAGGCCGACTCCGGCCGGCCGGGCGACGTGCAGCACCGCGGGCCCGGCCTCGTGGCCTGCTGCTCCGGTACCAGTAGCCGCGGCGCTCCCGCCGAGGGTGTAGAAGGTCTCACGCAGGCTCGGGAACAGCCCGGCATACAGCTCCCAGCCAACCGGGGCCAGCGCCCGCAGCGTCTGCACCAGCTGAGCCTTGCTCCGGCGTACCGCCACCGGCGCGATTGCCTCGCTGGCCAGGAGCTTGCGCAGGTCCTGCACCCGCCCGGCCAGGGCGGGCGGGATCGCCACCGCCGTGGCCGGGGAACTGGCCGCGGGGGACCCGGCGGCGGCTGCGCCGTCGCGGCGAGCGAACAGCGCCTGCCCGGCGGCGTCCTGGTGCAGCACGATCGCGACCCGCGGCCGGTCCGGGATGCGGGCGGCGCTGGGCAGGCTCTCGGCGATCGTGTAGTCGGTGCGCAGGGACCACCGGCCGCCCGCAGCATCGTCGCCGGGGACGGCGCCGCCGGGAGCAGCAGCGTCCAGGGCAGCTCGGCCGGGAGCGGACCGGCCGGGAGCGACGGTGCCGATCTCGGCCACCAGCACCTGCGACTGCACCACCGCGCCCCGGTAGTAGTAGATGATCCGCAGTCGTGCCGGACCGGGATCGGGTGGCGTGAGCAGCTCGAACAGGAGCTCGGCCTGGCCGTCGGCCGTGTGCGCCGGCCCGCCGTTGCCGGGCAGCAGGAAGCTGCCCTGCTGGGCCTGGCCCCAGGTGCTGTTGGCGGCCCCGAGACCGCGGCCGATCCAGAACGTCTCGCTGGTCACGGCGACGTCGATGGTCAGGTCGCCGCCGGGCAGGTACTCGTCCGGGAACGGCACGGGGGCCTGCACCTGGCTGCGGGCCGACAGCGGCCCGATGTCCACCCGCAGCAGCAGCCGCTGGGCAGGCTCCAGCGACTGCTCCCGGGGCCAGGGCGCCTGCCAGGGCATGCTCAGGAGCGTGGCGTTGGCGTACCGGGACGCCGCCGCCGGGCCCGGCGGCCTGGCCGGCGGCTGGGGCTGCGTCCGGCTGATCTCCTGCTCGCGCATGGCCCCCAGGCCGGGGCCGTCCCAGTCCCGGAGCTCGCCCGGGACGGAGCCAGCTGGCGGGCCGGATCCGGGCTGGACAGGCGTGCCCGGCGATGCCCACTGTCGCTGTTGCTGTCCGGCCGGCCCCTGCGGGCTGGGCGGTACGGGCGGGCCCGGCGGGCTAGCTGGCGCAGCGCCGGCCGGCTCTTCGTCCGGCGGCGCCGACGAGGTGATGACCCGCCGGAGCCGCGGGCGGCGGAGCCGCCATCCCGGCGATCGGCG
>DASXDJ010000025.1:0-19433 GCA_036490755.1 Streptosporangiaceae bacterium
CTGCCAGCTGGCGTCCGGGTAACCGGGCAGCGCCCAGCCGTGGTTGCTGCCGTACAGGCCGGCCGCGTTCATCACGCCGCGCACCGGGTCCTGCAGCTGCGTGCCGCCAGGGCTGCCCATCAGCCGCCAGGTGACCGGCTCTGAGCTGGCCGACGCCCCGGTCAGCGAGGCGCTGTACAGGCCGGTCTTCTCGCCGCTCGGGCCCTCGGGGTTGCCGGTGTTCTCCACCAGCACCGCGATGACGTTGCCGGCGCCGGCCCGGACCGCGGCGGCCGGGAAGGTGAAGGTCTGCGCGGACGCTCCGGCGGCGGTGCCCGAGCCGAGGAAGGCGCCGTTCAGCCAGACCGAGTAAGCGCCCGTCGGGGCGATCCCGTCGGCTGTGAGCTTGACGCCGGTCTCGTTCCCGGTGCCGGTGAAGTGACCGCGGTACCAGGTGAAACCGTGCTGGTAGCCGTAGTCGGAGGCGTACAGCACCGGCGTGGACGGCGAGCTGGCGCTGGAGACCGGGTGGTCGGCCAGGGTCCAGGAGCCGTCGCTGAAGCCAGGCTGGGCTTCCGGGGCCTCGGCGCTGAACCGCCACCCGGACAGCGTCGGCAGGTGCGCGGCCGCTGGTCCGGGCACGGTGCCGGCGATCGTCCCGTTCTGGCTATTTCTCGTGGTGAGCGGCTGCCCGTTCCAGGTCACCACCTTGATTCCCGGCGGCGCCCAGACGGTAACGGGGCTGGCCTGCGAGGTGTCGCCGGTCAGAGCGAGCACGGCGCCGTGGCTCACGGCTGTCCGCACCAGGTAGCCGCCCTCGACCAGGGCGTCGCCCGCCTGGGTGGATTCAGGCCACAGTTCCTCGGCGGTGTCCGTGGCGGCGATCAGCAGGCGCAGCGGCGGGTTGCCGCCGCCGGTGATGTCGACCTGGGACAGGCCCTCATGGGTGTAGTCCAGGCGCAGGTCGCCGCGGCTGGCGTCCCAGCTGGACGACACGGTCCCGGAGGTGACGCTGACATGGGGCTGGCTGGCGTAGCGCAGCACGGTCTCGCCGTCGGTGCCGGCCGGGTCGTAAAGGACGGCCGTGGCCTGGCCGCCCGCCGAGCCCTGAGTCATCAGCTCGGAGGTGGAGTAGACCAGGTGCTGGCCGCCGAAGTCGTAGTTGGCGACCAGCAGCCGGGAGTCGCGGCCGTCAAGGGTGATGGTGCCCTGCTGCGGCACGACCGGGTAGTAGTCGGCCAGCTGGGCGGCCGTCGGGACGTTGATGGCGTCAACCACGACGGTGTCGGCCGATGAGGCCGCATTCTGGGTGCCGGTCACGGTGATGGTGAGGGTGTGGCTGCCGGCGGTGAGGCCGGACTTAGTGAACAGGACCTGCTGGAAACTCTTGCCGGCGGCCGCGTAGGTGTCGACGGTGCCGGCGTCGGTGCCGTCGATGCTGACGTCGGCAATGCCGCCGTTGTTGTTCTTCGGGGCGATCCACTGCACGGCGGTCCCGGTGAAGGTCACCGACATGGTGGCCCCGGCCTGGGTGCTCCACGACTCGGTGCTGTCGTAGTCGCCGGCGGTGTAGCTGGCGCTCGGGTCGGCGTGGGTCCAGGTGCCGGCGTAGGTCAGCGCCGGGCTGGCGTCGTCGTAGCTGTAGCCGGCGGCCTGGTCGGCGTTCAGCGCGAGGTGAGTGCTCACGGTGTCGGTCGAGGGTGCGTTGCCCTGGCGCAGGTAGATGAACTGGGTGCCGTTGTCGGGGTTAGCCCGGGCCAGGGTGGTGACCTTGCTGTTATCAGCGACTGGCGCGGCGGCCGGCTGGGTGTCGGTGAGCGGCGCGACGGAGGTCTCGAAGTCGTTGATGAGCTTGTTCTCGCCAAACTTGGATCCGACGATCGAGTTCGGGCTGGCCGGCGTGCCGATCTCGTCGGTCTCCCGGATGGCAGCGCCGTAGTCATAGGAGCTGTAGACCCCGGGATCAGGCAGCCAGCCCCAGTTGGTCCCGCCCACGCCCATGTAGTTGCTCTGCATGGTGACGCCCTGGGCGATGTTGTTCTTGTAGTAGACGTTCTCGAAGGCGGGCCCGGTCAGGTTGTAGCAGTTGTCGTACCCGGAGCCGCCCCACCCGTCGAACGAGCCGCCCTGGTACTCGGGCAGGTAGACGGGCATGCCGGAGTAGCTGGGGTAGCCGCCGGGGTTGCCGAAGCCGCTGGGGTCGGCGCAGTTGAAGCCGAGCGGGTAGTTGTCCTGGCCGCTGATATTCACCGCGCCGGTGCCGGAGGTGAAGGTGTCCGAGCCGCAGCACTGGTTGAAGGTGAACGGCACGGTGATCCCGTCCCCGGTGGCCTGCTGCTCGAGATCGGCCATGTACTGAACGTCGGCGGCGGACTTGCCGGTGTACTCGTTCTCGATCTGGTAGGCGATCACGTCGCCGCCCTTGCTGATCTGGTGCGCAGCGATGATCGCGTCGATCTGCGAGAACCACTGCAGGGCCGCGGACAGGTACGGCTGAGCGTCGGAGCGGTAGCCGCCGGGCACGTTCAGGACCCAGGACGGGATGCCGCCGCCGTCGGTCTCGGCGTTGATGTAGGGGCCGGGACGGGCGATGACGTACAGCCCGGCCTGCTGGGCCATGTTCAGGAACTCGTTCATGTCCCGGACGCCGGTGAAGTCGTAGACACCGGGCGACGGCGAGGTGTAGTCCCAGTCGAAGTAGACGGTCACGGCGTTGTAGCCATCGGCCTTCATCTTCTGCATGTCGTCGAGCCACAGCGACGGCGAGGGGGTGCGCCACGGGTCGAACTCGCCGGCCGTGATGAACACCGGCTTGCCGTTGATGATCATGGAGTGCTGGTCATAGCCGACCTTCTGCGGCTGACCGAGGCTGACGTTCCGCGGCGGGGCGAGCTTCGCCGGGGTGACGGACGTGGTGGTAGCGGCCGGGCCGGCCGTCCCGCTCGCGGTGTTAGCGCTCACAGTAAACGTGTAAGCAGTGCCGTCGCTCAGGCCGTCCACGATGGCCCAGTCGTTAGGCACCCGGGCCGTGACACTCTGCCCGGCGGAGGAGGTGACGGTGTAGCTGACGACCGAGGCGGCCCCGGTGACGGGCGGGCACCAGACCACCGTCGCGGAGGCGTCGCCGCCGGTCACCCACACGTCGGCGGGCGCCGAGACGGTGCTCGATCCCGCCGCGGCGGGGGTGGCCGCCGGGCACGCGGAATCGCTGCCCGACGGGGCAGAGCCCTGGCCGGCGGGCCGCCCGGCCGCGGAGCGCGTGGCAGCGGGTCGCCCGGATGGTGACTGCGCGGCCGCGGAGCGGGCTGCAGCCTGCCCGGCGCCCCCGGCCACGCTGCGCCCGCCGACCGCGGCGCTGGCCGCCGTGCCGACGGCCAGCTGCGGGATGGCCAGCGCAGCCGCGAGCGCCAGCACCGCGAGCAAGGCCAGCCGGGCTCGGGCCCCGCCGGTCCGGTGCGCGCGGGCCGTGCCGGTCGGGTGCGCGCGCGCCGTGCCGGCCCGCCGCGGCCGGGCTGCGGGGGCCCGGTGCGCCCGGCCCGCCGCGGCCTGCCGCCTCGACCCGGTCCGTATCCTGTCGCCCAGCCAGCTTGCCGCCATGCCCACCGCCCGCTCCCGAGTCCAGTCGCAGAGACCGCTTTACGACACTTTCTCCCAGGCACATCAGATCAAATGGACGCAATCTGTCAAGAGTGCACAGGAATACTCCGGGCGCGACAGTGCGAATGGTCAGGTCAGCGGGCCGGAAATGGCCGGCCTGTCACCGGCGCCGAGATCCGTGACGGCGCGCTCCCGGGCGGCGGCCGGGTGCTCCGGCTCGCTGAGATCGCGTCGCCGGCCTCGCCCGGCGCCAAGGCTGAGCACGTTCGCGGTGACGATGGCGCCGATCGCGAGCCACTCAGCGAGGCCGAGATCCTGGCGCAAGATGATCAGGCCGGTCAGGGCGGCGAAGACCGGGTTCACGCTCATGAAGACACCGAAGAACTGAGCCGGCACCCGGCGCAGCGCCAGCACGTCGGTGACCATCGGGACGGCCGAGCACAAGACCCCGGCCAGGGCAGCATGGCCCAGGGCGACGCCGGTCACCGGGTGGCTGGCCAGCGCCCAGATGCCGACCGGGACATAGAGCAGCGCCGACACCGCGGCCGCCGCGGCCGGGCCCTGCGAGCCGGGCAGCCGGGCGCCCACGACCCGGTTGACCAGGATGTAGCCGGCCCAGCAGGCGGCCGCCAGCAGGGCCAGCCCGATGCCGGCGTAGTCGGTGCTGGGCTGCGGGCGGGCCAGGACCACTACGGCGGCCCCGGCCATCAGCGCGCAGCCGAGGTCAATGACGCGGCGGGTGGCCAGCAGCGCCACGGCCAGCGGGCCGACGAACTCCAGGGTGACGGCCAGGCCGAGCCCGATCCGGCTGACCGCCGTGTAGAGCGAGATGTTCATGACGGCGAAGATCAGTGCCAGCGCCAGGACCGGCTGCCACTGCCGCAGGGTGAACGCGGCGAACTTCGGCCGCACCGTCGTGACCAGCACGACGGCGGCTACCCACTGGCGCACCGCGACCACCCCGGCCGGGCCCAGCACCGGGAACGCCAGCGCCGCGCTGGCCGCGCCGAGCTGGTTGGCGGCCGCGCCGCCGGTCATCAGGGCGATCCCGCTGAAGTGGACGGCCCGCCCGGCCGGCTCCGCGTGCCCGGCCTGCCTGGCGTGCTCGGCCGGCCCGGCGTATCCGGCCTGCCTGGCGAGCCCGGTCGGCCCGGCCGGCCCGGTGCCTCGCTGGCCGGCTGACGCGCCGCTCGTCGTGGCCGGGCCGCTGGCCGGGTCCGTGCTGCACGCGCGCATCGTGAAGCTCATAGCAGGAGCATGAGCCCTGCTGGTGTATACGCAAAATGCATACATCGCCTCAGTTATACGCTGGAGTTATGGATCTCGAGCTGCGGCACCTGCGCTGCCTGGTCGCGATCGTGGACTCGGGTACCTTTACCGATGCCGCCATCGAGCTGGGCATCTCCCAGGCTGCGGTATCGCGGAACCTGCAGTCCCTGGAGCAGGTTCTCGGCGTCCGACTGCTGCACCGCACCAGCCGGGCCATTACCCCGACCACCGCCGGCGTACATGCCCTGGCTCAGGCCCGGCAGGTGCTGGCCGCGGCCGACAACCTGGTCGCCGAGGCCACCACGGGCCACACCCGGCTGCGCGTCGGCCACGCCTGGTCGGCAATGGGCCGGCACACTCGCGAGTTCCAGCGTCGCTGGGCCGCCCGGTATCCCGGTGTCGAGCTGGACCTGATCCGCACCAACTCCCCCACCGGCGGCCTGGCCGAGGGCCTGTGCGACCTCGCCGTACTGCGCACCGCCGCCGGCAGCACGCGATTCGCCAGCGCTGTCGTCGGCCAGGAGCGACGGTACTGCGCCCTGCCCGCCGAGGACCCCTGGGCCCGGCGCCGGTCCGTCCGGCTGGCCGAGATCCCGCAGCGCACGCTCATCATCGACCGGCGCACCGGAACCACTACCGCCGATCTGTGGCCGGATGGCGCGCGGCCCCGGATGCGGGAGACCCGCGACATCGACGACTGGCTGGCGATCATCGCGGCCGGCGACGGCGTGGGGATCACGCCCGAGGGGACCACGGATCAGTACGGCCGTGAGGGCGTGGTCTTCCGCCCGCTGCGCGACGCCCCGCCGATCACCGTGCAGATGATCTGGCGGCGCCACGACCCGCACCCTTCCACGCACGCCGCCGTCGCGCTGCTCACCGAGCTCTACCGCGGCTCGCCCTGACCCGTGAGCAGAGGCCAGCGCGCCCCTGACCCGCTAGCTGATACGCGGATCAGGAGCAGCTGGCCGGCGCCCCGCCGGACCGGCGGGGAGCCGGGACCGGCGCGGAGGCCGGGTCAGGCCGGGCGGTCGAAGCCCAGGGCGGTCAGGGCCGCCGCCGCGGCCTGCTGATCCTGGTCGGCGTTGCCGCCGGACAGGCCCAGCCCGCCGATGACCACACCGTTCTCGATGACCGGGTAGCCGCCGCCGACGGCGACCAGGCGCGGGATGTGCGCGAGCTGGGCGACGGCCGGGTCCTGGACGACGCTGCTCCAGACGTGGGTGGGCAGCCGGTAGGCCGCGGCCGTCCAGGCCTTGTTGACCGCGACCTCGTGGGCGAGGAACGGGGTGCCGTCCATGGCCTCGAAGGCCCGCAGGTGCCCGGCCGCATCGGTGACGGCGATGGCCAGGTCGACCCCGATGTCAGCGGCGGCGGAACGCGCCACGGCGATGAGTTCCGCGGCGGCGGCCCGGCTGATCGAGGTGGTGGTGACGGAGCTGGTGGCGACGGTGGTCATGATCTCTCCCAGGGATGTTGCGACGGGGAACTGGATGCGGGCAGGTGCGGGACAGGGTCAGGAAGCGATCTGCAGAACGAGCTTGCCGCGGGCGTGGCCGGCCTCCCCCCGGGCATGCGCCCGGGCGGCCTCGGCCAGCGGGAACACCTCCGCGACCTCGGCGGTAAGCGCCCCGGCGTCGATGAGCTCGGCGATGCGCTGCAGCGCGGCGCCGTCCGGCTCGACGAGGAACGAGCTCGTCCGGATTCCGGCCGCGGCGGCGGCGGCCGCCAGCTCGGCGGAAACGCCTGCCGGGACAGCGATCAGCAGGCCGCCGGGCCGGAGTACCTGCAGTGAGCGCATGCTCGTGCTGTCGTGCTCATCTCCGACGAGGTCCAGGACGATGTCGACGTCGCCGAGAACGTCCTCGAAGGCTGTCTCGGTGTAGTCGACGAGCTCGTCAGCGCCGAGACTGGTCAGCCAGTCGTGGCGGTCGCGCCGCGCGGTGCCCAGCACGCGGGCGCCCAGGTGCCGGGCGATCTGGACGGCGAAGTGCCCGACACCGCCCGCGGCGGCGTGCACCAGGACCCGCTGGCCGGCGCGGACGCGGCCGGTGTCGACCAGCGCCTGCCAGGCGGTCGGGGCCGACCAGGGGGACCGCGGCGGCCTGCTCATGGGTGAGGGAGCCTGGCTTGCGGGCGAACTGCCGGGACGGCGCGGTGACGAACTCGGCGTAGCCGCCAGCCGGCCGGGGAAACCACGGCATCCCGTAGACCTGGTCGCCGGGCGCCACGGTGGTGACGCCGAAGCCGGCCTCCTCCACCACCCCGGACACGTCCCAGCCGAGGGTGAAGGGCGGGTCACCGAGCGACCACGCGACCCCGCCGCCGACCCGGGTCTTCCAGTCCGCCGGATTCACCCCGGCGGCCCGCACCCGGATCAGGATCTCGGTGGGCAGCGGCACGGGGGCGGGGCACCTGGCCCAGGGTCAGCACCTCCGGGGCGCCGAAGCCGTGCTGAACGACTGCATTCATTCGTGCGGGCGCGGACATGGGCCAGCCTCCGGAGCTCTCGTGATGCACGAGGCGGGGCCGTGGCCCGGCCGCGCTCTCGGCACGGCGTCAAGCTATCTCCTGGCATGTAGTTACCCGCAAGGGATGCTACTATCTTTTGGAAAGCACTAAGGAGGCCCGGCCGGTGAGCACGATGATCTATAACGGCGTCGAGTACGAGCACGACGTCTATTCCGCCCTCTGCCCGTGCCGGTCGCTGCTGGACCTGCTGGCCAACAAGTGGTCGGCCCTGGCCATCGGCGCCCTGGAGGACGGCCCGCAGCGTTTCGGGGAACTGCAGCGCAAGCTTCAGGGCATCAGCCCGAAAGTCCTCACCCAGACCCTGCGGCGGCTGGAGGAGGCCGGGTTCCTGGACCGCACCGTCTTCCCCGCGGTTCCGCTGCACGTGGAGTACGCCCTGACCGAACTCGGCCATAGCGCGTCTGTCCCCCTGGCCCACCTGCGCAACTGGGCCCTGGACAACATCGCCAGCGTGCCCAACCTCGTCCCGGCTGCGACCGCATGACCGACCTGTTTGACGCCGCGGGGATGTACGACGAGGACTATCTGTACTTCTTCGCCGCGCCCCGCGCCGTCAGCGCGTTCGCGGCGCACGGGCCCCCCGTTCCCGGCGCTGACGTTCCGGCAGACGCTGTCGCGGAGCTGGCCTGGCGGCTGCTGGACCTGCAGCCGGGCATGGACGTGCTGGACCTGGCCTGCGGGCACGGCGACCTGGCCAACCGCCTGGCGGCCCGCGGCTGCCGGGTCACCGGCCTGGACTCATCCGCGGTCTTCCTGGACCGGGCCCGGGCCGGGGCGGACGCCGACGGGATCAGCGTCGAGTACGTGGCCGTCGACATGCGCGAGCTGCCGTGGACCGGCCGATTCGACCGGGTCGTCAACTGGTCCACGGCGTTCGGGTACTTCGACGACGCGGCCAATCACGCCGTCCTGGACGGGATCGCTCGCGTCCTGCGGCCGGGCGGGCGGCTGGCCATGGACCTGGATAACCTGACGGCCTTTCTCGCCTCGTACGTCCCCTCCCGCGTGGTAGCCGCGCGCGAAGGCGGCGACATGCTCGTCGACCGCTACCACCTGGACGCGCTGACCGGCCGGTTCGAGGCGGAGCGGACGGTCATCCGCGACGGCCGGACCCGCCGGGTGAACTTCGTCAAGCGGCTGTTCGGCTTCCCCGAACTGCGGGACTGGCTCCGCGCCGCCGGATTCGCGTCGGTGGCCGGCTATGGCGAGGACGGGCGGCCGCTGACCGCCGAGCACCGGCGGATGGTCATCGTCGCGGATCTGCCGTAGTCACGGACCTGCCGTGACAGCGATCCCGATGCCGGCCCCGGCCTGCCCGGTGAGGTCGGGCGGCGCCGAGCCGCCAGCGCGGCCGACCGGCGGTTCTTGCTCCCTTTAGACGCCGTTTCATCAGATTTCTTATGGCCATTGCATGGCGCTTATACCTTCGGCTGGCCGTCCCCCAGGCCAACCGGAGGTCCCGTCCATGCCTGACCTTTCCCGCAGGAACCTCATCCGCGGCGCTGCCGTCGTCACCGGAGCAGCCGTCGCAGCCTCGGTCAGTCCCGCGACCGCCGCGCTCGCGGAGCCAGCCGTCAAGCACGCCCGGCACAACGACCTTCGCGACATCAAGCGCGTGGTCATCCTGATGCAGGAGAACCGCAGCTTCGACCACTACTTCGGCTCCCTGCGCGGCGTCCGCGGGTTCGGCGACCGCTCCACCATCACGCTGCCCGGCGGCAGCCCGGTGTGGCAGCAGCCCACCACTGCACCGGGCCAGCCGGTCACCGGTACGCAGTACCCGTGGCGGCTGAGCTCCGGGACCTTCACCGGCACCCAGCCGCCCAGCCCGGAGATCGGCGCGCAGAACTACGGCGGTACCGACCACAGCTGGGAAAGCCAGCACGGCGCCTGGTACGGCGGCCTGATGAACGCCTGGTATTTCGCAAGGGCGGCCCCACCACGCTGGGCTACCTGAACCGCCAGGACATCCCGTACCACTACGCCCTCGCCGACGCCTACACCATCGGCGACGCCTATCACTGCTCGGTGCTCAGCGCCACCGGCCCGAACCGCACCTACCTGTGGGGCGGGACGATCAACGCCGACCAGCAGCACGGCAGCTTCGTCGCCTTCAGCGGCGGCGATGAGCTCGGCAGGTTCCTGAGCTGGCCGAGCTACCCCGGAGACGCTCCAGGCCGCGGGCGTCAGCTGGAAGATCTACCAGGGCACCGACAACTACGGCGACAACGGCGCGGAGTACTTCGCCACGTTCGCCCAGTACGACCCCGAGCAGGGCGGCACGCCGGCGCCGGGCGTGGTCTGGTACGACAACGGCGTCGCCACCGTGCCCGAGCCCTTCCCCGCCGAGGCCCAGAACGGCGACAACCTGGCCCTGGCGATCAAGAAGGACGTGCTGGCCGGCACCCTGCCGCAGGTGTCCTGGGTCGTCACCAATCAGCAGTACTCCGAGCACCCGGACGGCGCCCCGCACGACGGCGCCTACTACATCAGCCAGGTCCTGCAGGCCCTCAGCGCCGACCCCGAGGTCTTCGACTCCACTCTCGTGATCGTCAACTTCGATGAGAACGACGGCCAGTTCGACCGTGTCCCGCCGCCCGTCCCGGCTGCCGGGACCACCGATGAGTTCTACCTGGAGACGTCGCTGGCCCCGGAGCCGCTGCCGGTCGGCCTCGGCTTCCGGGTTCCGCTGCTGCTGATCTCGCCCTGGACCCGCGGCGGCTGGGTGACCTCGGAGGTCTCCGATCACACCTCGGTGCTCCAGTTCCTGGAGAAGTGGACGGCAGCGCTCGGCACGCCGGCGATCTGCCCCAACATCAGCGCCTGGCGCCGCAGCGTCTGCGGTGACCTGACCAGTGCCCTGGACTTCGCTAGCCCGGTCTACGGGATGCCGGACCTGCCTGACCCCGGCCAGCCGATCGGCGAGCCCCAGGAGTGGAACCCGAGTCCGGCGAGCAGCGTGATGCCCGTGCAGGAGTCCGGCGCCAAGCACGCCCGGCCGCTGCCGTACCAGCCCAACGCCAACCTCGACGGGTTCACGTTCGGCAGCGCCGGGGCCGTGCAGGCGAACCTGTCGTTCAGCAACAACGGGCCGCATGCGGTCCGGGCGAGCCATCGAGGGCCCGAATCGCTTCCTGCGGCACTTCACCGGTGATGTGGCCAGCCCCGGCGTCAGCGCGCAGGTCACCACGCAGTACTACCAGGGCGGCTTCAGTTCCCGGCCCCGGCTGGTGCTCCGGCTGACCAACAACGGCAAGGAAGCGGTGACATTCACGGTCCGGCCGAAAAACTACTCACGCGAGCCCGCCCGCACCTACCACGTGCACGCCCGCAGCAGCGCGACGCACGTGGCCGACCCGCTGGCGGCCAGCAACGGCTGGTATGACCTGTCGGTCACGCTCGGCGGCGACGGTTCCTGGTCGCGCCGCTACGTCGGCCATCTCGAGAACGGCCAGGCCAGCATCACTGGCTGACCAGTCCGGTCGTGCGGACAGACGTCGTCCCGGCTGACCCCCCGGCCGGGACGACGTTTCTGCCCGCCGCACCCGCCGGGAATGCCCCGGGCGGGCGCGCAGGACGCTAGACACGCCGGGAGGCCTGCGGGACAGTTTGCACCAGAGTGAGAAACCCGCGCATCGGAGAGACGCATGAGCGAGATGACCCAGCGTCCGGTCGTCCGGTTCCCGGACGGGGCCGTCCGCGGCACGGCCGAGTCCGGCGTGTCGGTGTTCCTCGGCATTCCCTACGCGGCGCCGCCGTTCGGGCCCCGCCGGATGCAGCCGCCCCAGCCGGTCCCGCCCTGGACGGGCGAGCGTGACGTCGTCGCGTTCGGGCCGACGGTGCCCAAGGGGGATTACCCGCCGCAGTACGCCATGCTGTTCCCGGAGGTGGTGATCCCGGGCGAGGACTGCCTGAACCTCAATGTGTGGACACCCGGCCCCGGCGCCGCCGGCCTTCCAGTGCTGGTGTGGATTCACGGCGGCTCGTTCATGAACGGATCCTCGTCGGTCGGCGCCTACGACGGCGCGGCGTTCGCCCGCGACGGCGTCGTGTGCGTGAGCATCAACTACCGGCTGGCCGCTGAGGGCTTCTTGTTCCTCGGGGACGGCATCGCCAATCTCGGCCTGCTCGATCAGCTGGCGGCCCTGCAGTGGGTGCAGCGCAACATCGCCGCGTTCGGCGGCGACCCGGCCCGCGTCACCGTCGCCGGCGAGTCGGCCGGGGCCATGAGCGTGACCACGCTGCTGTCGATGCCGCTGGCCGAGGGCCTGTTCACTCAGGCCATCACGCAGAGCGGTGCCGCGGCCCACACGCTCACCCCGGACGAGGGCCGGATGGTCGGCGGCTACCTCGCCGACGCGCTGGGCGTTCCCGCCAACCGGGAGGCGATCACCGCCGTTCCGCTCGACAAGCTCGTGCAGGCCGCATCGGACCTGGTCGTGGAAGTACAGACCGTGCCCGACCCGGCCCGGTGGGGCCAGCTCGCGCTGAGCGTGCTCCCGTTCGCGCCGACCGTCGACGGCACGATCCTGCCGGCCGCGCCGCTGCCCGCGATCGCCGCCGGCCAGGGCAGCGGCATCCGGCTGCTGACCGGATCCAACCGCGACGAGGCCCGCCTGTTCCTGGTCGCGCCCGCCGCCATCGACCTGATCGACGACGCCGCGCTCGAGGTCACCGCCGCCGCGTACGGGCTGGGACCGGACGATGTCGCGGTCTACCGGGCCAGCCGGCCGGGCGCCAGCGCGGGCGACATCCTGGCCGCGGTGGTCACCGACTGGTTCTTCGCCATCCCGTGCCTGCGGGTCGCCGAGGCCCGCGCCGCATCGGGCGGCGCCGGCACGTGGGTCTACCGCTTCGACCACCCCGCGCCGGCGGATAACAGCGGGCTCGGTGCCTGCCATGCGGCCGAGCTCCCGTTCGTCTTCGACACCATCAGCCGGGATGACGTCCGCCCGCTCGTCGGGGACACGCCGTCGCAGGCCGTTGCCGACGCCGCCCACCGGGTGTGGGTGAACTTCATTGCTAGCGGGGATCCCGGCTGGGCTCCCTACGACACCGCCAGCCGCGCCACCGGCCTGATCTCGGACGAGATCAGGGCCACCGCCGACCCGGCCGCCGGCGAGCGGGTGCGCTGGGACGGAATCCGGTAGGAGCACCTGCCGGGACGGGCGCGAGAGCAGGGCGCCGGCCGGCCCAGGTCACCCCGATTCGGCCCAAACCGGTAATTTTGTCGCCATGGAGAATCGTTCCGGGGACGGCAGTGCGGGCGACGCGGACTACGCGGCCATCGGGCGGGCCTATGCCCGCTACCGGCGGCCGGACCCGCGGATCGCGGCCCGGATCAGCCAGGCGCTGGGCGCGGCCCGTACCGTGCTCAACGTGGGCGCCGGGGCGGGCTCCTACGAGCCGGCGGACCGTCAGGTCATCCCGGTCGAGCCGTCCGCGACCATGCGGGCGCAGCGCCCGGCTGGCCTGCCCGCGGCCGTTGCCGCCACCGCCGAGAGCCTGCCCTTTCCCGACGGCGCCTTCGAGGCCGCCATGACCACCTTCAGCGTCCATCAGTGGGCCGACCTGCGGGCCGGGCTGCGGGAACTGCGCCGGGTCACCAGCGGGCCGGTCGTGATCCTGACCTGCGACCCGCAGCTGCTGCACCGGTTCTGGCTCACCGGCTACGCACCGGAGGTCATCGAGACCGAGGCCCGCCGCTATCCCCCGATCCAGACCCTCATCAGCATGCTGGGCGGGCGCGTCGCCAGCACTGCCGTGCCGGTGCCCCTCGACTGCACCGACGGATTCAGCGAGGCGTACTACGGCCGCCCCGAGGCGCTCCTGGATCCCGATGCCCGGCTGTCCAACTCCGCGTGGAGCTTCGTCAGCGCGCAGGTGCACGATCGCTTCACCCGTGACCTGAGCCGTGACCTGGCCGACGGAAACTGGGACCGCCGCCACGGGCACCTGCGCACCCAGCCGGCGCTGAACGGATCCCTCACGCTGGTCATCTCCTGCTCCTGAACCCCGCCCGGAGCAGCATCTGCGGCACGGGCGTACCGGAGCGTCGTGGCCGCCTTCTAGGCTGGGGTCATGCTGGGAGAGCGGCAGAAGGCAGCGCTGGGCGAGCTGGCGCAGTGGTGGGAGGGCATCCGGCACGGTGGTGCCGGCTCTCATGCTGTGCTGCTGACCGCACCGCCCGGCTGGGGGAAGTCCACGGTCGTCGACCAGCTGGCGGAGCTGATCAGCCAGACGCCGGCGCCGGTCAGCGTGGCGCGGATCAGCGGCCAGTCGCTGCCCGGCGGGCCGGCCGGCCAGGCCGCCGCGGTCCGCAGCCGCCTGCTGGGAGCGGGCGTGCGGCGGCAGGCGGCCGGGCTGCTGTGCCGGGGCCGGCTGGCCGGGCCCGCCCGGCCGGGCGCCGCCGGGCGGCCGGGGGCCGGCAGCATGCTCTCCTCGGGGCTGGCCGGGACTATCTCACTGCTGTGGGCCGGCCTGGCCGCGGCAGCGGGCGGCGTGCCGGAAGAAGGCCCGGCCAGCGAGAACGGGGCCGCCGCCCGCGCCGCCCGGGTCGTGGCCGCGGTCTCGGTGACCGCGCCGGTAGCGGTGCTGATTGACGATGCTGACACCCTCGACCCGGGCCTGGCCAGCGCCGTGATCGAGAACCTGATCGATGATCAGGACGGCCGGGTCCTGGTGGTGGCCACCGTCGACCTCGGCAGCGACCTCGCGGCCGCGCTGACGTCCCGCGCCCGGCACGGCCGGACAGCGGGCCGCGTGCACCGGGCTGACAACGACCCCCGGATGGGCTGGACGTCCCGCGCCGAGCTCGCCAGCGAGCTCAGCCCGCACCTGACCGAATCGGAGGCCCGGCAGCTGGCCCGGCAGACCCGGACCTTCGCTGAGGTGTTCGCGGCGGCCAGGTCCCGGCCGCTGCCCGGCCCATCTGAGGGCACCGCCGCAGGCCAGTCCTGACGAGCGTCCGGACCACCCTGGCGCCCTGGCCGGTCAGGCCGGCGGGAGCGCGTGCAGGTGCCCGGCGGCCACGAGGCTGACCCGCCCGGCGACAACGACCCGGCTGACCGACTGCGCGTCGCCGAACGCGGTGATCTGAATCTCGGACGGCCGCCCGGTGAAACGGCCCTGCCGGAGCGTGAGCGATTCGCCGTCAGCCGCGCGACCGCGGCGCATCAGGTAGGCCGCCACGCAGCCGGCCGCGCTGCCCGTGGCCACATCCTCGATGATGCCGTCGTTGTTCCAGTGCCGTCCCTCCGAGCCCCCGGAATCGAGCAGGTAGGCGTAGTCCGCGCCCAGCCCGGCCAGGAACCCGGCGAAGTCCTCGTCGCGGATGCGCGCCCGCGCGAGCGCGGCCGCGGCGCGGACCGGGACGATGAGGTACCGCAGGCCGGTCGATATCACCTCGGGCGGCAGGTTCTCATCCAGGTCGCCGGGCTCCAGGCCGAGGGCAGCCGCGATGGCGGGCCACTGCGAGCGGGACGGGGCGGCGAGGACATCGGGGCGGCCCTGGTCCAGTGCGGCCAGCGCCCCGGCGCCCAGGCTCCCGGTGACCTGCACCGTGACCGTGCGGGCGGGCAGGGTGACGGAGATGACCGAGGTGTCCCGCGGGCCGGGGCCCTGGCGGTCGTGCAGGACGGCGGCCGCGCCGAGCACCGGATGCCCGGCGAAGGCCAGCTCGCCCTCCAGGTCGAAGACCCGGGCCGTCAGGCTGGCCGGGCCGGGACCGGTGGTGGCAAAGATCGTCTCGAAGTGCCGGAGCTCGCGGGTGATAGCAGCCAGCTGCCCGGCCGCCAGCGGCGGCGGGTCGATGATCACGGCGAGGCTGTTGCCGCTGTAGGGGCGGGCCGCGAAGACATCGACATGACTGAACGGGATCGTCGGCACGAAACTGAAGCTACCGCGCTCGCCTGCCGTCCTGCTGCGCGGCCGGCGCTACAGGGCCAGCCAGCCGGTGCGCAGCCGCCAGTGCCCGCCGGTGCGCAGGTGGCTCAGGATGGCCCGCTGCAGCGTCGTCCGCTGCGGCACGGAGCCCAGCCCGGCTACCTCGCGCCGGAACACGAACTGGGCGACGTCCTTATCGCCGGGGTCCCAGCCGGGGGTCAGCGTGAAGCGCCGCTGGAACGCGATGATGTTGGCGCCGGCCGGCAGGTAGCCGGCCAGCTGATCATCCAGCAGCCACGACTCGCAGATGGCCAGCCGCCGGGCCGGCGCGGGAAAGCAGCGATCGAAGAACGCGCGCGCCGCCGTCAGTGACGCCGCGCAGGCCGCCGGGGTGAGCGGCCCGCCGTCCGGGATGTGCACGCCGACCGCGGCATCGCCGGGCCGGAAGCCGGGCCCGCGGCTGCGGGCCTCCGCCGGCGGGTACCAGCGGGCCGGCGACAGCCAGCCGTCGCCCAGCCGCAGCAGGTTGTACTGCAGGCGGCCGAACTCATAGATCTGCCCGCGCAGGTGCAGCGTCAGCCACCACGCCTCCTCCACGCCGGTCTCCCCGTACCGGTCGCGGTAGATCTCCATCTGCCGGCCCAGGTCGGCGACGATCGCCCAGGACACCCCGGCCGGGATCTGCCGCTGACGCTGCCAGGCCAGCGTGACCGGCCAGGTGGCCAGGAACAGGTGCGCCGGGAAGCACCGGCCGGCCGCGCCCAGCGCCGCGGGCAGCGGCGGCAGGGCCACCCGCGGGGCGGCCGGGTCTCCCATGCCCGCCACCACGACCTGACGGCAGCGGCGCAGCAGCCACTGCAGGGCCGGCGAGCGGTCCAGCCCGGCCTGCGTGGCCAGGACGGTAGCCGCGTCCGGCGCGGTGACGCCGCCGCGCTCCAGCACGGCGGCGTCGTCCGCGCCGGTGAGCGGCAGGCCGGCGGCGTCGCCGCCGCCGGCCCGGTCCAGGTCGGCCAGCCAGCCGCGGTACTCCGCGCCCAGCCCGAGCTCGGCGCCGGCGGCCCGGGCCTCAGCCGAGATCATCGGCCGCCGCGTCCGGCCAGCAGCGGGCCTGGCCGGGAGCCGGGCCGGCCAGCGGCCGGTAATTGACGCCCAGCGCGTCGAGCCGCCGCAGGTGCCCGGTGAGCCGCTGCTCGAAGTCGCCGTAGTCACCGCTGCCCGGCGACCAGGCCACCTCGGCGAACGCACACAGTCGCGGGAAGTACTGGTACTCAGCTCGCTGCGGAGTCGGCACGTACTCGGTCCACAGCTGGCACTGGGCGCCGATGACGCGGTCCCGCGCCGCCGCCAGGTCCGGCGGGGCGGGCTCGAAGGCGTGCACCCGCCGCAGGCTGGTGGTCGCGTGCATGGCCACCGGCTCCGCGTCGCCGGCGGCCTGCGCCCAGTCAAAGTAGGTCCAGTACTGCGGGGCCATGACCACCCGGTACCCGGCCGCCGCGGCGTACCGCCCGGCCAGCTCGCTGCGCCACGGCATGATCACCGCGCCGGCCGGCGCGCCGGATTCCAGCGCCTCATCCCACAAGACCACGGTCTTGCCCGCCGACTTCAGGTGACCGGCCATCTGCCCGGTGAACCAGCCCTGCAGGTACCGCTCGTCGGTCAGCCCGAGCTCGGCCATCCGGTGCTGCGCCCGCGGGCTGGCCTCCCATTCCGCGGTCGGGCACTCGTCGCCGCCGATGTGCACGTAGGGCCCGGGGAAGATGCCGGTGATCTCGTCCAGGACGTTCCGGCAGAACTCCAGGGTCGCGTCTTCCATGTTAAGCACGCTGGACGATATCCCCCAGCGGCACCGGACCTCGAGCTGCTCGCCGGTGTTACCGAGCTCGGGGTAGGCCGCGATGGCCGCCTGCATGTGCCCGGGCATGTCGATTTCCGGCACCACGGTGATAAACCGGCTGGCCGCGTAGGCCACGATCTCGCGCAGGTCAGCCCGGGAGTAATAGCCGCCGTGCGGGACGCCGTCGAAGCGGCGGTCCCGGCTGTGCCCGAGCACCGACTCCCGGCGCCACGCGCCGATCTCGGTCAGCCGCGGGTAGCGCTCGATCTGCACCCGCCAGCCCTGGTCGTCGGTCAGGTGCAGGTGCAGCACGTTGAGCTTGTGCAGCGCGAGCAGGTCGATCAGCCGCAGCAGCCAGTGCTGGGGCAGGAAATGCCGGGCCACGTCGATGTGCACACCGCGCCAGGCCAGCCGGGGCTGATCGGCGATCTCCGCGGCCGGGATGGTGACCGGCGCGACCGGGCCCGCCGCGGCGGTGCGCAGGAACTCCGGCGGGAGCAGCTGGCGCAGGGTCTGCACCCCGTAGAAGACCCCGGCCGGAGCCTTCCCGGTGATCGTCACCATGCCGTCGCCGGCCGTCAGCCGGTAGCCCTCAGCGGCCGGCAGCTGATCATCCAGCCGCAGCACGATCACGTTCTGGGCCGGGGCGGCATCGGGGTCCGCCAGGCTGACCTGCCAGCCGGACGAGCTCGCCAGCCACGACTGCAGCAGCGCGCCGGCCGGCCGGGTGGCGCGCTCGCAGGCAATGACGCACCCGTCGGCCAGGACCGCGGGTGCCCCGGAGCCGGCCGGCTGGCCCGGTGACGCCGGCCGGGGGATCACCGGCCGGCTCCGGGGGCGGCCCGGCTCACGGGCCGTAGAGCGAGCGCACGGCAGCGACCGCCGCCTCGGTGATGGCCTGCTCGGCACCGGGCTCGAAGTCCGCCCGGCCCACCTCGTAGCCGGCCAGCGCGAATGCCTCCTTCGTCGGGACGTAGCCGATCATGCCGTTGGCGTAGCCCGCGATCAGCACGTGCGGCAGGCCGGCCGCCGCCCGGATCGCGTTCCCGGTCTCGACGAAGAACTCGCCCGGCAGGCTCACCAGCGCGCACTCGTCGCTGATCCGCATGGCCTGGATCTCGATGGGCACCACCTCGGCCCGCGGCGGGAGGCCGGCCAGCCGGCCCGCCACGGCCCACTCGACCCGCAGCTGGTTGCGGCGGGCGGTCAGCTCGTGGTGCCGCTCGAGGTCCCCGGCGGCGGCCGACTGCTCCGCCTCGACCTGGCTGATCTCCTGCTCCAGGTCGGCCTGGGTGCGCGCCGGCCGCCGCGGCAGGTCGACGGTGACCTGGGTGGCGGCCAGCGGCGCGGCGGTCAGCAGCGTCCCGGCGGCTGGCTTCTCGACGTCCTCCGACCAGCTCAGGTTGATGCACCACTGACCGGAACCGAGTGGCTGGAGCTCGTGCACCACCCGGGTGGCCGCGGAGCCGAGGATGCCGCCGACCCGCTCCACCTCGGTGAAATCGTGCCGCATCCACACCGGGTTGATGTTGCCGGCCGCGCCCTGCAGGTACACCGCCGTCCCGCCGACCTCCCGTTCCAGGAACCGGGCCATGGCGCCCGGGAAGTCCGGCGAGAACTCCATGTTGTCGTGCTCCAGCACGGTGCTGTGACAGGCGTAGTTGACCAGCGTGGCGACTGGCCGGCCGCCGCCGGCCGGCGTCGCCACGACGATGGTCGCCACCGTCTCGATCGGCCCGTCCGGATCGCGCCGGTTCTGGCTGATCGTCGTCACCTCGACGGTACCGGCCTTCAGCGTGACCGGCTCCCGGCGGCCCGCCGCCTCGCGGATCGAGGCCAGGATGCCCTGGGCGACCTGCTCGGCGTACGGGGTCAGCCCGGCGCCGTTCACGTCCAGCGGCCCCGAGTGGGTGTGCGTGGCCGCGATGAGCACGCAGCCCGCCGGGATGCCCAGCTCGCTCTCGGCCAGCTGCCGGGCCCGGCGGACGATCTGGTCGCCGACCCCGACCAGGTCGCAGACCGAGATGACCAGGTCAGCGGAGCCGTCGGAGAACATGATCGTCCGGGCCAGCAGCTGATCATGCACGCCGGTCGCCGTGCCCTGCCGGGCGCTGTATCCCCCCATGGGGACACCGGTGTCCGGCGTGATGTCGGCTGTCGCCCCGCCAGCGAGAAGGGTGGTCACGCTCGTTGTCTCCTTTGCTGTCGTGCCGTCAGGACTGCGGCGGGGTTACTTGGCGCGCGGCACCAGGTGCAGCGCGACGACCTCGCCGTTGGGGGTGCCGGCGGTGGCGGCGTCGTAGGGGTTGGACGGGGACGGGAAGCCGGTCACCTTGCG
>DASXDJ010000026.1:0-39354 GCA_036490755.1 Streptosporangiaceae bacterium
GGCAGATTGCTCACGTGTTACTCACCCGTTCGCCGCTCGAGTACCCCGAAGGGCCTTTCCGCTCGACTTGCATGTGTTAAGCACGCCGCCAGCGTTCGTCCTGAGCCAGGATCAAACTCTCCGTTGAATGTCTATATGCAAGTCGCGTTCACACCCGAGGGCGATCCAGCGATCTGCTGACTAGAGAATGCCTCTCGGAACGGCAAGCCGTCCATTGAGGCGATCTTGGCAAATCCCTCAGAGACCGGAATCACGAATGACGCCGGACCTCTATTGACGAGGTTGTGCATGTGCACTGGCTTTTAGCACGCTGTTGAGTTCTCAAGGAGCGGACGCACACCATCGGAGGCCTTTTAAGCCTTGTCCGGGGCAACCCTGCTAACTTACCGGGCGGTTCAGACCTTGTCAAGTCAGTTCACTCGACCCGATCTGCCTCGCTACGTTCTGTGCTTCCAGCTTACCGCTCAGCAGCGCGTCCCGTTGCCGGGTTGAGCTGGGAGAGTGATCTGCTGGCCCCTCCGTCCGGCCCGCCTTGCGGCGTTCCGTTCGCTCGGGACAGGACGAAACATTAGACAGCCCGCAGGACCCCGTCAAATCGGAGCTGGCCCCGGATCACTTGCCCGGGCACGACCCAGTTGCACGGCCGCGTCGCGCTGCTGAACGACCGCGCAGGTGAGAGGCTTTCCCGCTCCGCCGAGCGAGCAAACACGAGGCCCCGAAAGTTTTTTTCGAGCGCGTCGCGGCACCTGGTGAGCCCGGTCCGCAGGCCTGCCGCACCAGCCGGTCTCGGCGGGGGCCTGACCTGCCCGGACACGAGAGTTTCCGGGCTCACGGGCCGCTGGACTGAGGCCTGGACGCGGCGAGATGACCTGATCGCAGCGGGTGTCACTGCCTTCCAGCGCACCGGTGACCAGTCCGGTGCGGGCGAGCGCGCCGCGACGGCAGCCGATGCGGGAACGGCCGGAGCTGGCCGAGGTCAGCGGCGGGGAGCCCGGGGCCGGCCGACGGCCCCAGCGGGAAACACCGAGCACGGCCTGGCCGCAGCTGACCAGTGCTCACCGGACGGGTCCGCGCCCCGATCCAGCGGGCCCGGTCCTGGATGTCCCACCGAGCACGTGCGGGTACGGCGGGCGGCGGGCGGCGGGCGGTGCCTATGTGCGCAGCGTCGGGCGCGGCCGCCCTCGCGCACGCTGCGCGTGGCGTGCGCGACATCTGCGCCCGTGACGCGCGCGATGTCGGCGCGCGGGCCCGGCGCGATTTCGCGCCTGCGCCCGGCGAGCGCGCTCGCCGCCCACGCCGAGCACCCGCGCTCGCTCCGGCCACCGCGCTGTGAGCGGGCCGCGAGTTGCGGGTGACCCGGCGCGCGGCCAGTCCGCCACCCGCACACGCCAGCCCCGGGCCGCCCGGACTCCGCACTCCCGGACTCCGCAGCCGCCAGGGGCCGGCCATCACCGCCGTCGCCAGAAGCCGGCAACGCCGGTGCGGCACCCGGGCCGTCTGGCGCCACGCGGCGACGCGAGCCCGGCGACGCCGACCAGAAAATTTCTCCGGCGATCGCGGCGGGCCGCCGCGGCGACGCCGGCCGCCCGGCATTCGTGATGAGGATCACTCAGATTCGTCTCCGGGTCTCCGGCGCCAGACTCGTTCTCGCCGCGCCCGGCGCGCCACTCGCTCCCCCGGATCGCCTCGCCGGTCCCGGCCAGAGCTGAACTGTTGCCCGATCGAGATCCGGTGCTGCGCCGCCGGGCGCGGCGGCCGCCGCTGGCACGCCCGGCAAACATGTTCCGGCCCGCGGAAACGACGTCGGCGCGCGGCAGCAGGAGCTACCGCGCGCCGAATGTGGCGAGGAACACAGTGCGGCACGCTCAGCGCCGGTGCCCGGGAGAACCGCCCCGGACAGTACCTCGCGCTAGGGCTGAACCTCCACCGCGCCCACCGTGCGCTTGCCGCGCCGCAGGATCAGGAACCTGCCGTGCAGCAAGTCCGCTGCCGACGGGACCGCATCCTCCTGCGTCACCTTCATGTTGTTCAGGTAGGCACCGCCCTCGGCGATCGCGCGCCGGGCCGCCGACTTGCTGGCCACGATGCCGGTCTCGGCCATCAGGTCCGTCACCGGCGGCAGCGCGCCCGGCGGCGCGGTGACGGCGGCGCGGGGCACCTCGGCGACCGCCGCGGCGAGCGTTCCCTCGTCCAGCTCGCGCAGCTCCCCCTGGCCGAACAGCGCCCGGCTGGCGGCCTGGACCCTGGCCAGCTCCGCGCCGCCGTGCACCAGGGTCGTCACGTCCTCGGCCAGCACCCGCTGCCCGCGGCGGCCGGCGGGCCGCTCGGCGATCTCCTGCTCCAGCTCGGCGATCTCCGCGCGGTCCCGGAAGGTGAACACGCGCAGCAGTCCCGGCACCTCGGCATCCGACCGGTTCAGCCAGAACTGGTAGAACGCGTACGGGCTCATCAACTCCGGGCTCAGCCAGATAGTGCCGCCCTCGGTCTTGCCGTACTTGGTGCCGTCCGGCTTGGTGATCAGCGGCGTGGCCAGGGCGTGCGCGGTGTCCCCGGTGACCCGCCGGATCAGGTCCACTCCGGAGACCAGGTTGCCCCACTGGTCACTGCCGCCCAGCTGCAATGTGCAGTCATGCCGCCGGTGCAGCTCCAGGTAGTCGTTGGCCTGCAGGATCTGGTAGCTGAACTCGGTGTAGGTAATCCCGCCGGCCTCCAGCCGGGCCCGGACCACCTCGCGCGACAGCATCTGGTTAACCGGGAAGTGCTTGCCGATGTCGCGCAGGAAGTCCAGCGCCGACAGCTCGGCAGTCCAGTCCAGGTTGCTGACTATCAGCGCGCTAGCCGCCCCTGGCGAGAAGTCCAGGAACTGGCTCACCTCGCCGCGGATCCGCTCCACCCAGCCCGCCACGACCTCGCGCGGGTTGAGCACGCGCTCGGTGGACTTGCCGCTCGGGTCGCCGATCAGCCCGGTCGCTCCGCCGACCAGGCCGATGGGCCGGTGCCCGGCGAGCTGGAACCGCCGCATAGTAAGCAGCAGGACCAGGTTGCCGATGTGCAGGCCGGGCGCCGTGGGGTCGAAACCGCCGTACAGGGTGACCTGGCCGGTGTCCAGCGCCTTGCGCAGGTCATCCAGGTCGGTGGACACGGCGATCAGGCCGCGCCAGGTCAGGTCGTCGATGATGTCGGTCACCTGTGCATCGTCCCATCACAGGCGCTGCGACCGGTAACCGGCTGACCCGCCTGCTGCCGGGCCGGCGGCACGCCTGCCGTGGTCCGGCTGCTACCTCGCCCGGTGCCGCGGGACAGCCGGGCGATACGCCGAAACGGACGATTCCGACGTCAGCCAGAAACGCCACGGCACCTCAGCGGCCTGGCTGACTCCCACCCGCGGCCCGGTGCTGATCGAGCTCGCCGGGGGTGGCGCCCAGCCGGATGGCGCGCCGATGCCCAGCGGCGTGCCGCTCCCGCAGACGTCGGCGCCATCCAGCGACCGGTCAATGCCCAGCGCCTGGCACAGCCGGGCTGGCCCGCGGGCCAGGTCGCGCTCGGCCAGCACCCGGCCGAGGCCGGCGGCTGGCCCCGGTCGCCGGCCCGCTTCCGCCGCCGCCTCCGCCAGCTCTGCCGGCTGCGCCAGCCCGGGCCGGGCGCGCGGCTGGCGGCGCTGCGCAGCCAGGGCCGCGCCATCCACGATCCGCGCCGCGCGCAGCAAGATCGCCGAGACCTGCCCGGCGGGCTCGCAGACCAGGTTGACGCAGAAGTGCATGCCGTAGGTGAAGTAGACGTAGGCGTGGCCGGGCGGCCCGAACATCACCGCGTTGCGGGCGGTCTGACCCCGGTAGGCGTGCGAGGCCGGGTCGGCCCGCCCGGCGTAGGCCTCCACCTCAGTGAGGACGCCCGCGACCAGTCCCGCGGGGCTGGCGTGCCACAGGACGCAGCCCAGTACTTCCGGCGCCACCTCGACGGCGGGGCGGTCGAAGAACCCACGGGCCAGTACCTGTCCCGGCCACTGGCGCGCCGCGGTCATCCGCCCGCGCTCACTCCGCCGCCCAGGCGGCCTGCTGATCAATGGTGGCCCGCACTCGCTCCAGCTGCTCGGCCACCCGGGCCGGGGCCGTGCCGCCGCGCATGCTGCGCGCCGCCAGCGCCCCCTCGACGGTCAGTACCTCGCGCACGTCCGGCGTGAGCAGCGGCGAGATCTTGGCCAGGTCCTCATCGCTAACGTCGGCCAGCTCGCAGTCATGCACCTGGCACCACACCACCAGGTGCCCGACCACCTCGTGGGCCTCGCGGAACGGATGACCGCGCCGGACCAGCAACTCGGCCAGGTCGGTCGCGAGTGCGTGGCCGGCCGCCGCCGTCTCCGCCAGGCGTTTGGTATGAAATCGAAGCGTGCTGACCAGCCCGGCCATCGCCGGCAGGACAGTGAGCAGGGTGTCGACCGCGTCGAAGACGGGTTCCTTGTCCTCCTGCAGATCCCGGTCATAGGCCAGCGGCAGCCCCTTGAGCGTGGTCAGCAGGCCGGTCAGGCCGCCGATGAGCCGGCCGGCCTTGCCGCGGGCCAGCTCAGCGACGTCGGGGTTCTTCTTCTGCGGCATGATCGAGGACCCGGTGGCGTAGGCGTCGTCGATCTCCGCCCAGCCGAACTCGTAAGAGGACCACAGCACCACCTCCTCCCCCAGCCGGGACAGGTGCACGCCGAGCAGCGCGGCAGTGAAGCAGAACTCGGCCGCGAAGTCCCGGTCGCTGACGGCGTCCATGGAGTTGTCGGCGGCGGAGTCGAAGCCGAGCTCGGCCGCCACCGCCTCGGGGTCCAGCGGCAGCGAGGAGCCGGCCAGCGCGCCGGCGCCGAGCGGGCTGACCGCGGCGCGCTTGTCCCAGTCCCGGAGCCGGCTGACGTCGCGGGCGAAGGCCTGGACGTGCGCGAGCAGCTGGTGGGCCAGCAGCACCGGCTGAGCGTGCTGCATGTGCGTCATGCCCGGCGCGGGGGTGCCCAGGTGCCGCTCGGCCTGGTCGGCCAGCGCGCTCTCCAGCTCCGTCAGCCGCGCGGTGATCAGCCGGACCTGGTCGCGCAGGTACAGCCGCAGGTCGGTGGCGATCTGGTCGTTGCGGCTGCGGCCGGCCCGCAGCTTGCCGCCCAGCGACCCGAGCCGCTCCAGCAGGCCGCGCTCCAGCGCCGTGTGCACGTCCTCATCGCCGGCGTCCGGCCGGAAGCTGCCGTCCCGGCAGGCGCGCTGCAGGTCAGTCAGGGCACCGGTCATCCGGCTCAGCTCGCGGTCATCCAGCAGCCCGGCCCCGTGCAGCACCCGGGCGTGCGCGGCCGAGGCGAGCAGGTCATAGGGGGCCAGCCGCCAGTCGAACTGGACGCTGACCGACAGCCGGGCCAGCGCCTCGGCCGGGCCGGACTCGAACCGGCCGCCCCACAGCCGCAGCCCGGCCCGCGCGCCGGGCCGCTGCTCGCCGGACGGTGGTGCGCTGTCCTGCTCGTCTGTCACGCCGAAGTCTCCTGCCTGCGCTGCGGGCCAGTGCCGTGCGTTTCTGCGGTGCGCCGCTGGCCGCCTGCGGGCCGCCTGCGGGCCGCCACTTGCTGTTATCAGCGATCCGCTGGCATCAGCGCGTTGTCCCGTGCCGCGCAGATCCTAGCGGGCAGTCCGGTCACCGGGCCGGCCGGCGGCCCTCGGCCAGGTCCAGCAGGGACCGGGCGAGCGCGGCTCCGCCGTCCGGGTCGCGGGAGATGACCAGCACGGTGTCGTCGCCGCCGACGGTGCCCAGGACTGACGGCCAGCCCGCGTGATCGATGGCGGAGGCCAGCAGCTGGGCCGCGCCCGCGGGGGTGCGCAGCACGATGAGGTTGCCGCTGGCCTCGGCGGTGACCAGCAGCTCGCCGGCCACCCGGGCCAGCCGGGCCGACGGGTCCTGCAGCAGGCCGCCCAGGCCAGGCTCACCGGTCAGCGCGTACACCAGGCCGCCGTCCGGGCCGCGCAGCCGCACCGCGCCGAGCTCGACCAGGTCCCGCGACAGCGTCGCCTGGGTCACGTGCACGCCCAGCTGAGCCAGCCGGTCCGCCAGGTCTTCCTGGGACCGGACCGGGCGGCCGTGCCCGGCCAGGATCCCGGTGATCTGGGCGTGCCGGGCGGCCTTGGTAACCGGGCTGGCCAAGGCCGCCCCCGCCGGGCCCTGGTCCTGGCCGGCGTCCTGGCCGGCGCCCCGGCCCGGTCCGGGCGAGCGCGGCGCGCCACCCCGGCCGGTCACGCCGGCCTGCCGGTCAGCCAGGCCAGCAGCGCCTTCTGCGCGTGCAGCCGGTTCTCGGCCTGGTCCCAGGCCAGGCTGGCCGGGCCGTCCAGGACCGCGCCGGTGATCTCCAGGCCGCGGTGCGCGGGCAGGCAGTGCAGCATCCGGCCGCCGGGCGCGGCTGAGGCCAGCCGGGCCTCGTCGAGCCGGAACGGGACCATGGCGTCCTCCCGGTCCTGTTCCTGCCCCTCCTGCCCCATCGACGTCCACACGTCGGTGGCCAGGAAGTCCGCGCCCCTGGCGCCCGCATCAGGATCGGAGCCGAAGGCGGCCGAGCCGCCGGTGCGGGCCGCGATGGCCTGCGCCCGGGCCAGGATCGCCGGCGCCGGCGGGTACGCCGCCGGACCGCAGATTCGCACGTGCAGCCCGGCGGTGGCCCCGCCGAGCAGGTAGGAGTGCGCCATGTTGGATCCCCCGTCGCCCAGGAAGGTCAGCGTGACCCCGCGCAGCTGCCCGGCCGATTCCTGAATGGTCTGCAGGTCGGCAAGCACCTGGCAGGGATGGAACTCATCGGTCAGCGCGTTGATCACCGGCACCGAGCTGGCGGCTGCGAACTCGGTCAGCAGATCCTGGCTGAAGGTTCGCCAGGCTACCGCCGCCACCTGCCGGGACAGCACCCGGGCCATGTCGGCGGGCAGCTCGCCGCGGCCCGCGTGGGTGGCCTGGCTGTCGATGACCAGCGGGTAGCCGCCCAGCTCGGCGATGCCGGCCGAGAACGACACCCGGGTGCGCAGCGACGGCTTGTCGAAGATCACCGCCACGCTCCGCGGCCCGGCCAGCGGCTGGCGGCCGAACCGGTCCGCCTTCAGCTCGGCGGCCAGCGCCAGCACCTCGGCCTGCTCGGCGGGCGACAGGTCGTCGTCGCGCAGGAAATGCCGCGGCGCTCCCGGCCGCCCGGCCGTCGCGGCCGCCCCGGCTGTCGCGGACGCCCCGGCTGTCGCGGACGCGCTCATCAGGTCGCCTGCCCGGCCAGCACGCTGGCCGCGTCGAGGACCGCGGGCAGCGCCGCGAGGAAGGAGGCGGCCTGCTCAGCGCTGAGGATCAGCGGCGGCGCCAGCCGGACGGCATCCGGCTGCACCGCGTTGACCAGGAAGCCGGCCGACCGGGCCGCGGCCTCCACCGCAGCCGCGACCGGTGCGCTGAGCGCGATGGCCAGCCACAGGCCGCTGCCGCGCACCCCGGTGACCAGGGCGTGCCCGAGGCCCTCGATCCCGGTGGCGAGCTGCGCGCCCACCTCGGTGACGTTAGCCAGCAGCTTGTCTCGCTCGATGGTGTCCAGGACCGCCAGGGCGGCCGCGCAGGCCACCGGGTTGCCGCCGAAGGTGCTGCCGTGATCGCCGCGGCCCAGGCCCGCGCCGCTGGCGCCGAGCCCGATGCAGGCCCCGATAGGCAGCCCGCCGCCCAGCCCCTTGGCCAGCGTCAGCACGTCGGGCACGATGCCCTCGCGCGGGAAGGCGAACCACTCCCCGGTCCGGCCGATGCCGCTCTGGATCTCATCGAGCACCAGCAGCGCGCCGGCCTCGTCGCAGGCCGCGCGGGCCGCCTTGAGGTAGCCGGGCGGCGCCGGCACCACGCCGCCCTCCCCCAGGCACGGCTCCAGGAACACCGCGGCGCAGTCCGGGCCGACGGCCTGCGCCAGCGCGGCCGGGTCGCCGTAGGGCACGAAGCGGACGTCCACCCCGAACGGCTGGAACGGGAGCCGGATCGAGCTCTTGCCCGTCATGCTGAGCGAGCCCATCGTCCGGCCGTGGAACCCGCCCTCGGCGGCCACGATCACCGGCCGCTGATCGCCCTGGCGGCGGCGCACCAGCTTGAGCGCCGCCTCGTTGGCCTCGGTCCCGGAGTTGGTGAAGAACACCCGGCCGTCGGTGCCCAGCAGGCCCAGCAGCCGATGCGCCAGCTCGACCTGCCGCTCGTGCAGGAACAGGTTGGAGATGTGCGCAAGCCGGCCGACTTGCTCGGACACCGCGGCGATCAGGGCCGGGTGCCCGTGCCCGAGCGCGCTGACCGCGATGCCGCCGATCAGGTCGAGGTAGGAGTTGCCGTCCACGTCCCACACGACGCAGCCCTGGCCGTGATCCAGGGCCACGGGGGGCACGCCGTAGGTGAGCATGATGGCCGCGCCGTAGCGGTCCTGCAGCAGCTCGGTCGCCGTCATCGGCGTTGTTCCTTCCTGATTGTCATGATCAAGGGATCACCATCGTGCCGATGCCGGAGTCGGTGAAGATCTCCAGCAGCACCGCGTGCGGCAGCCGGCCATCCAGGACGTGGGCCTGCGGGACTCCGCCGCGCACGGCGGTCAGGCAGGCCTGCATCTTGGGGATCATGCCGCCGGACAGGCCGGGCAGCAGGTCCGCCAGCTCCGTCGCGGTGAGCTGGCTTATCACCTCGGCCGGCCGGGTGCCGTCAGCGGCGGTGCCGTCCGCCACGGTGCTGTCAGCGGAGCCGTCTTCCGCGGCACGGCCCGGCCAGCTGGCATACAGGCCGGGCACGTCGGTGAGCACGATCAGCTTGGCCGCGCCCAGCGCGACGGCGACCGCCGCGGCCGCGGTGTCGGCGTTCACGTTGAGGACCTCGCCGTCGCGGCCGCGGGCCACGGTGGAGATCACCGGGATCCGGCCGTCGGCCAGCAGCGCGCTCACCGCGCCGGGGTTGACCGTCTCCACCTCGCCGACCTGGCCGAGGTCGACCTGCTCGCCGTCCACGGTGGCCTGGAGGCGCCGCGCGGTGAGCAGGTGCGCATCCTCGCCCGACATCCCGACCGCGATCGGGCCGTGCTGGTTGATCAGCCCGATCACCTCGCGGTTCACCTGGCCGGTGAGCACCATCCGGACCACGTCCATCGCCTCGGGCGTGGTGACCCGCAGCCCGGCCTGGAAGGTGCTGGAAATGCCGAGCCGGTCGAGCTGGGCGGTGATCTGCGGGCCGCCGCCGTGCACGATGACCGGCTGCAGGCCCGCGTACCGCAGGAACACCACATCCTGCGCGAAGGCGGCCCGCAGGGCGTCGTCGGTCATGGCGTTGCCGCCGTACTTGATGACGACGGTCTGCCCGTGGAAGCGCTCCAGCCAGGGCAGGGCCTCGATCAGGGTGGCGGCCTTGGCCAGCGCCCCGGACGGCGGCGCGGCCACGCTCAGCGGCAGCGGGGTGGTCATCACGTCGAGTACGCCGCGTTCTCGTAGACGTACTGCTCGGTCAGGTCGGTCGTCCAGATCGTCGCGGAATCCGGGCCCGCGGCCAGGTCTGCCGTGATCGTCACGTCCCGCCCGGACAGGTCAACCGCGTCGCGGTCGGCGGCGCCAGTACCGTCCTTGCACACCCAGACGCCGTTGATGGCCACGCTCAGCTGGTCCGGGTCGAAAATCGCGCTGGTCGTGCCGATCGCGGCCAGCACGCGGCCCCAGTTCGGGTCCGCGCCGCCGATCGCGCACTTGAGCAGGCTGCACCGGGCGATGGCCCGGCCGACCAGCACCGCGTCGGCCTCGCTGGCCGCGCCAGTCACCTCGATCGCGATGGCCTTGGTCGCGCCCTCGGCATCACGCTGCATCTGCCGGGCCAGGTCCGCGCAGGCCTGCTCGACCAGGCCGGCGAACTCGGCCGGATCGGGCCGCACGCCCGAGGCGCCGCTGGCCAGCAGCAGCACAGTGTCGTTGGTGGACATGCAGCCGTCGGTGTCCAGCCGGTCGAAGGTCCGGCCCACCGCGCCGCGCAGCGCGCGATCCAGCTCGGCCGCGCTCAGGTCCGCGTCGGTGGTGAGTACCACCAGCATCGTGGCCAGCGCCGGGGCCAGCATGGCCGCGCCCTTGCCCATCCCGCCGACGGTGTAACCGGAGCCGGCCAGCGAGCAGGTCTTCGGCACGGTGTCGGTGGTCCGGATGGCGTCGGCGGCGGCCCGCCCGCCGTCACTGGCGGCGCCGGTCACGGCGGCGTCGACCCCGGCCAGCAGCCGGCCGACCGGCAGCCGCTCGCCGATCAGCCCGGTCGAGCAGACCGCGATCTCGCCGGCGCCGACCGCTGCGGCGCCGGCCTCGCCCGCCGCGTCCGCCCCCGCCGCGTCCGCTCCCGCGGCGTCCGCTCCCGCCCCGGCCCGGCTGGCGCCGTCCTGGCCGGCGCCCTCCGTCCCGGCGGCCGTCGCTGACAGGAGGGCGGCTAGATGCTCGGCGGTGTGGTGGGTGTCGGCGAACCCGGCCGGGCCGGTGCACGCGTTGGCCCCGCCGGAGTTGAGCACTACGGCGCGGACCCGGCCGCCCGCCAGCACCTGCTGGCTCCACAGCACCGGGGCGGCCTTCACCCGGTTGCTGGTGAACACCCCGGCGGCCGCGGCCGACGGACCGTCGTTGAGCACGACGGCGACATCGGGACTGCCGGACGCCTTGATCCCGGCCGCGACGCCCGCGGCGCGGAAGCCCTGCGGATCGGTGACACTCATGGCGCGACTCCGCTCACGGTCAGGCCGGCTGCCTCGGGCAGGCCGAGCATCAGGTTGGCGTTCTGGATGGCCTGGCCGGCTGCGCCCTTGCCGAGGTTGTCGATGGCGGCCACCACGACAGCGCGCCCGGCTCGCGAGTCGGCCGCGGCCTGCAGGTGCGCTCCGTTGGAGCCGGCCACTGACGCGGTCGCCGGCCACCGGCCCTCCGGCAGCACGCAGGCGAACCCGCCGCCCGGGTAGGCGGCGGCCAGCGCCGCGCGCAGCTCCGCCGTCCCGGTGCCGGCGCGGCTCAGCCGGGCCGTGCAGGTGGCGAGGATGCCGCGCGGCATCGGCGCCAGCACGGGTGTGAACGACACGCTGGGCTCCGTCCCGCCCGCGCCGTGTGTCCCGCCCGCGCCGTCCGTCCCGGTCGCGCCG
This sequence comes from Streptosporangiaceae bacterium, assembly GCA_036490755.1. GTDB lineage: Bacteria > Actinomycetota > Actinomycetes > Streptosporangiales > Streptosporangiaceae > DASUBV01. The sequence continues at coordinate 11,132 of DASXDJ010000026.1, forward strand.
CCCGCGCCGTCCGCTGCCCTGTCCGCGCCGGGCTTGTCGCCGGGCTGGCCTCCGGCCGCCCCGGCCGGGGCGCTGAACTCGCGCAGCGCCTGCTCGATCTCGGCCGTGTGCCGGTGCGCGCCGCCGGCCTGGTAGGCCGACACCGAGCCCATCACCTCGCTGCCCAGCAGGTCGGCGCGCAGTGAGCGGCCGGCGCCCGAGGTTCCCGAGGCGGCCACCACCACCACGTCCCGGGCGGACACCAGGCCGGCTGCCGCCAGCGGCACCAGCGCCAGGATGGCGGCGGTCGCGTAGCAACCCGGCGCCGCCACCCGGCTGGCCGCGCTGATCTGCGCCCGCAGGCCCGGCAGTTCCGGCAGGCCCGTGACCCACCGGCCCGGATGCTCGCCGCGGTAATGCCGGGCCCAGGCACCGGGGTCAGCCAGCCGGAAGTCCGGCCCGAGGTCCACGGCCTTGACCGCGTCCGGCAGGCTCGCCGCCACCGCCGCGGACTCACCCGCGGGCAGGGCCAGGAACACCAGGTCGCAGCCGGCCAGGCGGGCCGGGTCGTGCGGCTCGAATACCTGCCCCGCCAGCCCGGCCGCCCCGGCCAGGTGCGGGTGCACCTCGCCGACCGTCTTGCCCGCGCTGCCGCCCGCGGTGATCGCGCCGAGCTCCAGGTCCGGGTGGCCGGCCAGCAGCCGCAGCAGCTCGCCGCCCGCGTACCCGCTTGCGCCGGCCACCGCTACCCGCGCTCCCATCAGTCCTCCCGATCGGTCATCGCGTCCGCGCCCGGCGGCGCCTGTCGTGGCGCCCGCCAGCACCCGGACGTGCGACTCCTGCGAGCCAGCCGGGTATCAGCGCTCTGGTCTATGAATGATTATGCGTTGTGGTGAGTGAATATGCAACGGCGGGGTAGCTGCTGCCGCGACGGCTAGCTCCGGCTGCCGCACGGGGACGCCGGACAGCAGCAGGAGTTAGCCGGACTGTTACGCGCCCCGGCTTGGGGTGCCCGGCGCCGAGGCGGCATGATGATGCCCCGGAAGGGAGAGCGCATATGGACCCGAGCGGTGGCCTGCCCACCGGGCGCATCCAGCCCGCCGGGCGCAGCTGGCGGGCCCCGCGCACCTGGCTCGGGCTGACGGCCCTCGGCGTCCTGGCGCTGGGCGCGGCTGGCTGCGGCCATTCCGCGGCGGCCCCGGCCGCGCCGGCCGCCAGGACAGCGTCAGCGGGGCCGCCGCAGGTCAAGTTCGTCGCCCGCTGCGGCACGACGCGGACCGTGGCCAACGTGCCGGTCCGGATCGAGGTCATGCGCGGCAAGGTGGCCTGCCCCGAGGCGCTGACCATCGAGCGCAGCTATACCCAGGCCATCCGCGAGGGGAAGGCGCCGGGCAATGGCGGCGGCGGTCCCGTGGACGTCAGGGGCTGGAAGTGCCAGGGCTACCCGACCGAGAAGGTGCTGGCCACCGGCTTCGCCTCGCAGTGCGTCCGGGGCGGCACCAAGATCCTCGCCGTGCTCCCGCCGCCCAAGAAATCCTGACTCCGCCGCCCTGCCCGACAAGAACGCGGTGGATCGGGCGGGCTGGAAACCTCCCGATCCACCGCGTTCTTGTCACCGTGCGGCCTGGCGGCGGGCTGAATGGCGGCGCGCCTCGCTCAGGAGGCGCCGCGCAGCACCGCGCCGGTGCGCCGTCCGGCCTCGGCCACCGCGGCCTCGCGGGCCGCTGATGCCTCCTCGGCGGTCAGCGTCCGGTCCGGGGCGCGGAACCGCAGCGTGTAGGCCAGCGACTTGCGCCCCTCGCCGGCCTGGTCGCCGGTGTAGACGTCGAACAGCCGCAGGTCCTCTAGCAGCACGTCACCGGCGCTGGCCGCGCCTGCGGCCCCGGCGGCCAGCGCCTGCTCCACCGCCGCCGCCGGAACCGTGTCGGCCACGATCAGCGCAACGTCCTGGGTGGCCACCGGGTACCCCGTGATCACCGGCGCCTGCACCGGGCCCAGCTGGTCAGCGGCGGTCTCGATGACCGACATGTCCAGCTCGGCGGCGGCCGTGCGCGGCGGCAGGCCGAAGGCGGCCGTCACCCGCGGGTGCAGTTCCCCGGCATGCCCGGCCAGCCACTCCCGGCCGTTGTCGCCCGTCACGAACAGCGCCGCGCAGCGGCCCGGATGCCACGGCTCGCGCTGGTCCGCCCACACCTCGAAGCTGACCCCGCTGACCTGCAGCACCTGCCGGGCCGCCTCGATCGCGTCCTGCCAGCCCGCTGCCCGGCCGCCGCCCCACCAGCCGGGCAGTTCCCGGTTCCCGGTGATCGCGATGCCCAGGTGCAGCGGCTGGTCGGGGAGCGCGGCCGCCAGCTCGCTCAGCTCGGCCTCGGTCGGCGCCCGGTCTACCGGCGGGATCGGCGCCGTCCGCGGGCCGCCCGGCCCGGGCCGGATGACCAGCCCGGTCTCGAACAGCGCCAGGTCGGTGAAGCCGCGCCCGAGGTTGCGCGCGACCACCTTCAGCAGGCCGGGCAGCAGCGTGGTGCGCAGCAGCGGCTCGTCCTCGCTGATCGGGTTGGCCACGGTCAGCGCGTGCCGCCGGTCATCGTCGGCGGGCAGCAGCAGCCGGTCGAAGTCGGCCGCCGTCGCAAACGAGTTGCTGGTCACCTCGACCAGCCCCGACGCGGCCAGGACCCGGCCGGTGGTGCGGCGCATCCGCTGCCGCCGGGTGAGCCCCCGGCCGGCCATCGCGCGCGGCTCGCGGACCGGGATCTGCTCGTAGCCCTCGAGCCGGATGACTTCCTCGGCCAGGTCAGCCGGGTCGGTCAGGTCGGGCCGCCAGGACGGCGGCAGCACCGACAGCATGGGCCCCGACCGGTCGTGCCGGCCGTGCTCGCGGCGGGCGTGCGCACCCGGCGAGCCCGCCGGGCCCGGCTCGCCCGGCCCGCCGTGACCGTCGGCGCCGGCCGCGCCCGAGCCGGGCACGTCGCTCACGTGGCAGCCCACCTGGCGCAGCCGCCTCGTCACCGTGTCCCGGCCGTAGGTCATCCCGGCGACCTGGTCCGGGTAGCTGGTCCCCATCACGATGGTGACCGGCTCCACGGGCGTGCTGGCGTAGCTGCAGCCCGGCACGATCGTCCCGCCGGCCAGCTCGGCCAGCATCGCCGCCGCGCGGGCCGAGGCCCGCAGCTGCAGCTCGTAGTCCACGCCGCGCTCGAACCGGGCCGCGGCCTCCGAGCTGATCCGGTGCCGCCGGCTCATCCGGGCCGTGCCGCGCGCCGAGAAGTGCGCCGCCTCGATGACCAGGTCGGCCGACTCCGGCGTGATCTCGGTGGCCAGCCCGCCCATGGTGCCGGCCAGCGAGATCGGCCCGGAGGAGTCGGTGATCAGGATGTCCTCGGGGTCCAGGGTGCGGACCACGTGGTCCAGGGTCTCCAGCTGCTCGCCCGGCCGGGCCCGCCGCACCACGATCGGCCCGCTGAGGGCGGCCCGGTCGAAGGCGTGCAGCGGCTGCCCGGTCTCCAGCATCAGGTAGTTGGTGACGTCGACGGCCAGCGACACGCTGCGCTGCCCGGCGCGGGCCAGCCGGACCCGCATCCACAGCGGCGTCGGGCAGGCCGGGTCGATACCGCGCACCTCACGCAGCACGAACCGGTCACACGCGGTCGGGTCCTCGATGCTGGCCGGCCAGACCTCGCCGGAGGTCCGGGCGACGTCGGTGGTCAGCCCGGCGGCGGCCAGCAGGGCCGGGTCGGCCAGCAGGCCGGACTCGCCGTGCAGGCCCGCGTCGGCCGGGTCGGTGTACGGCGCGCCGTAGGAGATGGCCAGCTCGCGCGCCATGCCGCGGATCGAGAGCGCGAACCCCTTGTCCGGGGTCACGTTCACGTCCAGCACCACGTCACGCAGGCCCGCGTACTCCACGAAGTCGCGGCCCAGCGGCGCGTCCGGCGGCAGCACCATGATTCCCGAGTGGTCGTCGCCGATGCCGAGCTCGTCCGCCGCGCAGATCATGCCCTCCGACATCCGGCCGTAGGTCTTGCGCGCGCCAATCTCGAAGCCGCCCGGCAGCGTGGCGCCCGGCAGCGCCAGCGGCACCCGGTCCCCGGCCGTGAAGTTCGTCGCGCCACAGATGACGTGCCGCTCGGCGCCGTCCCCGGTGGACACCTGGCAGTACCGGACCGGCTTCTTGAACCCGGTCAGCTCCTCCACGTCGAGCACCTGGGCGACCACCACGCCCGTGATGTCCTGGCCGACCCGGTCAATGGTCTCGATCTCCAGGCCGCACGCCGTCAGCCGGCGGGCCACCTCGTCGGCGTCCACCTCGCCGGGGGCCCCGATGGCCGCGTACTCCAGCAGCCACGACAGCGGGACTCTCATGACATCTCCCAACCGAACGCGCGGCTGAACCGCACGTCGCCCTCCAGCGTGTCCCGGATGTCGGCCACCCCGTTGCGCACCATCAGCGAGCGCTCGATGCCCAGCCCGAACGCGAACCCCGAGTACCGGTCCGGGTCGATGCCGCAGGCCACCAGCACCCGGGGGTTGACCATGCCGCAGCCGGCGATCTCGATCCAGCCCTGCGACCGGCACACCCGGCACGGCGCGCCGCCCGGCCTGGTCGAGGCGCCCCGGCAGACGTGGCATTCCATCGACACGTCCGCCGACGGCTCGGTGAACGGGAAGTAGTCCGGCCGCAGCCGGGTCGCCAGCCCCTCGCCGAACATCGCGTCGATGAACGCGCGGATCGCGCCGCGCAGGTCGGCCATGGTCAGCCCCTCGTCCACGGCCAGGCACTCAATCTGGTGGAACACCGGGCTGTGGGTGGCATCGAGGGTGTCGGTGCGGTAGCACTTGCCCGGGCTGACGACATACAGCGGCAGCGGGCGGGTCAGCAGGGCCCGGATCTGCACCGGCGAGGTGTGGGTCCGCAGCACCACGCCTGACTTGCTGCCGCCGTCCGGCGCGGCGGCGAATATCGTGTCGTAGCTGTCCCGCGCCGGGTGGTCAGGCGGGAAGTTCAGCGCGTCGAAGTTGTACCACTCGGCCTCGACCTCGGGGCCCTCGGCCACCTCGTAGCCCATGGCGGTGAACACGTCCACGAGCCGCTCGCCCACCGTGGTGACCGGGTGCCGGGCCCCGGCCGGCTCGCGGTCCCAGGGCAGCGTCACATCGACGGCCTCCTCGATCAGCACGCGCTGGTCGCGCTCGGCCTCCAGCACGGCCTGGCGCTCGGTCAGCGCCGCGCGGATCGCGCTGCGGGCCGCGCCGGTCCGCTTGCCCGCCTCGGCCCGCGCGGCCGGCGGCAGCGCGCCGATCTCGGCGTTGGCCAGCGCGATCGGCGCGCGGTCGCCCGCGTGCGCCAGCCGCGCCGCCTTCAGTTCCTCCAGCGTGGACGCCGCGGCGATAGCGGCCAGGGCTGCGTCGGTGACCCGCTGAACCTCCTCGGGTGCCAGCGCCGTCACCTCCACCGGGTCATACGTCTTATTTGGTGCAGACATCGCGGTTTGCTCTCCTGCGATCAGCGACATGTCGTCGGGTGCATCCGGCGTACCTATCATCCCGAACGAGCTGGCGCCCGCTGGCGGAGATCACCAGCTACGGCGGCCGGAGGCGAGATGAGCCGCCGGGCCCGCTGGGTCAGCCGTCAGGAGGCCGGCCCGCCCGTCCTGGCTGCACCTGTCCTTGCGGACAGGCCGTGCTCGCGGCGGAAGGCCAGCCCGGGCCGCCAGGCCCGGATGCCCGCCGGTCAGCCGAAATCTGGCGCGCCGGCGGGCACGGTAAATCGGAACTCAGCCCCGCCGCCGGGTGCGGTATGCACGGCAATAGTCCCGCCCTGTGCCTCGACCAGTCCCTTGACGATGAACAGGCCCAGGCCCGCCCCGCCGCGCCGCTTGGCCCGCCAGAACTGGCGGAAGACCCGCGAGGCCAGCTCGGGCGCGATGCCATCGCCCTGGTCGCGGACTGATACCGCTACCCCGGGGCCGCCTGCCAGCGCCGTTGGCTGCACCACAGTGGTAACGGTACCAGCACCGTGCCGCAGGGCATTCTCCATAAGGTTGGCCAGGATCTGGTCGACCTTGTCCGCATCCAGCCAGGTCTCGGGCAGCCCGGCGGCGGCCTCGAGGCGGAACCGGTCCTCGGCCTCGCCCGCCGCGACCCGGCCGCTGATGAACTTGCGCACCCGGGCGGGGATGTCCACCAGCTCGCGGTGCACCTCGATGCGGCCGGACTCGATGCGGGACACGTCCAGCAGCTCGGTGATCAGCCGGGTGACCCGGTCGGCATCGGCGTTGACGGTCTCCAGCATGACCCGCTTCTGGTCATCGGTGAACCGGCCCCACCGGTTCAGCAGCGTCGCGGTGAAGCCCTTCACGCTGGTCAGCGGGGAGCGCAGCTCGTGGGCCACGGTGGAGACCAGGTCAGCGCGACTGCGCTCCAGCCGGGTCCGCTGCTCGGCGCCGCGCAGGGTGATCATGATCCGGCGGACCGAGCCGGGCTCGCGGTGCCAGCCCTCGCGCGGGCCGCTGCCGCGCGGGCAGCGCACGTAGCCGACGGTGACCAGTAGCTCCGTGCCGTCCGGCAGGTACAGGCAGCGCTCCGGATGCCGGGACCGGGTGCTGAGCCCGGCATAGGGCTGCGTCGCGGTCCACCAGCAGCGCTCGTCGGCGTCCTGCAGCGGCAGTACCTGCTGGATATCGCGGCCCAGCGCGTCGGCCGGGCTGATGCCGGTCAGCCGCGCGGCGGCCCGGTTGAAGACGGAGACGCGGCCCGCATGGTCGGCGATGACGAGGCCGTCGGGAAGGTCGTCGGCGAGGACCAGGCCACCGCTGAAGTCGGTGGTCGCCGCGAGCGCACCTGCCTGGGCACTCGCCTGGCCCGACCCGATCCCGTCCACTGATCCGCCGCCTCCGGGGGCTGACTTGCCTGTCCCCCGGCATGACCCTGCGCCGGCCCGCGGGTCCGGGGGGACACCCGCGGGACGGCTCCCGCACGTCGCGGCCGGCGGGCCCGTGACCCTGGCTAGAGCCGCTCATGACGCAACGTGATCAGACTCTAGCGCGTCGGGAATGGTGCACGGCACCCCCCGCAGCCCGCGCATCGGCCCTTGGTTGCAGGAATCGCGCCGGCGGGGAAGATCTCTCCCCCGGCCGGCCGGCTACGCGCCGCTGACCAGCGGTGACCCACCGCGCTGGGCAGCGGCGGAGGCGTACAGGCACACGGCCGCCGCGGCGGCCAGGTTCAGGCTCTCGGCCCGCCCGTAGATCGGCACGGCGACCGGCGCATCGGCCAGCGCGAGCACCTCGGCAGGCAGGCCCCATGCCTCGTTGCCGAACAGCCAGGCCGTCGGGCCGGCCAGCCACGGGGCGGCGGCCGCGGGGTCCAGCACCCGCCCGCCGTCGGCGCTGGCCGCGCTGCCGTCCGCGGCCAGCAGCTGCAGCCCGGCAGCGCGCAGCCCGGCGGCCGCCGCGGCGGGGTCGGCGCCGGTCACCACCGGCAGGTGGAACAGGCTGCCGGCCGAGGACCGGACGCACTTGCTGTTATAAGGATCGACCGAGGCCGCGGTGAAGATCACGCCCTGCGCCCCGGCTGCGTCGGCGGTGCGCAGCACCGTGCCGGCGTTGCCCGGGTCCCGCACGCTGGCCAGCACTGCTACCAGCCGCGGCCGGGTGGCCAGCAGGTCAGCCAGCGAGACATCCAGGAACCGGCAGACCGCCAGCAGGCCCTGGGGCGTCACCGTCTGGGCCAGCTCGGCCATGACCTCGCCGCTGACGGCGTGCACCGGGATGCCCAGCTCCCCGGCGCGCCCGGTCAGGTCGGCGTGCCGGCTGGCAGCGGCGGCAGTGACGAATAGCTCCAGCAGGGTGCCCGGCAGCTCCAGCGCCTCGCGGACCGCCTGCGGCCCCTCGGCCAGGAAGGTACGGGAGCGGTCCCGGAAGGCCCGCCTGGCGAGCTGCCGGGCGGCCTTAACCCGCGGCGAGCGGATCGTGGTGATCTCGCCGGGCAGGCCCGGCCGCTGCGGACCGGATCCCCGCGGCATCGCGCGCCGGGATCCGGTCCGGTCAGCTGCTGCCCGGTCAGGCAGCTGCGGTGCCCAGGTCAGCGGGCAGCGCCTCGCGTGCGACTCCGACCAGCGCGGAGAACGCCTGCGGGTCGGCCACGGCCAGCTCGGCCAGCATCCGCCGGTCGACATCGACGCCGGCGATCTTCAGTCCCTGGATGAACCGGTTGTAGGTCATGCCGTCCGCCCGCGCGGCCGCGTTGATCCGCTGGATCCACAGCCGCCGGAACGCGCCCTTGCGGTCCTTGCGGTCCCGGTAGGCGTAGGTCATGGAGTGGAGGCTCTGCTCCTTGGCCTTGCGGTACAGCCGGGACCGCTGGCCCCGGTAACCGCTCGCCCGCTCCAGGACGACCCGGCGCTTCTTGTGGGCATTGACCGCCCGCTTCACGCGTGCCATGTAAGTTCGACTCCCTTGTGGCGGGCCGGGTCACTTTCCCAGCAGTCTTTTCATCTTCTTCGCGTCGCCCGGTGCCAGCACGACCTCGTTGGCCAGCCGGCGGGTCAGCTTGCTCGACTTGTGCTCGAGGTAGTGCGCCCGGTTCGCCCGGCGGCGCATGATCTTGCCGGTGCCCGTCACCCGGAAGCGCTTATTGGCTCCGCTGTGCGTCTTCATCTTCGGCATGTCGCCGTGTCTCCGTTCCTGCGTGCCGGTGGCATCGCTTGTCCGCGTGCCTCGGGGCACGTTCATCCTCGGCGCGCCGCTGGCGCGTCGCGTCCTGCTGTCCCGCCCGCCGGCGGTCAGGCGAGCCCGGGGCTCACCTCTCCCGGCCAGCACCGCCCGCCGGACATGCTAGCCACGGCGGCGCGCGCCCGGGGTTCACACCCGGACCTCGCGCCCCCCTGCTGTGTCCGGGGGATCGCTCCCCCGGACCCGCTCTTACTCCGAGTCCGCCGCGTCCGCGGGCTTGTCCGGCTTGTCGCCGGCGTCGCCGCGCTGCGCTGGCACCGGGCTCACCGGACGCGGCCGCGGAGCCGAGGGCCGCGGGGCCATCGGTCGCGGAGCGCCGGGGCGCGGGGCCATCGGCCGCGGGGCGGCCGGCCGGGGAGCACCCGCCGGCGCGCTGGGCCGCGGCGTCGGTGCCGCGCTCCCGCTGCCGGCCTGGCTGCCACCCGAGGCGCCCGGGGCAGCCGGACGCGCCGACGGAGCCGGACGGCTCGGACCAGGCGTAACCGGCCGCGAGGCCGGGCGGCTCGCGCTGGAGGGCGCGGGCCGTGCCGGAGCCGGGCGGCTCGCGCTGGACGGCGCGGGTCGCGTCGAAGCCGGCCGGGACGGTGGTCCCGCCGGTCCCGAGCTGGCCGGGCTGCTGCCGCCGCTAGCCGGGGCTGAGCTCGGCGCCGGGCTCGCCTTGGCGAACGTGCCGATCGAGGGCTCGGGAGTCTCCGGCGCGGCGACGCGTTCCGCCGTGATGGCCGCGCTGCGCGCCGCCGTCCGCTCAGCCCGGGCCGCATTGTGCTCGGCCCGGGTGTCGGGACGCTCCGCCCTGACGGCATCGAGCTTGCGCTTATGGGGCCCGATGACCATGATCATGTTCCGGCCGTCCTGCTTGGGCTGGGCCTCGACGAAGCCGAGTTCCTCGACATCGCCAGCCAGCCGCTGCAGCAGCTTGAAGCCGAGTTCCGGACGGGACTGCTCGCGTCCCCGGAACATGATGGTCACCTTGACCTTGTCCCCGGCCTTGAGGAACCGCTCGACGTGGCCCTTCTTGGTGCCGTAGTCGTGCGGGTCAATCTTCGGCCGGAGCTTGATCTCCTTGATGACCGTCTGGGCCTGGTTCTTGCGCGACTCGCGGGCCTTGAGCGCGGACTCGTACTTGAACTTGCCGTAGTCCATCAGCTTGCAGACCGGCGGCCGGGCGGTCGGCGCGACCTCGACCAGGTCGAGATCGGCCTCCTGGGCTAGCCGGAGAGCATCGTTGATCGCGACAATCCCGATCTGCTCGCCGGCGGGCCCGACGAGCCGCACCTCCGGTACGCGGATGCGCTCGTTAATACGTGGTTCGGTGCTGATGTGACCTCCAGTGTCACCTGCTGCTGGGCCGGGGCTCTCCCGGCGCTCAGCCTTGCCGGCGCCTCCCGCCGCACAAAGCAGAAGGCCCCGCACGCGTGCCTGCGGGGCCACCAGATGCGGCTACCCCGCCCGGCTGTTCCCAGGGCTTGGTACCCGCGACGCACACCGCTAGTCGGACTGCCGGTCGGCGATGCGAGCCAGCGGCCGTGCGTCCGGCCTGGCCGGAAAGCCCGTCGGGCTAACCGGCTGCTACCTGGCCCGTAAGGGCCGGATAACGATGTACCCGCTGACGTTAGCCAGCTAGGTGGGAGGCGGCCGAGGTGGTCCTCCGCTTGCCTGCGCGGGAAGGGCTGCCGAAGCAACCCCGCCGAGCATGGTTGTCATCACACCCTAACGCATCGCCACCCCCATGGGTATTCCCGCGCCGGGCGCTAACCAGCTTATCTAGTCCGAAATCAGCTTTTGCCCGGCTAGCCCCGGTCCAGCAGTGCGGCGCGGCCGGCCTGGCGCATGGCTTCCACCGGCGCGGTGCGACCGGTCATCAGCTCAACCTGCCGGGCGGCCTGGTGCAGCAGCAGCTCCAGCCCGCCCGCCACCACCGCGCCCGCCTGCCCGGCCGCCCGGGCCAGCCGCGTCGGCCACGGGTGGTAGATGACATCCAGCACCGCGGCGGCCCGCAGGCCGCCGCTGGTGATCAGCGCCGCATACTGGTCGGCCGCGCCGGCCGGGACGGTCGAGATCAGCAGCTGCCAGTCCCCCGGCGGGTCACCCGGCCCGGCCCCGGCCCCCGGCCCGGCCCCGAATCCGGTCAGCCGGACCCGCACGCCCAGCCGCCCGGCCACCGCCAGCAGCTCGCCAGCGGTGGCCTGGCTGCGAACCGCCACCGTCACCTCGGTCACGCCCAGGCCGCGCAGCGCCGCCAGCGCCGAGCAGGCCGTCGCGCCGGCCCCCAGGACCAGCACCGGGTCCGGTGCCGCGCTCACCCCGGCCTCGGCCAGCGCGGCGATCATGCCGGGCACATCGGTGTTGTAGCCGGCCCGGCCCGCGTCGCCGAGGATCACCGTATTCGCCGCGCCAACCCGCCCGACCAGCGGCTCGGCGTGGTCCAGCAGCGGGAGGACCACCCGCTTGAGCGGCCTGGTCAGCGACAGCCCGGCCCACTGCGGGTCCAGCGAGTCCAGCATGCCCGGCAGTCGCGCCTCGTCACACTCGATCGCCTCGTAGGCCCACTCCTCCAGGCCCAGGGCCCGGTAGGCGGCGGCGTGCAGCACCGGGGACAGGGAATGGGCGACCGGGGAGCCGAGCACAGCCGCACGATGCGCGGCGATACTCAGGTCCCGTTCTTGATGTTCTGGTTGGATTCCTTGACCCACTTCTCGAACTGGGCCTCACTGTCGGTGAACCCGGTACGGCCGGTCTTGGGGTCGATCGTCACGAACCAGATCCAGTTCCCCTTGGCCGGACTCAGGACCGCGTGGATAGCCGCCGCGCCGGGCGAGTCGATCGGCCCTGGCGGCAGGCCCTTGTGCAGGAACGTGTTATAAGGCGAGGGGGTGTGCAGCTGCTTGGTGGTGAGGCTGAACCCGGTGATCTTCAGGGCGAACAGCACCGTGCTGTCGAGCTGCAGGTCGATGCCCTGGTTCAGCCGGTTGTCGATGGTCCGGGCCGCCTTGGCATAGTCCGACGGGCCGACCTCTGCCTCCAGCAGGCTGGCCTCGGTGATGACCGCGGCCTCGGTCAGGTGACCCTTCTTTGCCGCGGCAGCCAGCCCCATGCTGGTGGCCTGCTGGTTGAACGCCTCCACCATGGTCCGCAGCATCTTCAGCGGGGTGGTGCCCGGCGGGAAGTTGTAGGTCGCCGGGAACAGGTAGCCCTCGGGGTTGCCGTGGGCGTAAGACGGCAGGCCGAGCGCCTTGATGTCCTTCAGCGCCTGCGTGAACGCGCTGACCGGCTTGCCGGTCTGCTTGGCCAGCGAGGCCAGCACCCCGGCGACGGTGTTGCGCTGCCCGTCGGTGATGGTCACCGTGGTCTGGATGCGTGACTTGGGATTGAACAGCAGCGCCCAGGCCATAGCGGCATTCATGTGCTTTTGCAGCCGGAACGTGCCGGGGGTCAGGTTGGCCGCGTCCGGGCTGGCCTTAGCCGCGGCGATGAAGGGGTCGGCGGCCTTGATCACGCCGGCCTTCACCAGCTCGGGGGCCAGCGTGATGGCGTTGTCGCCGCTCTTGACCTCGAAGGTCACCGAGCCCGTGCCGGGCCCGGTGTAGTTGGCGTGCGCAGCCCGGTACTTGGTCAGGACATAGATGCCGGCCCCGCCCACCAGGGCGAGGATGACCACGATCGAGATCAGCGGCGCGGCCATCCGGCCCCGCTTGCGCCGGGGCGGGTCCACATTCTCATCTTGACCGAATCCCGAGAAGAAGCCGGCGTGCTGCTCGTCACTGGCCCACTCCTGGTCACCCGCAGCGGCCGGGGCCGGCGCAGCGGCCGCCTTCTGCCGCCCGCGGCGCCCGGCCGGGCGCTCGTCCGGGGCCCGCTCGCCGCGCCGCCCGCGCGGGTCGCGGCTCGGCTCGGTGGCCGGCCCGTGCCGTCCGGCCGCCGCGCCCCCGCCAGGAGGTGTGCCGCCCTGGCCCGCCGCGAAGCCCGGCATGGCTCCCGGCGGGAATTCCTGCGACGGGAAGTCCTGAGCCGGGAACTCGCGGGAGGGGAAGTCCTGGGACGGGAAGTCCTGCACGCCGGACGGGTAGTCCGCGGTCCCCGGCGGGAACCCGCGGGAGGCGAAGTCCTGGACGCCGGACGGGTAGTCCCGGGCCGGTCCTGGCGGGAGGTCGTGCACCCCGGACGGATAATCCTGGGTCCCGAGCCCGGACTGGCCAGGCGGCAGCGCTCGCGGGCCGGCCGGCCCGGTGCCGCCGGGCGCGGCCCCGGCGGGCCAGGATGCCGTCCGCGCGTCCGCCGCCGCGTCAGCGCCGCCCGCCGCAGCCGGCTGCCAGCGGAAGCCATTGCCGCCGGTCGCGCCATTGCGGCCGGCCGGCGTCCCGGCGGCCGGGGAACCGGGCAGCGCGGCCTGGCTGCCGGTGTCAGCCGGGCCGCCGAAGGCGCTCCAGCCCTGTCCGGCATCGGTGTCGTAAGGGGTGCGCGGCATCGGCCGGGCCGCGGCCGCCGGGTCCGCCTGGCCCCGGCCGGGCGGGAGCGCTCGGGGACCCGATGCCGAGCCGCCCGGTAGCTCCGGCGGACCGTACGGGTCAGGCGGCCCGTACGCATCGGCCGGGGAGTAGCCGGGCCGGGTGCCATAGCCCGGCAGCGAGTCCGCCGGTCCCCGGCCGTCGCGGAGCCCGGCCCCGCCTGGCTGACCGGGCTGGCTGTAGGGGTCGGCGGACCCGAACCCGCCCTGGCCGGCCCAGTCCTGCGGGCCGGTGCGGGACTGCGGGCCGGTATGCGCCCCGGAGCCGGGGCCCGCCGGTGACTGCGGCGCGCCGTGCACGCCCGGGAAGCTCGGGTGCTCGCCGGGACCGTAGGCATCCGGCGGTCCGTACGGGTCGGCCGGGCCGTACGCATCGGACTCGTGGCGCCGGCCCGCCGGGGGCCGCCCGGTGCCGAGATCGGCCGGGCCGGCCAGGTCAAGCGGGCCCGGCCGGCCGTAGGAGTCAGCGGGCCCGTACGGGTCGGGCGCGGCGTGCCGGCGGGGCGCGGCCGGGCCGTCGGCGTAACCGCCCGCGGCGTGCGGGCCCGTGCCGTAGCCGCCGCCCGCCGTGTCGTAGCCCGTGCCGCCCGGTCCCGGCCGGGCCTGCCCGCCGGGTCCGGCGCTGTCATAGCCGGGGCTGTCATACCTGGCGCCGCCGTAGCCGGCGCCTCCGTCGCGGCCGGCCTGGTCGCGGCCGGCCTGGTCGTAGCCGGCCTGGTCGTAGCCGGAACTGCCGTAGCCCGCGTCGGAGTAGCCGGTGCTGCCGTAGCCGGCGTCGGCATAGCCCGCGTCGCCGTAACCGGAACTGCCGTAGCCGGAACCGCCACCGTCATGGCCGGGCTGGCCGAAGCCGCCGCCCGGGCCGCCGCCCTGGCCCCCGCCCGTGCCGGGGAACCCGTCGGTGTCCGGGGCCGCGTGCCGCCGCCGGCGGCCGGGCTGCTCGGCCGGGCCGTCAGCCACTGGCGGCCCGCCGCCGGGGGCACCGGGCGCGGCCGGGCCGTACGGGTCCGCGGAGCCGTAGCTGCCGGGCTGGCTGGGTGGCCCGTACGGGTCCGCCGCGCCGTAGCTGCCCGGCGGGCCGTAGGGGTCACGTGCTGCCGCCGGGTCCGGCGGCCCGTACGGATCGGGCGGGCCGTACGGGTCGGCCGGGCGGTAGCCCTCCCCCGCCTGGTAAGGGTCAGCGGGCCCGTAGGGATCGTGCCGCGGCAGCCGGGCCTGGGGCGCGGAGTCCGGCGGCGGGCCGTACCCGGGCGGGAGATCGTAGTCGCGGCTGTCCGGGGCGCCATGGCGGCCGCGCCGTCCGCGCCGCTCGGTCTCGGCCGTCGGCGGGTACTCCTCCGGGATGACCGGCCCGCGGCGGGACGCCCAGCCGCCCTGGTCGTCGCGGCCGCTCACGGGCTGTCCACGGCGGCGATGGCCACCAGCTCGCCGGGCGGCTGACCGGTCGACCGCTCAGCGTCCAGCGCGCCCTGCAGCAGCAGGGCGGCGGCCGCCTGGTCGACTACGGTGCGCCGGGCGCGGCCGTCACGGCCGCCCTGCCGCAGCGCGTCGTGCGCGATGACGGTGGTGAACCGTTCGTCCACCAGCCGGACCGGGACCGGTGCCAGCCGTCCGGCCAGCGCCCCGGCGAAGCTGCGGGCATCGGCCGCCGACGCGCCCTCGTTCCCGGACAGGCCGCGCGGCAGCCCCACGATGATCTCCATGGCGTCCCGGCCGGTAGCTACCCTGGCCAGCGCGGTCAGGTCACCCTTGCCGCGCCGCACCGTGGTCAGCGGGCTGGCGAGCAGTCCGGCCGGATCGCAGCCGGCCACGCCTATCCGCACCTGGCCCACGTCAACGCCGATGCGCACACCTGGTCTCAAGGGAAGGCTCCCAGGCAGGCACATCTCATCCTGGATACGATCCAGCAGCGGCACGGTCTCACAGTACGCTACCGGTTTCCATTATGTCCTTAATAGTCGCACCCACCACGCGGAACGACTCGCCGATCGTCTGACCGGCCTGGTCACCGAGGGGGGCACCACCGCCCTGCGCGACGTCATCCTTGCCGCCGCCGCGGCCGCCGAGCACTCCGGTGGCGGTCCGCACCAGTGAGCCGGCCGAGATGCCGCGCGCCCGCGCCGCGTCGTTGACCGCGATGACCACGACCGGCCGGTCAGCGGGCACCCCCGCCGCGACGACCACGCCCGGCCGGTCAGCCGCCAGGCGGCCGCGGACATCCAGCGCCACCGTGCGGATGCCGTCGGGCGGCGTGCCGTCGGGCACCTGGAACGACGCGTACGCCGCGCCGCCGATGTCGGCCGCGCCCTGGGCCAGGTCGCCCGCGTTGCCCAGCAGCCGCGCGGACTGCGCCCGCTGCAGCTCACGCTCGGCTTCGCGCAGCCGGGTCACGATCGTCGAGATCCGCTCCGGCAGTTCCTCACGGCGCGCCTTGAACTGCTCGCTGAGCTGGCCCACCAGCGCGCTCTCCCGGGCCAGGAAGCGGAAGGCGTCGATGCCGACCAGGGCCTCGACGCGGCGCACTCCCGACCCGATCGAGGACTCACCCAGGATCTTGATCAGGCCCAGGTTGCCGGACCTGGCCACGTGGGTGCCGCCGCACAGCTCGCGGGAGTACTCGCCCACCTCGACCACGCGCACCCGGTCGCCGTACTTCTCCCCGAACAGCGCCAGGGCGCCCATCGAGCGGGCCTCATCCAGCGAGGTGTGGTAGGCCCGCACCTCCAGGTCATTGATCAGCACCTGGTTGACCTCGTCCTCGGCGTCCTTGAGCACCGCGGGCGGCACCGCGCCGAGCGCGGTGAAGTCGAACCGGAACCGGCCCGGCGCGTTCTCCGAGCCCGCCTGCGCCGCCGACTCGCCGAGCGCGCCGCGGAACGCCCGGTGCACCAGGTGCGTCGCGGTGTGCGAGCGGGACACCGCGCGCCGCCGCTCGATGTCGATCTGCGCGCGGACCGGCGCGCCGACCACGAGCTCGCCGTCGGTGACCCGGCTGCGGTGCACGACCAGGCCCTTGACCGGGGACTGGACATCCAGCACCGTCAGCCGCGCGCCATCGCCGGCGCCGCTGCCGGACGCGGTGAGCAGGCCGGTATCGGCGAGCTGCCCGCCGCCCTCGGCGTAGAAGGGCGTCCGGTCCAGGACCACGTCCACCTCGGTGCCCGCGCCGGCCGCCGGCACCGAGACGCCGCCGACGATCAGGCCGGTGACCGTCGCGTCGCCCTCGATCTGGTCGTAGCCGGTGAACTCGACCGGCCCGGAAGTGTCCAGGACCTGCGCGAACGCCGAGATGTCGGCGTTGCCGGTCTTCTTGCCCGCGGCGTCGGCCTTGGCCCGCTGCCGCTGCTCGCTCATCAGCCGGCGGAACTCCGGCTCATCGACCCGCAGGCCCTGCTCGGCGGCCATCTCCAGGGTCAGGTCGATGGGGAAGCCGTAAGTGTCATGCAGCTGGAACGCCTGCGTGCCGCGCAGCGTGTCCCCGCCGCCGCGGCGGGTCTCCTCGACCGCCGCCTCGAAGATGGCGGTCCCGGTGCGCAGCGTGCCCAGGAACGCCGTCTCCTCGGAGTCGATGACCGTGTGGATGTGCGGCGCGTCCCGGACTAGCTCGGTGTACTGCTCGCCGAGCGCGCTGATCGCCACCGAGGCTAGCTCGTGCAGGTAGCGCTCGTCCGCGCCGCCGCGGCTGACGCTGCCGCCCGCGCCGCCGCGCTGCGCGCCCGACAGCAGCCGCATGTTACGGATGGTGCGGCGCAGGATCCGCCGCAGCACGTAGCCGCGGCCCTCGTTGGTCGGGGTCACCCCGTCGGAGACCAGCATGACCGCGGTGCGCACGTGGTCGGCGACGACCCGCAGCGCCACGTCCGAGCGGTGCTCGCGGCCGTACTTCTGCTCGGCCAGCTCCGCGGCCCGGTCGAGCACCTTCCACATGGTGTCGATCTCGTAGATGTTGTCGACGCCCTGCAGCAGCGCCGCCATCCGCTCCAGGCCCATGCCGGTGTCGATGTTGCGCGACGGCAGCGGGCCGGTGATGTCGAAGTCCGTCTTGCTGCGGACCGTGCTGAGCGTCTCCTGCATGAAGACGAGGTTCCAGACCTCCAGGAAGCGGTCCTCGTCCGCCTCGGGCCCGCCTTCCTTGCCGTAGTCCGGGCCGCGGTCGTAGTAGATCTCCGAGCAGGGGCCGCCGGGGCCGGGCACGCCCATGTTCCAGTAGTTGTCGGCCAGGCCGCGGCGCTGGATGCGGCTCTCGGGGACGCCGACGACGTCGCGCCAGATATGGAAGGCCTCATCGTCGGAGTGCAGGACGGTCGCCCACAGCCGGTCTTCGGGGAAGCCGAACCCGCCCGCCGACTCGGGGCTGGTCAGCAGCTCCCAGGCGAACGGGATGGCGCCTTCCTTGAAGTAGTCGCCGAACGAGAAGTTCCCCATCATCTGGAAGAACGTCGCGTGCCGGGTGGTCCTGCCGACTTCCTCGATGTCCGGCGTGCGCACGCACTTCTGGGCCGTGGTGGCGCGCCGGAACGGCGGCTGCCGCTGGCCCAGGAAATACGGCTTGAACGGGACCATGCCCGCGTTCACCAGGAGCAGGGTGGGGTCCTCGGCGATCAGGCTGGCCGAGGGCACCACGGCGTGTCCTCGCTGCTCGAAGAAGCTGAGGAAACGCCGGGCAATCTCTGCCGACTCCATGATCGCCTTCCTTTACGTGGGGATAGCCCGGATCAGCATCCGGTAATAGCGGGAACTCGTCAGCGTGCCGGGCGGCTGCGCTGCCCCGCTGGCGCCTGCCGTCCCTGCTGACTTTCGAGGGTACGGCCTGAGTCCGGCCCGTGACGATCCAGATACTCTGCCACGCCGTCACGGACGTCGCGCGCGAATGCCGCTCCTTCGGCGGCGGAACGTCCGGCGCGGGCGGCGCCGCGCAGAACCTGGCGGCTGGTCCGCAGCCGGCGGCGGGCCCGCAGCGGCGGCGGGGCCAGGGCCAGTACCCCGGTCTGGGCCGGGCGGCTGGCCGGCCCGACGGCCCGGGCCAGCCGGCTGGCCTTGCGGTAACCGGTCACGCCCAGCACGGCGCCGGTCACCAGCCAGAACCCGCGCCGGATCATCGCCGGGCCCCGTTCCGCGCCGCCGGCTTCCGCGGCCGGGCAGCGCGCTGGCGCGCGGCTTGCCGGCGGGCGGCGCTGCGCGGCGTCCCGGCCGGCAGCGCGGACCGCTCCGGGGCGGCCGGGCCGTCGCCCAGCGGCGCGATGTCGGGCACCGGGCGCACGACCGCCGCACGCCGCGACGGCGTCTCGCCGGCCTCGCGGCGCAGGGCGACAGCGCGGCGGACGCCGTAGGCCACGGCCGAGATGCCGGTCACCGGGGCGCCGACGGCCGAGGTCAGGGCGCGGGCCATGCCGGTCATGGCCGAGACGTGGCCCGACAGCTCGGCCATGTTGGCGGTGACCTGATCCATGCTGGCGGTGATCGTGTCGGTCCTGGCCAGCTGCTCGCTCGTCCGGTCCACTACGGCCTGGGCCTGCTCCAGGAGAGTGTCGGCGCGCTCGGTGTAGCCCGTGACCAGCCGGGTGGTGACGCCGAGCAGGCGGCCCAGCCGCAGCAGCACGTAACAGGCCACGCAGGCCAGCAAGGCGAAGAACCCGGCCGCGATCAGGGCGGCAAGCTGTCCGGCGGTCATCCGCGCTCGCTCCTTCGTGATGCGGGTTCGCCCTCGGGGCTGAGTCGTTCGGGCCAGCGGCCTCGTGGTCGTACGGCCAGCGGCCTCGTTCGCCGACCCTACCGCCATCGCGCGAGTGGCCGGCGGGCTGACCGGAATGATCCGGCCTGGACGAGTTTCAGCCGACCTCAGGGCCGGCTGCCTCCGCGGCACTGTCCGGCGCTCCCGGAGTGGCCGCGGCGTCCGTGCCCGCCGCGTCCGGGTCCGCGGCGCTCGTGCTCGCGGCGCCAGTCTCCGCGGCGCCGGGGCTCGCGCCGCCGGTGTCCCGGGCAGCCTCGGCAGGGTCGCCGGGTGCAGCCGCCGGCGCCTGCTCGGGCGGCGGCGCGGCGGCCGGGTCCCGGCTGGCGGCGGAAGCGGGCGGCGGCGCGGGCCCGGACTGGCCGGCCGCGTCGTTCGGCGAGGTCCCGGGTTTTCTGAGGATCTGCCGGATGCGCTCGGCGCGCTCGGCGTACCGGGCCTCGGTGCCGTGCCGGGTGGGCTGGTAGTAGGCGCGGGCGGCGATGGCGTCGGGGGCGTACTGCTGGCGGACGACGCCGGCCGGGTCGTCGTGCGGGTAGGCGTAACCGCGGCCGTGGCCCAGCCGCTGCGCGCCGGCGTAGTGGGCGTCGCGCAGGTGCGCCGGGACGGGGCCGGCCAGGCCCGCGCGGACGTCGGCGGCGGCCGCCTCGAAGGCCATGATGACCGCGTTGGACTTGGGGGCCAGGCACAGGTGGATGGTGGCCTGGGCGAGATTCAGCCGGGCCTCGGGCAGCCCGACGAACTCGACGGCGTGCGAGGCGGCCACGGCGGCCTGCAGGGCGGTGGGGTCGGCCAGGCCGATGTCCTCGCTGGCATGCACGATCAGCCGCCGGGCGATGAACCGGGGATCCTCCCCCGCCTCGATCATCCGGGCCAGGTAGTGCAGCGCGGCATCGGCGTCGCTGCCCCGGATGCTCTTGATGAAGGCGCTGATGACGTCGTAGTGCTGGTCGCCGGCCCGGTCGTAGCGCACCATCGCCTGGTCGACGGCGCGCTCCAGGGTCTCGGTGTCGATCACGCCGCCGGGCGGCAGGCCGAGGGCGGCGGCCTCCAGGTAGGTCAGCGCCCGCCGGGCGTCGCCGCCGGCCAGCCGCACCAGGTGCTCGGCTACGCCGTCGGCCAGGGTGACGGAACCGCCCAGGCCGCGCTCATCGGTCAGCGCCCGGCTGATCACGGCGGCGATGTCGTCGTCGCTGAGCGGCTGCAGAGTCAGCAGCAGGGACCGGGACAGCAGCGGGCCGACCACGGAGAAGGACGGGTTCTCGGTGGTGGCGCCGATGAAGGACACCCAGCGGTTCTCCACGGCCGGCAGCAGCGCGTCCTGCTGGGTCTTGGAGAACCGGTGCACCTCGTCGATGAACAGCACGGTCTGCACGCCGGTCAGGCCGAGGTCGTGCCGGGCGGCCTGGACGGCAGCGCGGACGTCCTTGACGCCGGCCGACACGGCCGACAGCTCGGTGAACTTGCGCCGCGTGACCTGGCTGACGACGTAGGCCAGGGTGGTCTTGCCGGTGCCGGGCGGGCCCCACAAGATGACCGACATCCCGGCGTCGGTGTCAGCCAGCTTGCGCAGCGGCGAGCCGGGCCGGATCAGGTGCCGCTGCCCGATGACCTCATCCAGGCTGCGCGGCCGCATCCGGACCGCCAGCGGCGCGGTGGCCTGCTGGGCATCGGCCTCGGCCGCATCGAAAAGACTCGCGGGCTCACCGCCCGGTGCTGGGAACACGGGTCGACATTACCCGCGCCAGCCGGGCCGCCGGCCACCGCGGCCGCGCCTCCGCGGGCGCGCCTCCGCTCCCCGCCGGGGCCCGAGCCGGGCGGATCCGCGCTAGCAGGACGATTTCGCGCCCGGGTGACGCGAGATCCTCCTGCTAAGGGGCGGCCGGGGAAACGGGGGCGGCCGGGCCGGCCGGAGTGGCGTCGATGCCGGCTTCCTTGCGCTGCTGGGCCGTGATGGGCGTCGGGGCGCCGGTCAGCGGGTCGTGGCCGGAGGCCGCCTTCGGGAAGGCGATGACGTCGCGGATCGAGTCCCGGCCGGTCAGCAGCATCAGCAGCCGGTCCCAGCCGAAGGCGATCCCGCCGTGCGGCGGCGGGCCGAACCGCAGCGCGTCCAGCAGGAAGCCGAACTGTGAGGTGGCCTCCGCGCGGGACAGCCCGATCACGTCGAACACCCGCTGCTGCACATCCGGGCGGTGAATCCGGATCGAGCCGCCGCCGATCTCGGTCCCGTTGCAGACGATGTCATAGGCGTCGGCCAGTGCCGCGCCGGGCTCGCCGTCGAACTTGTCCGTCCACTCCGGCAGCGGGGAGGTAAACGGGTGGTGCACCGCGGTCCAGCCGCCCGACTCGGTCTCCTCGAACATCGGCGCGTCCACTACCCAGGTGAACGCCCACGCCTGCGGGTCGATCAGGCCGCACCGGTGACCGATCTCCAGCCGGGCCGCGCCCAGCAGCGCGCGGGCGGCGCTGGCCGGGCCGGCCGCGAAGAACACCGCGTCGCCCGGGCCCGCGCCGGTCGCGGCCGGCAGCCCGGCGCGCTCCTCGGCGGACAGGTTCCGGGCCACCGGGCCCGCGTCCGACACCGCGCCGCCGGCGTCCATCAGCACGTAGGCCAGCCCGCGGGCCCCGCGCGCCTTGGCCCAGTCCTGCCAGCCGTCCAGTTCCTTGCGGGACTGCCCCGCGCCGCCGGGCATGACGACAGCGCCGACGTGCGGCGCCTGGAAGACCCGGAAGCCGGTCTGCGCGAAGAACTCGGTCAGGTCCGTGAGCTCGTGGCCGAAGCGCAGGTCGGGCTTGTCCGACCCGAACCGCGCCATCGCGTCGGCGTAGGTCATCTGCGGGATCGGCAGCTGCACCTGGTAGCCGGCGATCTCCGCCCACAGCCGCTGTACCAGCGTCTCGGCCACCGTCACCACGTCCGCCCGGGTGACGAACGACATCTCCACGTCGATCTGGGTGAATTCCGGCTGCCGGTCGGCCCGGAAGTCTTCGTCCCGGAAGCAGCGGACCAGCTGGTAGTAGCGCTCCAGGCCGGACACCATCAGCAGCTGCTTGAACAACTGCGGCGACTGCGGCAGTGCATACCAGTGGCCGGGCCGCAGCCGGACCGGGACCAGGAAGTCGCGGGCCCCCTCCGGGGTCGACCGGGTCAGGAACGGCGTCTCCACGTTCACGAAGCCGTGGTCGCGCATCACGTCGCTGACCAGGTAGGCCGCCGTCGACCGGGCGCGCAGCGCGGCCGCCATGTCGGCCCGCCGGATGTCGAGGTAGCGGTACTTCAGCCGGACTTCCTCGCTGAGCTCGCCGCCGCCCTCGATCGGGAACGGCAGCGGGTCAGCCTCGGACAGCACCTCCACCGCGGTCGCGGCCACCTCGATGTCCCCGGTCGGCAGCTCGGGATTCTCGTTCCCGGCCGGCCGGGCCTGGACCGACCCGGTCACCAGCACGCAGTACTCGGCGCGCAGGTCGTGCGCGACATCCTCGGAGCGCAGCACCACCTGGACGATGCCGCTGGCGTCACGCAGGTCCATGAACACCACGCCGCCGTGGTCGCGGCGGCGGGCTACCCAGCCGGCCAGCGTGACCTGCTGGCCTGCCGCGCCGGCACGCAGCGTGCCTGCATCGTGGGTGCGGATCATCGCTCCCAGCCCCTCTTTCTCAGTTAGCTGTCATGGTCAGTGCGGGCCGCGCGGTGCCGGGCCGGGCACGCGCCGCGGCCCGCCTCGCGGCCGGGCTCACAGCCCGCGGCCGGGCCCGGCGGCCGGGGTGAGCCCGGTCAGGTACGGGTTGCCGGACCGCTCGGCGCCGATCGTCGTCTGCGGCCCGTGCCCCGACAGCACGACGGTCTCGTCGGGCAGCGGCAGGCACACCCGGGCCAGGCTCTCCAGGATCGTGGCATAGTCCCCGCCGGGCAGGTCGACCCGCCCGATGGATCCGGCGAACAGCAGGTCGCCGGTAAACAGCGTGCCCGCGTCGGCCGCCGCGGCGGGCAGCCGGAAGGTCAGCGACCCGGGCGTGTGCCCCGGCGCGTGATCCACGGTCAGCGGCACCCCGGCCAGTTCCAGCGTCATCCCGTCGGCCAGTTCCACCACGTCGTCCGGCTCCGTGAAGGTCAGCCCGCCGAACAGCTGCTGGAACGGTTCCAGCGGCAGTCCCCTGGCCGGGTCGCTGAGCAGGTCCCGGTCGGCCGGGTGGATGTAGGCCGGGATGCCGCGCGCCCCGCAGACCGGGGCCACCGACCACACGTGATCAATGTGCCCGTGGGTCAGCAGCACCGCGGCCGGCCGCAGCCGGTACCGGCCGGTGAGCTCGGCGATTCCCGCCTCGGCGTCCTGGCCGGGATCGATAATCAGGCACTCCTCGCCCGGCGCCGGCGCCACCACATAGCAGTTGGCCGCGAAAGCTCCGGCCGGGAACCCGGCGATGAGCACGTGCCCTCCTGGGATTCATAACGGGGTGCGGGCCGGGACCAGGCTACCGAGGCTGGTGCGCCATCGCGCGCTGGTGCTGGCCGCGGGCGGCCAGGAAGGCGAAACTAGGAGACACTGGCGAGAGCACGGGGAGTAACGCCGGCCCGGAATGAACCGGGTCCGGCGCCGCGGGCGGCGTCCAGGTACGGCCCGGCCGGGCCGAGGACACGTCTTCGCAGCAGTGTGTGCGTCGAACCGATAACGGCCGCACCGTCATAGTGGTTGAGCCCGGTACGATTCGCGAAGTTTCGCAGGACACCGGCAGAGACAGGCGGGACAGGCACCCGGCAAGCCGGGTACGGCGGGTAATCAGGAGGACCGCGAGAGTGGCAGGGAAGAAGCAGCGTCAGCGCAAACTGGAGCGCGAGCGCTACCAGCGCCGGCAAGCCCGGCAGGCCGAGCAGAACCAGCGTGCCCGCAAGTGGACCATCGGCCTCAGCGCCGCCGTGGCCGTGCTTGTCGTACTGGTGGGCTCGTATTTTCTGTTCCAGCCGTTCAAGAGCAGCCCGGCCGCCGCCAAGCCCGCGGCCAGCGCTTCTGCCACCGCCTCGGCCGGCGCAACGCCGTCGGTCAGCCTCACCCCCTCGTCGACCCCCTCCGCGGCGACGGTCGCTGAGCCGGCGCACCGGTGCACCTACACCGCCAGCCCGCCGGCGTCGCGCAAGGTCGGCCCGCCGCCGGCCAAGCCGGACTACAAGGCCAGCTATCAGGCCACGATTCACACTAATCGCGGCAATGTCGTCATTAACTTGCTGAACAGCAAGGCCACGTGCACCGTGAACTCGTTTGCGTACCTGGCGGCGAAGAACTACTTCAGCAACACCCACTGCCACCGCCTCACCACCAGCGGCATCTTCGTGCTGCAGTGCGGCGACCCGACCGGCACCGGCTCGGGAGGGCCCGGCTATAAGTTCGCCGACGAGAACCTGACCGGGGCCAAGTACACGGCCGGAACTGTCGCGATGGCCAACTCCGGGCCGGGAACGAACGGAAGCCAGTTCTTCCTGGTCTACAAAAACAGCCTCAGCCTGCCGGCTAACTACACGCCGTTTGGCACGATAGAGAGCGGACTAAATATCATCCAGAAAGTGGCTAAGGCGGGCAGCGATAACTCCAACGGCCCGGGCGACGGTCACCCGAAGGACAAGGTCGACATCGAGAGCGTCACCATCAAGAAGACCTGACCGGCTCAGCCGCCAGTGAGGTAACGACCGGGAGGTACGCGGTGAGTACCGCAAGCGATCCGTGGGGCCGGGTGGCCGAGGACGGCACGGTCTACGTGCGTACCGCCGACGGTGAACGCCAGGTGGGGTCCTGGCAGGCTGGCAGCCCAGATGAGGCGCTGGCCTTCTTCAAGCGCAAGTTCGACACGCTGGAGACCGAGGTCAGCCTCCTGGAACAGCGGCTGGCCAACACCGACCTGTCGCCCGTCCAGGCCAGGGCCACGATCGAGCGGCTGATGGCAGCGGTCACCGACGCGCACGCGGTCGGCGACCTGGCCGGGCTGGCGGGCCGGCTGGAGAAGCTGACCGACGTCGCGTCCCGGCGCAAGGAAGAGGTCCGGGCCGCCCGCGAGCAGGCCCGCAGCGAGGCCCTGGAGATCAAGGAGCGGATCGTCGCCGAGGCCGAGCGGATCGCGGCCGAGGCGACCCACTGGAAGATCAGCGGCGAGCGGATGCGCCAGCTCCTGGAGGAGTGGAAGGCAGCGCCGCGCGGTGACCGGACGGCTGAGACGGCGCTATGGAAGCGGCTGTCGGCCGCCCGCAACGCCTTCACCAAGCGCCGCAAGGCCTACTTCGCCGGCCTGGAGGAAGAGCGGGAGGTGGTCCGGGCCCGCAAGGACGAGCTCGCCACCCGGGCCGAGGAACTGGCCGGCTCGACCGACTGGGGACCGACCGCGGCCGCCTACCGGGACCTGATGCGGTCCTGGAAGCTGGCCGGGCGCGCCGACCGGGCCACCGAGGATGAGCTGTGGGGCCGGTTCAAGACCGCCCAGGACACCTTCTTCCAGGCCCGGGCGGAGGTGCTGGCGGCCAAGGACGCTGAGCTGGCCCAGAACGCGGTGGCCAAGGAGCAGCTGCTGGGCGAGGCCGAGAAGCTGCTGCCCGTCTCCGACGCGCGCGCCGCCCGGTCGACGCTGCGCGGCATCCAGGAGCGCTGGGAGCGAGCCGGCGCGGTTCCCCGCGATCAGCAGGACCGGCTGGAAGGCGGGCTGCGCCGGATCGAGGAGTCGCTGCGCAAGGCCGAGGACTCGCACTGGCGCAAGTCCAACCCCGAGGCGCTGTCGCGGGCCCGCAGCACCGTGGACCAGATCAAGTCGGCCATCAGCCAGCTGGAAGGACAGCTGGCCCGCGCCGAGGCATCCGGCGACACGCGGGCCCAGCAGCGGGCGCAGGAAGCCCTGACCGCCCGGCGCTCCTGGCTCGCCGAGGCCGAGCGCACCCTGGCCGAGTTCAGCTCGTGACGCGGTAGACGTCGTAGACGCCGTCGATGCTGCGGACGGCGCGCAGGACGTGGCCCAGGTGCTTGGGGTCGCCCATCTCGAAGGTGAACTTGCTGAACGCGACCCGGTCCCGGGTCGTCGCGACAGTCGCGGACAGGATGTTCACGTGCTGGTCCGACAGTGTCCGGGTCACGTCGGACAGCAGGCCCGTGCGGTCCAGTGCCTCCACCTGGATGGCCACCAGGAACTGGGAGCCCTCCCGCGGCGACCAGCGCACGCTGACCTGCCGCTCGGCCTGGGACTGCAGCAGGTGCTCCAGGTTCACGCAGTTCGTCCGGTGCACCGAGACGCCGTTGCCGCGAGTCACGAACCCGGTGATCTGGTCACCGGGAACCGGCGTGCAGCACTTCGACAGCCGGGCCCACACATCGGCTGAGCCCTCCACCACGACCCCGGAGTCGCCGGTCGACGGCAGCGGCCGCGGCGCCTTGGTCGGCAGCGTGGTCTCGGCCAGGTCTTCCTCGGCGCCGGCCATCCCGCCCGCCGACTTGATCAGCTTGCTGATCACCGACTGGGCGCTGACATGGCCCTCGCCGACGGCCGTGTACAGGGCGGTCAGGTCGGTGTAGCGCAGTTCGGCGGCGATGGCGTTGAGCGCGTCGGCCGTGGCCAGCCGCTGCAGCGGCAGGCCCTGCTTGCGCATCGTCCGGGCGATCGCCGCCTTGCCGTTCTCGGCGGCGGCCTCGCGGCGCTCCTTGGAGAACCAGTGCCGGATCTTGTTGCGGGCCCGCGCGCTCTGCACGAAGCCGAGCCAGTCCCGGCTCGGCCCCGAGTCGGTGGCCTTGGAGGTGAAGATCTCGACGGTGTCACCGTTGTCCAGCGCGCTTTCCAGCGCAACCAGGCGGCCGTTGACCCGGGCGCCGATGGTCCGGTGGCCGACCTCGGTGTGGATGGCGTACGCGAAATCGACCGGGGTGGCGCCCTGCGGCAGCGCGATGACCTCACCGCGCGGGGTGAACACGTAGACCTCGGCGGCACCCAGGTCAAAGCGCAGCGAGTCGAGGAACTCGGCCGGGTCGGCGGTCTCCCGCTGCCAGTCCACCAGCTGGCGCAGCCAGGCCATGTCGGAGGCGGCGCCGGAGGCCATCTCTTCCTTGTACTTCCAGTGCGCGGCGACCCCGTACTCCGCGCGCTTGTGCATGCTCCAGGTGCGGATCTGCAGCTCGACGGGCTTGCCCTCCGGTCCGATGACCGTCGTGTGCAGCGACTGGTACATGTTGAACTTGGGCATCGCGATGTAGTCCTTGAACCGGCCGGGGACCGGGTTCCAGCGCGCGTGGATGATGCCCAGGGCCGCGTAGCAGTCGCGCACCGAGTCGACCAGCACCCGGATGCCCATCAGGTCGTAGATGTCATCGAACCCGACATTGCGGGCGATCATCTTCTGGTACACCGAGTAGTAGTGCTTGGGCCGCCCGGTTACCCTCGCCTTGATCTTGGAGTCGCGCAGGTCGTCGACAACCTCGTCGCTGACCTCGGCCAGGAACATCTCCCGGCGCGGGGCCCGCTCGGCGACCAGCCGGGCGATCTCGTCGTAGCGCTTGGGGTAGAGCGTGGCGAACGCGAGGTCCTCCAGCTCCCACTTGACCGTGTTCATGCCCAGCCGGTGCGCCAGCGGGGCGAAGATCTCCAGGACCTCGCGGGACTTCTGCTCCTGCTTGGGCCGCGGCAGGTAGCGCAGCGTCCGCATGTTGTGCAGCCGGTCGGCGAGCTTGATCACCAGCACCCGGATGTCGCGGGACATCGCGACGACCATCTTGCGGACGGTCTCGGCCTGGGCGGCGTCCCCGTACTTGACCTTGTCCAGCTTGGTCACGCCGTCGACCAGGGCCGCGATGTCGTCGCCGAAGTCCTGGCGCAGCGCCTCGAGTGTGTAGTCGGTGTCCTCGATGGTGTCGTGCAGCAGGGCGGCACACAGCGTCTCGGTGTTCATGCCCAGCTCGGCGAGGATCGTGGTCACGGCCAGCGGGTGGGTGAGGTAGGGGTCGCCGCTCTTGCGGTCCTGGCCCCGGTGCAGCCGGGCCGCGAACTCATACGCCCGCTCGATCGACCGGATGTCCGCCTTGGGATGGGTCAGCCGGACGGTCTTGATCAGCGGCTCCAGCACCGGGTTGATGCCGCTGCCGCGCGTGGTGCCCAGCCGGGCCAGGCGCCGCCGGACCGCCGCGGTCCCGGCGCCGGCGTCGGCGCCGCCGCTCTCGGGGACGGCTACTTCGGCGGAGGCCGGGTCGGCCGCGCTGCCCCGCCCGGCGCCGTCCCGGCGGGAGCCTCCTGACTTGCCGGCCCGCGGGCGCCGGGCCTTGGCCGGGCGGCC
>DASXDJ010000027.1:0-4113 GCA_036490755.1 Streptosporangiaceae bacterium
GACCTCCAGGCGGATCCCCTCGACGGCTGCGCCGGCGTGCGGCCCCTGTACCCGGGGGGACATGGGCTGCTGACGTACGTCCCCGGATCCGGGCAGAGCGCCGAACCGGGCCAGCGCCTCCTCACGTGGGGCTACTACCTCCAGGTTCCGGCGGACGCCCTGGCCTCGGTGCTCGTCGACGATCAGGAGCGGCAGCAGTCCAGCTCGGTACCGTTCGGCAAGGTGCATCCGCGGGTCCGGGCGGCCTTGGAGTCCCGCCTGGCGGACCTGCTGCCCCGGCCGCTGTTCGAGCTGGTGCAGCAGAGCCGCAGCACCTCGATCCACGCCCTGTACTCCGTTGCGCCGTGCAGCTACGCCCGCGATCGCCTCTGCCTGACCGGTGACGCCGGCGCGGTGTTCCCCCCGTTCACGGGGAGCGGTGTCCTGAAGGCGGTGGTCAATGCCACCTCACTGGCGGACGCCCTCGCCGATGTCTCGGCCGTTGACGATGCCCTGCAGCGGTGGAGTCAGGCCCAGCTGCAGGTCGCGGCCCAGCTGATGCCGACGGCTGAACTCATCGAGCGGAAATACGTGTTCGGCATGCCGGATCTCGCCGCCATGCCACTCGAGGCGGCCAACGACTGGATGTTCTCGGCCTTTTCCGGGTTCGGGGTCACGCTTCCCGGCGTGTGACCGCGTCTCGTAGCGCCGATCCTGTGGGTGCTCCTGTGGGCCGGCACGTGTGGTGCCTTCCGCGCTCGGTGGCGAGGGTGGGACTAACCGGATGGCACAGGAGGGCAGACACGATGGCTGTTAACCAGATCGGGAGAGCGTCCCGGACGGGCGCGGCCGGCGGCCGGGCACCGGCTGCAGGTGGCGGGCGCAACCGCAACGGCCGGGCCAGGGCCCGGCTGTGGGCCTTGCTGAACGCTCAGGCTCTGCTCAGCGGCGCGGCCGGGAACCCGGATGGCACTGCTCTTATCGAGGACGACCGCGGGCGCCTGGCGGCGCGGCGGGCGGATTGACCGGATGTCACGGGCGCTGGCGGTCGAGCGTGTCCTGCACCTGCCGGGCGGCGGGCGCCCCGATCTTCTGGTAGATCTCCAGGGCCTGCCGCAGGTACGCGGCAGCTTCCGCCGGGTCCCGGGGCAGGAGGCTGCGGCCGATTCCTTCCAGCGCCCGGGCTTGCTCGTCGGGTGTGCCGAGCTCGCGGGCGATGGCGAGCGCCTCAGCGTGGCGGCTCTGGGCTTCCTGGGTCGCCGAGGTCCGCAGCGCTAGCTCGCCGAGGTTGTTCAGCGCCTTGATCACGCCGTGCCGGTTACCCAGGTCGCGGAACAACGTGAGCGCCTCGGCCAGGCAGGCGGCGGCAGCCTGGTAGTCGCCGGTCAGCTGCTGGACCCGGCCGAGCTCGTCCAGGGCCCACGCCTGTCCGAGCCGGTCGCCGAGCTGACGGAACAGGTCCAGGGCCTGGCGCTCGCAGGCGAGGGCGGCCGGGTAATCCCCGGTCAGCCGGCGCACGACGCCGAATTCACACAGCGCGTCGGCCTCGTCGAAGGTCGAGCCGGCGCTCCGCGCAAGGGGCAGCGCCCGCTCATAGCTGGTGATGGCGGCCTGGTAGTCGCCGGTCAGCTGCTGCACCATGCCCAGGTCGATGAGGGAGACGGCTTCGGCGAGCTGATCGCCCGCGTCGCGAGCCAGCGCCAGCGCCTGCCGGTGGCTCGCGGCCGCAGCCAGGTAATCCGCCACGTCCACCTGGACCAGGCCCAGGTGGTTGAGGGCGTAGGCCTGGCCGGTAAGGTCGCCGAGCTCCCCGAACAGGCCGATCGCCTCCGTCAGGGTGGTGGCGGCGGCCTGGTAGTCGCTCGTCAGCTGCTGCAGCAGGCCCAGCTCGTCGAGCACTCCCGCCTGGCCGGGCCGGTCCCCGGCCTCGCGGGCCGCGGCCAGGGCCGTCCGGTACTGCTCCGCGGCCTGGTCCCAGTGGCCGCGGGCGCGCAGGAAGCCGCCCACCGCGGCCGCGATCGCGACGGCGTGCAGCGGCATCTCCCGGGTCGCGGCATAGTTCACGGCCGCGTGCAGGTTGGGCCGCTCGGCTTCCAGCCAGTCGGCCGCCTCGCCAGACGTGGCTAGCGGCGGGGCGCTGGCCGGCGGCCCGGCCGGCGGCAGCCGCCCGCCTGCGGTGGTCCAGGTGGCGATGTGCCGGCTGGCGGCCGCGGCGACGTGGGCGTAATAGTTCACCAGCCGCCCGGCCGCGGCGGCTGAATCGGCGGTGCCGGCGACGGCGAGGGCGCGGGCGTATTCGCGCAGCAGATCGTGCAGGAGATAGCGGCCGGGCGCGGGCTCGGTGATCAGATGGTGGTCATAGAGCTCATCGAGCTGGCCGCGGGCGACCTCCGGGCTGGTGTCGTCGAGGGCGGCGGCCGCATACGCGTCGATGTCCGCGCCGGCGGCCAGGCCGAGCCGCCGGAACAGCTGCTGCTGAGGCTCGCTGAGTTCGGCGTAGGACAAGTCGAAGGCGGACGCGACCGACAGGTTCTCCGCGCGCATGCTGGCCAGCCGGTCGCGGGCGGCCGCGAGGCTGGCGGCGAGTTCCGTACCGGTCCGGGCCGGATGATGCCGGAGCTGCCGGGCGAGCATCCCGATTGCCAGCGGCAGGTACCCGCACAGGCGGGCTATCTCCCCGGCCGGGCTGTCTCCGGCCGGGCCGTCTCCCGCCGGGCCGTCTGGTGAGCCGAGGCCGGGGCGGCCGGACAGCCGGGCCAGCATCGCCACCGCCTCGGCGGGCGACAAGGTGCCCAGGCTGATCACCGCGGAGTCCTCCAGCGCGGTCAGCCGCCGGCGGCTGGTAACCAGGACCAGGCTGCCCGCGGTGCCGGGCAGCAGCGGCCTGACCTGCTCGTGCCCCGCCGCGTCATCCAGCAGCAGCAGGATCTGCTTGCCCGCGACATGATCACGCCACCGGCTCGCCCGGGCTTCCGTCCCCGGCGGGATCTGCTGCACGGCGACGCCGGCCGTCAGCAGCAAGCTGGCCAGCGCATCAGCCGGCCTGACCGGCTGCTGGCCCGGGGTGTGGGCATGGAGCGGGAGGAAGAACTGCCCATCAGGGAAGCTACTGGCCAGCCGGTGCGCGGCGTGTACCGCCAGGGTCGTCTTGCCGACGCCGGCCATCCCGTCGATGGCGCAGATCCCCGGCGTCCCGCCGTCCGCCGTCACGTCGGCCAGCGTTCCCAGCAGCCGCGCCATCTCCGGGTCACGGCCGGTGAAGCCGCCGATATCGCGCGGCAGGCTCCGCGTCACTGCTGCCGCGGACTCGCCGGCCGCCCTGTCAGCCCCGGGCGCCCTGGCCGCCAGTACCTCCGCGGCCGGTACCCGCCCGCGCGCCGCCGCGACGAATAGCTCCCGTAGCTGCCCGGTCAGGCTGAACGCATCAGCCAGCAGCACCGCGGTGTCCTTGCGCGCGGTGCGGTTGATGCCCCGCTCCAGGTCACTGACCGACCGGGGACTCAGGCCCGCCGCCTCGGCCAGTTCCTCCTGCGTCAGCCGGGCCTCGGCCCGGAACTGGCGCAGCAGCCCAGCGAAACTCACCGACTCCGCCGCGGTTTCCATCGCCTCTCACAATCCCTCGGCCGGGGGTCCCTCACTTGTCGGGTCCTGGACCTGGGCATGGCCGGCCTGGGCCGCCAGCAGCGGCGCGCAGCGCTCCGCGAAGCCGAGGGCGGCCGCGGTTTCCCGCCGGTATACCGGCCCGCTGATGCAGCCAGGCAGGGCGCCATCCTCCGGCCGCCGAAGCTCGGTGCCCGCCAGCACCTGGCCTGCGCGGACCTCGCCTGCGCTCAGCGCAGCACAGTGCACGCCGGGCAGGCACCGGTCCGTGCCGCCGATGCGGTTGAAAGAGCCGAAGCCGTCACAGGTCACTACCCGGACCAGCTTCCCGCCGTCCAGGAGGTCCAGGCGGTCACCCACCCGCAGGACCCCGGACTCGATCTCGCCGCCCAGGAACACCCCCGGACGGCCGGTGATGGCGACGATCGCCTCGATGGTCATCCGGAACGCCTGCAGGCCCGCATCCGCCATCCCCGCATCATCGCATCCCGCGCACCAGCCGGTAGCGGAGTCAGCGGGGGCTTTACGGCTGGT
>DASXDJ010000028.1:0-60316 GCA_036490755.1 Streptosporangiaceae bacterium
GTACGGCTCGGCACCCGTCCGGCGGCAGAACGCGATGAACTCATCCGTGCCGAAGGTGTTGGGATCCTCCACCCGCCACGCCACGCCTTGTCGTAGCTCGGCTGCCGGCTGGTCCCGGTGCCGTGCTACCAGTGGTAAGCCGAGGCGAAGCAGCCGCCCGGCCAGCGGCCGGGCCACCGCGTCGAGCACGTCCTGGCGGAAGCCGAGGTCGTCCGCCAGCGGGGACTGCGGGTCGAGGACCCCGCCGTACACCTGGCGGTGAAAATGCTCGAGGAAGTACCCCGAAGAACCGGCCGTCGCGGACCCCGGCGGACCGGTCCCAGTCGACGTGAACGGACATCGTGGCGGTCATGCGGCGTCAGCCTCTCAGCGCGGCCGGGCGGCCGCGGACCAGGCGGCGGGACAGGTGCGGCGGGACAGGGCGCCGCGACGGGACGGCGGGCCCGGGGGAGCGGCCAGGCCAGGGGCGCGCCGCCGCGGGCTGGGGGGAAGTGCCCGCGGCGGCGCAGGAGCGTGCCTGGCGGCACGGTGGTCCGGATCAGCGGCAAACGGCCATAGGGCGACCTCCGGGGCCGGTCTCATCCAGGCGCCGCGCCAGCAGGGCGCGGCGCGGCTCGGGAATCGATGCCCGTCCCCGCAGCCACGTGTATCGCGATGCCACGTGAGCCGAGGTTGGCGTATCGATTTAGCCCGATATGGTGTATCGAGTTAGCACAGCGCCGCACGCAAGTTACATCAGCGTGAACGTGGCGGTCAAGGACGTGCTGCGAGGCAGGTCAGCGGAGTTCCCCGATGGGGGCGTATCGACGGGCCAGGACCGGAACGGTACCTCTTGACCCGATTGCCGCGATCTTGGTACATTCCACGGCACAGCGCCGGTTACTCGATTCACTGTCTCGATTCACCTGTCTCGACTCATCACCGTAAAGGCTGAGACGCCCATGAGATCTTCTCGACTCATCGCGGCCTGCGTGCCGCTCCTGACCGGCGTGATCCTCCTGTCGAGCTGCAGTTCCGGCTCGTCGTCCGGCCAGGCCGCCAGCTCCGGCGGCAGCTCTGGCAGCAGCGCGATCCTGAACATGAGCGGCGAGGGTGAGGTCACGATCTACACCCGTAACTTCAACCCGTTCTCGCCCAGCGCCAACCTCGGCACCACCACCGCCATCTACGAGCCGCTGGTGGTCTACACGCCGACCAACGGGAAGTACACCCCGTGGCTGGCCACGAGCTGGTCCTGGAACTCCGGCTCCACGCAGCTGACTTTCAACCTGCGGCACGGGGTGAAGTGGTCGGACGGCAAGCTGTTCACCGCCGCCGACGTCGCCTCCACCTTCCAGATCCTGAAGAAGTACTTCGGCGGCGGCGGCTTCCCCTACGTCAAGAGCGTCGTGGCGACCGGCCCCTACGTGGTCACGTTCACCTTCTCCATGCCGTTCTCGCCCGCCCTGGGCCAGGTCGGCCAGCAGGTCATCGCGCCGGAGCACATCTGGTCCAAGGTGCCCAACCCGGTGAAGTTCACCAACCCCAGCCCGGTCGGCACCGGCCCGTTCACCCAGATCACCAGCTTCGCGCCGCAGGCCTACGTGCTCGGCCGCAACCCGCACTACTGGCAGCCGGGTAAGCCGCACTTCGCCGGCATCCGCTACCCGGCCTACTCCCCGGAGTCGGAGAACGAGGCCATCGTGCAGGGCAGCGTGGACTGGGGCGACGCCTACATCCCCAACGTCCAGAAGACCTACGCCGACAAGAACCCGGCCGACAACCACTACTGGTTCGCCAAGACCGGCGGGACCATCCCGCTGGTGTTCAACACCACCATCGCCCCGCTGAACAACGTGACGGTCCGCAAGGCGATCAGCCTGGCCATCAACCGGGAGGCCAACGTCGAGTCGGTGTACGGGTCCTACACCGCGACCGGCAACTCGACCGGGCTCAGCCCCACCTCGAACTGGTTCGGCTCCTCGGTCGCCAGCTCCGATGACTGGACGACCCAGAACGTCGCTAAGGCCAACGCCATGCTGGACGCGGCCGGGTTCAAGCGCGGCGCCAACGGCATCCGGGTCAGCCCGTCAGGCAAGCCGCTGACCTTCACCCTGGAGACCGGCTCGACCTCCAGCGACTACGTGCAGTCCTCGCAGAACGTGGCCGCTGACGTCAAGAAGATCGGCATCAACCTCGTCGTCACTCCGAAGGCGTGGAACACGGTGATCAGCGACGTCGAGCTCGGCCACTTCCAGGTGGCGCACATGTTCGAGCAGCTCGGCACGACGCCGTACACCTTCTACGACTTCTACATGAGCTGCGACAACGTGGTGAAGGTCGGCAAGACGGCGCTGCAGAACTGGGGCCGGTTCTGCGACCCCACGGCGACGAAGCTGCTGGCTAAGTTCGCGGCGGCCAACACCCAGCCGGCTCAGCAGTCGATCGCCAACCAGCTGCAGGCCGAGTTCGCCAAGGTGGCGCCGGTGGTGCCGCTGTTCACCCAGCCCGACTGGGGCGAGTTCAACACCGCCCGGTTCACTGGGTTCCCCAGCGCGTCCGACCCGTACGCCACGGGCCAGACCCGCTACCCGGGCGCCGTGCTGGTGCTGACCACGATCCGGCCGAAGAGCTAGTGCCGCGCGGGAGCGCGGTGCCCCGGCGGCCCGGGGTGCCGCGCTGCCCGCCGGCCGAAAGGGTGGCATGCGCTATCTCCTGACCCGGCTCGGGTTCTACCTCGTCGCGCTGTGGGGCTCGCTGACGATCAACTTCCTGCTGCCCCGGCTCGCGCCGGGTGACCCGGCCTCCAGCCTGCTGTCGCGGATGACCGGCCAGATGACGCCGGCGCAGCTCAACTCGATCCGGCTGATCTACGGCGTGGATACCCACGCCTCCCTGCTGTCGGAGTACGGCACCTACCTGGGTCAGCTGGCGCACGGCAACCTGGGCATCTCCACCTCCTACTTCCCGACGCCGGTGTCCACCGTCATCGCATCGGCCATCTGGTGGACGGTGCTGCTGGGCGGCGTGTCGCTGGTGATCGGGTTCGCCGCCGGCGCCGGGCTGGGCATCCTGGTCGCCTGGCGGCGGGCCACGCTGGTCGACTCCCTCGTCACGCCGTCGACGGTGTTCCTGGCCTCGGTGCCGTACTTCTGGCTGGCCACCGCCGCGGTCTTCATCCTCGGCATCAAGCTCAACTGGCTGCCGGTCAGCCACTCCTACAACATCGACCTGCTGCCCGCGTTCTCCTGGCCGTTCATCGGCGATGTCGCGCTGCACGCCGTGCTGCCGGTGGCCACCATCGTCGCGGTGTCGGTCGGCAACTGGCTGATCGTGATGCGGTCCACGATGATCTCGGTCCTGTCCGAGGACTACATCACCATGGCCATCGCCAAGGGCCTGAGCCCGCTGCGGATCGCGCTGAACTACGGCGCCCGCAACGCGCTGCTGCCGGTGACCACCACGGCCGGCGTCGCGGTGGGCTTCATCGTCAGCGGCGCGCTGCTCACCGAGGTCGTCTTCTCCTACTCCGGAGTCGGATACTTGCTGTTCACTGCCGTGGAGGGCCTGGACTACCCGCTGATCCAGGGCCTGCTGCTGATCATCACCGTCGGCGTGCTGGCCGCGAACCTGCTCGTGGACGGGATCTACGTACTGCTCGACCCGCGGGTGCGGCGGTCATGACCGCCCCGGCAGCCAGCGCGACGCCGCCCGGTGCGCTCGGCCGCGGCCTGGGGGTCGCGGGCCGGTCCGCGCGGGCCGGCCTGGCCCGCCTGCTGGCCAGCAAGAAGGCCCTGTTCGGCGCCGTGGTCGTGCTCCTGCTGATCGCGATGGGCCTGCTGGCGCCGGTCATCGCGCCGGGGAACCCGCTCGCGGTGGTCGCGCCGCAGAACCTGCCGCCGTCCGCGCATCATCTGCTGGGCACGACCGGCCAGGGCAACGACGTGTTCGCCCAGGTGGTCTGGGGCACCCGCAACTCGCTGGCGGTGGGCTTCGTCACCGGCTTCGCCATCGCCTTCCTGGGCGTGGCGCTCGGGCTGTCGGCCGCCTACTTCGGCGGCTGGGCCGACAACCTGCTGAGCCTGCTGATGAACATCTTCCTGGTCATCCCCGGGCTGCCGCTGCTGGTGGTGATGGCCGCCTTCCTGCCCCGGTCGACCCTGTCGGTCAGCCTGGTGCTGGCCATCGCCGGGTGGGCCGTCTCGGCCCGGGTCATCCGGTCCCAGGCCCTGTCCGTGGTGCGCCGGGACTATATCTCCGCCGCCACCGTCATCGGCGAGCGCCCGCTGCGGATCATCCTGGCCGAAGTGCTGCCCAACCTGTCCTCGCTGATCGCCAGCGTCCTGTTCGGCGCCATCGGCTACGGGATCGGCTCGCTGGCCGCGCTGCAGTTCCTGGGCCTCGGCGACCTGAGCGCGGTGAGCTGGGGAACGATCCTGTACTGGGCGCAGAACAACTCCGCCCTGCTGCAGGGCACCTGGTGGCAGTTCATCCCGGCCGGTGCCTGCCTGGCCCTGACCTGCGCGGCCATCTCGATGCTCAACTTCGCCATCGACGAGGTGACCAACCCCCGGCTGCGGACCATCCGCGAGCGGCGGACCCGCCTCGCCAGCCGGGCGCTGCGCCGCCGGCGCGGCGAGCAGCGTCAGGAGGAGCAGCATGCCGCCTAGCGAGGTGATCCTGGATGTTGCCGGGCTGAGCGTGGAGTTCCCCACCGCGCGCGGCGTCGTGCGGGCGGTGTCGGAGGTGTCGTTCCAGATCGGCCGCGGCGAGGTGCTGGGCCTGGCCGGGGAGTCGGGCAGCGGCAAGTCCACCGTCGCGCACGCCATCGTCCGGGTGCTGTCCCGCTCGGCGCGGTGCAGCGGGACGGTGACCTTCCGCGGCCAGGACGTGCTGACCCTGGGCGGCCCCCGGCTGCGCCAGTACCGGTGGGAGGGCGTGTCGCTGGTCATGCAGGGCGCGATGAACGCGCTCAACCCGGTGCTGACCATCGAAGACCAGATCACCGATGTGATCCGGGCGCACCGGAAGATGCCGCGGCGGGCGGCGCGGGCCCGGGCGCCCGAGCTGCTGGAGCTGGTCGGCATCGACCCCGGCCGCCGCGGCGCCTACCCGCATGAGCTGTCGGGCGGCATGCGGCAGCGCTGCGTCATCGCGATCGCCCTGGCCCTGGAGCCCGACCTGGTCGTCATGGACGAGCCGACGACCGCCCTGGACGTGGTCGTGCAGCGGGCCATCATGGACGAGATCGACCGGCTGCGCGAGCAGCTCGGCTTCTCGGTGCTGCTGATCTCGCACGACCTGGACCTGGTCGCCGAGCGCGCCTCCCGGCTGGCCATCATGTACGCCGGGCGGGTGGTGGAGTCCGGCCCGGCCGCGCAGGTGGTGGCCAGCCCGCAGCACCCCTACACCGGGGCGCTGCTCGCCTCGGCCATGTCAGTGGACGGCCAGGAAGGCCGGCTCAGCGAGCTGCCCGGCCGCCCGCCTGACCTGATCGCGGCCCAGCCCGGCTGCGCGTTCTTCGCCCGCTGCAGCCAGGCCCGGCCCGGCCATGACCAGCAGGTGCCAGCGCTGCTGGAGGTGGCGCCGGGCCACGAGGTCGCCTGTCACCTGTACGCGGACCGGGAGCTGGCGCGATGACCACCGCACGACCGGACGGGGCCCGCCCCGGTGCCATGCCAGCAACGGCTGACGGCCCGCTGCTGCAGGTCCGCGGGCTGCACAAGGACTTCACCTCTGGCTGGATGCGCCGCCGCCAGGTCGTGCGCGCCGTCCGCGACGTCAGCTTCGAGCTCGGCGCGGGCCAGGCGGTCGGGCTGGTGGGGGAGTCGGGCAGCGGCAAGTCCACCGTGGCCCGGCTCATCGCCCGGCTGGAGCAGCCCACCGCCGGGCAGATCCTGCTCGACGGCCAGGACGTCATCGCCGCCGAGCCGCGGCATGCCTCGCGCGGCTACCGGCACCAGGTCCAGATGATCTTCCAGGACCCGTTCAGCTCGCTCAACCCGACCCACACCGTGGGCTATCACCTGCACCGCGCGCTGCAGATCCACGGCACCGCGGCCGGGCTCCCGGCGGCCGGCGCCATCGCCGGGCTGCTGGCCGACGTCGGGCTGGACGCCGTGCCCGGCATCGCCGGGCGCTACCCGCACGAGCTGTCCGGCGGTCAGCGGCAGCGGGCGGCCATCGCGCGCATGCTCGCCGCCCGGCCGCGGATGATCGTCGCTGACGAGCCGACCTCGATGCTGGACGTGTCGGTCCGGGTCGGCATCCTCAACCTGCTGGCCGACCTGCGCGCGCAGCGCGGCATCGGGATGCTGCTGATCACCCATGACCTGGCCAGCGCCCGCTATTCCACCAGCCACACGATGGTCATGTACGCGGGCCAGATCCTGGAGTCGGGGCCGAGCAGCGACCTGATTACCGACCCCCGCCACCCCTATACCCAGCTGCTGGTGCGATCGGTGCCCCGGCGCGGCGGCCCGGCTGCGGGCCCGGCGCCCGCCGCGGCCGGGCGGCCGGGCCCGGCCCGGCCCGGAACACACGGCTGCCCGTTCGCGGCCCGCTGCCCGTCCCGGATGGCCGTGTGCGACACGACCATGCCCGGCCCCGAGTATCCCGGTCCCGGCCGCCAGGTCCGCTGTCACCTGTTCGGGCCCGGCGCCGCCGGGCCGGCCGCCCGGCCGGAGGAGGCACCGCTGGACTCACCCTGACCGCGGCCCGGTCCGCATGCCAGGACCAGCCCTGCTCGTTCACCGCCGCCGCGCGCGGCCACCACCGACAGCGGAGAGAAGCACCACAGTGAGCGCATCGACCACGTCCCTCGCTCCCAGGCCGGGCGCCGGGATCTTTGCCCGCTGGGCCGACCAGGCACCAGTAGGCGATGTCATCCCGTTTTTCGACGAGGGCGCCTACCACCTGTTCTGCCTGACGCCGCCGGCCGGGGCGCAGTACTTCCCGGAGCGGCTGCGGACGACCTGGCGGCACCTGCGCTCGGCCGACCTCGTGCACTGGGAGGAACTGCCGGACGCCCTGGCGCCCGGCGGCGACGGCGACCCCGACCGGGACGGCGTGTGGACCGGGTCCGTCCTCCGGGCCGGCGGCCAGTTCCACATCTTCTACACCGGTCACACCCTCGAAGGCGAGGTTCCGCAGTCGGTCTGCCACGCCACGAGCGCGGATGGCATCAGCTGGGTCAAGGACCCGGCCAACCCGGTCTCCGTGCCCGACCCGGCGCGCTTTGAGACTAAGGACTGGCGGGACCCGTTCGTGTTCTGGAACGAGGCCGAGCAGTGCTACTGGATGCTGCTGACCACCCGGTCCGCGGCCCGGCCGGCGGTGTCGCGCGGCCTGGTCGCCGTGCAGACCTCGGCCGACCTGGTGAGCTGGAGCCCGGCCGCCGAGCTGTATGAGACGTTCCTGACGCACAGCCCGGAATGCCCGGAGGTCTTCGAGCTGGGCGGCCGGTGGGTGCTGGGCTACTCCCGGTTCACCGACCGGCGGGGCACGGTCTACCGCGTCGCGGACAGCCCGCGCGGGCCGTGGCGGAATCTCGCGGCGGAGGGTCCCGACAGCGCCAACTGGTATGCGGCCAAGTCGCTGACGGACGCGGCGGGCCGCCGGATCGCGTTCGGCTGGGTACCGGACCGCAACCCGGCCCCGTCGGCGACCACCGGGCAGTGGCTGTGGGGCGGGGACCTTTCTGTCCCGCGCGAGCTGCGGCTCGACGACCCGGCGCGGCTGGCGATGCGGGTCCCGGCGGAGGTGCAGGCGAGCCTGGGCGACGAGCTAGGGTTCGCTACTACTCCGGGCAGCGGGCAGTGGTCGGCGGATTCCGGGCCGGATGGCGCCGCGGGACCAGCCGGGGCGTCGCTGCGAGTCACGGCCACGGGCACGTTCGGCTACTGCGTGCTGCGGCCGGACCGGCCCGCGCCGGGGTACGCGCTGTCGGTCACCGTGCGCGGCGGCCGGCCGGCGGCCGTCTTCGGGGTGGCGGTGCAGACCGACGAGCAGCTGGACTGCGGCGCGGCGGTGCTCTGCTACCCGAGTGAGGGCCGGGTGTGCGCGGTCGACCTCACCGCGCTGCGGTCGGAGGTCGCCAACGAGTACGAGAAGGCGGTCAGCGAGTACGCCTCGGTGGCCGAAAGCAGCCTGCCGCTGGACGCCTTCGACGATCTCACCATCCAGGTCCTGGTTCGCGGTGATGTGGTGGAAGCATTCGTGGCCGGTACGGTATGCCTGACTTACCGGCTGCCCGCCACGTCAGCGGGATCGGTCGCGCTCGTCATCCAGGATGGGTCCGCCCAGTTCACGCAGGTCAGAGGTCAGCTCGTTGGTCATGTCGAGTGAGGCAGACCCGGCCCGCCGCGGCGGCCGGGCCGAGGGCAAGCCACGCCGTCCGATCATGAAGGACGTCGCGCAGCTCGCGGGCGTGTCGCGCACTACCGTGTCGCTGGTGCTGAACGGCCGGGGCGCGCGGATCGCGGAGGCGACCCGCCGCCGGGTGGAGGAAGCTGCGCGGGAGCTGAACTTCCGGCCCTCGGTGGCGGCGCAGCAGCTGCGTACCAGCCGGTCGAGGATGATCGGCCTCATCGGCGACGAGATCGCCAGCGGCCCGTTCGCCGGCGGGCTCATCGCCGGGGCGCAGGCGTCGGCCAGGGAACGCGACCATGCCCTGGTCGTGATGAACACCGGCCGCGAGGGCGACCTGTCGGTCGACCTGGAGACGCTGGAGGACCGGCACGCGGACGCGCTCATCTTCGCGACCGTGATGACCCGCCCGGTGCAGCTGTCCGGGCGGCTGGCGGAACGGCTGGCCCGGCCCGGTGTCATCCTGCTGAACTGCTTCGACGAGCAGCACGACCTGCCCGCGGTGCTGCCGGATGACCGGGCCGGCGGCGCGGCGGCGGCCGAGCTGGCCGCGGCCGCCGGGCACCGCCGGATCGCCCTGATCGGCGGTGAGCGGGGCACCTGGCCGGCGGCCGAGCGGCTAGCCGGGTACCGCGACGCGCTGGCCCGCCGCGGCATCAGCTTCGACCCGGAGCTCGTGCGGCACGGCAACTGGCACGCGGACAGCGGGTACGAGCAGAGCCGGGCGGTGCTGGGCCTGGACCGGCCGCCGACCGCCCTGCTGTGCGGCAACGACCGGATGGCGCTGGGCGCCTACGATGCCATCAAGGAGCTCGGCCTGCAGGTCCCCGGCGACGTGTCGGTGATCGGCTACGACGACCAGCAGGAGATCGTGGCCTACATGCGCCCGCCGCTGACCACCATGCGGCTGCCTTACTACGAGATGGGCGCCAGCGCGGTGGCCGCGATCCTGGATGGCAGCGCCCCGGGCCGGCAGATGCTCCGCTGCGAGCCGGTGCTGCGCGGGTCACTCGGCCCGCCGGCCGGGCAGTCGTGAGCCCGGGCCCGTTGCCCCGGTTCCGGTAGCTGGCCCTAGAATCTAGACTCAGGCGCACGGCCGGCGAAGGGTGGCACGCGGGGCATGACAGCTTTCGATGAGGCAACCGCGGTCAGCCGCCGTGGCGAGGGTGTCTACGACGCACTGCCTGACCAGCGGTTCGCGCTGGTCACCCCCGGCGGGAAGGTCCCGCCGGCCGTCAACGGCGGTGCCCTGATCGCCACGGTGCTGCGCGCCGTCCTGGACAGCTCGCCGCACCCGCACCCGGTGGCGACCACCGCGCACTTCCTGCGGGTCGCCCGGCTGGAGCCGGCCGAGGTGCGCGTCACCTGGCTCAAGCAGGGCAAGACCGCGGCGACGGCCCGGGCGGCCCTGATCCAGGACGGCCAGGAAGTGCTGGACATGACCGTCACCACGGGAACCGTTCCGGCCAGTACCGCGCCCGCCGGGGCGAGCGGCGCCGGCGGGGCGGCCGGCCGCACCGGTGCCGTGCAGCCCGACGAGCTGACCTGGACCGGGCCGCCGCCGGACTTCCCGGCCATCGAGGACTGCGTCGACCTCGGCCCGTGGTCGGGGTCGGTGGACGTGGACGGGAAGCAGGGGTACGCGCTGCATGTCAGCGTGCTGCTCGACCCGGCGGTCACCGGCTGGCGGGCCCGCGAGCCGGCCGGCCTGCCGGAGATGCGCGGCTATTTCGGCCTCCGCGAGGACCGCGACCCGGACGCCTACCTGCTGGCCATGGCGGTCGACGGCCTGCCGCCGGTGGTGTTCGGGCTGGGTGCCACCGGCTGGGCGCCGACCGTGGAGCTCACCTGGTACATGCGCGCCGTGCCCAGCCCGGGCCCGCTGCGCGTCGCGGCCCGCTCGCGGCATGTCGGCGGCGGCTGGTTCGACGAGGAGGCCGAGGTGTGGGACGCGGCCGGCTGCCTGGTGGCGCAGAGCCGCCAGCTAGCCCGGGTCGGCCGCGGCCCGGTCCGGCAGCGCGCCAACGGCCAGCGGCCGCCCGGCTGACCAGCCAGGCCGCTCGCGGCTGACAGGGCGCCGCGGCGGGCGGGCTAGGGGACCGACTTGATCTTCCAGACCAGGATCGAGCCGAGGGCCGCCACCACGGCCGTCCCGGCGAACAGGGTCGGGTAGCCGCCCAGCGTGACCAGCGCGCCGGCCAGCGCCGCGCCCACCGCGCCCGGCGACACGATGGCGATGTTGATAATGCCCAGGTCCTTGGCCCGGTCGGCGGCCTTGGGCAGCACCTGGGTGATGAGCGCCTGGTCGACGGCCAGGTAGGCGCCGAACCCGGCGCCGAACAGGACGGCCGCCGCCAGGGCCGCGGGCCAGGTCTCCACGAACGTGAGCAGCAGGGCGGCCAGTCCCATCAGCGAGCCGCCGGCCGTGACGATGGCCTTGCGGCGGCCCAGCCGGTCGGAGATGACGCCGCCGACGATGGCCGTGATCACCACGAACACGGTGTAGATGACGATCAGGATCAGCAGGCCCTGGGCCGGGTGGGCATAGTGCACGCCGTCCCGCAGGAAGTACAGCAGGTACAAGGTGCCCATCGCGATGGCCAGCGAGGCCAGGAACCGGGTCAGCCAGGCCCAGCCGAAGTCGGGATACTGGCGCGGGCTGATCCAGTACGAGGACAGCAGCCTGCGCACCGTCAGCGGCTCGCGGTGTCCCCGGTCCAGCGGGTGGTCGGCGGTGAGCAGCGCGAACGGGATGGCCAGCGCGAGCATCAGGATGGCCAGGGTCACGTACCCGGACCTCAGCCCCGGCCAGGTGTCAATGGTGAACACGTCGACGACCAGCAGGGTGCCGATCACCAGGCCGAGGGCCTGCGGCATGCCGACCCAGCCCGCCACCGTGGCCCGCTGGCGAACCGGGACGTGATCGGGGATAGCGGCGCTGAGGCTGGCGTACTCGCCGTTCTGGAACGCGCTGAACAGCACCCACAGTGCTGCAACGCCAACCACAGTCCGCTGGCCGGACAGCACCGCCAGGCAGATAGCCGACAGCAGGGCCATGCCCAGCGTCCACCGGTGCCGCCGCCCGCGCAGCCGGCCGAAGCCGAGTGTGCCCGTCGTCCGGTCAGACAGGGCGCCGGCGATGGGGGTGGCGATGACCGACGCCACCGCGCCGACCGCAGAGAC
This sequence comes from Streptosporangiaceae bacterium, assembly GCA_036490755.1. Classification (GTDB taxonomy): domain Bacteria; phylum Actinomycetota; class Actinomycetes; order Streptosporangiales; family Streptosporangiaceae; genus DASUBV01. The sequence goes on from DASXDJ010000028.1 coordinate 11,530, forward strand.
CGCCGCCAGCGCCGCGATCTTGTGGTGCGGCGTGATGTCCTGCAGTTGCTGGGGCAGCATGACCTGAAGCGGGGTCAGGGCGCCCATCCACAGGCCGAGACTGGCCAGGCCGAGCCCCGTGATCCAGCGGGCGCGGACATGCACGGTGGGCTCGGCCAGCGCGAGGGGTACTGCGCGGGCCTCGTCGGCCGCCTGTCCGGTCATGGCACCTCCGCCGCGAGCCGGGCCCTGCGGGGGCAGCCCGGCGTGAACACCTTGCACGGGATCATGCCCGTTCGCGCTCGTGTTGGGTAGATCCTGGCCCGCAATGTGATCTTCGGGCCCGGCGCGGGCGGCGGCCACGCCGTAGCCTGGGCTGTCATGCGGATCACGATCATCGGCTGCGCCGGCAGCTTCGCCGGCCCGGCCAGCCCGGCCTCCTGCTACCTGATCGAGGCCGACGGCTTCCGGCTGGTCCTGGACCTGGGCAACGGGGCGCTCGGCGGGCTGCAGCGGCACTGTGACCTGTACGAGGTCGATGCGGTCTGCCTGAGCCACCAGCACGCCGACCACTGCCTGGACATGTGCGGGTACCTGGTGGCCCGCCGGTATCACCCCGAGGGCCCGCGGCCGCGGCTGCCGGTGTACGCCCCGGCCCGCACCGGCGAGCGGCTGAGCCGCGCCATGGGCCTGGACCCGGGCACCGGCATGACCGAGGCCTTCGAGTTCCGCACCCTGGCCCCCGGCACCACCGAGATCGGCCCGCTGCGGGTCACGACGGCCTGGATGAACCACTCGGTGGAGACCTTCGGATTCCGGATCGAGCACGACGGCCGGGCGCTGGCCTACTCAGCGGACACCGGGCCCTGCGACGAGCTGGTCACGCTCGCCGCCGGCGCGGATGTGCTGCTGTGCGAGGCATCGTTCCTGGCCGGCCGCGGGCTGCCCGGCGAGCTGCACCTGACGGCCGGGCAGGCCGGCGAGTACGCCGCCCGCTCGGGCGCGGGCCAGCTGGTGCTGACCCACCTGGTCGCGTGGAACGACCCCGGCCAGTCGCGGGCCGAGGCAGCGGCGGTCTTCGGCGGGCCGCTGTCAGTCGCGGCTGCTGGCCAGCACCTTGTCCTGGGGCGCGGCTGACCGGGGCGCGGGCCGCGGCCCGGGCATGATCCCGGCGGCAGCAGCGCCGGAGCGCGTCGCGATCCGCGCGACGATCACCGCGAGCGCGATCGCGGCCAGCCCGAAGGTGTCCTCCAGGAAGCGGCCGGCCAGCGGCGCGATGGACTTCGACAGCAGCAGGTACTTCGCCCACAGCGGCAGCGTGCTGGCGAACAGGGCTCCGGCGGCGGCTGCGGCGGCCAGCCGGCGCCAGCTGCGGCCGTCGCCGACGAGCACGCCGAGAGCCAGCACGATCCAGCAGAAGTGGTGAACCCAGGCCACCGGGGACAGCAACGCGGCCAGCAGCCCGGTGATCGCGATGCCGGCCATCTCGCGCCCGTGCCGGTGCGCCTGGCGGGCGGCCAGGAAGCCGGCCGCGGCCACGATCGCGGCGGCACCGATCCACAGCGCCAGCGGAGCCGGATGGGGGGCGAAAACGCGCAGGATCATGCCGCGCAGCGCCTGGTTGGCCGCCTGCGCGTTGGGCCCGAGCCGGCGGGAGTTGAAGATGGCGCTGGTCCAGTACGCCGCTGAGTCACGGGGCGCGACCAGCCACGCCAGCCCGGTCAGCCCGGCGAAGGTCGCCGCCGCCACTGCCGCCGCCCGGCGGCGGCCGGTGATCAGCAGGTAGATGATGAAGACGCCCGGAACCAGCTTGATCGCCGTGGCCAGGCCGATCAGCAGGCCGCGCGGCCACCGGGCCCGCGGCGCGGCGCAGTCCAGCACGCACAGGGCCACCAGCAGGATGTCGACCTGCCCGTAGCGCATCTCCTGGCGGACCGGCAGCAGGTAGGCGCACAGTGCGAACGCCGCGGCGAGCACGGCCGGCGCGTACTGCCGGGCCCGGGCTAGCAGGGGCGCGAATCCGTAGCGGACGGTCACGACCAGCGGGAGGTACACCGCGGGGATCCACAGCAGCTGCACGGCGGGCCAGGAGATCAGGGCCAGGGGCGCGGCCAGGATGGCGGCGACCGGGGGATAGGTGAACAGCAGGTGCTGGCGGGCCTGCATCGCGTACAGCGCGCCGCCGTGCAGCATCGTCCGCCCGCCATCGCGGTAGACGTTGAGGTCCAGCAGCCGGGTGTGCTGCGGGCTGGTGATGCTCGCGTGCACCAGCAGCCCGACGGCGGCGAGCGCGGCCAGCCAGGCGGCGACGGCGATCAGCAGGGGCAGGCGCCGCGCGGCCGCGCCGGCATCACCAGGACCGGCCGGGCGCGCCAAACATGCCCCGGCCGCAGACCGCAATGCCACCCGTATGCCCTCCGCATTCCCCGGAGAATAGAAGTACCGATACGTGCTATTTGCCATAACTTTAAGTAAATGGCACGGCCGCAACGGCCGGAAGTTCCGGCCAGCTACCCGTGCTGGCCTGGCTGAACAGCAATTAGCTGACAGCTGACGTGCAGGCTGACCCCGCTTGCATATGCCCGGACCCGAGACCGGCGCTGTTCCCCGGCGCCATCACCGACAATAGCCGGGGCTTCGCCGGAAGCGCGTCCGAATATCGATGGTCCGACGCAAAAATTCCGCAAAGTTTCCGCTGATATGTTGACCCGGCAATATCTTCACATCACTAAATCGCCAATCTGGATGATTCAGCGGGGAATGCGCCGCCGCCCGGCGGCCGGGGCTCTCCGGCCGGCTGGCGGTGGCCCGGTCCGCGCCGCCCGGCACATAGACTCCTCAGCCATGCGCGTAGTCGTGACGGGTGGAGCCGGGTTCATCGGCTCGCACCTGACCGATGCCCTGCTGGCCCGCGGCGACGAGGTGGCCGTGGTCGATGACCTGTCGGCGGGCCGGGCCGGGCGGCTGGATGAGCGGGCCAGCCTGCACAAGCTGAGCGTGACCCAGTCCAGCGCGCTGGCCAGCCTGATCACCGACCTGCGTCCCGAGCTGGTCTGCCACCTCGCCGCGCAGATCGATGTCCGGGCCAGCGTGACAGGGCCGGCGGCCGACGCGCAGGCGAACGTCGTGGGCACGGTGAACGTGCTGGAGGCGGCGCGGGCCGCCGGGTCGCGGGTGCTGTTCTGCTCCACCGGCGGCGCCCTGTACGGGCGCGATGCGCCGATCCCGTCGCTGGAGGACGTGCTGCCGCTGCCGGAGTCGCCCTACGGGGTGGCCAAGCACTGCGCCGAGCAGTACGTCGGCCTGTACAACCGGCTGCACGGCACCGCGCACACGGTGCTGCGCTTCGCCAACGTCTACGGTCCCCGGCAGGATCCCAGCGGCGAGTCAGGCGTGATCCCGATCTTCTGCTCCGCCGTCCTGGCCGGCCAGCAGCCGACCATCTACGGCGACGGGCAGCAGACCCGCGACTACGTCTACGTCGGCGACGCGGTGGCGGCCTTCCTGGCCGCGGCCACCCGCGGCCGGCCAGGCACCTGGAACGTCGGCACCGGCCGCGAGGTCAGCGTGCTGGAGCTGGCCGCCGTCATCGGCGCGGCCGCCGGCCGGCCGGTGCAGCCGGTGTTCGCCGCGGCGCGCCCCGGTGAGCTGCTGCGCAGCGCGCTGGCCGTGGAGCGGGCTGAGCGGGACCTGGGCTGGACCCCGGTCACCCCGCTGGCCGACGGCGTCCGCGCGGTCTACCAGTGGATCCAGGCCGGCGCCGGCGACCGGTCCGGCTTCTGATCTAGGCTGACGGCCATGTCTCGACCCGATGGACGCCGCCCCGATCAGCTGCGCGACGTCAAGATCACCAGGAACTGGCTGGAGCACGCCGAGGGCTCGGTCCTCGTCGAATTCGGCGGCACCCGCGTGCTGTGCGCGGCCAGCGTCACCGAGGACGTGCCGCGCTGGCGGCGCGGCAGCGGCCTGGGCTGGGTCACCGCTGAGTACGCGATGCTGCCGCGGGCGACCAACACGCGCAACGACCGCGAGTCGGTGAAGGGCCGGCTGGGCGGCCGCACCCACGAGATCTCCCGGCTCATCGGCCGGTCGCTACGCGCCTGCATCGACCCCAAGGCGCTCGGCGAGAACACCATCATCATCGACTGTGACGTGCTGCAGGCCGACGGCGGCACCCGGACCGCCGCGATCACCGGCGGCTACGTCGCGCTCGTTGACGCGGTGTCCTGGCTGGCCGGCCGCAAGCGCTGCAAGGGCAGCCCGCTGACGGCGTCGGTCGCGGCGGTCAGCGTCGGCATCCTGGACGGCCAGCCCCGGCTGGACCTCAGCTACGCCGAGGACGTCATCGCCGAGACCGACATGAACGTCGTCTGCACCGGCGACGGCCGCTTCGTCGAGGTGCAGGGCACGGCTGAGCGCGAGCCGTTCGGCCGCGAGCTCCTCGACGAGCTGCTCAGCCTGGCCGTGGCCGGCTGCACCGACCTGGCTGCCATCCAGCAGGCAGCGCTGGCCGCATGACCGCCGCCAGCCCGGCCGGGGAGCCCCGGCTCGTCCTGGCCACCGCCAACCCGCACAAGCTCACGGAGCTGACCCGCATCCTGGAGGCCGGCCACGTCGCGGCCGCCCTGGCCGGCCTGGGGGAGTTCCCCGGCGCTCCCGACGTCCGGGAGACCGGCGCCACATTCGCCGACAACGCCCTGCTCAAGGCGCGGGCCATCGCGGCCTTCACCGGCCTGCCGGCCGTGGCCGATGACTCCGGCCTGTGCGTAGACGCCCTGAACGGGATGCCCGGCGTGCTGTCGGCTCGCTGGGCGGGCCGGCATGGCGATGACGAGGCCAACCTGCGGCTCGTGCTGGGGCAGCTGGCCGACGTCCCCGGGGAGCGCCGCGGCGCGCAGTTCGCCTGCTGCGCGGCGCTGGTCCTGCCGTCGGGGAAGGAACTCGTCTGCGAGGGCATCATGACCGGCCGGATCACCGGCGAGCCGCGGGGCGCCAACGGGTTCGGCTATGACCCCATCTTCGTCGCCGATGACGCGCCCGGCGGCGCGGGCGAGGTGACCAACGGCGAGCTGAGCGCGGACGCCAAGGACCGGATCAGCCACCGCGGCCGGGCGCTGCGCGCCCTGGCCCCGGTCATCGCCGCCTGGCTGACCGCCTAGCTACCGGGCTGCGTGGCTAGCCGCCGAGCTGGCCGAGGCCCGACAGCGGCTGCACCTGGCTGGCGGGCGGCACGGTGATGCTGACCGGCTGGTTGTAGCCGCTGTAGGTGATCGTCGTGGTCAGGTTCTCGCCCGCCACGCGCCCGGTCTCGGTGATCCGCCGGACCCGGTGCCGGGCGTCGATCCAGATGTCGGTGCGGACGTTCCCGCGGATGCTGCGCAGCTGCGGGCCGAGCTGGCGGCGCAGGGCCGGCGACAGGCCGGGCAGCACCGCCGCCGGGTTGTAGCTGGCCGAGTACTGCGTCGTCGGCACGCCGCCGATGTCCGCGGTGCCCACCCGGCGGGCCTGCCGGACGGCCTGCAGCAGCCGGGCCTGCCCGAGCGGGTCGCTGAAGGTCAGGCTGCGCAGCAGCTGGGCGAAACTCGACTGGCCGGACTCGGCGGGAGTCAGCGGGATCCTGAGCCACGGCTTGGCCAGCATCCGGCCCAGGATCCCGAGGTGCAGGTAGGCGTCGCGGCGGGTGACAACCGCGCTCACTGCCGTCTGCGCCCCGCCCAGCGCCGAGTTCAGGTGCATGCTCAGCAGCGGGGCCGGGGTGAGCTGCTCGCGGATGGTCCCGGTGGTGGTCACCGTGGCCGGGCCCGAGACCCGCACCGAGATGGCTGCCGTCACCGACGTGATTCGCGCGGCGACCTGCGCCGCCGTCGTGATGGCCTGCGGTCCGGTGCCGTCGTCGCCGGCGCCCGCCGCGGCTGACCCGCAGCCCGCCGCGAGCAGCACGGCCGCCGTGACGCCGGCGGCCGCGGCCGCCGGCCCGCGGCGCGCGCGTCCCGGCCGGGGGCGCCCGGGCCGGGAAAGACGACTAAGCCGCACGGGAGCTAGTAATCCGGGCATAAGGACACGCTAGCCGGCCCGCGGGTTCCGGTCAGGGCGCCCGCGCTGGCCTTGTACGGTAGGGGCGACCGGCTGGCCGCGCAGGGCCAGCTGACCACTCGCGCAACGGCCGCTGAAGGAGACCCGTGGCTGACAAGAGACTCGCACCCGGAGACCCGGCGCCCGATTTCACCCTGTCCGACGCCGACGGCAATCAGGTGAGCCTGGCCGGGCTGCGCGGGCAGCGAGTGATCATCTACTTCTACCCGGCCGCCATGACGCCCGGCTGCACCAAGCAGGCCTGTGACTTCCGGGACAGCAAGGCCGACCTGACCGGGGCCGGCTTCACGGTGCTGGGGATCTCCCCGGACAGCCCGGCCAAGCTGGCCAGGTTCCGCGACAAGGAAGGCCTGACCTTCCCGCTGCTGTCCGACCCGGATCGCGCGGTGCTGCAGGCCTACGGCGCCTACGGCGAGAAGACCATGTACGGCCGGACCAGCGTGGGCGTCATCCGCTCCACGTTCGTCATCGACGCCGACGGAAAGATCGAGCAGGCCCTGTACGGGGTTAAGGCCACCGGGCATGTCGGGCGACTGCGCAAGGAGCTAGGCGTCTGACTGGCGGCGGGTCTAGCCGGCTCGCTGCTCACCTCCGCGCGCGACGCGGGGCCGTAGCCCAACGGCAGAGGCACAGGATTTAGGATCCTGCCAGTGTGGGTTCGAGTCCCACCGGCCCCACCAGCGGTTTTAGCTAAAAGTCGCCTCCCGCGCCGACCGGGGGGATGCCCGTTCCCGCATGATCTGCAGACGGCTGAGCGGGATCGGGCCAGGCGCGCTGCCGGGCCGCCTCGTAGAGCACGATGGAGGCCGCGGCGGCGGCGTTCAGCGAGCTGGCCGACCCTGACATCGGGATCCGGATCATGTCGTCGCAGGCCTCGCGCCAGGCTGCGCTGAGACCGCTCGTCTCGTTGCCGATCACGACCACGACCGGCCGGGTGAAGTCGTAGCGGGCCAGATCCCGCGTACCGCTCTCGTCGGTGCCCGCCAGGCGGGCATCCAGGCCGCCGGCCCGGACCCCGGCGAGCCAGCCGAGCACATCGCGATGCGAGGGCACCCGCACCGCCGGCACCGAGAACAGCGAGCCGGTACTGGCCCGCACCGCCTGCGGGTCGTAGATGTCAGCGGCGTGCCCGGTCACGATGACCCCGGACGCGCTCAGCGCGTCGGCTGACCGGATCAGCGACCCGACGTTGCCCGGGCTCGCGGGCCGGTCGAACACGACGGTGAGCATCGCGGGATGCACGGGGAGGCGGCTCAGGTCATCAGGCGGCAGGCCCGCCACGGCGAGCAGCTCGGGCGCGGTCTCGGCCTTGCCGCCGAGCTCGCGGAGCAGCTCAGGGGAGACGGCGAACTGCGGCGCGGGGCAGGAGCCGAGCAGCTCGCGCGCCCACCCGGACAGCACGGCGCGATCGTCGTACAGCAAGGCCCGGACCGGCCAGCCGTGCCGGATCGCCATCGTGACCGGTCGCACGCCCTGGACCAGGAACTCGCCGCTGCGCTGGCGCTTGGCCCGGTTGCTCAGCAGCGCGGCCCACTGCTGGAACCGCGCGTTGCGGGTCGTGACCCGCAGGGCACCCGCCACGCTCGCCTCCGTTGCGCGTTCCGCCGCCAGCTTCAGAGGGTACTGGACCCCGCAGCGCGGGCCCGCGCCTGCGCGGCACGCAGCACCGCACCGGCGCCTTGCTATCCGGAGTAGGCTCCGGATAGGATTCCGATAACCGGAGAATACTCCGTTTAGTCTCTGCCCAGCCGGCCTGCTGGCCGATCTCGCGCCGGGCGGGCCATCAGCTCTCAGGAAGGGCCGGTCATGAGCACCGACCGCATCACCACTCCGTTCGGCGCGCAGTCCACCGCTGCCGAGGTCATCGGCGGGGCCGACCTGCACGGCCGGCGCGCGATCGTCACCGGCGGCTCGTCGGGCATCGGCGTCGAGACCGCGCGCGTCCTGGCCCGCGCCGGGGCTGAGGTCACGCTCGCTGTCCGGGACACTGCGGCCGGCGACCGGACGGCGGCGCAGATCGCGGTGCCGGCCGGGCCGGCGGTCCGCGTCGGCCGGCTGGACCTGGCCGATCCCGCGTCGGTGGCTGAGTTCACGGCGGACTGGAGCGGTCCGCTGGACCTGCTGATCAACAATGCCGGCGTGATGGCCCTGCCGAGCCTGCAGCTCACCCCGCAGGGCTGGGAGATGCAGTTCGCCACCAACCACCTGGGCCACTTCGCGCTGGCCCGCGGCCTGCACCCGGCCCTGGCCGCGGCCGGGGACGCGCGGATCGTGTCGCTGACCTCGCGCGGGCACCTGCGCTCGCCGGTGGTCTTCGAGGACCTGAACTTCGCGGCGCGGCCGTATGACCCGTGGCTGGCCTACGGCCAGTCCAAGACCGCCAACGTGCTGTTCGCCGTCGAGGCCACCCGGCGATGGGCGGGGGACGGTATCACCGCCAACGCGGTCCACCCCGGCGCCATCGCCGACACGGCGCTGTCGCGCTACATGGACCCGGAGCAGCTTGCCGCCTTGCGTGCCTCGGGGCAGTTCCACTACAAGTCGATCGCCCAGGGCGCGGCGACCAGCGTCCTGGTTGCCACCTCGGCCCAGCTCAAGGGCATCGGCGGCCGTTACTTCGAGAACTGCAACGAGGCGGTCGTGCTCGACCCGTCCCCGGCGGACGCCCTCTCGGGCGTGGCCGCCTACGCGCTCGACCCCGCCGCGGCCGCCCGGCTGTGGCAGGTATCGGAGGAACTCCTCGCCGGCTGAGGCCGGAACGAGAGGGCGTTAGCGATGCGCGTGCTGACCTGGAACCTGTGGTGGCGCTTGGCCCGTGGGAGCAGCGGCGTCAGGCCATCCGCACCGTGCTGAGCGACCTCCGGCCCGATGTGGTCGGCCTGCAGGAGGTGTGGGCCTGCGGCGGGGAGAACCTGGCGGGATGGCTTGCCTCCGAACTCAGCATGGACTGGACCTGGCCACCATCGCGCGCGCCGCAACGGTGGCAGCGGCGGCTAGGTCCGGGCCCTGGCCGGGTTCGTGGCGGCGCACAGCTGCGGAGCCGGCTTCCCGGCCGTGGTCACGGGGGACTTCAATGCCTGGCCGGATTCGGACGAGGTACGGCAGTTCGGCGGCTACAAGACGGCGCCCGCGGTCCCCGGCCAGGTTTTCCTGGACGCCTGGGAGTACGCCGACCCGGCCCAGCCAGCAGCGACCTGGGACGCGGCCAACCCGTACGTCGCGGCCGGGTTCGAGCCCAGCGTCCGCGTCGACTACATCCACCTGGGCATGCCCGGGCCGGCCGGCCCGGGCTCGGTCAGCTCAGTCCGGCGAGCTGGCGACGGGCCGGTGGACGGCGTCTGGCCATCCGACCACGCTGCTGTCCTGGCCGACCTGCGCGATCGCCCGGACCCGTGCCTTGAGCCGTGACATCCACCCTCGAACGGCCCTTATTTGACGGCTGAATAGTCACTACTGGATAATCACCAACTGAGCGGCACACCGGGCGCCGCCGGACTGCGGACAAGAAAGGACAGGCGATGGCACGGCGCAAGGTCGACAACCTGCTGGCCCTGGCCGTCCTGTCCTACCTCAGCCAGACGCCGATGCACCCCTATGAGCTCGGCCGGACGCTGCGCGAGCACGGCGACGACCGCAGCATCAAGTTCAACCACGGCTCCCTGTACATGGTGGTCCAGCAGCTGGCCAGAGCCGGCTTTATCGAGGGCCAGGAGGCGACCCGCGAGGGAAACCGGCCGGAGCGGACGGTCTACGCCCTGACCGACACCGGCCGGGCCGAGCTGCGGGACTGGCTGCGCGAGCTGGTCGAGGTCCCGCGGCATGAGTTTCCCGCTTTCGTGGCGGCCCTTTCACTGGTGGCGGCGCTGCCGCCCAGTGAGGTGATCGAACTGCTGGGCCGGCGGCTGGAGCACCTCGCCGGGCAGCAGGCGCAGGCCCGGGCCCTTGTCGAGCAGTCGGCAGCCGACGGAGTTCCGCCGCTGTTCCTGATCGAGGAGGAGTACCGGCTGACGATGCTGGCCGCTGAGTCCGGGTTCGTCAGCGAGTTCATCGAGCGCATCCAGGACCCGGTCAGCGGCTGGGGGAAGATGTGGGCGCAGTTCTACGGCGAGGACCCCGCCGCGACCGGGAACAACGCCGCCGCCGGGGACCGCGCCGCGACGCCGGACGCCGACCTCACGCGGCGCGGCTGAGCGGGTGTCGGCGGCACCTGGCAGGATCGGTGCCATGGACGCTACTGCTCAGGTCGCCGCGCTGTATGAGGCCTACCAGGACCGGGACTGGGCCCGGGCCGCTACGTTCCTGCACCCCGACGCCGTGGTGGAGCTGCCCGCCACGTCGGAGCGGCTGACCGGCCGCGACGCCGTCATCGCGTTCCAGGCCGAGTACCCCGAGCCGTGGGGCGACCTGACGGTCCGGCAGGTGCTGGGCGGCCCGGCGGAGAGCGCCGCCCAGCTCGAGATTGCTGCTCCGGACGGGCAGCTGTTTGTCATGGCCGCGTTCTGGCGCCAGCAGGACGGGCTGCTGCAGAACGCCACCGAGTACTGGGTCACGGTGGGCGGCGACACGATTCCGGACACGCGCAAGGCCTGGCGGCCGGGCGCCGAGCCGGCCTAGGTGAGCGTCCGCCTGGCTGGTCACGACGGACCTGTCGGCTTCGACCTGGACCTGACCCTCATCGACTCCCGGCCGGCGATCATGGCCGCGTGGACGGCGCTCGCGGCCGAGACCGGCGCCACGATCGACCTGGCCGCCGTCGACCGCCGGATGGGCAGCAAGCTCGAGGACGAGGCGGCCTACTGGTTCCCGCCCGCGCAGGTAGAGGCCGCGACCGCCGGGTACCGGCGGCATTACGTGCGGGTTGCTCCGGCCCTGACCACCGCACTGCCGGGGGCCCGCGAGTCCATCGCCGCGGTCCGGGCGGCCGGCCAGCGCGCGGTGATCATTACTGCCAAGCACCCGGTCTCGGTCGGTCCCAGCCTGGAGGCCGCCGGGCTGAGCGCCGACCAGGTCTACACCCACGTGTTCGGGCCGGAGAAGGCCGCCGTGCTGGCCCGCATCCGGGCCGTGGCCTACGTCGGGGACGCCACCGCGGACATGCAGGCCGCCCGGTCGGCCGCCGTCCGCGCCGTCGGCGTGCCGACCGGTTCCTTCAGCAGGAACGAACTGCTCGAGGCCGGCGCGCAGGCCGTACTGGACTCGCTCACGCAGTTCCCGGCCTGGTACGCGGGCCTGCGGGCCGGCGCGGCCCGCAGCGGCGGCTAGGGCCGGCCCGCAGGCGACGGCGAGGGTAGGCCCGCGACAGGCCAGCGACGGTGGCGGCGGGGCTCACCAGGTGTCGAGAAGCGGCCGCAGGTCGGCCAGCCGGCTGATCACGGCGTCGGGCGTGGCGGCCGGAAACGACGGCACGTCACTGTTGGGGACCAGCACCGCGCGCATGCCCGCGGCCTGCGCGCCGTGCACATCATCCAGCGGCCGGTCGCCGACGAACACGCAGGCGGCCGGGTCGGTGACTCCCACGGCGGCCATGGCCGCGCGGAAGGCCTCGGGGTGCGGCTTGGTCCACTCGATCTCGCTGGAGTAGACCGCGCCGTCGATCAGGCTGAGCAGGCCGTCGCGGCGGAAAATCTCCTCGTGCCAGCTGCGCGGCCAGAAGGTGTTCGACAGCACGCCGACCCTGATGCCGCGCTCGCGCAGGTCGCTCAGCAGGGCCGGGGCGTCGGGGTCGGTGTAGGTGTGCGGATCCCAGGCCCGGGTGTAGCTGGCGAGCAGGCCGTCCGGGGGAGTCACCCCGGCCCGCTCGAACACGTGCGTCATCGTCGAGCTGCGCTGCTCGCTGGTCGACAGCTGCCACAGGTCCTGCTCAGCGGCGCAGATGGCCGCCGCGATCTCGCTGACTGACCCGGCCGCGAAATGCTCGGCGCACACGCCCTGCCACAGCTCGGCCGCGTCGATGGTGTGCCACGGGGTCAGCGTCCCGCCCCAGTCGAAGATCACTGCTGCTACGCCCACGCCCGGAATCCTACCGACGGTGCCCCTGTGCCCGTCGGCCCGCACGTCCCGGGACTGCCCGGTCACACCGCCTCCTGGCCGCGGGTAAGACAAGGCAGTCGTTCCGGTCATAGGCACCAGCCTCCAGCACCGTCACTCTGGACAGCTATAACGCCCCGATAGCCCGAAAGCGGGCAAGGAGGACGGCATGCGACAGCAGCACCGCCGGGGACATCGCGGTCTCCGGCTGACGGCGGTCACCGCCAGCGCGACACTGGCGGGCGGCCTGTGCCTACTGGGAGGAACCACCCCGGTCCTGGCGGCGGCCTCAGGCCCGGCAGCTCACCAGGCCGCGCATCTGGCCGCGGACCGCGCGGCGGCGGACGCTAGCGCCTGCCACCTGGGCAACGGCATCAAGCACGTCGTGCAGCTCGGCTTCGACAACGTTCACTTCTTCCGGGATAACCCCGACGTCCCGTCCGACCTGCAGCTCATGCCCAACCTGCTGAACTTCTTCACCAGCAACGGAACGTTCCTGTCCAACGACCACACGCCGCTGATCGCGCACACCGGAGATGACCTGCTCACCACCGCGACCGGCCTGTACGGCGACCGGGCGGGCATGCCGGTGTCCAACAGCTACCGGGCCTACAACGGCGACGGCTCGACCGACCTGGCCAGCACCTTCGCCTACTGGACCGACCCGGTCTACGACATCAGCTCGCCGCCGAACGCTGGCCACGACACCAACCCGTCGATGGTGTACGCGGCGGCTCCGCCGGCCACCAGCTCCCCGGCCTCTGCTCCTGACACGGTCACCCCGGCCCCCTGGGTCCCGTTCACCCGGTCCGGCTGCGACGTGGGCGAGGTCGGGACGGTGAACCAGGAGCTTGAGAACCCCGGCGTGGACATTCCGAAGGTGTTCGGCGCGAGCTCGCCGGAGGCCCAGCAGCTCGCCGCCGACCCGGACTCCTTCAAGGACGCCGAGACCGCCGACTACGTCGGCATCGGGGTGCACTGCGCGCGGGGCAACGAGTTCTGCTCGACCGCCAGAGCGGTGAAGTACGGCCAGTCAGCGCCATCGGCCACCCAGGTGGCCGACGTGCTGCCGGACGAGCCGGGCGGCTACAGCGGCTTCGACGCGCTGTTCGGGCACCGGTACGTGGCGCCGGTGCTAGGCGCGGGCACGCCCGACGTCAGCCATCACGGCTATGAGGTCACTAACGGGGCCGGGAACCTGGTCGACGAGAACGGCAACCAGCTCAACGGCGCGTTCCTGGCCGGTCACCCGGGCTTCCCCGGCTACGGGCCCATCAACGCCTCCCAGACGCTGGCCTACATGGCGGACATGCTGGAATCCGGCGTGCCCGTGGTCAACGGCTACATCGCCGACATTCACGGGAACGAGGCGCCCGCCGGCCTGGCGGCCTGCAAGGGTGCGCCAGCCGCGCTGGGCAGCGGCGACCCCTGCTATATCGCCCAGGCGCGGTACTACAACCAGGCGTTCGGGACGTTCTTCCAGCGGCTGGCCGCCGACGGGATCACCCCGCACAACACCCTGTTCGTGCTGAGCTCGGACGAGGGCGACCACGAGGCCGGTGCCAACGTGGGCCGTGCGGTCTCGCCGAGCCCGGCCGGTTGCGACGGCGCGACCGTATCCGGCGACACGGTCACCCCGGACGTGGCGTGCACCTACCCGGCGGGAACCTTCGGGGAGCTCAGCGTCAACATCACTGGCCTGCTGGCCTCGCAGGAAGGCGACACCACCCCGTTCAGCCTGGAGAATGACACCGCGCCGGAGTTCTACCTGCCGTCCCAGCCGGGGCCTGATGCGCCGCAGGTGCGGACGCTGGAGCATGACGTCGCCAGCATGACCGCGGCCAATCCGTATACCGGGACGACCCAGAAGATCACTAACTACCTGGCCGATCCGGCTGAGGAAGCCATCTTGCACATGATGAACGCGGATCCGGCGCGGACGCCGACGTTCGCCATGTTCGCCCGGCCTGACTACTACCTGCAGTCGGGACCGGCGACATGCTCGGGTGCGTGCGTCCAGCAGAACACCGGGTTCGCCTGGGATCACGGCGACTATGCCGCCGAGATCGACACGAACTACGCAGCTTTCGCGGGGCCGGAAGTCGCGCACCTGGGGCTGGACGGCTCGGGGCCGTCCGACGGGCCCGGCTCGGCCGGCCCGGACAGCGGCCAGATCACGGTGCCGCAGGAGGGCACCACGGGCCCGTGGACCGACGAGACCGACATCCGCCCGACGCTGATGTACCTGACGGGCCTGCGTGATGACTACGAGAACGACGGGCGGGTCATCACCCAGATCCTGGCCCGCCCGAATGCGGCGCTGGCGGCGCCCGGCGTCACCACGCTGGGAGAGTGCTACAAGCAGCTCAACTCCAGCGTGGGTGACTTCGGCACCGACACCATGATTGCCGCGACCCGGGCGATCGAGGGCACCAGCCCCGGTGATGCCGCCTACCGGTCGGCGGACGCGCGGCTGCGGGCGCTGGATGTCGCCAGGGACCGGCTGGCTGGCCTGATCAAGGGCGAGCTGGAGGCCGCGGCGTTCGCCCGGCGTCCCGTCCTCGCGATCCGTGCGCAGACGCTTGCGTGCGGGCTGCTCATCGGCCAGGCTCGCCGCCTCGCCGGCCGGTAACCGCCGGCCGGAGGGCCTTCGGCTCCGCCGCGCTGGCGGGGCCGAAGGCCTGCACCTGGTCCGGAGCACCGGCCGGGGGCGGTCCGGGGCAGAGCGGGCAACCGGCCAGCCGGCCGGACGCCGACGGCGGCGGGCTGGGACACTAGGCAGGAGTCACGGCAGCTGAGCTGTGGCACCAGGGAGGTCCCTGGTCCAGGAGGGATGCGAGCGATGGCCGATCCGGACGGCTCAGTCGAAGTGCGGGGCACGGCGGCCCTGAACGGAACTGTCACCAAGCGAGGCTCCGAGCAGATCGTCGCCGATATTGACCGGACCAGGGAGGACCTGGCGCGCACCATCGATGCCCTGACCGAGCGAGTCAGCCCGGCCAACAACGTGCGCAAGCTCAAGGAGCAGCTGGCCGCGGCGGCCGGGCGGCCCGAGGTTCAGCTCGCCGCGGCTGCGGCCGCGCTGGCCGTGACTGGCTTGGTGATCTACCGCATCTGGGGCCGCAAGAAGGGCTAGCGGCCCGGCCAGGACTCCGGTCCGTGCGCCCGGGGCGCCAGAGGCGCCGCCGGGGCGGTCACGGCCGGGCGGCTCGTCAGCTCTCGTCTCCCGCGGTCAGCGCGGTGTACTCAGCGGCGCTCAGCAGGCCCGGCGGCACGTCCCCGTCCCCGTCGGTCCCGGCCAGGCTGACCTTAAACAGCCAGCCCGCCCCGTACGGATCGGAGTTCACCAGGCCCGGGTCGTCTTCCAGCTCCGGGTTGATCTCCGTGACCTCGCCGTCCACCGGCGAGAACAGGTCGCTGACCGACTTGGTGGACTCCACCTCGCCGCACGCCTCGCCCGCCGAGACCCGGGTTCCCGGTGCTGGCGCCTGCACGAATACGACGTCGCCCAGGGCCCGCTGGGCGTGGTCGGTGATGCCGACCGAGGCGATGGCGCCGCTGACCGCCACCCACTCGTGCTCGGCGGTGTAGTGCAGCTCCTCGGGAACGCTCATCTGCACCTCTCTTGTCGCGCTGATCTCGTCTGCGATGGTCTTCGGCGGCTAGCCGCCGGGTGGTCCGGCGGTGAGCAAATTGTGCGCTGCCAACTAGGCCGGGCGCCGGTAGAACGGCAGCGGCACCAGTCTGGCAGGCTCAGCGCGGCCCCGGATATCCACCGCCAGCCGCCCGTCGCCGCCGTCCGCCGCGGCCTGCGCCACGTCCGGCGTGATGTAGGCCATCGCCACCGGCGTGCCCAGGGTGGGCGACGGCGCACCGCTGGTGATGGTGCCGGCCGGCGCGCCGTCCCACAGCACGCCGTAGCCGTGCCGGGGCACCCGCCGGGACTGGCCGGCGAGGCCGACCAGCTGGCGCTGCGGCGCAGCCTGCCCGCGCTGCTGCAAAGCAGCCCGGCCGACGAAGTCGCCGGGCTTGTCGAAGCGCACCACGCGGCCCAGGCCAGCGTCGAACGGGGTCAGGTCAGGGCCGAGCTCGTTCCCGTACAGCGGCATCCCGGCCTCCAGGCGCAGCGTGTCCCGGGCGGCCAGGCCGGCCGGCACGAGCCCGTGCGGGGCGCCGGCCGTGGTCAAGGCGGCCCAGATGGCCGGCGCGTCGTCCGGCCGGGCGAAGATCTCGAAGCCGTCCTCGCCGGTGTAGCCGGTCCGGGCCAGCAGCACCGGCGCCCCGGCGACCGCGGCCGGGTAGCCGGCGTAGTACTTCACCTCGTCCAGCACCGCATCGGTGAGCGGCCCGAGGATCTCCGCCGACCGCGGTCCCTGCACCGCGATCAGCGCGTATCCGGCGGTGCGGTCGGTGACCTCGGCCGCCCGGCCGGCCGCGCGCTCGGTCAGCGCCGCGAGCACGGGGGCGGTGTTGGCCGCATTGGCGACGACCAGGAACTCGGTGTCCGCCAGCCGGTACACGATCAGGTCATCGAGCACGCCGCCGTCGGCCGCGCAGATCATCGTGTACCGCGCCCGGCCGGGCTTCAGCGAGCTGAGGTAGCCGGTCAGCGCGTAGTCCAGGGTCCCGGCGGCATCCGGGCCGGTCACGGCCAGCTCGCCCATGTGGGACAGGTCAAACAGGCCGGCGGCGCTACGGACGGCCCGGTGCTCGGCGGTCTCGCTGCCGTAGCGCAGGGGCATCAGCCAGCCGGCGAACTCGGTCAGCGTGGCGCCGAGCCCGGCGTGCACGTCGGCCAGCGGGGTGCGCCGGGCGCTGGCGGCCGGGTCGGCCGGGCGAGGATCTGTCATGTGAGCTCCAAGGGGCGGCGCGGCCAGCCGGACTGGCGGCCCGGCCAGGACAACTATCCGCCAGCGTTCGCGTGCATGGCAGGCGCAGGCCAGCCTACCTGGAGGGCCGCCGGCGAGCGCGGGGGCGGCCGGGGCCGGGATGTGATAGCCCGGATACATGACACTTCTCACCGAGGAACAGATTGCCACCCGGCTTGGCGGCGTGCCCGGCTGGGATCTGCACGGCGATTCCATTGTCGCCACCGTTACCCGGGCCGACTTCCGCGATGCGCTGCTGTATGTCGGAGCCGTCGGTTACCTGGCCGAGGCCGCTAACCATCATCCGGATGTCGCGATTTCCTGGAACAAGGTGACGCTGACGCTCTCGACGCACTCAGCGGGCGGGCTGACCGGGGCTGATTTCGACCTGGCCGAGCGAATCAGCCGGCTGGCCTGACAGTCGAAGAAAGGAAACTTCGCCTGCGGACGGCGCCACGCCCCCGGGTGGCGCCGCCCACAGGACGAAGATCCCCCTTACCGCTCGTCGCGACCCTCGTACACCGTGCGTTCTGCCTGGCCGAAGCCGGGCGTCACGCAGCCGGGCGATCCCTGCCGGGTCGAACGGCCCCCCGGACGAAGGTCCCCCTCCGCAACTCACGGTTTTCCCCGTAACCGCGCGGTGCCGTAAGCCCCCTGGCCCGGGAAACCCGGACCCGTAGCGCCGCGCGGGGTTCTATTTATACACGCTGTGCAGCGGCGATTACAGCTCGTTACAACATTGAGGTCAGGAGGTTGCGGCGGCGCGCCGGCGAGCGCGACAAAGTACTCCGGCCGGGCCTTCTCGCGCAATTGCACGGGCTGCAAACCTAAGCACCGCGGGTCCGCCGATCTGGCCCGGAAGGTGGCTGATTCCGTTAATAAAACGGGACGGCAGGCAGTACCGCCCGGCGCCCGCGCGGTACTGCGGCACCCGCCGCATCAGCCCGCTCCGTGGCGGACCGGAAATTTCTGCCGCCGGGGTGAAACTTTTCCGGCCCGCCGACGCGACAGTTAGGACATGGACAGCCGCCGGAGCGACGAGCAGTTGCTGCTCGCCGTCGCCGAGCGCGACATGGGCGCCTTCCGCGCGCTCTACGAGCGCCATGCCGGCTGGCTCGCGATCCGGCTCGCCCGCCGGTGCAACGACCGCGACCTCGTGGCGGACGCGATCCAGGACACCTTCGTCGCCGTCTGGCAGCGACCGCAGGGCTTCCGCGGTGACGGCGACATCGCGGCGTGGCTGTGGGGGATCGCGATCCGCCGGCTGGTGAGCCGCCTGCGGACGCCCGGCGGCGTCGCCGCCGTCCTCGGGAGCGCCGAGTCCGCGCCGGCCGCCGAAGATCAGGTGCTGCTGTCGGTCGAGTACGGCGACATCGGCCAGGCGCTGGCCCGGCTGTCGCCGGAGATGCGCGCCGTCATCCAGGCCGTCGTGCTGGACGGCCTGACCGCCAGGGAAGCGGCCCAGTTGCTGCACGTGCCGCTGAGCAGCGTGAAGACAAGGCTCTACCGGGCCAAGGCGCACCTGCGGGCCGCCCTGGCGGAGGGATCGTCATGACTGGCTGGCACCTCGACGACGACCTGCTGCGGCGCTACGCCGAGCGGACCGACTCGCTGGCCGAAGGGGCCTCGGCCGAGCAGCACCTGCTGTCCTGCGGGCCCTGCCGGGCGCGCGTCAACGCCGCGGCCGGCGTGATCGACGTCGCCGCGGTGTGGACCCGCACGCAGGACACCGTGGAGGTGCCGCGGCCGTCGGTGCTGGAGCGGGTGCTGCGCGTCGCCGGCCTCCCGGCCCACGAGGCGCGGCTGGTCGCGGTGGCCAGCGCCTTCCGCGGCGCATGGCTGGCCGGCGTGGCCACGGTCCTTGCGTTCGCGGGGGTCGCGGCGGCGTTCGGGCACGCCCGCGGGATGTGGCTGTTCCTGGCCGTCGCGCCGATCGTGCCCTGCCTGGTGGTCGCGTCCAGCTACGACCCGTGGCTGGACGTGGCGTTCGAGCCTGAGCTCGTCACGCCCTACCCGGCGCTCCGGCTGGTCCTGCTGCGCACCATCGCGGTTCTCGCGCTCGCGTTGCCGCTGGTGCTGCTCTTCGGGCTGGTCGTGCCGGGGGCCGCGGCGTTCGCCTGGCTGCTGCCGGCGACCGGCTTCGTCGCGGTGGTCCTGGCCGCCTCGACCTGGGTCAGCCCGCTGCGCTCGGCCTGCGCGGTCAGTGCCGCCTGGCTCGCGGTGATCTGGCTGCTGGCGGCTCGGTCGGACGCGCCGGAGGCAGTCCTGCAGGCCCGGGCTCAGGCGGGTTTCCTGATCCTGGCGGCGGCCTCGTTCATGATCTTCCTGATCCGCCGGCGCCGGCTGCGCCAGCTTCGACCGTGGGGGTAGCGATGGGGACCACTTCGATCAGCCTGTGTGACGTCGGGCGCACCTTCGGTGCCACCCGGGCCCTGGCCGGCGTTGACCTGGACCTGAAACCGGGCGTGACCGGGCTGCTCGGCCCCAACGGCGCCGGCAAGACCACGCTGCTGCGCCTGCTGGCCACCGCGCTGCCGCCCAGCCGGGGGCAGGTGAGCGTGCTGGGCCTGGACCCGGAGGTGCCGGCCGAGCGCACCGACATCCGCCGCCAGCTCGGGTACCTGCCGCAGGAGGTCGGCTTTCCGCGCGGCTTCACCGCCTTCGGGTTCGTGGACTACATCGCGCTGCTCAAGGAATGGACCCAGCCCGCAGCGCGGCACGCGGAGGTGCGCCGGGTGCTCGGCCTGGTCGGGCTGTCCGATCTCAGCACGAAGCGGCTCCGGGCCATGTCCGGCGGCCAGCGCCGCCGGGTCGCGCTGGCCCAGGCACTGCTCGGAGCGCCAGCGGCGCTGATCCTGGATGAGCCGACTGCCGGCGTCGACCCCGAGCAGCGGGTGACGCTGCGGACCGTGCTCGCGGAGATCGCGCGCCGGTCCATCGTGGTGCTGTCCACCCACCAGACCGAGGACGTCGCGGCCCTGTGCGAGCGCGTGATCGTGCTGGACCGCGGCCTGATCCGCTACGACGGCCCGGTCACCGACCTGGTCGCGCAGGCGGCCGGCCGGGTCTGGCTGGCCGACGATCCCGATCCGGCGGCGGCCGTGTCGTGGCGCACCGGCACCGGCCGCTACCGCAACGTCGGCGGCCGGGTGCGTGACGGCGCCGAGCACGTCGAGCCCTCTCTCGAGGACGCCTACCTGCTGCTGCGTGGCGGAGCACCGGAGCGCCAGCCCACCGGGGAGCTGGCGTAATGGCCACGACACTCGCGCCCGCCCGGCCGGGAGCGGTGGCCGGCCGGACCACGGTCGTCATGCTGGCCGGCCGGGAACTGCGCCGGTTTCTGGTCAACCCGGTCTTCCTGTTCGCCGTGGCGGTCATGGTGTACGCGCTAGGGGCCGGCCCGGGCACCGGGGTCACCGAGATCGACACCGCCAACCCGTACCCGGCGATCTTCCTCGGCGGGTTCGGCATGATGGCCACGTACTGGCTGACCCGGTCGATGCAGGCCAGCGAGCCGGTCGTCGCCGTCACCCCGGTCACCCGGACAGCCCGCACGGCCGCCCTGTGTGCGGTCGCGATCGTGCCGTTCGCCTGCGGCGTCCTCGCCCTGCTGAGGTTCGTGCAGCTCATCCCCGTCAGCAACGCGCTCTACGGGCCGTTCAGCCCGTCCGCGCGAGTCGCCGTCCTGGTCGGGCAGATCGTGGTACCAGCGCTCGGCGGTCCGCTGCTCGGGATCGCCCTGGGCCTCTGGGTAAGGTTCCCTGGCGCCGCGTTCGTGCTGTTCCTGGTCCTGTACGGCTGGGTTAGCCTGGTGACGATCTTGTCCATGTCGCACCAGAACTCGGCGTTTGTCGCGGTGCTGCGGCTGTTCGCGCCGTTCGCGTTCTTCACCTACACCGGGGATACCACCGTCCCCACGGCATGGCGCGGGTCGCCGTGGTTCTTCATTGGCTGGCAGCTCGCCCTGTGCGTGATCGCGGTCCTGGCGGCGCTCCTGCGCGGGGCCGAGGGCCGGATGCGGTTCCGGGTCACCCGCGCCCTTGCGATCGCGGGGCTGGCCGCCGCGGTCCTGCTCGCGCTCGCCGCCACTGGCGGGTTCAGCCATGCCGTCACCGCGTGATGACCGGGCCGGCGCTCGTCGGGCCCGCGCTGCGGGCCGGGTCGTGGCCGGCGGTCGCGGGCATCAGCGCCGTGGCGGTGGTGGTGGGCGGCTGCGGGGCCGCGTTCCCGGCGGCGGCCAGCATGCTGTTCCCGATCTGCTTCGCGCTGCTGGCGGCCGCCGCGGCGTTCACCCTCGACGAGCCGGCCAGCCTGGTCGTCGACGTGACGCCGACCGGGCCGGCGCAGCGCACCGGGATCCGCTCGGTGGGGCTGGCCGCGCCGCTCGCGGCCGGGGCGCTGGTGATGCTGGCGGCGGCCCTGCGCGGACTGCCGCTGCCCTGGGCGGCGACTGGTCTCGCGCTGGCCGGCAACGTGCAGCTCGGATTCGCCGCGGCGTGCGTGGCCCGGACGCGAGCCGGGGAACCGGGAGCCGCGACCGGCGCCGTCGTCGTGCTGGTACTGCTGGCGCCGGGCCTCGTGCCGCGGGTCGCGCGCTGGGTCCGGACATTCCCGGCGCCCGGCGCCGCCGGGCCGTCTTCGGACACCGTGTGGTGGATCGTCCTCGCGGTGTGCGCGGTGGCCATCGCCCTGTCGGCCGGCGGCCGGACCCTGCCCCGGCGGATGTCCGGGGTTGCGTGATCACGGCGACGGCGGAGCCCGGCGCCCGGCGCTAGGTCAGCCGAAGTCGCAGGGCAGGTGCTTGATGCCGTTGATGAAACTGGACAGCAGGCGGTCCGGCTCGGCCGCGGCGCGGATCCGCGGCACCCGCAGCATCAGCTCGCGGAGCATCGCGGTGATCTCGCGCCGCGCGAGGTGGGCTCCCAGGCAGAAGTGCGGGCCTGCGCCACCGAACCCGACGTGCGGATTAGGGGAGCGGGTGATGTCGAACCGCTCGGGATCGGCGAACACCGACTCATCGCGGTTGCCCGCCCAGTAGAACAGCACGGCCTTGTCGCCCTGGCGGTACTCGTGGCCGTTCAGCGAGCAGTCCCGAGTGACCGAGCGGCGCATCCAGATGACCGGCGAGGCGTACCGGACGACCTCCTCGACGGCACCGCCGAGGCGGCCCTCCAGGTCGGCCAGCAGCAGCTCGCGCTGGCCCGGGTTCTCGGTCAGCAGGCACAGCGCGTGCGAGATCGCCGTCCGGGTGGTCTCGTTGCCGGCCACCACCAGCAGGATGAAAAACGAGGCCAGCTCGGCCGGGGTGAGCTGCTCACCGTCGATGTTGGCCGTCGCCAGCGCCGTGGCCAGGTCGTCGGCCGGGTGCTCCTGACGGGCCGCGGCCAGGTCGGTGACGAGGGTGGCCAGGTCCTGCCCGGCCGTGAGCAGCTGGGTGACGGCCTCGTCCATGTCGTCGCTGAGGAACTCGGGGTCAGCGCCGGACAGGATGATGTTGGTGTTGCGCAGCACCATGGCGTAGTGCTCGTCGCCGATGCCCATCATGTCGCAGATGATCTTCAGCGGCAGCCGGGCAGACACGTGCTGGACGAAGTCGCAGGGTCCGGTGGCCAGCAGGTCATCGACGACCCCGGCCGCGGCCAGCTGGACGTTCTCCTCGAAGCGCCTGATCATCTTCGGGGTGAAGGCGCGGGAGACAATGCGGCGCAGCCGGGCATGCCGCGGGTCATCCATGTTGATCATGGAGCCGAAGTACTCGTTGAACTCGGGTGGCAGGTCGACGATACTGGTCGACCCGCGGCCGGAGGAGAACAGCTCAGGATGGCGGCTGGCCTCGGTGATGTCGGCGTGGCTGACCAGCGCGTAGTACCCGTCGGCCGGGCCGGGGAACGGTGTCTCGGGCTCGGCGAAATGCACCGGCCCGGGCTGGGCCCGGAGCCGGGCGAAGGCGGCCTGCCGCCGGGCAGGCGGGAGTGCCCAGAACTCGTTCTGTGACAGGTCGATGTCGCTGATGTCCGGGGCCGGGGCAGGACGGGAAGCTGTCACGGGCGTCCTTCGCGCTAGAACGAAGTTCGGTTTCGTCCATGGTGACAGACCAGCCCTGCGGCCGGGAAGGTCCGGGCGCGCCCGCGATCCGGGCGCGCCCGTCAGCAGCGCGGGCTACCAGCGGCCTTGCAGCCGGTGGCCGCCGCGGCCCGCGCGCCCGCCGGCCTCGCGGCGCCCGCTCGCCTGGCTCTCGGGCCGGCCGCCTGCCTGGCTCTCGGGCCGGCCGCCTGCCCGGCTCTCGGGCCGGCTGCCGCGCTGCGGCGGGTCGGTCAGCAGCGCGATGGCGACCGGGAGGGTGATGCCGCTGACCTGGACGACGGTGCAGGCCACCTCGGTGCCCGCCGCCTCCAGGACGGCCCAGCCGTCCCCGGTGACCCGGCGGAACGTCACCGGGGCGCCGGCCGGCGCCTGCGCCATGGCCAGGCAGGCCGCCACCGCCTGCAGCCGCGCCGCCGAGGCCACCGGCGGCTCGGACAGGTGGCTGCACAGCCGGGAGAAGGTCGCGGCCAGGTCGGTGCCGGACGGCCAGACCGGCTGCCGGGGGTCGGCTGCCGCCCAGCCGCAGGCTGCGAACCGGGCCCCGCTCGCGGTCAGCGTGTAGCCGGCCAGCTGACCCGTCCCGGCGGCCACGGCGCCCGCCTCGGGAGCGGCGGGCTGCCGGGGAACATCGGCCAGCGCCGGGTGCGCCACACCGGCGGCCGCGGTGCCCGCGGTGCCCGGCGTCCCGGCGGTGCCCGGCGTCCCGGCGGTGCCCGGCGGCGTGCCGGGCCGCGGCGCTGGCACGGCCCCGGCGGCATCTGCGGCGCCGGCGGCGTCCGCGGCACCGGGCCGGGCGCCAGCATCGGGGGCCTGGCAGCTGACGGCGACCCGCAGCGCCGGATCGAGCCCGACCCCGGCCGCCCCGCGCTCCAGGTAGACCGACAGCAGGGCGGGCGGCCACGCGGAGTTGCGCGGCATCAGCCCGGCCTCGCGCAGTCGCACGCCCTGCCACGTCACCAGCGGCTGGCCGTCACTGTCGAGCGCCAGCACGGTCCACGACAGCGAAGCGGCCGCGCGGGCCGGGGCGGGATGGTCCGGGCTGGGAGCCGGGGCGGGCACCGCGCCTGGCGGCACCGGCCCGGCGGGGGATTCGCCGGATGACCCGCGCCCGGCCGGCCGGCCGCTGGCCGGAGCTGAGGGGGCCGGGCCTGCCTCGGCGGCGACGGCGCGCACGGTGACCGCGCCGTCGGTCACCCGGCCGCTGAAGGTCACCGCCTCGCAGCTGGACAGCCAGACCCGCCGGTGCGGGGTGCACGCCTGCAGCACCTGCAGGGCGATGTCGTTCAGCCCCGGGCTGCCCAGCAGCAGGCCGTCCCGTGCGCCGGCCGGCCCCGCACTGACCCCGGCCGGGCTCGCTCCGGCTGGCCCGGCCGGGAACCAGGGCTGATCCTCGGCTCCGCGGGCGAGTGCCCGGCAGGAGCGCGCGGTGATCTCCGGCAGGATCGCGATCCGCCGGAACCGGCCCGACTGAAAGCACACCGGGCCGTACAGCTCGGCTCCGTCGACGATGGCTGTCGCGCCGCCCGGGCCGGCTATCGCGGGAGCCTGCGCCTGGCCGCCCGCCGTCGCGCCCGCAGCGGCGGCGCCGCCCTCGCTGGCGGCGAGCCCGGACGGGAACTCGGCGCGGACATGGTCGACCTGCATGCCGCTGTCCGCGCTCCGCAGGACAGCGGTGATCTTCCCGCCCTCGGCCAGGGCGCAGACCCGGATGAGAGCCGCCCCGCTGTCGCCGGACAAGACGACCGGCGCCGCCATGGTGACGGCCCGGGCCCGGCGCAGCGGCCGGCCAGCCAGCGCCGATGCGGCCTGCGCCAGGGCCTCCAGGGCCATCGGCGGCGGCAGGACCGGCAGCCCGTCAACCCGGTAGTCGGCCAGATACGGGTCCTCGGCCATCGACAGCGTGGTGTCGCTGATCACCTCGATCCCCGGCTGATAGACCCGGATGCCGCGCAGGAACCGGCCGTTCCCGGCCGCCCCGGCCAGCGCCGGGCCGGATGCCCTGGCGCCCGGCAGCCAGGCGGCCGGGCCGCCGGCCCGGCCGTGCACCGCGACGGCGGCGGGCCGGTCGGCGGTGGTGAGCAGCTTCAGCAGCAGCCGGGACGCCTCGCCGACCTCGATGGCGGCCGTCCCGGACTCGGCCATGCTCGCGGCCAGGCCAGGCTCCTCGCCCAGCCCGGTGCCTGCCCAGCCCGGCAGGTCCACGTGCAGCGCGCGGCAGCCCGTTATCTCGCCTGCGACGGCGGCCGCCTGCCGGGCGAGGCCGGTGCTGGCCAGCCCCAGCAGGGCCTGCCGGGGCAGGCCGTACCGGCCGGCTACCGAGCCCGCGGTCAGGATCAGCCGCAGGCGCCGCGCGGCGACCGGGCTGAGCAGGTCGCGCAGGGCGCCCTGGGCGGCGGCCAGGTGCCCGGCCAGGGTCCGCTCGTCGAGCGCCGCCACCGGCACCGGCGGGCACGGCGGGGCGGCGTGCGCGACAGCGGTGACGGGACCGAAGCGGCGCTCGATGCGCTGCACCGCCATCACCATGTCGGCCGGGTGCGTGGCATCAACGACCTCGTAGGTGATGCGGGCTCCGGCCAGCCGCAGTTCCTCCAGCCCCGCGACGACCGCGGTGTCCCGCTCCGGCCCGGCCTGGCCGATGATGGCCACCGCGGCGCCGCTGCAGGCCAGGACCTGGGCCAGGGCCAGGGCCGCGCCGCCGGAGGCCCGGCTGACCAGGACGACGTCGCCGGCCCCGAGCGGGAAGTCGCCGCCGCCGGGCACCGTCAGCTCGGCCAGTGCCGGCTGCCGGGCGGTGCCGTCGGGGGCGATGATCAGCTCCCGGAACACGCCAGGCTCGGCGCGGGCGTAACAGCGGGCCGCGCGCAGGCCGTCCGGTGTGGCCGGTACCCGCAGCACGGTGACGCCCAGCGCGGGCTGCTCGGCGTGCAGGGTGGCAAAGAACCCGGTCAGGCCGGGCCCGGTGGTGATCACGACTAGCTGGCGGGTGCTCAGCGCGTCGCGGGCGGCATGCAGCGCCGTCTGCGGCGCGCCGGGATCGGCCGGGTCGCCGATGACGGCCAGCGTCCGGGTGGCGGCCGGATCGCTGCCGAAAATGCCGGCTACGTCCTCGCGCAGCGGGAATCCGCCGGCGACGAGCAGCCGCCAGGGCTGCTCGTCGCGAACGCTGTCCGGAGCGACGGCCGGCCCTTCCTGCTCGGTGAAGCAGCGGGCCCAGGAGGTCACCCCGGCCAGCGCGTCGGGCTGCCCTGCGGACGGACGGCCGGCCGCCTCCGGGCCGCCCGGCTGCAGCCCGGCGGGCGCGCCGCCGCCGGCCGCTGTCTCGGTGACCTCGCCTGTTGTGCCTGCGGGGGCCGGAGTGGCGTGCGGCCGGGCGACTGGCCGGTCGCCGTGCCGTCCCCGGCTGGCCTGGTGCAGCCGGGCCGGCCGCCGGGCGGCGGCGGGAGCCGGATCGGCCTCGGCGGCCGGCGGCGGCCCGGCGGCCTGGCAGGGGCTGGTGATGAACACCTGGTCACGCCGCAGGTCCAGCGGACGGCTCTGATACCCGGCGAACAGCGGGGCTACCTCGCTGATGGCCCCGGCGGCGAACAGCGCCGCGCCGGCCCAGGCCCGGCCGGCAGAGTGCGGGATGCTGCCCGGCGCCGCGGCTGCCTGGCCAGCTGGGCCGGCGGTACCGCCGTCCATGCTCACTGACGGCACCCGGCACACCCGGGCGGCCGTGGCTGCCAGCAGCGGCCCCGGCCCGGTCTCCGCCAGCAGCGTCGCTCCCTCGGCTCCGGCGGTTACCGCACTGGCCAGCTGGTGCTGGCCGCTGAATCCGCTGCAGATGAGGTCGATGACCTCGGCGGCGGAGGCGATCTCGCGGCCGGTCACGGTCGAGATCAGCCGTCGTCGTGGCGGCCCGAGCCGGAACTGCGCCAGCGCGGTGCGCAGCAGTTCCAGCGTCTGCGATGGCTGCGGCAGGTCGCGGGAGCGACCGGAGGCGTGCCGGCCGGGCGGGGCCAGGACCCGCACCGACGGCCCGGACAGGAACTCAGCGCGCAGCGCAGCGACCTCGGTGACATCGGCCTGGCTCAGCACGCCCGCCCAGGCCAGCCCGGCGATCTCGCCGAGGCCGTGTCCGACGGCCGCCGTGGCGCTGACCTCCAGCGAGTCGAGCCAGCGCAGGGTGGCCAGCTGCCGGCTGATGGCGCCGGGCGACGGATCCAGGGCGGCGGCCGGCCGGGTCCCGTCCGCGGCCGCTCCCGCCTCGTCGGACAGCAGCAGGGTGACCCGCCCGTCGGCGCCGTCCGCGGCGAAGATGCCGGGCCGGGCCGTGACCAGACCGCCGCTGAGACCGGGGAGCAGGACGCGGGCCTGGCCGGCCAGCCGGGCCAGCTCCTCCTGATGGCGGGCCACGATGGCGACCCGGACCGGGTGCTGGGTGCGCGCGTCGCGGCCGAGCTGGCAGGCCAGGTCGGTCAGCTCGGCGTCCGACAGCCAGCCGGCTACCTGCGCCAGCCGGGCCAGCGCCGCATCGAGCTGGGCGCGATCGGCGGCGTGCAGCAGGTAGGGCAGCGGCTGCCGGTGCTGGCCGGGCCGGCGCTGCTCGCTGGCGGCGCGGTCCTGCCCGGATCCGGCCCTGGCCAGACGCGGGATGACACGCAGAATGCGGTCATAGCGCGACCCGCGGGCCGGCGTGCCGCCGCGCAGCACCAGGTGCACGTTGGCCCCGCCGGAATCCATCGCGCTGACCCCGGCCAGCCGGCTGCCGGCCGGCCACTCCTCAGCGGCGCCGGGCAGCCACAGGCCTGACCCGGGCTCGCGCAGCAGCGGGTGCGGGCTGACTACCCCGGTGGTCGGCGGGATGACGCCGGTCCCCACCGCCAGCACGGCCTTGATCAGTCCGGCGGCACCCGCCGCGGCCTTGGCGTGGCCGATGTTGGCCTTGATCGATCCGAGCGCGGCCGGCTCACGCGCCCCGGCCCGCAGCTCGCACAGCGCCAGGAGTTCGGCGTCATCGGCGGCCGCGGTACCGCTCCCCTGGCCCTCGATCAGCCGGACCTCGCGCGGGTCCACGCCGGCCCGTTCGTAGGCGCGCTGCAGGGCCAGCAGCTGGCTGCTGACGGCAGAGGCGACCACGCCCGGCTGGCTGCCCGCCGAGCTGCCCCAGCCGATGATCTCCGCGTAGACCGGCAGTCCGGCCGCCCGAGCCTGAGCCGCGCGCATCAGCACGACCACCCCGCAGCCCTCGCCGGGCAGGTAACCGGTCGGGTTCTCGTCATAGATGCGGACCTCGGCCTCAGCGGCATCGCCCGTCCGGGCCAGCCCGACGAGTTCCAGCGGGTCGAGGCTGACATCGACGCCGCCGGCGAGGGCCACGTCGATGTCGCCGGCCGCCAGCGCGGCACACGCGGACGTCACGGCCTGCAACGACGACGCGCAGGCGCCGTCGACCGCATGGCTGCCGCCGCGGAACCCGAAGTAGCTGCTGATCCCGGCCGGGATGGAGGCCGGCAGGCTGCCGGCGAGGGTGTACTCGCCAGGCCGCGGGAACGGGGCCCGGTAGCGTGCGCCGGCGTGCCGCAGCACCTTCTTGGCCAGGTCCGACCGGATATCGCTGGCCCGCATCGACTCGCTCAGCACCCGCCGGACATAGGGCCAGCGCATCCGCAGGGCGTTGGCCCGGGAGGTGTCGCCAGTCAGGGTGTTGCCGATGATGACGCCGATCCGGTCCCGGTCCAGCCCGGTGCCGCCGGGGAAGCCGGCCGCGGCCAGGGCCCGGGCGGCGGTCTCCAGGGCCAGCCAGTGGGCCGGGTCGGCGGCCGCGAATGCCGGGGCAGGAATGCGGAAGGCATCCCGGTCGAACCGCCAGCCCTCGATGAGGCCGGCCCGGGTGCTGTAGATGGTGTCCCGCCGGCCGTCGTCCGGCCCGGCGGCGGCCTCGTGCCGGGCGCGCTCGCCTGGCCCGTCCCGCTCCTGGGTGTAGTAGTCGGCCAGGTCCAGGCGGCCCGGCGGCAGGCGGCGGAACGCCCGCCGCCCGGTCAGCACCGTGTCCAGCAGCGTCGCCGGGTCATCGGCATCGGGGAACCGGCAGGCCAGGCCGACCACGGCCACCGGGGTGGCCAGGGCGGCGGGCCGGCCGGGCTCAGCCACGGCGTCGTCCGGCGCCGGGCCGGGCCGGGGCTGGCCGGGCGCTCATCCGGGCTGCGGTCCGGGCCGAAGCCGTCCGCGTGCGTAACCAGGATCTGGCTGCCCCGGCGCGGCCGCACCTGCCATTCAGGTGCCCGAATTCCGCGCATGACCCTGTACTCATTGTCCCCCCGGTAAATGACTTGTCCCCGGTAATTGCCCCGGCTTTTCCCCGGCCCAGGGCAGCAGCATGCCGCGGCCGCATGCAGCGCAACGCGGCATCATCCGCCCAGCACAGGCTTGCCCCGGCCGGTGCTGGTCGGCTATGTCGCGGATTGCTGATGACGGGGTGTCAGGCCATTATTGGCGGCGCTTGAGCAGTGGTCAAGACGGATTTCTGGTTGCCCTTTTTAGCAGCTGATGGCATTTCTGGAATGCCCGGCCTGAGATGCCCGGTAGATTGTTTTCATTCCTGATTCGGGGTGCTGTGGCCCCGCAGGCGGGCTAGGTGCCGTCCTGCCGCGCCTGCGGTGGCCTGCCCCATCGCGCACGGGCTGGCCGGGCAGGCCCCGATAACGGGCCGCTGGCCTGCGGCAGATGCGCTACCCTGGGAGCATGCGTTTCGCCGGGCTGCTCCTTACCTAGCCGCGCCAGCTGACCTGATCGCTGGCGCGGCTGCCCCTCGTGACCGAGGGGCATTTTGTTTGGGAGAACTAGGCCAGGCAGGGGCCGATCCGGACCTCATCACCTTTCGCGAGGAGCCATGACAGCCGTCGATAACGCTGACCGGTCGCATTACGACCCGCGCACCGTGCAGGAGAAGTGGCAGCAGCGCTGGGCCGCGCTGGACCTGTTCCGGGCCAGCGATGACCCGGCCGACACCCGGCCGCGTACCTATGTGCTGGACATGTTCCCCTACCCGTCGGGTGACCTGCACATGGGGCACGCCGAGGCGTACGCGATTGCCGACGCGATGGCGCGCTACTACGTCCAGCGCGGGCATAACGTGCTGCACCCGATCGGCTGGGACTCCTTCGGCCTGCCCGCGGAGAACGCCGCCATCAGGACCAACTCGCACCCGGCCGACTACACCTACCGCAACATCGAGACGCAGGCCGCCTCGTTCCGCCAGTACGCACTGTCCTTCGACTGGAGCCGGCGGCTGCACACGAGCGACCCGGAGTACTACCGCTGGACGCAGTGGCTGTTCCTGCGCTTCTACGAGCGAGGACTGGCCTACCGCAAGGACGGCTACGTCAACTGGTGCCCGGTGGACCAGACCGTGCTGGCCAACGAGCAGGTCGTGGCGGGCAAGTGCGAGCGGTGCGGGGCGGAGGTCATCCGCCGCACGCTGACCCAGTGGTACTTCAGGATCACCGAGTATGCCGACCGGCTGCTGGCGGACATGGAGCCGCTGGAGGGCAAGTGGCCCGACCGGATCCTGCTGATGCAGCGGAACTGGATCGGCCGCAGCCAGGGCGCCGAGGTCGCATTCCGCATCGAGGGCCGGGACGAGCCGGTCACCGTGTTCACCACCCGGCCGGACACGCTGTACGGGGCCACGTTCTTCGTGGTCGCGGCCGACTCGCCGCTGGCCAGCGAGCTGTGCGCGCCCGGGCAGCGCGAGGACCTGGACCGGTACATCGACGACGTGCGGAAGCTGACCGACATCGAGCGGCAGTCCACCGACCGCGAGAAGACCGGCGTGTTCCTGGGCCGCCACGCGATCAACCCGGTCAACGACGAGCGCATCCCGGTCTGGGCGGCGGATTACGTGCTGCCGGACTACGGCACCGGCGCGATCATGGCCGTGCCCGCGCACGACCAGCGCGACCTGGCCTTCGCCCGGAAGTTCGGGCTGCCGGTCCGGGTCGTGGTGCAGACCGGCCTGCCTGACCCGGAGCAGACCGGCACGGCCACCCCTGGCGAGGGCGAGCTGATCAACTCCGGCCCGCTGGACGGGCTGACTAAGGCCGACGCCATCGCGAGGATCACCGGGATCCTGGCCGAGCGCGGCCTGGGCCGGGCCGCGGTCAACTACCGGCTGCGCGACTGGCTGGTCTCCCGGCAGCGGTTCTGGGGTGCGCCGATCCCGGTCGTCTACTGCGACGGGTGCGGCGAGGTCCCGGTGCCCGATGACCAGCTGCCGGTGCGCCTGCCCGACCTGCGCGGCCAGGACCTGGCGCCCAAGGGCGTCTCGCCGCTGGCCGGGGCGGCTGACTGGGTGAATGCCGAGTGCCCCAAGTGCGGCAGCCCCGCCCGGCGGGACACCGACACCATGGACACGTTCGTCGACTCGTCCTGGTACTTCCTGCGGTACTGCTCGCCGGGATTCGAGGCCGGGCCGTTCGATGTGGAGGCGGTCCGCCGGTGGAGCCCGGTCGACCTGTACGTGGGCGGCGTCGAGCACGCCATCCTGCACCTGCTGTACAGCCGGTTCTTCATCAAGGTCCTGTACGACATGCAGATGCTGGACTTCGTCGAGCCGTTCGCCAGCCAGATGAACCAGGGCCAGGTCATCAACCACGGCAAGGCCATGTCCAAGTCGCTGGGCAACGGCGTGGACCTGGGTGCCCAGCTGACCGCGCACGGGGTGGACGCCATCCGGCTGACGATGATCTTCGCCAGCCCGCCGGAAGACGACATCGACTGGGCTGACATGCGGCCCGAGGCCTCGGTCAAGTTCCTGGGCCGGGTCTACCGGGTCGCGGCCGACGTGGCCGCGGCGGGCGCTGCGGCCACGGACGCGGCGGCGGGCGATGCCGAGCTGCGCAAGGTCACGCACCGCACCATCGATGAGGTCACCCGGCTGGTCGAGGCGACCCGGCTGAATGTGGCTGTGGCCAGGCTGATGGAGCTGGTCGGCGCCGCGCGGCGGACCATCGACTCGGGCCCCGGCGCAGCGGATCCGGCGGTCCGCGAGGCGGCCGAGACCCTGGCCATCCTGGTGTCGCTGTTCGCGCCGTACACCGCCGAGGAGTGCTGGGAGATCCTGGGGCGCGACCCGTCGGTCGCGCTGGCGGGCTGGCCGCAGGCCGATGCCAGCCTGCTGGTCGAGGCGACCGTGACCTGCGTCGTGCAGGTGGACGGCAAGGTACGCGACCGCCTGGAGGTTCCTGCGGGCATCAGCGAGGACGACCTGCGCGAGAAGGCGCTAGGCGCCGGCGGCGCCCAGCGGGCGCTGGCCGGCCGGGGCGTCCGGACCGTGATCGTCCGGCCGCCCAAGCTGGTCAACATCGTCTCGGGCTGAGTTCCTCGGGTCCAGGGGACGTGATCGGGCCGGTCTCGCTGTGCGCTGCCGGGAAAGTCTGCTAACAAGCCTTCTGGCTGGTATGTCCGGTGGAGTTGACCTAATCTCCACCTCCCCTCCACGGGCCGCCCACCACCTGTTCGCGAGAGCCGTATGGGGTAGATAGTGCCTGCAGGGGGCGCAGGCACCGCCGGGACCGCGGGCCAAGCCAGCGGTCCCGGCAGCGCGTCCGGGCCCGTTCGCCGTCAGCCGCGCGATCGGGCCCGGTGCGCTGGGCCTGGTGCGGCGGGGCCGGGTAACGGGGTCCGTGCGCGGATGGCGGTGCGCCTGGCACCGCCCGGTTTCGCAGTGCGGCCGAGCCCGCCGGGGGAGGGCAGCCGCACAGTTCCGGGGCACCCGGGCTGCAGGCCGTCAGCGCCTGGCGGCCGGCCGGCAGCCGGTTCATCTGGCGTCCCCTGGCGGCAGAGGCGCCATCATGATGATCAAAAGGGGGAACGATCATGACGCAGACGGTCAGCGGAGGTGTCGGGGAGCTTCGCGCGACGCTGGACGGCCCGGTCACTGTTCCTGGGGACCCTGACTTCGATGACCGGCGCCGGGTCTGGAATGCCGAGATCGACAAGCACCCGGCCGTGATCGCCCGGTGCGCCTCGGCTGCCGATGTGGCCTCGGCCATCGGCTTTGCCCGCCGGCACGGGCTGGAGATCGCCGTCCGGGGCGGCGCGCACAATACCGCCGGCACCGCCAGCAGCGATGACGGCATGATGATCGACCTGAGCATCATGAACGACGTGCACGTCGACCCGCAGGCCCGCCGCGCCACCGCGGGTGGCGGCGCGCTCCTGTCGGACCTCGACGCGGCCTGCCAGGCGCACGGCCTGGCCGTGCCAGCCGGGCTGGTCAGCCACACCGGCATCGGCGGGCTGACCCTGGGCGGCGGCATGGGCTGGCTGACCCGCAAGTTCGGTCTCAGCATCGACAACCTGGTATCGGCTGAGGTCGTGACCGCCGACAGCCGGATCCTGCGGGCCTCGGCCACCGAGAACCCGGACCTGTTCTGGGCCATCCGCGGCGGCGGGGGCAACTTCGGCGTCGTGACATCCTTCGAGTTCCAGCTGCATGAGGTCGATCCGACCGTGCAGTTCGGGCTGTTCTTCTGGCCCCTGGACCAGGGCACGCAGGCCCTGCGCCTGGCCGCCGGGATCGTCGCGGACCTGCCGCCGGACGTGAGCGGCGTGATCGGGGCGGTAAACGCGCCGCCGGCGCCGTTCGTGCCCGAGGAGCATCACTTCCGGCCTGGCTATGTGCTCCTGCTCACCGGGTTCGGGGCGGCGCAGGGACATGCCGAGCTCGCGGACCGGGTCCGGCAGAGCCTTCCGCCGCTGTTCGAGATCGTCACGCCGATGCCGTACGTGGCGCTGCAGCAGCTGCTGGACGAGGCCAACGCCTGGGGCATCTACGCCTATGAGAAGGGCGCTTACGTGGCGGACCTGACCGACGACATCATCGAGCTGATCACCGAGCAGGTGCCGGCCAAGGGCTCGCCCATGTCCGCGATGCTGCTGTACCGGCTGGATGGCGCCTACAGCCAGGTCGGCGAGGACGATACCGCGTTCAGCGGCGGGCGCTCGCCGCGGTATGCGGCCTTCATGATCGGCGCCGCGCCGGACTCAGCGACGCTGGCCGGGGAGCGGAACTGGGTGCGCGGCTTCTGGGAGGCACTGCGCCCGCACGCCATCGCCAGCGGGGATGGCTACATCAACGGCACGGACGAGCGCGGCGAGGACCGGGTCCGGGCCAGCTACGGGACGGCCAAGTACGAGCGGCTAGCCCGGATCAAGGCGGACCTGGACCCGGAGAACATCTTCCACGTCAACGCCAATATCCGGCCGGCCTGAGGTCGGCCTCGCCGGGGCGTGCTGGCGGTGGGGGCCGGTCAGCACGCCCACGGCGAAATCATCCGGAACGGGGCGGGCCGACGTGCTTGACTCGCCTCATGATCTTGTCAGCGCAGGTCTACGGCGAGGGCCCGCTGCTGGTGCTGCTGCCGTGGTTCGGGCTCAGCAGCGGCATGATGGCGGCCGCCTGCGAGCCGGCGGTTGCGGATTCTGGCTGGCGCCGGGCCTACCTGGACTTGCCGGGTACCGGGAAGTCAGCCCCGGTGCTGGCCCGGTCGGACGCGGTGGCCAGCGCGGTGGCCGAGAGCATCGAGGACCTGGCTGAGGGCGCCCCGGTCGCGCTGGCAGGCTGCTCGTACGGCGGCTACATCGCCGCTGAGCTGGCCCGCCGTCACCCGGACCGGGTCGCTGGCCTGCTGATGATCTGCTCGGGGATCAAGATCCTGCCCGCCGAGCGGGACCTGACCGGAGTCGCGGCTCCCGAGCCGGAGCCGGGCTGGCTCGATGCGGTCCCGGAACAGTTCCGTGAGCACCTGAGCCTGGCTGTCGGATGCCAGAGCAGGCCAGTGGGGGACCGCCTGGCCGCGGCTTACCTGGTGAACGGCCCGGCCGATGAGCAGTACCTGCGCGACCTGCGGGCGACGGGCTATCAGCTCGCGGCCGAGAGCGAATTGTCAGCCCTGACGGTGACCGCGACCGTGGCGGCCGGGCGTCGCGACCGGATCGCCGGCTTCCGGGATCAGTTCCGGCTCGCGGCCGGCAATAGCGCGGCCGACTACGTCCTGTTCCACGATGTCGGGCATTACCTGCCGTTCGAGCGACCAGAGCGGTTCCGCGCCCTGGCGCTCGACTGGCTGCGGCGGTGCCGCCCCGCGATGCCCGCCTGACAGTGCTGCCTGACAGTGCTGCCTGACGGCGCGCCGGCCGGGCGGTGCGGGGCGGGAGCGCCGACGCGGCTCAGACCCGCCGCAGGACGGCGACGACCTTGCCCAGGATCTCGGCCTCATCGCCGGGGATGGGCGTGTAAGCCGGGTTGTGCGGCATCAGCCAGACGTGGTCGGTGGAGCGCTTGAAGGTCTTGACCGTGGCCTCGCCGTCGATCATCGCCGCGACGATGTCACCGTTCTCGGCGACTGGCTGCTGTCGGACGACCACCCAGTCCTTGTCAGCAATGGCCGCGTTGATCATGGAGTCGCCAACGACCTTGAGCAGGAACAGGTTGCCCTCGCCGACGATCTGCCGGGGCAGCGGGAAGATGTCCTCGATCGCCTGTTCGGCCAGGATCGGGCCACCAGCAGCGATCCGGCCGACGAGCGGCACGTAGGCGGCCTCCTGCGAGGTGATGTCCATCGGGGCGTCCTGGTCAACCTCGGGCTCCGGCCGGACCGCCGGGTGGCCGGGAAGCCGCACCTCGACGGTGCGCGGGCGTCCCGCGTCCCGGCGCAGGTACCCCTTGTTCTGCAAGGTAGACAACTGATACGAGACGCTGGAGGTACTGGTCAGGCCGACGGCCTCGCCGATCTCGCGCATCGAGGGCGGGTAGCCCCGGCGCTGCACCGAGTCGCGGATCACCTGCAGGACCTTGCGCTGCCGCCAGGTCAGGACATGATCGGGATCCGGCTTGTCCGGGATGTCAGCCACGATGGCGGGCACGCTGCCGCGAGGCTTGCGACCGGGCCGCCCGCGCTGCCGGGTGACCGGCACTGCGGTGTCGGTGCCAGTTCCCGCCGTGGTGCCGCCGACGGCCGCTGTCCTCCGTGTCCCGCCGTCTTCGGTCACGTCGCTCATCATCGGCCTCCGGGCTCGGTGGTTGTCATCCATGCCGACGCTAGCGGTTACGGTCGTGGATCTCAAACATCTGTTCGACCGGAACGAGAGTGTCGGACCCCTGCGATAGGACTGTACCGTATCTTCGTTCGATCGAAAGAGAATTTGATAGAACAGAGGTACGATCGAACAGAGGTTCGGTAACGGGTCTCGCGAGGATCCGGCAGCGAAGGCGGGCCAGGGGCGGGGGCGGCGGACGTGGGCAGGCGGCAGTGCCACCAGAACGGCGAGGAGCCGATGAACGGCCAGCGGGCGACAGGAGGCCAGCGATGACACTAGCGATGACGACCGCGATGGCGGTCCTGGACGTAGCCGAGGCTGGTGAGCCGCTGCCACCGGGGCCGCAGGCCCGGCCGTCGGCTCCAGCTGTGCTGGTGCCGTTCCCGAGATCTGGCGACGCGCCCGCGCCGGGACGGCGGACAGCAGCAGCACAGGTAAGGACAGCGGCAGCGCGGGAACGCAGTTCGGGAGCGGGAGTTCCGCGGACGGTTTCCCGGCCCGCCCCCCGCCGCCTGGCCGGCCCGGCTGCGCCCGCCGTCGCCCGGAGCGGGTCTGCTGCCCCCGGCCGGGTCCGGGCTCAGCCGGCCCGGCCGGCCCCGGTCCGGCTTACCCGGCGGGGTCGCGTGGTCGCCGGCGGCCTGGCCCTCGCGGCGGCTGTCGCGCTGGCCGGCCTGCTCTCGCTGGCGCTGGCGGGCGGTGCGCAGGCCGTCAGTCACGGCCCGGCCCGCGCGGGCTACCAGGGCATGCGGCAGATCGTGGTGCAGCGTGGCCAGTCGCTGTGGTCGATCGCCGCCGCCGCGGCCCCCGCCGCCGATCCGCGGGTGGTGATCCCGCAGATTGAGCAGGCTAACTCGCTGGGCGGCAGTACCGTCTACGCGGGCGAGACGCTGTGGGTGCCGGCCGGCTGACGGGGTCTGCGCGGCTCCTGGCTCACCACGCAGCGGGCCGGGCGAGCTGGCCCGCGCCGAGTCGGGTGACGTGGCGTCCTGCGGGCCGCCCCGGGGATCGGGCCGGCTGCTCGCGCGACACGCCGGCGGCGGCCGCGAAACCGGGCCGGAGGCCCCCGGCGGGGCGCCTGGGTGACTTGCTCGTTCCCCGGCTAGCGACAACTACTTGCGCCAGCGCGCGGCCTGGACCACAATATCTAGTAGTTACATCACTGTAGTTTTCCTCTAGGTTGTGCTTCATGGCTTTTGTTCCGCGGACGCTGAGGGGGTGATCGCATGTACTGCCCGTATTGCCGGCATCCGGACAGCAGGGTTATCGACAGCCGTGCTGCCGAGGACGGCGTCGCTATCCGCCGGCGGCGGTCATGCCCGGCCTGCGGGCGCCGGTTCACCACCCAGGAGTCCGTGATTCTCACGGTCTGCAAGCGCAGCGGCGTCACCGAGCCGTTCAACCGGGACAAGATCGTGAACGGCGTGCGGCGCGCCTGCCAGGGCCGGCCGGTGACCGAGGACCAGCTGGCGATCCTCGCCCAGCAGGTCGAGGACGCCATCCGCAGCCGCGGCAGCGGGGAGATTCCCTCGCACGAGGTGGGCCTGGCCATCCTGGGGCCGCTGCGCGAGCTCGACGAGGTCGCTTACCTCAGGTTCGCCTCGGTCTACCGCAGCTTCGAGTCGCTGGCCGACTTCGAGAATGAGATCGCCGCGCTGCGGTCGGAGCACCTGGGCGACTGGCGGCCGGAGGACGACCAGCTACTGGCTCGCGGAGCCGCCGGCGAAGCGGCCGGCGACGGGGCCGCGCAGCCCGGCCGGCCAGCGGGGGCCGACGACGGGACCGGCCCGGCCGCGGCCGGCCAGGACCACGAGCATCACCTGCCAGCCCGCTGAGCCGGGCGCAGTTCGAAAACATCGGGAAGGACCTGAGCAGGTCCGCGAGGGGATCCAGGCGGATCCCGAAGGGGGCAAGATGACCGAGACGACGAGCGGGTCGCGGGCGCGTGCTGGCAAGGGTGCCAAGAAGGGCCTCACCATGCGCCGCATCTACACCCGCGAAGGCGTGCATCCCTACGACGAAGTCACCTGGGAGCGCCGCGATGTCGTCATGACCAACTGGCGGGATGGCACCGTCAATTTCGAGCAGCGCGGTGTCGAGTTCCCCGAGACCTGGTCGGTCAACGCAGCCAATATCGTGACCACCAAGTACTTCCGCGGCGCGGTGGGCACCCCGCAGCGTGAGTGGAGCCTGAAGCAGCTGGTCGACCGCGTCGTGGGTACCTACACCCGGGCGGGGCGCGAGCATGGGTACTTTGCCACGCCCGCCGATGCTGAGATCTTCGAGCATGAGCTGACGTACACACTGATCCACCAGGTCTTCAGCTTCAACTCGCCCGTGTGGTTCAACGTCGGCACCACGTCGCCGCAGCAGGTCTCGGCCTGCCAGCCCTACGACGCCCCGGTGAGCACGCCGGAGGGACTTATCCCGATCGGGGCCCTGGTGGCTCGCGACGCCGTGGGCACCAAGGTGCACGACGCGCACGGGACGACGCGGATCGTGGCCACCAAGGCGAACGGGGTCAAGGAAGTCCTGCGGCTGCACACCGACAGCGGGGAGTCGGTCGACGCGACCGCCGACCACCTGATCTGGCGGGCGACAGACCTGCAGACCGGCGAGTTCACCGTGGCCGGGTTCATCCGGCCCGGCGACTATCTGCTGCACGTCGACCCGGACGTCGGCGGGACCGACCGGAACCTGGTGCAGGTCAGCCGGGTGGAGCGGCTCGGCGAGATGGAGGTCTACGACATCCAGACCGAGAGCGGCGAGTACCTGTCCGGCAGCCTGCGGGTCCATAACTGCTTCATCCTGGCCGTGGACGACACGATGGACGCGATCCTCGACTGGTACCGCGAGGAGGGTCTCATCTTCAAGGGCGGTTCCGGCGCGGGCGTGAACCTGTCCCGGATCCGGTCGAGCAAGGAGCTGCTGACCTCGGGCGGCACGGCGAGCGGTCCGGTCTCGTTCATGCGCGGTGCCGACGCCTCGGCCGGCACCATCAAGTCCGGCGGCGCTACCCGCCGGGCGGCCAAGATGGTTGTCCTCGACGTCGACCACCCCGACGTGGAGGAGTTCATCGAGACCAAGGCGCGCGAGGAAGAGAAGGTCCGGGTCCTGCGCGACGGCGGGTTCGACATGGACCTGGGCGGCAAGGACATTGTCAGCGTCCAGTACCAGAACGCCAACAACTCGGTGCGGGTGTCGGATGAGTTCATGCGCGCCGTGGAGCAGGGCAGTGGCTTCGACCTCAACGCCCGCACCACCGGCGAGCCGGTCAGCCGGGTGGACGCCAAGGGACTGTTCCGGCGGATGTCCAAGGCGGCCTGGGAGTGCGCCGACCCCGGCATCCAGTACGACGGGACCATCAATGACTGGCACACCTGCCCGGAGTCCGGGCGCATCACCGCGAGCAACCCGTGCAGTGAGTACGTCCACCTGGACAACTCCTCCTGCAACCTGGCCAGCATCAACCTGCTGAAGTTCCTGCGCGAGGACGACAGCTTCGACGTGCAGCGGTTCCGCGACGTCTGCGAGCTGGTCATCACGGCGATGGACATCTCCATCAGCTTCGCTGACTTCCCGACCGACAAGATCGCGGAGACCACGCGCGCCTACCGGCAGCTCGGCATCGGCTACGCCAACCTGGGCGCCCTGCTGATGGCTACCGGGCACGCCTACGACTCCGTCGGCGGCCGGGCCATCGCGGCCGCGATCACCTCGCTGATGACCGGGACCGCCTACCGCCGCTCGGCGGAGCTGGCCGCGATCGTCGGGCCCTATGACGGCTACGCGCGCAACGCGACCGCGCACAAGCGGGTCATGACCAAGCACGCTGAGGCCAACGGGCAGATCACGACCGTGGGCGGGATGGACAAGGAGATCCTGACCCTGGCCGACAAGGCCTGGCGGGACTGCATCAAGCTCGGCGAGGCCAACGGGTACCGCAACGCCCAGGCCAGCCTGCTCGCGCCGACCGGTTGCCTGACCGGCGACACGCTGGTCACGACGGACCGGGGGCTGGCGAGGCTCACGGAGCTTGGTGATGCCTACGGCGACCGCTGGCAAGACCTCGACCTGGCGGTCTCCACCGATGACGGCCCGCGCCGCGCGACGAGGTTCTTCGTCAACGGCGAGGAGCCCACGCGGCGGATCCGGACGGTGGCCGGCTACCAGATTCAGGGCACGCTGACTCACCGGGTCAAGGTCGTGAACGAGGGCACCGGAACGTGGGAGTGGAAGCGGCTGGCTGACGTTGCCGCGGGCGACCTGCTCCCGCTGCAGCTGAGCACGCTGATCGGCGAGCCGCGGCAGGTGCCGCTTCCCGTACTGGACCAGGCGTATTACACCGGTGACCGGCACGTGGCCGTTCCCGATGTCATGACACGCGAGCTAGCTGAGCTCGTCGGGTACTTCATGGGCGATGGCAGCCTGCACGCCAAGGGAATCCGGCTGTGCGTGGCCGAAGCGGACCTGGATGTCGCCGAGCGCCTGAACGTGCTGGCCAAGGAGCTGTTTCACCTGTCCCCGGTGGTCACCTCGCAGGAGGGCTACCTGGAGGTCACGCTCCAGTCCGTCCGCCTGGCGCGCTGGTGGCAGAGCGCGGGATTCGCCAAGGGCCTGCCCGAGGCCGGGCATCAGGGCAAGGGTTGGGTGCCGCGGATCCCGTCGGCTGTCCTCGAGGCGAACGATCCCGGCGTGTACCTCGCGTTCCTGCGCGGGCTGTTTGAGGCCGACGGGGCTGTCGCGGACGGCGTCCCCAGCCTCTCTACCGCGCATGAGTCCTTCGCGGGTGAAGTTCGGACGGCGCTGCTGACTCTCGGGCTGGCGACCACCACCAGGGAGACGGTCAGCGGCTGGGGCGGGCCCATCTTCCAGGTCCGGCTGCGCAACATCGACCATGCGCTGACCTTCGACGAGACCATCGGATTCATCGGGGAGCGCAAGTCCCGGCTGATGGCTTTCCTGGAGCCGGATGTATCGGCTAGGAAGGACTACGTCGTCCTGGCCAGGAATGTCTGGGATGAGCTAGTGCCCGCTGGTCACTCCTCTCGGGCCGCTGTGCTCCAGTCGGTCCGCAAGACACGCGGCGTGCCGCGCATGCTCGCCCGGCGGCTGTTCGAGGAGACTCTTGACGACCGGCTGGGATACGCACTGGGTTACTTGTTCGAGCGGGTGGCGAGCAACGAGGATGGCGGCGTTCAGCCCACCTATGACCTGTCGGTGCCGGACAACGTCACCTACGTCGCCAATGGCCTGGTGAGCCACAACACCATCGGCCTGATGATGGACTGCGACACCACGGGCATCGAGCCGGACCTGGCCCTGGTCAAGTTCAAGAAGCTGGTCGGCGGCGGGTCCATGCAGATCGTCAACCAGACGGTGCCGCGCGCGCTGAAGAACCTCGGCTACCAGCCCGAGCAGGCCGAGGCGATCATCGAGTACATCGCCGAGCACGGGCACGTCGTGGACGCCCCTGGCCTGCGGCCCGAGCACTACGATGTGTTCGACTGCGCGATGGGGGAGCGGGCCATCAGCGCGATGGGTCACGTGCGGATGATGGCGGCCGTCCAGCCTGCGCTCAGCGGGGCCATCTCCAAGACGGTCAACCTGCCCGAGTCCGCCACGATCGAGGACATCGAGAAGATCTACTTCGAGGGCTGGAAGCTCGGCCTGAAGGCGCTGGCGATCTACCGGGACAACTGCAAGGTCGGCCAGCCGCTCTCGGTGGCCAAGACCAAGCCGGCCGAGGTGGCAGACGCTCCGGTAGCCGCCGCGCCGCCTGCGGCTGAGCCGCAGCCGCACGAGAGCCGGCCGGTCCGGCGGCGGCTGCCGCGGCAGCGGTCGGCGATGGTGACGCGGTTCTCGGTCGCGGGTGCGGAGGGCTACATGACGGCCTCCAGCTATCCGGACGACGGCGTCGGCGAGGTGTTCCTCAAGCTCGGCAAGCAGGGCTCCACCCTGGCCGGCGTCATGGACGCCTTCTCGATAGCCATCTCGGTGGGCCTGCAGTACGGCATCCCGCTGGAGTCCTACGTCGCCAAGTTCACCAACATGCGATTCGAGCCCGCCGGCATCACCGATGACGCCGACATCCGGATGGCCAGCTCGGTGATGGATTACATCTTCCGGCGGCTGGCCATGGATCACCTCAGCTACGACGAGCGGTCCGAGCTGGGGATCCTGACCACGGCCGAGCGCACGGCGCAGCTGGCCGGCGAGGACCCCGCGCCGCCCGCGGAGGAAATCGACCCGGTGGAGCTCGCCCAGTCAGCGCCGGTGGAAAGCCCGCCCGCGTCGGCCAGGGACTCCGAGTGGGTGTCCGCCCGGCCGAAGGCCGAGTCGCTCCCGCAGCCGCACAGCTCCACGGAGCTGATCGAGTCCCAGCAGGGCCGGACGGCAGACGCGCCGCTGTGCCTGACCTGCGGGACGAAGATGCGCCCGGCGGGCAGCTGCTATGTCTGCGAGGGCTGCGGCTCCACCAGCGGCTGCAGCTGAGTGCCGGCGGTAGTGCATTGGATGCGGTCTCCGCCGCACCTCGACGGATGATCTAGCCGCATGTAGTGAAGGGGTGATCAGGAACTCAGCTCCTGATCACCCCTTCCGGTTCCGGCCCTGGCCGCCGAGTGCCCGGTGCGGCGCTGGTCGACCTGACCGCGCCAGTGCCAGCGCTGCCGAGTGAAGGCCCTCTGACCGAGGCGGAAATGCCGCCTAACATCGCTCAGCGCGTCGTCGGCGACTGCGGAGCTTCGGCATCCCAAACCTGCTAAACAAACCTTCTAAACATGCTAATCGGATCTAGAATTGGGACGTTTAGCAAATTCGCTTAGGAGGTTCCTTGCGCAGCTTCGCTGACCTTGGGGCACTAATCGGACTAGTGCCAGCCCAGGTCGTCACCTGGCTCAGCGCGATCGACTTCGGCCGGGGCTCGGAAGCGCTCCACCGTGACCAGATGCCTGGGCTACTAACTGAGCTCGCCCACCGGGCCCGCGTCCAGAGCATCACTGCCTCGTCCGCGATAGAGGGCGTCATCGTCGCGGACGCTGGGCGGGCCCAGCGGATCATTAACCGGCAGGCGACGACGCTACGCAACCGTAGCGAGCAGGAACTGGCCGGCTATCGCGACGCCCAGGACTACCTGTTCCAGCAGGACCGGCACCCGCTGAATGCCGGACTGATCCTGCACTTGCATCGGCTGCTCTTCGCTCACTCCGCCAGGCCGGGCGGGGCGTTCAAGACGGAGGACAACCTGGTTGTGGACCGCTCGCCAGACGGTTCCGCGACCGTCCGCTTCAAGCCGGTGTCGGCCGCGAGCACCCCGTTCGCCATAGATGACCTCATCGAGCGCTACACGGAGGCGGTCACGGCGGGTGAGCATCATCCGGTGCTCCTGTCCGGGCTACTAATCCTGGACCTTCTCGTCATCCACCCCTTCGATGACGGCAACGGACGAGTGGCCCGCCTGCTCACCAACGCCATGCTCAGCGAGCACGGCTATACGGTCAGCCGCTACGTGAGTC
Source organism: Streptosporangiaceae bacterium (assembly GCA_036490755.1). Lineage (GTDB taxonomy): Bacteria > Actinomycetota > Actinomycetes > Streptosporangiales > Streptosporangiaceae > DASUBV01. The sequence continues at coordinate 55,178 of DASXDJ010000028.1, forward strand.
TTGAACAAGCGGTCGCCGAGTCCGCTGACTCCTGCTATCAGGCGCTCCTGGATTCCACTCACGGCTGGCACCTGGGCACCGCCAACCCATGGCCCTGGCTCGGCTACTTCACCAAGGTGATTGCCGGCGCCTACAGCGTCTTCGCGGACCGGGCGGCTGCTGCCCATACTCCTGGAACCAAGCAGCAGCGCGTCCGCGAGCACATCCTGCGCCGGGCGCCAGTCACGTTCCGCCTCGCAGACATCAGGACGGCAGTTCCAGGCGTGAGCGACCAGACCATCCGGCTCGTTCTCGAGCAGCTGAGAAACGAAGGCAGGGTTCAGGCCGACGGCACAGGTCGCTCCGCCACGTGGACGCGAACGAGTGCCGGACACTCCCAATAGCCATGCTGTGCTAGCAGCACCGTCCCCGCCGTGGGGCCGGGCGCGCCTGGTCTGGGCACGCGGCGTTTGTCGTGCTGCCGGGACCCAGGCGGCCCGGAGCTGCCGACCGCCTACCGCTCGAACAGAGTTCGAACTTGTATATGAAAAATAACGTTGAGCTATTACGATAGGCGAGACAGTTAGTCAGCGTCCCGGAGGTGCGGCGATGCGAGATGCCCGGCAGCCCGACGAGGCCGGCCAGCCCGGACCGGACCTGAGCGCGCGCCAGCACCGGATCCTCCAGGTCATCCGGGACTCCGTCCGGCAGGACGGCTATCCGCCGACCTTGCGGGAGATCGGCGCGGCAGCCGGATTGTCCAGCACCTCCAGCGTCTCCTACCAGCTCTCCGAGCTGGAGAAGAAGGGCTGCCTGAGCCGCGGGGCGGGCCGTCCGCGCACGGCGGTGGTCTCGTCGGCGGTCAGCCCGGCCAGCAGGCCGGCCCGGCGGCGCTCGCCGGCTGCCGGCCGCCCGGCCAGCACTGTCCCGGTGCAGGCGGGCCTGCCTGGCAGCACGGCTCGGCCGCGGCCGAGGATCGCACAAGTACCGCTGGTCGGCGAGATCGCTGCGGGCCGCCCGACCTTCGCCGAGGGGCTGGTCGAGGAGGTCATCCCGCTGCCCCGGCAGCTGGTCGGAGAAGGGGACCTGATGATGCTGCGGGTCGTCGGCGAGTCCATGATCGACGCCGCCATCGCCCCAGGCGACCTGGTCGTGGTCCGCCGGGAGTCCGACGTCGAGAACGGCGACATCGTGGCGGCCATGCTCGACAGCAGCACATCGGCCGACGGCGAGGCGACGATCAAGACATTCAAGAAGAGCGGCGGCCATGTCTGGCTGATCCCGCACAACCCTGCTTTCGAGCCGATCCCCGGCGACGACGCCCGGATTCTCGGCAAGGTCGTCGCGGTGCTTCGCCGGGTCTGACCGCCGTCGGCCGGGGCGGCTGCGAGATCAGGCCCCGGTCACGCCGTCGATGCCCTCGCGGAGGAAGTCGGCATGACCGTTGTGCCGGCCGTATTCCAGCAGCACGTGCAGCATCACCAGGCGCAGCGACACGTCCTCGCCCCACCGCGGCGCGTGCACGGCCAGGTCCAGCGACTCGGCTCCCGCCTCAATCGCCCGGGAGCGCTCGACTTCCGCCTGCCAGGCGGCGAACGCGTCGGACCGGGTGCTCTGGCTGGCGTCGTAGGCCACCTGGTAGTCGTTGTACGGCGACCACACCAGCGGGATGTCCTCGCCGTTGATCACCTTCCGGAACCAGGTGCGCTCCACCTCGGCCATGTGCCGGACCAGCCCCAGCAGGGACAGCGTCGACGGCGGCATGGAGGCGCGGCGCAGCTGCTCATCCGACAGGCCGTCGCATTTCATGGCCAGCGTGGCCCGGTGAAAGTCGAGGAACCCGCGCAGCATCTCCCGCTCGGGGGCGGTGGCGGACGGGCCGACGCGGTCGTCGGTCATCGGAGGGCTCCTTCCGGCGGCACTGGCCGCGACGTGGGGACGCCGCAGGATATGCGCGCCCAGGCCAGCAGCGCGAGCGAATTCCGCGGGCTGCCGTCACTCGGTGCCGCCCCAGGTCAGCAGCCGGGTGGCCAGGTCGCGGTCACCCTCGATGATGAGACCCTGGCATGCCTGCCGCCCGTACAGGGCCAGCACGATGTCACTGCCGGTGCCGCGGATCCGGCTATCGGCCGCGGCTGAGCCGTCCTGCGGCCCGGCCGGGACCGCGCTGGCTCCATCCGGCGCCAGCGTGACCAGCCACGTCGTGCCGTCGTCAGGCGCCAGCGCCACGGTCCCGCGCTGATGCGGCCAGGCCCCGAGCGCGGCCATGCCGACGGTGACGAACTCGCCGATCCCGTCGCCGGCCACGGCGGGCGGCAGCGGCTCGCCGTGCCCGGCGGCCTCCTGGGCATCGAAGGCGTGCACCCCGGCCTCCTGGACCTGATGCCGGGCGACGGCTCCGGAGGTGGCGGGGGCCGCGGTCGAGCGCCACCAGGTCCAGCACGGCCGGTCCGGGCCAGCCGCGGTCAGCGCCCGCACCAGCTCCCCGGTGGCGGCCGCCGACCAGGTCAGCAGGTCGCCCGACGGCTCGGTGCCCGGCAGCTGGTCGTCGCCGGGCGGGCCGTCGGCCGGCCCGGCGCTAACTGCCCCGGCCCAGAACCGGTGCACCCCGCCCAGGTGGGTCACCAGGTCTGCCACCGTCCAGTCCGGGCAGCCCGGAACCGGGGCATCAAGGCCGGCCTTAGCGGCGGCGGCACGCAGCGCGGCCGAGCGGTCCTCGATGGTCGTGATCATGTCGGCGAATGGCACAGAGGTCATGAGGACACTGTCTAGCAGCTGCCGCCGACAGCCGGGCCGCTAGCTCAGGCCCCGGCGGCCGCTACGGCTTGACGAGCACCTTGAAGGCGATGACCAGGGCGCCGAGCAGCGCCGCCTCGAGGCCGTACACCAGGCAGCGCAGCATGTTCTGCTGCGCCAGCCGCCCGGCCGTCCAGCCCATGACGCCCAGCAGGCCGACACCGGTGTAGACGGCCAGGTTGTCGGCCAGCGCGGCATCGATCACTCCGGCCGACGCGAAAATGAAGATCACGATCGAGGGGGCCGCGCCTGCCGCAATGTAGGACTGCTCGTAGCTGATGTCGCCCAGCTCCCGCAGCCGCAGCCCGTGACGGCGCCGGATCTGGGTCTCGACACCGGCGTCGTATACCTCGCCCACGATGAACGCGACCACGGCCCCGAGCAGGGCTAGCAGCGTGGGCAGCGGGTCTTCCTCCCGGCCTAACACGGCCACCAGCGCGAGTGCGACGAACATGCCCTTGACGGACCGGCCGACTCTGGCCGCCCCCCGCCTGCCGATCTCCCAGGTCACCCGTGCCCGCCATCCCGCTTGCCCGCGCCCCGCGCGGCCCCGCGCCCCGCGCGGCCCCCCGCGCCCGTGCGTGCTGCGCAGCCATGCGCACCGCACGCGGCCCCCGACGAGCGAATGCTAACGGGAAATCCCGGGGCCGGGCCCGCGGATCGCGGTGCCCGGCCCCGGGTCAGTGACTCTTGCCCGGGTCAGCAGCCCACCCCTGGCCGGCCCGGCTGCCCTGGCCGCGGACATCACGCCGCCGGGCGCCGGCACCCGCGCTTCCGGGCCGGTCACTGCGGCCCGGGCCGGCCATGAATCCGTGGCCCGGGCCAGTGCCGCCGCGCTAGCAGCGGGGCACGCCGGCGGCCGGGTCGCGGCCGGTGTTCAGGTGAAAGCCCGCGATGTAGCCGCGCCGCGGGCTGCTCAGGTGATACCAGGCATGGTCGCCCCAGATCGCCTCGCCGCGCCTCCAGCAGGTGACCGTCACGCGGCTGCCTGCCCGGCCCAGCTTGTGCAGGACCCGGAACTTCGCGCTCGGGCCGGTCCGCACCCGCGCCCCGGCCGTCCGCGAGCGGTAGTGACCCCGGAACGGTGCCTTGCACCGGGCCAGGCCCGGATAAGGAGCGGTGCGGTTATTGATGTAGTAGGAGGTCACATACCCCCGCCGCGGCCCGGACAGGTGGTACCAGACCGTGTTCCCGACCACCGAGGTTCCCGTGGTCCAGCAGGTGATGGTGACCCGGGTGCCCCGCTTGCCCAGCTTGACGACCAGCGGGGACAGATTGCTCGGCCGGGCGCGCACGTGCAGGCCGCGCACTCGGGTGCTGAGCATGATGAACCGGATACGGCGCGCGGCCGCCGGGGTTGCAGGCGCCGGCGCCGTGGCCGTGACGAGTGCCGCATCCGTAGCCGGTAACCCGGGCGACGCCGAAGCGGCCGGCACCACCAGGCCCAGAACCGCCGCCATGACAGTAACGGGCACTACGGCGAGCCACGCCCCCGCTCGCCCGCCGCTCAGCCGACTGACCATTGATCCCCCTGCGATAAGGCCGGACTGCCGCAGCTGCGGGCGGACCGGCACAGACATCTTCCAGCCAGGTCATCGGGGGTGGCATCGCCCAGCGTTACGACACCCCGGCGGCGTCCTTGACCTGGCGGCCGCCCGTCCACACGCCGGTGATCCGCTCCGGGCTGGCCAGCACCGAGATGTCGGCCAGCGGGTCGCCGTCGACGGTGATGATGTCCGCGTCGAAGCCCGCGGCCAGCAGGCCGCTGCGCGGCGCCTGCGGCCCGAGGGTGGCTGGCGCGGTCGCGGTGGCCGCCTCGATGGCCTGCAGCGGGGTCATGCCGAGCGCGGCCAGGTGCACCAGCTCCGACCCGTTGCTGCCCCAGGAATTAGGCAGGTCCCGGCCGGTCAGGCCGATGTCTGAGCCCATAGCGACGGTGACACCCCGCTCGATGGCCATCCGCAGCGCATCGGCGTGCGTGCTGGCGATGGCGACCAGCTTGGCCGCCGCATACGGCGGCACCGTGTCCAGCGCGGCCAGCATGTTCTCGATGATGGTGCGGGTCGGGACCAGGATGGCGCCGGTCTCGCGCATGGCGTCGCAGGCCTCCTCATCCAGGAAGGTGCCATGCTCGATGGTGGCCACGCCGGCCTCCAGGGCGGCCATGATGCCGGGCTTGCCGTGGCAGTGCGCCGCGACGACCCGCTCGGCCAGCCCAGCCACCTCGACGATCGCGCGCAGCTCGGCGCCGGTGAACTGCTGGTGGACCGGGTCATCGATTTCCGACAGCACGCCCCCGGACGCGCAGATCTTGATCACCGCCGCGCCCCGGCGCAGCTGCTCCCGGACCGCGCGCATGCACTC
>DASXDJ010000029.1:0-50449 GCA_036490755.1 Streptosporangiaceae bacterium
CGCGGCGGCCGTGGAAGGTGCGGCGCAGGTCGCTCACCCAGGCGCCGGGGTTCTCCCAGGGAATGAAGTGGCCGCCGTGGTCGTGAGCGTTGACGTTGACGTGGTTGAACCAGCCGGCCTGCGGGCCGGTTGTGAACGCGCAGATGCGCTCGCTGGCGGTGTGGATGCCGGGCGGGTTCTCGTAGGTGACGAAGGTGAGGCCGACCGGGGCCTGCACGACCGGGGTGCGGTCGTGAGCGGGTGCCCACGGGTAGCGGTTTGCGTTGGCGTAGTAGCGCATCGACGTGGCGATGGAGTTGTTCACCCAGTAGATCGTGGCGTGGGTGAGCAGGTCGTCTTTGGTGAAGACGGACTCGAGGTCGCCGCCGTTGTCGCTCCACGCATTCCAGCGCTCCAGCAGCCAGGCGAGCAGTCCGGCGGGTGAGTCGCTCAGCCCGTGGGCCAGGGTGGCGCCGTCGAGCATGTGCACGGCGAGGTGCGACGCTGAGCGGTGGTCCAGCTCGATGATGCGGGCGCGGACGTCTGCGGGCTGGTCGTCGGGGAGGGGCCGATTCCGGGCGAAGTCCCAGGCGCGGGGGCCGGTGAAGAAGTCGAGCGGCAGTCCGGAGCCGATGTGGATGCCGAACAGCTCGCCGGCATACTTGTGGCCGAGCTGGCTGGAGACGATCCCGCCGATGTCGCAGCCCCCGGCGGCGTACTTCTCGTATCCCAGGGTCTCGGTCATCAGGGTGTGCCAGAGGTCGGCGACCTTCCAGAAGTTGACGTCCGGAAAGCCGGTCAGCGGGCCAGGGAAACCGAAGCCGGGCAGGGACGGCACGATGACGTCGAACGCGTCGGCCGGGTCGCCGCCGAACGCGGCCGGGTCGGCGAGCGGGTCGACCACCTTCGACCAGTGCCAGAACGTCCACGGCCAGCCGTGGGTGAGGATCAGCGGGATCGGGCGGGGACCGCGGCCAGGGTTGCGCATGAAGTGCACCGGGACACCGGCGACGTCCACCTGGTAGTGCTCGTAGGCGTTGATGGCGGCCTCCGCCGTGCGCCAGTCGTAGCCATCCTGCCAGTACGTCACCAGCTCACCTAGATAGCTGTCCGGCACGCCGTAGGACCAGTCCTCGTTCCCTTCATCCAGCGGCGGACGAGTCAGTGCGAGACGGGCGCGCAGGCCATCGAGAACATCGTCGGGCACCTGGATCGGGGTGGGCTCCAGGGGGAAGGCGAGCGGGGCAGTCATCCGTCGTTCCTTTTCAGGTGAAGGGGAAGCGTCGTCGGCGGCCTGCTGGGTGGCCGGACGGAGCCGGCGAGCCCGGAACCGGGCATCGGGCGGGCTGAAACACCAACGGCAGGTCACCAGATACTGCGTGACCTGCCGTTTCCTGGGTCGGGGTGGCCGGATTTGAACCGGCGGCCTCTTCGTCCCGAACGAAGCGCGCTGCCAAGCTGCGCCACACCCCGCCGACCGCTTGAGAATTCTAGCTGATCCGCGGGACCAGTGTGAGCAGTGCTGCCTCCGGCCGGCAGCAGAACCGGACTGGCGACCACGGTGATGTGCCCAGGCCTGCGGAAACGTGCAGCCAGGCCGTCCCGTCCGCCGGATGATGATGCAGGCCGCTGGCCCGCTCGCGCTCGATCCCGCAGTTCGTGACCAGAGCGCCGATGCCCGGCAGCCGCAGCTGGCCGCCGTGCGTGTGCCCGGCCAGGAGCAGGTCGAAGCCGTCCGCGGTGAACAGGTCCATGATCGCGGGCTCGGGTGAGTGCAGGACCCCCAGGCGCAGGTCGGCCGCCGGGTCGGCGGGCCCCGCGATGTTGCTGTAGCGGTCCCGGCCGATGTGCGAGTCATGGACGCCGGCCACCTCGATGTCCAGGTCGCCCGCCTTGATCCGGCCGCGGTGGTTGTTGGCGTCCAGCCACCCGCGGGCGGCCATGCGCTCGCCCAGCTCGATCCAGGGCAGGTCGGGGGTGTGCCGGTGGCTGTCGCTGGCCGAGGTGCGCCACAGGTAGCGGGCCGGGTTCTTCGGCTTGGGCACGTACAGGTCATTGGAGCCGTAGACGAACGCGCCGGGGCGGTCCAGCAGGGGCCCGAGGGCGTCCAGCAGCGGGCCGATGGCGTCCCGGTGCGCGATCGAGTCGCCGGTGTTGATGACCAGGTCGGGATCGAGTGCGTCCAGGGACCGGATCCACGACAGGAGCCGATGCCGTCCAGGGGTGAGGTGGGCGTCGGAGATGTGCAGGACGCGTAGCGGCGCGACGCCAGCAGGCAGTACCGGCACCTCGATGCGGCGCAGCACGAACCAGTTGCGCTCGATGACGGTGGCGTATCCCAGGCCGAGGGCCCCGGCGACGGCGGCGGCCCCCAGCAGCGTCTTTGGTCGCATGCTTTCATGGTGCCATGCGCGCCCGGGTGGCCCGGCCGCGACGCCACGGCTTACCTGGTCGACGGGCGGTCAGCGGGGCGGCAGGATGGGCGCCATGCCCGAACTCAAGGAGCGCCTGCGCGCCGACCTCACCACCGCCATGAAGGCCCGCGACGAGGTACGTACCCGGACGCTGCGCATGGCTCTGACGTCAGTCAGTAACGAGGAGGTCGCGGGGAAGGCGGCGCGCGAGCTCAGCGACGATGAGGTGCTCAAGATCCTGGCCCGCGAGGCGAAGCGCCGCCGGGAGGCCGCGACCGCCTTCGAGGAGGCGGGCCGCGATGAGCAGGCCGCGGCCGAGCGGGCCGAGGACGCCATCCTGGCTGACTACCTGCCGGCGCAGCTTGATGATGGCGACCTGGCGAGCCTGGTGGCCGCGGCCATCGCCGAGACAGGGGCCGCGGGCATGTCCGCGATGGGACAGGTCATGAAGGCCGTGACGCCGCAGGTAGCGGGCCGGGCTGAGGGCAGCCGGGTGGCCGCCGAGGTCCGCCGCCAGCTTTCGGCGTAACGGGTCCGGGGCGGAGCCGGCCCGCGGCGGGGCCGCTGCCGGGCCGCTGACCGCCCGCGCCCCGCGATAGGGACGACGGGCGGCCAGGCAGGCCGGGCTAGTGGTGGACGGGGCCGCCGCCGTGACCGGGGCCGCCGCCATGGCCGGGGCCCGGAGCCTTCTTCTTGGGCGGGTTGGCCGGGATGATGCCGGAGCCCTGGGAGAGGAACGGGCTGCCGGGCGGGACGGCGGTGAAGTACCGCACCTTCCCGAGGGCCGCGTGCAGGAACGTCATCTGCCAGGTCGCGCCGGGTGCGTTGTCGCCGAACATCTGGCCGGGACAGGACAGCCCGCCGCTCACCTCGCGGTAGCAGGCGTGGTAGCCGATCATCTCGCCCGCGGGGTTGGTCGGGTTCACCGGGTTGAAGACGGACACGTAGCCGGCCAGGTTCGGGGTGAACCCGCCGAACGCGGCGTAGGTGCCCGTGTCCGCGGTCCCGGTCTTGGCCGCTGCCGGGCGGCCGATCGACCGGCCGACGGCCGTGCCCGAGGTGATGACGCCCTCCAGGATGTGCGTGGCGGCGTCAGCGATCGCGGCGGAGAACACCCGGTGGCAGTTCGCGGACTCGACGGGCAGGTCCTTGCCGCCCGGCGCCGTGATCCGCTCGATGGCCACCGGCTTGCAGTAGATGCCGCGCGCGGCGACGGTGGCGTAGGCGGCGGCCATGCTCATCGGCGAGACGTTGACCGCGCCCAGGGTGAACGACGGGATGTCGTCGGCCGGGTACTGGTAGCCGGCATGCCCGCTCTTGCCGGCCCCCTTGAGCAGGGACCCGCCGTCGGCCCGGCGCATGCCCATGCTGACCGCCGTCCTGACGGTGCTGCACAGCCCGACCTTCTGCTCCAGCATCGCGTAGAACACGTTGATCGACTGGGTCGTCCCGGTGTACAGGCTGTAGGTGCCCTTGCCCGCGCCCTCGGCGTTACTCAGCGAGAACACGCCCGCGCCCTGGCCCTTGCAGTTGGTGTAGCCGCTGATGGAGGCGGGCGACACCGTGTGCTCGGCGAAGCCGAACGGGACGCCCTCCTTGAGGGCGGTAATCAGGGTGAACAGCTTCGACGAGGAGCCGGTCTGCACGCCCGCGCCGCCGTCGTACTTGGTGTCAACGGCGTAGTCGATGTTGTTGTCGCCCGCTGCCGTCCCGTAGTGCCGGTCCACCGCGATCGCCCGCACCCGGCCGGTCCGGGGCTGGATGAGCACCTCGGCGTCGGCGTTGTGATTCGGGTTATACGTCGATGAGTGGTCGGGGACGACGTAGCTGACCGCGTTCTGCGCGGCCTGCTGGTCGTGGACGTTCAGCGTGGTGTAGATCTTCAGCCCGCCGCTGGAGTTCAGGTCGCGGTAGGTCTTCTTGTAGGCCGGGTCCCGGCGCATGACCGCGAGCACGTAGTCACAGAAGTACGCCGCGTGCCGGGCCGAGTGGGCGTAGCAGCCGGTCTGCAGCGGGATGGTCGAGGGGTGCAGGCCCAGGCCCCTGGCGGTGGCCTTGGCCGCGGCGGCTTTCGTGACGTACCCGAGCTGGGCCATCCGCTGGAGCACGGTGTTGCGCCGCTGCTTGGCGTGCCGGGGGTGGTTGAACGGGTCATCGGCGGCCGGGTTCTCGACCATTCCGGCCAGCAGGGCGGACTGACCCAGGGTCAGCTTCCTGGCGCTGGTCTTGAAGTACCGTTCCGCCGCGACCTGGATGCCATAGGCGTTGTTCTCGAAGTAGGCGACGTTCAGGTAGGCGGCCAGCAGTTGCGGCTTGGTCATCTCCTGCTCGACATCGGCGGCGATGCGCAGCTCGCGGATCTTCCGCTCGGGGGTGTCGGAGATCGCGGCCTTCTGGGCCGACTTCGAGCGCGAGGTGAGGATCAGGGCGTTCTTGACGTACTGCTGGGCCAGCGTTGACCCGCCCTGTACCGGCTGGTTCTTCACGTCGTTGAGGAACGCGCGGACGGTGCCGCGCGGGTCCATCGCACCGTGCAGGTAGAACCGCGAGTCCTCGATCGCCACGATCGCGTTGCGCATGACCGGCGAGATGTTGTCGTAGCCCACCGGGATCCGGTAGATGCCGCCCGGGTAGTAGTAGGCGATCAGGTGCCCTTCGGAGTCCAGGATCTCCGAGCGAGTCGGCACATGGCCCAGGGCGGGGACGTTCAGGTCATTGAACGTCTGGGCGGCATCCCTGGTCGCGACGCCGATCAGCCCGGTGAAGGGGATGACGACGGCGGCTACGAGCACACCCGCCACTACAGACACGACCGCGATGCGGCCAGCCGCGCTCGACACTATGCCGGCGCGGCGCCATGGACTCTGCACGCGAACAGGTTACGCTGCCGCAGGCAAGGTTTCGCCACTACCCCGGCTGAGCAGCTCAAACGCCTATCGCGCGGGCTATTGCGAAACGATTCCCGGGCAGCCGTCAGCAGGCAGCCGGCAATGGAATGACTAGTCACATGTGTCCGTATAGCTCATCAGGGCTATGCGGAAATGGGCCGGCCGGGGACTAGCGCCGCGCGCCGGACTTCCGTAAGTTACTCTTCCGCGACCATCACTCACCGGTACGAGCGCGTCTAGCGCCGGTACCGGACCGCGACCGAACGCCACCCGGCGTGACGAACCGCTGCGGGCGTGACGATCAGGAGGAGTTGGGCACATGTGGATCACGGACTGGACCGCCCGAGCCGCGTGCAAGGGAACGGACCCGGACGAGCTCTTCGTTCAGGGGGCGGCACAGAACCGGGCCAAGCTGATCTGCCGAGGCTGCCCCGTGCGCACCGAGTGCCTGGCTGACGCGCTTGACAACCGCATCGAGTTCGGAGTCTGGGGCGGGATGACCGAGCGTGAGCGCCGGGCCCTGCTCCGCCGCCGCCCGGACGTGGAGTCCTGGCGGGGCCTGCTGGAGAACGCGCGCAACAAGTACGAGCGCACCGGCGACGAGCTCGTCGCCAGCTGAGCCAGGTCTTACTCTCCCGCTGTCCCGAAGGCGTGCCCGATGGCACGCAGCCCGTCCAGGTCGTGAACGTCCTGGGCCTGGGCGGGGATCTCCGCGACCGGTACCACCGGGTGAGCCGAGGTGAAGTGCTCCGCCAGGCGGCGCTGGGCGGCCACCTGCTGCATCCGCTCGGAGTGCAGGCGCAGCGCGGTGACCGCCAGCGGATGTGATCCGCTGGCCTGCAGGGTCTCGGCGGCCGCCTGACTGCGGGCGGCCGATAGCCGGGCCGCGGGCGCCCGCTGGACCCGGTTCAGCAGCAGGCCGGCCAGCGGCATCCGCTCCTGGGCCAGGCGCTCCACGAAGTACGAGGCCTCGCGCAGCGCGTCCGGCTCGGGCGCCGCCACGACGAGGAAGGCCGTGCCGGGCGCCCGCAGCAGCTGGTAGGTGTAGTCGGCGCGTTCCCGGAACCCGCCGAACATCGTGTCCAGGGCGGTCACGAAGGTCTGCACGTCGCGCAGCACCTGAGCACCGAGGATCTTGGTCAGCACGCCGGTCACCATGCCGAACCCGGCGTTCAGCACGCGCAGGTAGGCCCGGCCGCCGACCTTGGCCGGAGCGGTCAGCAGCCGCAGCAGCCGGCCGTCCAGGAACCGGCCGAGGCGCTGCGGGGCATCCAGGAAGTCCAGTGCCGACCGGCTCGGCGGCGTGTCCACCACGATCAGGTCCCACTCCTGGGCCCGGCGCAGCTGGCCGAGCTTCTCCATCGCCATGTACTCCTGGGTCCCGGCGAAGCTGGACGACAGGGACTGGTAGAAGGGGTTGGCCAGGATCTGGGCAGCCCGGTCCGGATCGGAGTGCGCCTCGACGATCTCGTCGAAGGTCCGCTTCATGTCCAGCATCATGGCGTGCAGGCTGCCGTCCGCTGGCTCGCCGTCTGGCGTGGCCAGGCCCGGCACCGGCCGGGGCGTGTTGTCGAGCATCGACAGCCCCATCGACTGCGCGAGGCGGCGAGCCGGGTCGACGGTCAGCACGACGACATGACGGCCGCGCTCGGCCGCCCGCAGCCCGATCGCCGCGGCGGTGGTCGTCTTGCCGACCCCGCCGGACCCGCAGCACACGATGATGCGGGTGCGCCGGTCGTCGATCAGCCCGTCCACGTCCAGCGCGGGCGGCCGCGCCGCGCCCGCCATCAGGCGGCCCCCTGGTCCCGGAGCGCGGCGGAGAGCCGGTACAGGCCGCCCAGGTCAATGCCGTGGCTGAGCCACGGCAGCTCGTAACACGGCCGGACGGGCCCGTCGAGCCGGTCCCGCTGGAGCTCGGTGGCCAGGGCGCCGCGCGCATCATCGGTCAGCTCCGCGGCCAGCTCGGCGGCCAGCACCGGGCTGTCGTCCAGCCCGGCCGTCTTGAGGCCGGCGGCCAGCTCGTCGGTGTCCAGGCGGCCGTCCGCCGCGGCCTGGACCTGCTCGGCGGGCAGCGCGAGCGGCCGGGTCATGTTAACGATGATCGCTCCCACCTGGATCGCGCCGCCCGGCAGGCTGGTCAGCTCGGCAATGCCGTCCAGGGTCTCCTGAACCGGCATCTCTTCCAGTACCGTCACAAAATGGACGACCGTGTCAGGCGACCGGATGACCCGCTGCACCGTGTCGGCGTGGCCGCGGATCGGGCCCATCCGGGCCAGCCCGGAGACCTCCGAGGTGACGTTCAGGAACCGGCCGATGCGGCCGGTCGGCGGGGCGTCCATGACGACGGCGTCGTAGACACGCCCGCCTGACTTGCCGCCGGCCTTGCGGCGCACCGCCTCGGCCGCCTTGCCGGTCAGCAGGACGTCGCGCAGGCCGGGGGCGACAGTCGTGGCGAAGTCCATGACGCCGAGCTTGGTCAGCGCCGTCCCGGCGTGGCGCAGGTTATAGAACATCTCCAGGTACTCCAGCAGCGCCGACTCGGGGTCGGCGACCAGGGCGTACACATCCCCGCCCGGCCGGGTTCTGGTCGGCGGCGCGACAGCCACCTTGCGCTCGGCGTAGGGCAGCGGCGGGACATCGAAGAGCTGCGCGATGCCCTGGCGGCCCTCCACCTCCATGAGCAGCACCCGCTTGCCGCCGGAGGCCAGTGCCAGGGCCAGGGCCCCGGCCACCGTGGTCTTACCGGTGCCGCCCTTCCCGGTCACGACATGCAGCCGCACGCCGTCCCAGTCGCTGTCCCGTGTGCTCACGATTGGAGGCTATCCGCGCCCGCGGGCCGGGCTCGCCCGGCTCCGTGTCTCGCCATGACCACGACTGTCCCGTATATCACTAGGCTGGTACCTGAGGACTCGGGTACGGGGCCCGGAAGGGGTGTTCGCCCATGGTCGATGTAATCATTGCGATCCTGGTGGTCCTGGTCGTGGCCGGCGTGATTGGCGTCGGCCGATCGGTGAGGGTCGTCCAGCAGTACGAGCAGGGCATTATTTTCCGGTTCGGCCGGGTGCTGGGTCGCCCGCGCCAGGCCGGCCTGACCTTGATCCGCCCCTTCGGGGACCGGATGCAGAAGGTCAACATGCAGATCGTCGCGATGGCGGTGCCGGCACAAGAAGGCATTACCCGGGACAACGTCAGCGTGCGCGTCGACGCGGTGGTCTATTTCCGGGTCGTCGACCCGATCAAGGCGGTCATCAACGTACAGAACTACCTGTTCGCCATCTCCCAGCAGGCCCAGACGTCGCTGCGGTCGATCATCGGCCAGTCGGAGATGGACCAGCTGCTGGCCGAGCGCGACACCGTGAACCGGGAACTGCGCCGGATCATCGACGAGCCCACCGAGGGCCCGTGGGGCGTCCGGGTCGAGCGGGTGGAGATCAAGGACGTCTCGCTGCCCGAGGGCATGAAGCGCTCGATGTCCCGGCAGGCCGAGGCGGAGCGGGAACGGCGAGCCCGGATCATCACCGCCGATGGTGAGTTCCAGGCGTCCAAGCGGCTGGCTGCCGCGGCCAACGTCATGGCCCGCGACCCGGCCGCCCTGCAGCTGCGGCTGCTGCAGACCGTCGTCGAGGTGGCCGCGGAGCGCAACAGCACGCTGGTCATGCCGATCCCGGTCGAGCTGCTCCGGTTCTTTGACAAGTTCACGCCGGCCGGCGGGCAGGGTGAGACCCGCTCGGCAGCGGACTCGGCCTCGCTGGCCGATTTCAGTGACGCCGCCGTGGCCCGGGCCGAGAAGGAGGCGGAAATCGGCGGCGTGCCGTCCGACCCGCTGGAGATTCCGGACCCGCCTGCCATCCCGGAGCTGTCACCCGCGGACAAGGGCGACATCGCCGCCGCACCCGCCCCGGCCAGCGCCGAGGCGGCCCCGGCCGCTAACGGCGACGCCGCCACGACGCAGAACCAGAAGCCGGATAAGGCCGTCTAACACCAGATGCCCGGGGGTCGCTCCGCTGCCGGAGCGGCCCCACTAGGGTTTCGGCTATGGCGAAGTGGGAGTACGCAACCGTTCCGCTGCTGGTGCACGCGACCAAGCAGATCCTCGACAACTGGGGTGATGACGGCTGGGAGCTGGTGACCGTTATCCCCGGTCCCAACTCGGAGCAGCTGGTCGCCTACCTGAAGCGGAGCAAGGGGTGAGCGCGGCGAGCAGCCCGGCGCAGCGCCTTGCCGAGCTCGGGCTGGAACTGCCGGAGGTGACCCCGCCGCTGGCGGCCTACGTCCCGGCGGTCCGCACCGGCAACTACATCTATACCGCGGGCCAGCTCCCGATCGCGGGCGGCAAGCTGCTGGGCACCGGCAAGGTCGGCGCGGACCTCGGCGTCGATGAGGCCGCCGGCCTGGCCCGGGTGTGCGCCCTGAACGCCCTGGCGGCAGCCGCGTCGGTAGCCGGCGGGCTGGACGGCATCCGGCGCATCGTGAAGGTGACGGGCTTTGTGGCCAGTGCCCCGGACTTCACCGAGCAGGCTCAGGTGATCAACGGCGCCAGCGAGCTGCTGCTGGAGGTGTTCGGCGAGGCCGGGCGGCACGCGCGCAGCGCGGTCGGCATGGCGGTGCTGCCCCGCGACACGCCGGTGGAGGTCGAGCTGATCGCCGAGGTCGCGAGCTGAGCCAGGCAGGCACTTCGCCGGGCGGCGGGCCGAGAGCATTCCGGACGGCGCGGAGGTGACCGGCATGGCGGAGCCGGCCGAGGAGTCAGCGGCAATCCCGTTCCCCGGCGAGCTGGCGGAGCGGTCCAGGGACATCCTGGCCGGCCGCCGCGAGCCGGCTGTGCCGCGGGACGCGGCGACGGTGATGCTGCTGCGGCCGGGCCGCTCCCCGGCCGGCATGGAGGTCTACATGCTGCGGCGCCAGCCGACGATGGCCTTCGCGCCCGGCGCGCAGGTGTTTCCGGGCGGCTCGGTCGATCCCCGCGATGCTGACGAGGAAGTGGCCTGGGCCGGCCCGCCCGCCGCCGAGTGGGGCGAGATCTTCGCTGCTCCGCCGGATCAGGCTCGGGCCCTGGTGTGCGCGGCCGTGCGCGAGACGTTCGAGGAGTCCGGGGTTCTGCTGGCTGGCGAGTCGGCCAGCACCGTGGTGGCGGACACCACCAGCACGGACTGGGAGGACGATCGCCGGGCGCTGCTGGACCGGTCCTTGTCCCTGGCGGAGCTGCTGGCCCGGCGGGCCCTGGTGCTGCGGTCGGACCTGCTGCGGCCCTGGTCACGGTGGATCACGCCGGTTATTGAGCCGCGCCGGTTCGACGCGCGGTTCTTCGCCGCTGCGCTGCCGGCCGGGCAGCGGACCCGGGACGTGGGCGGCGAGGCATCTTCGGTGACCTGGATCGAGCCCGGCGCCGCCCTGGCGGCGGGCCGGCACGGGGAGATTCAGCTCTGGCCGCCTACTGCGGTGAGCCTGGCCGAGCTCGCGTCCTACCCGGACGCCCCGGCGGCGCTGTCCAGCCCGCGGCAGGTGCTGCCGCGGATCCCCGAGGTACTGGAGCGCGAAGGCGCGGTCTGGCTGACCGTGCCCGGCATCACGGACTACCCGCTATGACCGAAGCTCCCCGCGACGGTCATGGTGATCCGGCCGGGCCGCCGGCGGGCCGTCCCCCCGGCCGCATTGACGGGTCGGGAACGGCGCGGGCGCGCTGCGTTCTGGCGCCCAATCCCTCGCCGATGACCCTGGACGGCACCAACACCTGGGTGATCGCCGAGCCGGGCTCGGCGGCGGCCATCGTGGTCGATCCCGGCCCGCTGGACGAAGGGCACCTGCAGCGGGTCGCCCGGTCAGCCCGGGAGGCGGGCCAGCGGGTGGCGGTCATCGTGCTGACCCACCGGCACCCCGACCACTCCGAGGGCGCAGCCCGGCTGGCCGGGCTGACCGGGGCCCCGGTGCGGGCCGTGGACCCGGCCGAGCGGCTCGGCGACGAGGGGCTATCGGCCGGGGATGTCCTGACGGATGCCGGCTGCGAGCTGCGGGTCGTGGCCACCCCCGGGCACACCTCCGACTCGGTCTGCCTGGTGCTCCCGCAGGACGGGGCCGTGCTGACCGGAGACACGGTGCTGGGCCGGGGGACCACCGTGATCGCGGCCGACGGCAGCCTGGCCGACTACCTCGACTCGCTGCACCGGCTGCGGGCGCTGGCCGACGAGACGGAGCTGCGCGTGCTGCTGCCCGGCCACGGCCCGCTGCTGGACCGCCCGGCTGACACCCTGGATTACTACCTGGCCCACCGGGCCGAGCGGCTGGCCGAGATCCGGGACGCCCTCGCCGCCGGCGACCGGACCCCGGCCCAGATCGTGGAACGCGTCTACGCCGCGGTTCCGCGAGCGGTCTGGCCGTTCGCCGAGTTCTCGGTTTGCGCCCAGCTCGACTACCTGGGTGCCCGCGGCGAGCTGCCGCCGGGAGTCAGGTACTAGGCGCGGGCCGCTAGCTGGCCCGCTTGCGGAGCCGGTCAGTGTCGAGCAGCAGCACCGACTTGGCCGACAGCTGGATCCAGCCGCGCGCGGCGAAGTCGGCCAGTGCCTTGTTGACGGTCTCCCGGGAGGCTCCGACGAGCTGGGCCAGCTCCTCCTGGGTCAGGTCGTGATGAACCTGGATCCCGTTGTCCTGCTGGGTGCCGAAGCGCTGGGCCAGGTCCAGCAGCGCCTTGGCCACCCGGCCCGGCACGTCCGTGAAGACCAGGTCGGCCTTGATGTCGTTGATCCGGCGCAGCCGCTGGGCCAGGGCCTGCAGCATGTGCATGGCCACCTCCGGCCGGGTGGACAGCCAGCTGCGCAGGTCGGTGTGGCCCAGGCCGGCCAGCGAGGCGTCCGTGATCGCGGTCGCGCTGGCCGTGCGGGGGCTGGGGTCAAACAGTGACAGTTCCCCGAACATCTCGCCGGGGCCGTGCACGCTGAGCAGGTTCTCCCGGCCGTCATGGGCGGCCCGGGTGAGCTTGATCTTGCCGCGCAGGATGATGTACAGCTGGTCGCCCTCGTCGCCCTCGGCGAACAGCCGCTCGCCGCGGCCGAGCTCGACCTGCGTCACGTCGCCCCGCAGCGCCCGCGCGTCATCGTCGCTCAGGGCCTCGAACAGCGGCGCCTGCCTGAGCGCGTCGTCCTCCTGAGCCACTGGCCGTCCTCTCTCAGCGTCCTGCCGCCCGCCGGTCATGACCGGCAACCTATGTGCCTAGTCTTTCCCATTGATCCCGTCGGTTTCACCGGGGGCCGGCCTCGTCCTGCCGGGCCGCCCGCGCGGCATCAGTGCTTGCTGTGGGCCAGCCGCTTCCGGCACGCCTCGATCTCGGCCTCGGCTTCGGCCCGGCCCACCCAGGCGGCGGGCAGTACCTCCTTGCCGGGCTCCAGCGCCTTGTAGACCTCGAAGAAATGCTGGATTTCCAGGAGGTCGAACTCGGACACGTCGGAGATCTCGGTCAGGTGCGCCACCCGGGGATCGGTGGCGGGAACGCACAGCACCTTGTCGTCGGCGCCTTTCTCATCCCGCATCCGGAACATCCCGATCGCCCGGGCGCTGATCAGGCAGCCGGGGAAGGTCGGCTCCTCGAGCAGGACCAGGGCGTCGAGCGGGTCGCCGTCGTCAGCCAGGGTGTCCTCGATGAAGCCGTAATCGGCTGGATAACGGGTCGAAGTGAACAGCATGCGGTCGAGCCGGATCCGCCCCGACTCATGATCCACCTCATACTTGTTGCGCTGCCCCTTAGGGATCTCGATTACTACATCGAATACCACGTTCCAGCCCTCTCAGCGCCTAGATGATTGACTGCGACTCCCTGATGATGTCTACCCGATCGGCGTTAAGCCCGCGCGGCGGGCCTGCTCCGGCTGCCCCGGCGCCGCCCGCAGAAGGGACCCCACCGGTGTTCCGGCTCCACCACCTGGCCCTGGCCAGCCTGGCGCTGCTGTGCCTGTTCGTGATCGTGGCCGGCATCGCCGTCGCGCGCATCCTGCCACCCCGGCTGGCGCAGTGGGATGTGTCCCGCGTCGGCGCGCGGTCGGTGGCCGCCGCCGGCCCGGCGCCGCGCGCGGCCAGCGGCGTGCCGCGGGGCAGCGCAGGCGGGGTCACTCCGGCGGGGCTGGCCAGGGTGCTCGGACCGCTGGCGTCGTCGCCGGAGCTCGGCTCGCACGTCGGCGTCCTGGTCACCAGCCTGCGGACGGGCCAGGTGCTGTATAGCCGGAACGGCGGCGGCGCCTTTGCCCCGGCATCGACCACGAAAGTAGCCACGGCCGTGGCCGCCCTGGATGTCCTGGGTCCCGGTGCCCGCTTTCGCACCCGGGTGGTAGCGGGCCCGTCGCCGGGCAGCATCGTCCTGGTCGGCGGCGGTGACCCGACCCTGGCCGCAGGCAAGCCGCCGGCCGCCGATTACCCGCGGGACGCCACCCTGGCGACCCTGGCCGCCCGGGCGGCGCGCGCGCTGCGCGGTCGCGGCCAGCGCCGCGTGACGCTGGACTATGACACCTCGCTGTACTCCGGGCCGGGCCTGGCGCCAGGCTGGCCGCTCAGCTACGTCACGACCGGCAACGTGACGCCGATCAGCTCGCTGGAGGTGGACCAGGGCCGGCTGACCCCGGGCGGCGCGCCCGAGGACTCCGACGACCCGGGGAACCTGCGGCCCCGGACGATGACGCCGGCCCCGGAGGCCGCCGCGGCCTTCGCCGGCTTCCTGGCCGCCGACGGCATCCAGGTCACCGGGTCCCCGCGGGCCGCGAAGGCGCCGGCCGGAGCGAGGTCACTGGCGGTGGTCACCTCGCCGCCGCTGGCGCAGCTGGCCGAGCAGATGCTGCAGGAAAGCAACAATGTCATTGCCGAGAACCTGGCCCGGCACGTCGCGATCGCCCGCAGCAAGCCAGCCTCGTTCAGTGGCGCTGCGGCAGCGGAGGAGAGCGTCTTGCGCGGCCTGGGCGTGACCGGGGTCTCGCTGGTGGATGGCAGCGGCCTGTCGCCACGGGACCGGATCACGCCGCAGGCCCTGGTCACCGCCGTCCGGCTGGCGGCCAGCCCGGCCCGGCCCGGCCTGCGCTCGGCGGTCAGCGGGCTACCGGTGGCCGGGTTCTCCGGCACCCTGGCACCGGGCGGGAGTGTCTTTGCCCAGGCCGGTCCCGCCGCCCTGGGGGTTGTCCGGGCTAAGACCGGCAACCTGACCACCGTCGCCTCGCTGGCCGGAATCGCCTACGCGCGCAACGGGCAGCTGCTGTCGTTCGCGTTCATGGCGGACAAGCTCCCGGCCAAGGGCCTGGCCCCGGCGGGCGCGCAGATTGCCCGGCTGGCGACCGCCCTGGCGGGCTGCGGCTGCGGCAGCCCCGGATAGCTCGCGCGACCAGGGGTAGTACAGGCATGGTCTTCGGGCATCTGACGCCGTGCCCGGGCCGCGCCAGCGGCCCCGGGGAGCGAGCCGGAGGGGGCGCGCCGGCGTCTGGACGGCGGAGCGAGGAGCGAGGAACGAGCGAAGGAGCGACGAATGGAAGACGCCGGCACTCAGCGCCCCTGCAGGCGAGCGGGAAGGCCAGCACGTACGGTGGAGGGGTGAGCAGCGCGCAGATGATCGACTGGAACGTGGCGACCTCGACCGGCGTCCGGTGGGTCAGGCCGGGTCCGCAGGTGACGATGGGCGAGGCGAGGCGGGTAGTCGCCGAGCTCCGGCAGCTCGCCGCGGAGGTGGCCGACCCCGTCCGGGAGCTGACCGGCCTGCCCGGCGCCGCCGATGACGGCCTGGTGGCCGTCGTGGACCGGCCCGGCTGGATCCGGGCCAACGTGGACGGCTTCCGCGTCGTGCTCGACCCGCTCGTAGAGCACCTGACCGAGAAGAGCGGCGGCGCGCCGGGCGGCTCGGTCATGTCGGCCGTGGGATCGCGGGTCACCGGGATGCAGGCCGGCCTGATCCTGGCCTACCTGGCCGGCCGGGTGCTGGGCCAGTACGAGCTGTTCCTCCCGCCGGACCCGGATACTGCCGGGCAGGAGGCCCCGGCCGGGCGGCTGACGCTGGTCGCGCCCAACATCGTCATGGTGGAGCGCGAGCTGGGCGTCGACCCCAGCGACTTCCGGCGCTGGGTCTGCCTGCATGAAGAGACGCACCGGACCCAGTTCACCTCAGTGGCCTGGCTCCGGCCTTACGTGCAGCAGCAGATGACCGAGTTCCTGATGGCTTCCGAGCTGGACCCGGCTTCGATCCTGGACCGGCTGCGGGCCGCCGCCGACGCGGTCGGCGGTGCTGTCGGCGGGCGAGGTGGCGGCGGCAGCCTGATCGAGGCCATCCAGACACCGCGCCAGCGCGAGATCCTGGACCGGCTGACCTCGGTCATGACTCTGGTGGAGGGGCACGGCGACTACGTGATGGACGCGGTCGGCCCGGCCGTCGTCCCGTCGGTCGCCGACATTCGCGCCAAGTTCTCGGCCCGCCGCGGCTCGGCCGGGCGGATGGAGCAGGCCCTGCGGCGCATCCTGGGGATCGACCTGAAAATGAAGCAGTACGAGCAGGGATCCCGTTTTGTCCAGATGGTCGTGGGCGAAGCCGGGATGACGACCTTCAACAAGGTCTGGACATCCCCGGAGACCCTGCCGACGGCTGAGGAGATCGTTAGCCCGCTGACCTGGCTGGAACGGGTCGACGGCGGCCACGCCGCCGCCAGCTGAGCACCGGAGCCGGGGAGCCAGGGGATGGGCCCGCACCCGGCAGTGGCCGCGGTCCGGCTGGCCGTGCGCCGGGCGCTGGCCGGATTCGGGCCCGGCCAGCTGGTGCTGGCCGCGTGCTCGGGGGGTGCTGACTCGCTGGCACTGGCGGCCGCGCTGGCCTTTGAGGCCCCGCGGCTCGGCCTGCGGGCCGGCGGGGTCACCGTGGATCACGGGCTGCAGCCGGGCTCGGCCGGGCAGGCCGGCCGGGTGACCGGCGTGCTGGCCGGCCTGGGGCTGGATCCGGTGCAGGCGGTCCGGGTCACCGTCGCGGTGCCGGGGGATCCCGGCTACCAGGGCCCCGAGGCGGCGGCCCGCGCCGCCCGGTACGCGGCGCTGGCGGAGGTGGCGCAGGCCGCCGAGGCAGCCGCCATCCTGCTCGGGCACACCCTCGATGACCAGGCGGAGACCGTCCTGCTGGGGCTGGCCCGCGGGTCGGGCGCGCGCTCACTGGCCGGGATGGCGCCGCGATCGGGCCGCTACCTGCGGCCGCTGCTGGAGCTGCGCCGGGCGCAGACGACGGCGGCCTGCACCGCGCAGGGCCTGGTGCCCTGGGCCGACCCGCACAATTCTGATCCCGGCTACGCGCGGGTCCGGGTCCGGGACCGGCTGCTGCCGGCGCTGGAGGCGGAGCTGGGCCCGGGCGTCGCCGAGGCCCTGGCCCGGACCGCCCGGCAGCTGCGCCGGGATGCGGCGGCTCTCGACGAGCTGGCCGCCGCGGCGACCGCCCGGCTGGCCGATGGCCAGCCTGGCCTGCCCGCGCCCGCCCTGGCCGGGCTGTCCGCCGCGGTGCGGGCCCGGGTGCTGCGGGACGCCGCGCTGACCGCCGGGACGCCGGCCGGGGCGCTGGCCGAGCGGCACATCGCCGGGCTGGACGCGCTGGTCACCGCCTGGCGGGGGCAGCGCTGGGTCGACCTGCCGGGCGGTGTCCGCGCTCAGCGGCAGTGTGACAGGCTGACATTTCGGCACAGCGACGTGATCGAAGGGACTTGAGTGGACGCGAGTGACGTAGGGGCTGACCTCCAGGAGATCCTGATTACCCCGGAACAGCTGCAGGCGCGGATCACCGGGCTGGCCGCCGAGATCGACGCTGATTACGCTGACCGCGAACTTCTGCTGGTCGGGGTGCTCAAGGGCGCGGTCATGGTGATGGCCGACCTGGCCCGCGCTCTCCACCTGCCCGTGCACATGGACTGGATGGCGGTGTCCTCGTACGGCTCCGGGACGCAGTCCTCGGGCGTGGTCCGCATCCTCAAGGACCTGGACGCCGACATCAGCGGCCAGCACGTCCTGGTGGTCGAGGACATCATTGACTCCGGCCTGACCCTGTCCTGGCTGGTGGGAAACCTGCAGTCGCGCGGGCCGGCGTCGGTGCGCGTCTGCGTCCTGCTGCGCAAGCCGATGGCCACCCGGATCAACGTCGATGTCGCCTACACGGGCTTCGACATCGAGGACAAGTTCGTCGTCGGATACGGCCTCGACTACGCCGAGAAGTACCGGAACCTGCCATTCATCGGCACGCTGGCGCCGCACGTGTACGGCGGCGCGGCCGGAGACACTGACGGCGCCTAGCCCGCGTCCCCCGATACCGGGAGCAGCGGCCGGAATACTGCGGGGAACACCACGGGAGATGAAATACGTTCACGTGGGTAGGAGGACTACCGGAGGGCCGGTGATCTTGTGCTGGCGCAGGCCGCGCCGGCCTGGGGTGCCTCCTGCGTGCCGGTGCCGCTGCGCCCGGTGTACGGTCAGTAAATCTCGCCGCAGGCTGGCGGGAAGCAGGAAGCCAAGCGCGGACGCTGGTGCGCAAGGCAGCCTCGCCGGGGGTCGGCGGGGTTCGGTGCTTATCAGGAGGGACCGGCCCGGAACCGGCGGGGCCGTTCATCGATGGATCTGAAGCGCATCTTCCGCGGATGGGTTCTCGCCATCCTCCTTGTTGTCATCGTGTTCCTGTTTGTCTTCCGCCTGGCCGGGTCTGGCCAGAGCTACAAGCAGGTGAGCACGTCGCAGGTCGTCGCGGCGATCAATAACCACCAGGTTCGCAGCGCCACGCTTACCGACACCAATCAGACGATCCAGGTCAAGACGAACTCGGGTCAGCTGCTGCAGTCGAACTGGGTCGGTAATCAGGGTCAGCAGCTGGCGGTCACGCTGCAGAATGAGGTGAAGGCAGGGCAGCTGCCCGGCGGTTACAACGTCGAGGTGCCCAAGAACAACTCCTTCTGGACACTGATCCTGAGCTGGCTGCCGTTCCTGGCCATCTTCCTGCTGTTCTTCGTCTTCCTGAACCAGATGCAGGGCGGCGGCTCGCGGGTCATGAACTTCGGCAAGTCCAAGGCCAAGCTCATCACCAAGGACACGCCGAAGACGACTTTTGGTGACGTGGCAGGTGCCGACGAGGCCATTGAGGAACTCCAGGAGATCAAGGAGTTCCTGCAGAGCCCGGGCAAGTTCCAGGCCATCGGGGCCAAGATCCCCAAGGGCGTGCTGCTGTACGGGCCGCCCGGCACCGGTAAGACGCTGCTGGCCCGGGCGGTGGCCGGCGAGGCGGGCGTGCCGTTCTACTCGATCTCCGGCTCCGACTTCGTGGAGATGTTCGTCGGTGTCGGCGCCTCCCGGGTCCGGGACCTGTTCGAGCAGGCCAAGGCCAACGCCCCGGCGATCGTGTTCGTGGACGAGATCGACGCTGTCGGCCGGCACCGCGGGGCGGGCTTCGGCGGCGGCCACGATGAGCGCGAGCAGACCCTGAACCAGCTGCTGGTCGAGCTGGACGGGTTCGACACCAAGGGCGGCGTCATCGTGATCGCGGCCACCAACCGGCCCGACATCCTCGACCCGGCCCTGCTGCGGCCGGGCCGGTTCGACCGGCAGATCGTCGTGGCCCAGCCCGACCTGAACGGCCGTAAGGGCATCCTGCGGGTGCACGCGCGGGGCAAGCCGTTCGCCCCCGACGTCGAGCTGGACATGATCGCCCGGCGCACGCCCGGCTTCACCGGTGCCGACCTGGCCAACGTCATCAACGAGGGCGCACTGCTGACGGCGCGGGAGAACAAGCACCAGGTCACGATGGCCGCGCTGGAAGAGGCCATCGACCGGGTGACGGCCGGGCCCAAGCGCAAGAGCGTGCTGCTGTCGGAGAAGGAGCGCAAGATCATCGCCTACCACGAGGGCGGTCACGCGCTCGTGGGGCACGCGCTGCCCCACGCCGACCCGGTGCACAAGATCACGATCATCCCGCGCGGCCGCGCCCTGGGCTACACCGCCTCGGCGCCGGTCGAGGACAAGTTCCTGGTCAGCCGCGTGGAGATGAATGACCAGCTGGCGATGCTGCTCGGCGGGCGGACCGCGGAGGAGCTGGTCTTCCACGAGCCCACCACGGGCGCGGCCAACGACATCGAGAAGGCCAGCTCGATCGCGCGCGGCATGATCACCGAGTACGGCATGAGCGAGCGGCTCGGCGCGCGGCGGTTCGGCACCGGGGACGGTGAGCCGTTCCTGGGCCGGGAGATGTCGCACAGCCGGGACTACTCCGAGGAGATCGCCTCGGCGATCGACGAGGAGGTCCGCCGCCTGATCGAGTCGGCGCACGACGAGGCGTGGGAGATCCTGGTCCAGTACCGGGATGTCCTGGACAACCTGGTGCTGCAGCTGATGGAGCACGAGACGCTGTCCCGCCAGGCCGTGCTGCGGATCTTCGCTCCGGTGCACAAGCGGCCGACCCGCGGCTCTTACACCGGCTACGGCAAGCGGCTGCCCTCCGACCGGCCGCCGGTCCTGACCCCGAAGGAGATGGCGCTGATCGCTGCCTCCGACGGGAAGGAACTGCCGTCCTCGGGCAACGGGCAGGCGTCCGGCAGCATGCCGGGGAACCCCGCGGGCGGACAGGATTTCGGGTCCTTCGGCCCGGCTCCTGACTTCGGCCCGGGCCCGGACTTCGGCGGCCCCGGCTTCGGAACGCCGCGCGAGCCGGATGATCCGGGTTCCGGCGGCTCTCATTGAGTTCGGCGGGGGCGGGTCCTGGCGATCAGGGCCCGCCCTTCGACCTGCCGAGAATTGAGCGAGCGGTCCGGGAGATCCTGCTCGCCATCGGCGAGAACCCGGCCCGGGACGGCCTGCGGGAAACCCCGGCCCGGGTGGCACGCGCCTACGCGGAGCAGTTCGCCGGCCTGCACCAGTCCCCCGAGGACGTGCTGACGACGGTCTTCGACGCTGACCACGAGGAAATGGTCCTGGTGCGGGACATCGAGCTGTACTCGACCTGCGAGCATCACCTGGTCCCGTTCTTCGGCCACGCGCACGTCGGCTACATCCCGAACATCAAGGGCCAGATCACCGGCCTGTCCAAGCTGGCCCGGCTGGTCGATGTGTTCGCCCGCCGGCCGCAGGTGCAAGAGCGCATGACCAGCCAGGTGGCCGATGCGATGATGACGGTGCTGCAGCCGCGCGGCGCTATCGTCATTATCGAGGCCGAGCACCTGTGCATGTCCATGCGCGGGGTCCGCAAGCCCGGCGCCAAGACCGTCACCTCCGCGGTCCGCGGATCATTCCTGGAGTCCGACAGCACGCGCGCCGAGGCCATGAGCCTGCTCCTGGAGCGGCGCTGAGCTAGCGGGCGCTCCGTTGTGGAGTTTGCCCGCGGGGGCAGACGGCGATGACTACGCTGATGCCCCGTGAACAGGGGCTTGAGCACCTTGTCCGAGTTGACAAATAGAAGCGGGTCCACCGTGGCCGAACCCGGCACCGGCACCGGCCCTGGCCAGGGCGCGCGTATTCAGCGCCCGGCCCGGCCGGCCGGCGCCCGGGCGCCTGATCGTCGCACCCAGCGCCGCTGGGTGCCGGTCGCGGCCCGGTGGCTGGCCCTGCTGATCGGACTGGCAGACATCATCGAGGGCCTGCGCCCCGGGCTGTACTACCACTACCAGCTGCACCGGCTGACCGAGGTCACCGATCTCACCCGGACCGCTGACGTGATCATCGGCCTGCTGCTGGTCATGCTGTCGCACGGGCTGCGCCGCCGGAAGCGCCGGGCGTGGCAGGCGGTTGTCCTGCTGCTGGGCTCCAACCTCGTCCTGCACGCGCTGCTGCGGCACACCCCGCCGCACATCGCGCCGATGGTGGTCACGGGCGGCCTGCTCGTCGCCCTGGTGTGCTACCAGGCCGAGTTCTACGCCACCGGCGACCCGCGTACCCGGTGGCGGGCGCTGTGGGCGCTGGTCGCGCTGGCCATCGCCGACATCGTGATGGGGCTGGCCTACCTCGGCGTCACCGGCGGGCTGGCCGGTCACTCCACGCTGTGGCAGCGCATCCAGTCGGTGATCCTCAACCTGCTCGGCTTCGTCGGCCCGGTGCATTTCAGTTCCGAGAACAGCGCCGACCATTTCGGCTTCCTGACCGGTGGCCTGGGCCTGTTCACCCTGGCCGTGGTCGGGTTCTTGTTCCTGCGCCCGGCCGAGCCGGCCGGGCGGCTGCGGGCCGCGGACGCGACGGCCATCCGCAGGCTGCTGGACCAGCGCGGCGATCAGGACTCGCTGGGCTACTTCGCGCTGCGCACCGACAAGAGCGTGATCTGGTCGCCGACCGGCAAGTCGTGCATCTGCTACCGGGTGCTGTCGGGCGTCATGCTGGCCAGCGGCGACCCGATCGGCGACCCGGAAGCCTGGCCCGGGGCGATTCACGCGTTCCTGGACGAGGCGGCGCGGCACGCCTGGGTGCCGGCCGTGATCGGCTGCGGTGAGCAGGGCGCGGAGGTCTGGTGCCGGGAGGGCAACCTGACCGCCCTGGAACTCGGCGACGAGGCGGTGGTCAGCGTGGCCGATTTCTCCCTGGACGGCCGCGCGATGCGCAACGTGCGGCAGATGGTCAAGCGGGTCGGCCGGCAGGGCTACTCCGCCGAGGTGCGCCGGGTGGCCGACATCCCCGAGGCCGAGATCAGGCGGCTGGTCCGGCAGGCTGACAGCTGGCGGGGCAGCCCGACCGAGCGCGGGTTCTCGATGGCCCTGGGGCGGGTGGGCGGCAAGCACGATGATCGCTGCGTGGTCGCCACGGCCACCGAGGACGGCGTCCTGCGGGCCCTGCTGCACTTCGTGCCGTGGGGCGAGGACGGGCTGTCCCTGGACCTCATGCGGCGCGACCGGTCGGCCGCGCCCGGCCTCAACGACTTCATGATCGTCGAGACCATCCGGCTGAGTCCTGATCTTGGCGTGCGGCGCATCTCGCTGAACTTCGCCGTCTTCCGGGCCGCGCTGGAGCGCGGGGAGCGGATCGGCGCCGGTCCCGTGCTGCGGGCCTGGCGCGGGATCCTGCTGTTCATGTCGCGGTGGTTCCAGATCGAGTCGCTGTACAAGTTCAACGCCAAGTTCTGCCCGCAGTGGGTGCCGCGATTCCTGGTTTTCCCCAGCACCAGGGACGCGCCGCGGATCGGCCTGGCGGCCCTCGAGGCAGAGGCGTTCCTGGTCTGGCCCACCCTGGGGGTGCGCCGGATTGCCCGCTCGGCGGGCCTGGGGCGGCTGCGGCGGCGGCTGAGCGGCGGCGCGTCCCGGCGGCCGGCGGCGTCCCGCTAGCCAGCAGATCGTAGATTGGCCCCTATGACGGGCGACGCGGGAGGCGAGCCGACTCCGCAGCCAGGGCAGCCGGCGGCCGGTGCCGGCGGGCGGCCGGGCCGCTGGCGGCTGCCCGGCCTGCCCAGCGCCGGCCGCGCCCTGGTGATGGGTGTCGTCAACGTCACCCCCGACTCATTCTCCGACGGCGGCAGCTGGCTGGACCCGGCGGCGGCGGTGACCCGCGGCCGGGACCTGGCGGCGGCCGGGGCCGACATCATCGACGTGGGCGGCGAGTCAACCCGGCCCGGCGCGCGGCGGATCACCGAGGCCGAGGAACTGCGCCGGGTGCTGCCGGTGGTGACCAGGCTGGCCGCGGCCGGCGTCTGCGTCAGCGTGGACACCATGCGGGCGCAGGTCGCCCGGCAGGCGCTGGCGGCTGGCGCGCGGATGGTCAACGATGTCAGCGGCGGCCTGGCCGATCCCGGCATGGTGGCCGTGATCGCGGCCGCCGGGGTGCCGTACGTGGTGATGCACTGGCGCGGGCACAGCGCCGATATGTACGGCAAAGCGGTGTACGACGATGTCGTCACCGATGTCTGCACCGAGCTGAGCCTGCGGGTGACTGACGTGATCGCGGCCGGCGCGGACCCGGCGCAGATCATCGTGGACCCGGGCCTGGGCTTCGCCAAGACGCCCGAGCACAACTGGCCGCTGCTGGCCAGCCTGCCGGAGATCTCCCGGCTCAGCGCACCGGGAGCACCGTTCCCGGTGCTGGTGGCCGCGTCCCGCAAGCGATTCCTCGGCCGGCTGCTGGCCGGCCCGGATGGCGAGCCGCGGTCCTTCGCCGGCAGCGACGACGCGACGGTGGCGGTCACCGCGCTGGCCGCCGCGGCCGGGGCGTGGTGCGTGCGCGTGCATGAGGTGGCCGCCAATGCCGACGCGGTCCGGGTGGCCGCGCGATGGGACCAGGAGGCCCGCCCCGGCCGGGCCGGGCCGCCGCAGGAGGGCCGGGGATGAGCCAGGACCAGATCTCGCTGCTGGGGCTGCGTGCCTTCGGCCGGCACGGGGTGCTCGACCATGAGCGGGTCAACGGCCAGGAGTTCATCGTCGACGCGATCCTGACCGTCGACACCCGCCCCGCCGCGGCCGCTGACGACCTCACCCTGACCGCCGACTACGGAACGCTGGCCGGGCGGCTAGCGGACATCGTGGCTGGCCCGCCGGTGGCGCTGATCGAGACGCTGGCCGAGCGGCTGGCCGCTGCCTGCCTGGCGGACCCGGCGGTGCTCGGGGTGCAGATCACCGTGCACAAGCCGCACGCGCCGGTGACCCGGCAGGTCGCCGACATCAGCGTGACGATTCACCGCGGCGCCGCGGTGGCGGGCTCGTGAGCGCGCCCGGCCCCGCCGGCCGGCCGGGCGAGCGCCAGCCGGGCGGCGAGCGGGTCATCGTGCTCGCCCTCGGCAGCAACCTGGGTGACCCGCTGGCCAGCCTGCAGCGCGGCCTGGACCTGCTGTGCGCGAGCCTGCCCTGCACGGCAGTGTCCGGCGTCTACCGGACAGCACCGGTGGGCGGGCCGCCGCAGGACGACTACCTGAACGCGGTGCTGCTGGCCCGCTCCGCGCGGCCGGCCCGGCAGATCCTGGCCTGCGGCCAGGCCGCTGAGGCGGCGCTGCAGCGGGTTCGCGATCAGCGCTGGGGACCCCGCACCCTGGACGTGGACATCATCGCCTGCGGTGATGAGCGCAGCGACGACCCGGACCTGACGCTGCCGCACCCGCGGGCGCACCAGCGCGCGTTCGTGCTGGTGCCCTGGCTGGAGGTCGTCCCGGACGCCGTCCTGCCCGGCCATGGTCCCGTCGCGGACCTGCTGGCCGCCGCGGGCACCGCCGGGGTCCGCCGCCTGGCCGGGACCGCGCTGCGGCTGCCCGCGGCGCCGGGAGCCGCCTCGTGACGCCGACGCGGCCCGGCCCGCTGCTGGCCATCGCCGTGGCGTGCGCGGCGCTGGCCTGGCTGGTCGTGCGCGAGACGATCGGCACCATGCCGCCGCTGCCCTGGACCGCCGTGCCCGCCCTGCTGCTGCTGGCGATCGGCGAGATCGTGGCGGGCCGCAACCTGAGAGCCAAGATCACCGGCCGGAAGACGACGGGCAAGCCGCTGCAGCCCATCGCCGTGGCCCGGATGGCGGCCCTGGCCAAGGCCAGCTCCGCCGCCGCGGCGGCGCTGGGCGGCCTGGCCGCCGGGTTCGGCATTTACGTGGCCGGCCTGCTGGACAAGGACGTGCCGCGGGCCGACGCCATCGCCGCCGGCGTGACTGTGCTGTCGGCGGCCGCGCTGCTGGCCGCCGCCTTGTACCTGGAGCGCTGCTGCCGGGCCCCGCGGCCGCCGGACGACCAGGATGATGACGGCCGCGGCAACGGCCCGGGCCGCTGGCACGACGACCGGCGTATTGACTGGCACTGACCCGGGCGGCGCCGGCGAGCGGCAGCGGGAGCGCCGGGCGGGATGGCTATGCTGATCCCGCCGTCCGGTACCCGGCTAAGGACTGGAACGAGATGACCAGCGCGCACCCGCACGACCAGGCCGGTCACGGCCAGTTCCGGCATCCCGCCGAGCTGGGCGTCGGGGTCGTCGGAAGCGGCCGGGCCGGCACGGCCCTGGCCGTCGCGCTGCGCCGGGCGGGCCACCGGATCGTGGCGGTCTCGGCGGTCTCGGCCCAGTCCCGGCACCGCATCGAGCAGACCCTGCCCGGCACGCCGGTCCGGGAGCCGCAGGACGTCATCGCCCGCTCTGACCTGGCCCTGCTGACCGTGCCCGATGACGTGCTGCCGGGCCTGGTGGCCGGCCTGGCCGCGACCGGCACCGAGCTGGCCGGTCGGCTGCTCGCGCACGTCAGCGGGCGGCACGGCCTGGCGGTCCTGGACCCGGCCGTCCGGCTGGGCGCGATCCCGCTCGCCCTGCACCCGGTCATGACCTTCACCGGCCGTCCCGACGACCCCGACCGGATGACGGGCATCAGCTGGGGGGTGACCGCCCCTGATCAGCTGCGGCCGGTGGCCGAGGCCCTGGTCGTGGAGATGGGCGGCGAGCCGGTCTTCATCGCCGAGGAGCACCGGGCCCTGTATCACGCGGCCCTGGCCGGGGCCGCCAACCATCTGGTCACCCAAGTGGTCCAGTCCTGTGACCTGCTGGCTCAGGCCGGGGTCAGCAACCCGGCGCGGATGCTCGGGCCGCTGGTGGGCGCGGCCCTGGACAATGCGCTGCGCCTCGGGGACGCTGCGCTGACCGGCCCGGTGGCCCGCGGCGACGCCGAGACCGTCGCCGGTCACGTGGCCGCGCTGCGGGCCGCTGCCCCGCAGGCCCTGCCGGCCTACCTGGCGCTAGCCCGGCTGACCGCCGACCGGGCCCTGGCGGCCGGGATGCTGAGCCCGCCCGAGGCGCAGCGGCTGCTGGACGTCCTGGCCGGGACCACGCCATGATGCCCGTCCTGGCCCGGACCCGGCTGGGCCTGGCCACCGCGCGGGCCACGATGCCCCGGCCGGTGGTGCTGGTGCCCACCATGGGTGCCCTGCATGACGGTCACCGGTCGCTGCTCCGGCTGGCCCGCGAGCTGGCGGCCCGCCCGCCGGAAGGCACCCCGGCGGCCCCCGGAACCGGCGGCAGCGTGCTGGTGTCGGTGTTCGTCAATCCGCTCCAGTTCGGCGCCGGCGAGGACTTCGGCCGCTACCCGCGGGCCATCGAGCAGGACCTGGAGATCTGTGCCCAGGAAGGCGCAGGCGTGGTGTTCGCGCCTGCCGGGCCGGCGATGTATCCCGCCGACCCCCAGGTCACCGTGGACCCGGGTCCGGCCGGCCGGCTGCTGGAAGGCGAGTACCGGCCGGGCTTCTTCGGCGGGGTGCTGACGGTCGTGCTGAAGCTGCTGAATCTCACCGCGCCCGACATCGCAATCTTCGGCGAGAAGGACGCTCAGCAGCTCGCCCTGGTCCGCCAGCTGGTCACCGACCTGGACCTCGGCGTGCGGATCGCCGGGGCCCCCACCTACCGCGACCCGGACGGGCTGGCGGTCTCCAGCCGCAACGTGTACCTGTCGGAGTGGGAGCGGGCCACCGCGCTGGCCATCCCGCGGGCGCTGGCGGCCGCATCCGCCGCGGCCGGCGCCGGGCCCGGGGCCGCGCTGGCCGCCGCCGCCCTGCTGCTGGACGCGGCCGGGGCGGCGGAGCCCCCGCTGCAGCTGGACTACGTGACGGTGGCCGACCCGGTGACCTTCGCCGAGGTAGGGCCGGACCATACTGGGCCGGCGCGATTGCTCGTGGCGGCCCGGATCGGTACGACGCGGCTGATCGACAACTGCCTGCTGACCTTCGGCTCCGGGCCGGGCCAGCGCCAGTAAGCCTGCGGAGGCGAATCCATGCTGCTGACCATCGACGTGGGCAACACCAACACCGTTCTCGGCGTGTTTGACGGCGAGGAGGTGATCGAGCACTGGCGGATCGCCACCGATCCCAAGCGCACTGCCGACGAGCTGGCCGTCATCCTGCAGGGGCTGCTGGACCAGAGCGCGATGTTCGCCGAGCCAGACATCGGCGGAATCGCGCTGTGCTCCACGGTGCCGTCCGTTCTGCATGAGTTGAGAGAGATGTTCCGCCGGTACTACGGCGACGTCCCAGCGGTGATCGTAGAGCCGGGCGTGAAGACCGGCGTGCCGGTGCGCTACGACAACCCCAAGGAAGTCGGCAGCGACCGGATCACCAACGCCGCCGCGGCGGTGCACCTGTACGGCGGCCCGGCCATCGTGGTCGACTTCGGGACCTCCACTAATTTCGACGCCGTCAGCGAGCGCGGCGAGTTCGTCGGCGGGGCGCTGGCCCCCGGCATCGAGATCTCGGTCGACGCCCTGTCGCGGCGCGCCGCCCAGCTGCTCAAGGTCGAGCTGGCGCGGCCCAGCCGGGTGGTCGGCAAGAGCACCGTCGAGGCCCTGCAGTCCGGCATCATCTTCGGGTTCGCCGGCCAGGTCGAGGGAATCGTCACCCGGATGGCGGCCGAGCTG
Organism: Streptosporangiaceae bacterium; assembly: GCA_036490755.1. Lineage (GTDB taxonomy): Bacteria > Actinomycetota > Actinomycetes > Streptosporangiales > Streptosporangiaceae > DASUBV01. Next base: position 27,566 of record DASXDJ010000029.1, read on the forward strand.
GTGCCCGGCGATCCGGACGCGGTCACGGTCATCGCTACCGGCGGCCTGGCGCCGCTGGTGATCGATGAGGTGAAGGTCATTGACGCCTATGAGCCCTGGCTCACGCTGGTCGGGCTGCGGCTGATCTACGAGCGCAACGCCGCGCCGTCCGGCGGCTAGCCGCGCCGGGTTGTCGCGGTGCCCGCCGCCGGGCCCGACCGGTAGCCTCGGCAGATGAGCGACGAAGGCCGGGCCGACGATACGCCCGAGCAGATGCAGATCCGCCGGGCCAAGCTGGACCGGCTCCGGGCCGCGGGCATCGACCCCTATCCGGTCGGCTTCCCGCGGACCGACATGATCGCCCGGGTCCGTGAGCGGCACCCGGACCTGGCCCCCGACACCGCCACGGGCGAGCGGGTCGGGCTGGCCGGCCGGATTGTGCTGTACCGCAATGGCGGCAAGCTCTGCTTCGCGACCATCCGGGACGGCAGCGGGGACATCCAGGTGATGATCTCCCTGGACCGGGTCGGCGACGAGGCGCTGGCGGCCTGGAAGCAGGACGTGGACCTCGGGGACCACGTCGGAGTCGAGGGCGAGGTCATTACCTCGCGCAGCGGCGAGCTGTCGGTGCTGGCCGACTCGTTCGCCATCACCGCCAAGGCGCTGCGGCCGCTCCCGGACAAGCACCACGGCCTGGGCGAGGAGGCCCGGGTCCGGCAGCGCTACCTGGACCTGATCACCAGCCCGCAGGCCCGCCAGATGGCGGAGATCCGCGCCGCGGTCACCCGCTCCGTCCGCGAGGACCTGCATGCCCGGGGCTACCTCGAGGTCGAGACGCCGGTGCTGCAGACCCTGCACGGCGGGGCCAACGCCCGGCCGTTCACGACCCACATGAATGCCTACGACATGGAGCTGTACCTGCGCATCGCGCTGGAGCTCTACCTCAAGCGGCTCGTGGTCGGCGGCATCGAGCGGGTCTACGAGATCGGGCGGATTTTCCGGAACGAGGGCGCCGACTCCACGCACAATCCAGAGTTCACCATGCTCGAGGCGTACGAGGCCTACGGCGACTACACCACCATGGCCACCCTGACCAGGGAACTGCTGCAGTCAGCCGCCCAGAACGCGCTGGGCGGGACGGTGGTCCGCCGCCCGGACGGGTCCGAGTACGACATCGGCGGGCAGTGGCGGTCGGTCACGGTGCACGGCGCGCTGTCGGAGGCCCTCGGCGAGGAAGTTACCCCCGGGACCAGCGCCGAGGAGCTGCGGAAGCTGGCCGGCCGGGCCGCAGTGGAGCTGCAGCCCGGCTGGAGTGCCGCCCAGATCCTGCTCGAGCTGCATGAGCATCTGGTGGAAGCCCGCACTGTCGAGCCGACGTTCTACTGTGACTTCCCGGTGGAGGTGTCGCCGCTGACCCGGCAGCATCGCGAGGATCCGCGGCTGGCCGAGAAGTGGGACCTGGTCGCGTTCGGCACGGAGATCGCCACGGCCTACTCCGAGCTGGTCGACCCGGTGGAGGAGCGGGCCCGGCTGACGGCGCAGTCGCTGCTGGCCGCGGGCGGTGACCCGGAGGCCATGCAGCTGGACGAGGACTTCCTGCGGGCGCTGGAGCACGGGATGCCGCCGAGCGGCGGGCTGGGCATGGGCATCGACCGCATGCTGATCATGCTGACCGGGTCCGGCATCCGGGAGACGGTGCTATTCCCCCTCGTCAAGCCCGAGTAGCGCGGTAACCCGGGGGACGGCCCCCTGGAACCCCCGGGCCGGGGGCGCCGCGCCCCCGGACCCCTGGACAGACACGTCGCGCCCGGCACCAGCTCAGGCTGGCACCGGGCGCGACGTGTTCTTCGGGGCGCGGCGGGATCGGCGTACGGGGGGTTAGCCGATCCGCACCGCGCCGTCATAGACGCTCCACAGCATCGGCTGGACCTGTACGTCCTGGCCGGTCTGCGGGGCATCAAGGAACAGGCCGTTGCCGACGTAGAAGCCGACGTGATCCAGGCCGTAGAAGAACACCAGGTCACCCGCCTCGAGGTCGGATCGGGCGACATGCACGCCGGAATTCCACAGGTCGCCGGTGAAATGCGGCAGGCTGATGCCCAGCTGGGCGTAGGCCCACACCACCAGGCCCGAGCAGTCGAACGAGCTCGGGCCGGCGGCGGCCCAGACGTACGGGTCGCCGACCCGGGTCATGGCGTACCGGAGGGCCTGGCTCTGGATCGAGTTCCCCGTGATGGCGACGTTGGGGTATTTCCCGGTCTCGTTGTAGATGTCCAGGGCCTGCTTGTAGGCCGTGCTGTCCAGCACCTTCTGCTTGCCCTGGTATACGGCCACCTTCTTGCGCATCTGCGCCGTCAGCTTGGTGGCCTGGGTGTCTTCCTGCGCGGCGGCCAGCTGGGCTTTCTTGGCGGCCTGCTCAGCGGTGGACACCTGGCTGAGCTTGTCGCCGTTCTCCTGCTGGATCTGCAGCATGATCGAGGTCTGATTCAGGAACTGCTGCGGGTCCGACGTCTGCAGCATCTGCAGGGTCGGGTCCAGCGAGCCGTTCATGTAGCCCTGGGCCGCGATCTGCCCGATCGCCTGCTGGCCGGAAGCGACTAGCTTCTCGTAGCGCTGGGCGGCCAGGCGGGAGAGCTTGGCCTCCCGGCGGGCCTGGCGCAGCTGGATCTGCAGCGCGTCGTACTGCTGGCCCAGCTTCTCGATCTCGTTGGCGAGCTTCTGCGCCTTGGCCAGCGTGACCTTCAGGTTCGGTGAGCCAGTCGCCGGGGTCTGGGATGCGGCGCCTGCGACGCCGGCCGGGAGGGCGACGCTGGCCAGGGCGAGCGCCCCGGTCACGATCGTCAGGCGGCTCCAGGAGGAAATCGGCCGCCGGCCTGCCCGGCTGCGCCCTGCTGATGCCGGGCGCTGACTGTGCTGGTGATGCCTGCCGTGTGGCAAGCGCTCCACGTGGAGTCTCCTCTCCTTAGCCGCCTACCGGGTTAGCTGACGGGTTCGGGCTGGAGAAGCCCTACGGCGGCCCGCAGCCGCGGATGCGGCTGCAGTCCGCCGATTCACCCCGGGAACATGGGTCCCCGGCTCCCCGGCGCGCTGGTGCGCGTCAGGGACTCGGCGGGTCGTGGCCTGCCGGACCCAGGGTCGGGCCGGCCGCAACGGGTAACAGCGATGGAGATTAATCGAAGGTGTAGTGGCGCCGGAGCCAAACAGCAAAGATTTGAGATCTTCATAACATCTGGCCCGCGCGCGGCGGTCGTGTGCTTTGCCGTACGCAGAGCCAGGGCTGACGCTGCCCATACTGCTCCGGCCCGCTGCCGGCGTCGCGTACGTCATCGTTTCCGCAGGTCAGGCGGCGTGTCAGTGGCGGCGGGAACCGAGTGTGATCTGCACGTGATGTGCGCGAATTGGCTGCTGGCCGGCGCTGGAGAACAATTTGTGCATGCGCTGTTACGCTGCGTATGGAATCGAATTGCCAGTCCTGACCTCAGTTTGGGATGCTGGCTCAATCCCCAGCGTCAGGGCCTTGCGGAGGTAGTCCCGGCATGCAGTACGTGATCCGGCGAGCTCGGACGAGTGACGTGCGGGCGATCCGCGCCCTGATCGACGCCAACGTGACCTCAGGCCGGCTGCTGGACAAGGCGATGGTGACCCTCTACGAGGACATCCAGGAGTTCTGGGTGGCCTGCGATGAGGGCGGCGTCGTCGGCTGCGGCGCTCTGCACGTGATGTGGGAGGACCTCGCCGAGATCCGCACCATCGCGGTAGGCGAGGCTCACCAGGGTCGCGGCGCCGGGCACGAGATCGTGCTCGCCCTGCTGGCCACGGCCCGGCAGGTGGGCGTCCGCCGGGTCTTCGTGCTCACGTTCGCAGTGCCGTTCTTCCAGCGGCACGGGTTCGAGGTGATCAAGGGCGAGGCGGCCACCCCCGAGGTGTACGCCGAGCTGCTCCGCTCCTATGACGAGGGCGTAGCCGAGTTCCTCGACCTGGACCGGGTGAAGCCCAACACCCTGGGCAACACCCGGATGCTGCTGCGGCTGCCGCCCGGGTCCTGAGGCCCGGCCCGGCCGCCGGGCGTCACAGCAAGCGCAGCTGCCGGTCGGCGGGCCGCCGCGGCCGCGGCGGGGCGCCCGGCCCGGCCAGCTCCGGGCCCAGCGCGCGCAGGAACGGCGAGGCTCCGCCGCCGCCGAGGGCGCCGGGGCCGCCGCGCGCCCGCCGGGCCGCGTAGGTCAGCAGGAGCCGCGACCGCGCCCGGGTCATCCCGACGAACAGCAGCCGCCGTTCCTCGGCCAGCTCGGCGCCGGGCAGCCGCAGCGGCAGCAGGCCGTCCTCGCATCCGGCCACGAACACCACGTCGAACTCCAGGCCCTTGGCCGCATGCAGGGTCAGCAGCGTGATCGCGTCGGCTCGCGGGTCGAGGGCATCGACCGTCGCGCCCAGGCTGACTTCTGTCCGGAAGCGCTCCAGGTCATCGCCGCACCGGCGGGCCAGCGGCGCGAGCAGCTCGCCGGCCGCCAGGATGTCCACGGCCTGGTAGCGGCCAGGACGGGCGGTGAGGGCTCGCACAGCGGCTCGCAGCCGCGCCGCGATCGGGCCGCCCGGCCCGGGTCCGGCATGGCTGCTGCGGGCCGGGCTGCGCTCGCCCGGTGCGGCCGGGACCAGCCGCATCTCGGCCAGCAGCTCCGGCACGGCGGCCCGGCGCTGCAGCAGATCGTGCGAGCCCTTGGCAAAGGGCAGGCCGGCCCGGGTCAGTGCCTGACCGAGCACGGCCGACTGGGCGTCGGTCCGGTACAGGACGGCAATGCCGGCCAGGCTGAGCCCGGCCTGGCCATCGGAGTCGGCCCGGCCGGTGTCGAGCGAGTGAAAGGATGCCCCGCCCAGAAGCTGGTCGATGGTCCGGGCAATCCACGCGCCCTCGGCGTACTCGTCGGCGGCCGCGTGGGTGGCCACTGCCGCTCCGGTGGCAATCGCCTGGAGCACCCGTCCGGGAACCAGTGTGCCCGGGGCGATGGCGGCCGTGGCGGCGGTCACGATCTCCCGGCTGGAGCGGTAGCTCACGGTCAGCTGGTGCGTCGCGGCGCCGGGGAAGTCGGCGCCGAACTTCAGGAAGAACCGCACGTCGGCGCCTCGGAACCCGTAGATGGCCTGGTCGGGATCACCGATCGCGGTCAGCCCCCGGCCATCGCCGGCCAGCAGCCGCAGCAGCTCGTACTGGGCGGCATCAATGTCCTGGTACTCGTCCACGCTGATCAGGGGCCACCGGTCGCGCAGCGCGGCGGCCAGCGCGGGCTCGGCCGCCAGCAGGGCCGCGGGCACGTCGATGAGCCCGTCGAAGTCGACCAGGCCGCGGCCGGCCAGCTCGCGGATCAGGACGGCCCGCTCCGGGCTGCCCGGCGCCGCCGCCCGCAGCAGCTCCCGGCCGGCCAGCGCCGATCCGGCGGCCTCGGCGGCCACCTCCAGCACCGCAGTCTCATCGGCTACCCCGAAGTCCGCCCGCAGGCCCGCCCGGGCATGCAGCTCACGCAAGATCCGCAGGCCCAGCCCGTGGAAGGTGGTCACCGTGACCGCCGCCAGGCCGCCTCCCGCTCGGCTCAAGGACAGCAGCCGCCCGCGCATCTCCTCGGCAGCCCGGCGGGTGAAGGTGATGGCCAGGAAGCTATCGGCCGGTGCTCCGGCGGCCACCTGCGCGGCGATGCGATGGGTCAGCGTCCGGGTCTTCCCGGTGCCGGGCCCGGCAATGATCAGCAGCGGTGCCGGCGCCAGCGCCGCGGCCCGCTGCTCGGGGTCCAGGCCGCCGAGCATGCTGCTGGCCTCCGCCGCCGCGGATCCCCCGGTGGCCGGGCCGGGAATCGGCTCCCTGGCGGCCAGCCGGGGAATCGGCTCCCCGGCCGCCCGGCCCGGTGCCGGCCCGGCCCGGGCCGGCCCGGGCGCGGCGGGCGGGCTGACGGGCAGATCGAACAGCGCCGGACCGGAGTCCAGCTCGCCCGGCTGGAACAGCCGTACCGTCCCGTACTCGCCGTCAAAGCCGGCCTCCCGGACCACTTCCCCGCGGCGCAGCCGGCCCAGCGCCTCGGCCAGCAGGCTGCCGCCGACCCGGCCGGCGTCCGTCAGCGAGACTTCGCTCAGGATGTCCAGCTCCGGACCGAGTGCGCTGACCAGCCTTCCCGCCTCGGCCGCGACCTTCTTGCTGGCCGGCCCGACTCCGGCGATCTCGGCGATGACCTGGCGCAGCTGAATGAGGTTCGTGAAGCCGGGTGCGCCCGGCGGACGGTAGCCCGCCGGGCGGTCCGCGAGCTCGGCGACCCGGTGCGCGACGCCGATGGTGAGCGGCTTGCCGCACTCCGGGCAGATCCCGCCATGCTCGATGCTCTGCCCGGGCTCCAGCCGGATGCCGCATTTGCGGTGGCCATCCAGGTGGTACCTGCCCTCTTCCGGGAAGAACTCGATCGTCGAGTGCAGGCCCGCACCGGACCGGAAGGCCTCGGCGATCGCGAAGTAATCCAGGTCGCAGCTCAGCGTCGTCGCCTCCCGCCCGAGCATCGGCGGCGAATGCGCATCGGAGTTGCTCACCAGCCGGTATCCGTCAAGCGCCGAGCACCTCCAGTTCATCGGCGGATCGGAGGACAGGCCGGTCTCGATGGCGAATACTTCGGCCGCCAGATCCGCGTAGCAGTCGGCCACCAGATCGAAGCCGGATTTCGAGCCAAGGACCGCGAACCAGGGTGTCCACGCATGAGCTGGCACGAGGTAGCAGCCCGGTCCGCCCGAGAGCGTGATCTCCAGCAGGCTCCGGGAGTCAAGGCCGAGAATAGGGCGGCCGTCGGCGGCCAGGTTCCCGATCTTGCCCAGCGCCGTCGTGATGCGCTCGGCCGCCTCGAATGCGGGCGCATAGAGCAGGTGATGAACTTTCCGCGTCTGGTCTCCGCCACGGTAGATCGTGGATATCTCGGCGGAGAGCATGAAACGCACGTGCCCTGCGCAGGTGCGCGGCGAAGTACGCCGCAGCCGCTCCTCGAGGTCGGGGCGCAGCCGGAGCAGGCCGGGCTCGGCGGGAATGAGAGATTCTCGCAGTTCGGCTGCCCAGGCGGGATGCGTGAAATCCCCAGTGCCGATGACGGAAATACCCTTGCGCAGAGCCCACCAGGCGAGATGCGGGATATCGCAGTCGCGACTGCAGGCACGCGAGTACCGGGAGTGAATATGCAGGTCGGCGTGGAACATGCCGGTCGCTTTCCTGGGCGGGCAGATACGTTCGCCGGCCGGCGAACGGCCGGGCGGACAGGTGCGCGGTGCGGCGGGGCGGCCTGGCGCGGCCAGGGCGGGTCACCCGCAGCCGTCCCCGGCCCGGGCGGCTCCGATCCTGCCACTCCGGCACCCCGGACAGGCCCGGTTTCCGGCATGGCGCGCGGACTGTGGCATTCGTGCTGGCCGCAGTAGTCCTGTCGGGCTGCGCAGTGGTCCCGGCCGGGCGCCTCGCCCGGCCGGGCAGCAGGCCAGCGGGGGCGTCCCGCGGCGCGCCAGGCTGGCCCTCGGGGCGGCTCGCCGACGGCTAGCTAGCCCGCCTTCCTGCAGGAACCCGGCGGAGGCGGCCCTGTGCTGGTGCGGGACAATGCGGTTTAGGCGGGCCAGGTGACCGCATCCGCACCGCGCCTGACCCCGCCTTGCCAGATGAAATTTGCGATCAGGAACATGCATTCTGGATCGGAAGGGCGCAGCTCGATGAAGTACGTGTCAGTGCTCACCCCGCCGCTGCTGGTATGTGCGGCATTCCTCGTCGCAGTCGGCGCCTTCCTGCGACATGAGATGGGTGCGCGGCGGCGACGTTCAGAGGACCTAGCCGAGGAAGATATTTCCGAGGCGGAACAGATTCCGGCGCGCGATGCAGATACGCGGGCCGAAGATGGCGTAGCGCCAGAACGAGGTGACCACAAATAGTCGGGGCGCCGATTACGGAGAGTTACATCGAGCTTGGCTCCCTGTGTCGGCGAGCACAAACCTGCGTATCGTGAATTGTCAAGCAGTCGGCTGCTGGTATATCTTTACGTGCCAAAAGACTTCCCCAGGGGAAAGGCTGCCTGATGGCTCAGAAGACGGTGGTGACGGTCGTCTGCGACCTCCACCACGACGGCGAGATCGAAGGTATCGAGACAGTTTCGTTTGGCTTTGACGGTGCCTCGTATGAGATCGACGTCTGCTCTGCTCACGCCAAGGAACTGCACGACACCTTCGCGCCATATACAGAGCACTCGCGGCGTGTCAGTGGCGGGGGGCGGCGACGCAAGTCGCGCTCAGGGCCGGGGCGGGAGCGCAGTTCCGATATCCGCGCCTGGGCCCGGCAGCGCGGTCACAAGGTCAGTGACCGGGGACGCATTCCGGCATCAATCATCTCAGACTATGAGGCCGCTCACTAAGCAGGCACTCATCTAGCCGCTCCGGCATCGCCAGGGCCCCATCGCCCGGGCAGCCGACGCCCCTGGCCGGCCCCGGGGCGGCTTCGTTCCAGCGGGAGGTCGCCAGCAGGCGGCTCCGTCGCGCAGGCGGCGACGGAGCCGCCTGCTGGCATGTTCTGACCCGGCCGAACTCGGCGTTCGCTGCCGGCGTAGCTGGGAACACAGGGGTCAGTGGCCTAGGTTGGATGGGGTGAACGCCTTACCGGCGGGGAACGTTTACGTACGTGAGAGATCGCGCGCGAGGCGTCGCCCTGCGTACGGGCTAACATGCGGAAGGGACGGGGCAAGTTCGATGCCTCCCCAACCGCTCTGTGAGGAGCGACGAGATGTTCGAGAGGTTTACCGACCGGGCGCGGCGGGTTGTGGTGCTGGCACAAGAAGAGGCCAGGATGCTCAACCACAACTACATCGGTACCGAGCACATCCTGCTTGGCCTCATCCATGAGGGCGAGGGCGTCGCCGCCAAGGCACTCGAGTCGCTGGGGATCAGCCTGGAGGCGGTGCGCCAGCAGGTTGAGGAGATCATCGGCCAGGGCCAGCAGGCGCCGTCCGGGCACATACCGTTCACGCCGCGGGCGAAGAAGGTGCTGGAGCTCTCGCTGCGCGAGGCCCTGCAGCTGGGTCACAACTACATCGGTACCGAGCACATCCTGCTCGGCCTGATCCGCGAGGGTGAGGGCGTGGCCGCCCAGGTGCTGGTCCGCCTCGGCGCGGACCTGAACCGGGTCCGCCAGCAGGTGATCCAGCTGCTGCATGGCTACCAGGGCAAGGAGCCGGCGGCGGCGGGCGCCCCGTCGGACGCGGCCCCGTCCACTTCGCTGGTTCTGGACCAGTTTGGCCGCAATCTCACCGCGGCGGCCCGCGAAGGCAAGCTCGATCCGGTCATCGGCCGGGAGAAGGAAATCGAGCGCGTCATGCAGGTGCTGTCCCGGCGCACGAAGAACAACCCTGTCCTGGTCGGCGAGCCGGGCGTGGGCAAGACCGCGGTGGTTGAGGGCCTGGCGCAGAAGATCGTCAAGGGCGAGATCCCCGAGACGCTCAAGGAGAAGCAGCTCTACACGCTGGACCTGGGCGCGCTGGTGGCCGGATCCCGGTACCGCGGCGACTTCGAGGAGCGGCTCAAGAAGGTCCTGAAGGAAATCAGGACGCGCGGCGACATCATCTTGTTCATCGACGAGATCCATACTCTCGTCGGAGCGGGCGCCGCCGAGGGCGCGATTGACGCCGCCTCCATCCTCAAGCCGATGCTGGCCCGCGGCGAGCTGCAGACCATCGGGGCCAGCACGCTGGATGAGTACCGCAAGCACCTGGAGAAGGACGCGGCGCTGGAGCGCCGGTTCCAGCCCATCCAGGTTGCTGAGCCGACGATCAAGCACACCATCGAGATCCTCAAGGGCCTGCGGGACCGGTACGAGGCGCACCACCGGGTGACCATCACCGATGACGCCCTGGTGGCGGCGGCGCAGCTGGCTGATCGCTACATCAGCGACCGGTTCCTGCCCGACAAGGCCATCGACCTGATCGACGAGGCCGGCTCGCGGATGCGGATCCGCCGGATGACCGCCCCGCCGGACCTGCGCGACTTCGACGAGAAGATCGCTGACGTCCGCCGCGACAAGGAGTCGGCCATCGACTCCCAGGACTTCGAGAAGGCGGCTGCGCTGCGGGACACCGAGAAGCAGCTGATCGAGAAGAAGGACGCGCGGGAGAAGGAGTGGAAGGCCGGCGACATGGACACGCCGGCCGAGGTGAACGAGGAGCTGATCGCCGAGGTGCTGGCGACGGCGACCGGGATCCCCGTCTTCAAGCTCACCGAGGAAGAGTCGCAGCGGCTGCTGCGGATGGAAGACGAGCTGCACCGGCGCGTCATCGGCCAGAACGACGCGATCAAGGCGCTGTCGCAGGCCATCCGGCGTACCCGGGCCGGGCTGAAGGACCCCAAGCGGCCAGGCGGGTCGTTCATCTTCGCCGGGCCGTCGGGCGTCGGAAAGACCGAGCTGTCCAAGACGCTGGCGGAGTTCCTGTTCGGTGATGAGGACGCGCTGATCCAGCTCGACATGAGCGAGTACATGGAGAAGCACACCGTGTCGCGGCTGTTCGGCTCGCCGCCTGGCTATGTCGGGTACGAGGAAGGCGGCCAGCTCACCGAGAAGGTCCGGCGCAGGCCGTTCTCCGTCGTGCTGTTCGACGAGATCGAGAAGGCGCACCCGGACATCTTCAACTCGCTCCTGCAGATCCTGGAGGACGGTCGGCTGACCGATGCTCAGGGCCGGGTGGTGGACTTCAAGAACACCGTCATCATCATGACCACCAACCTGGGCACCCGCGACATCTCCAAGGGCGTGTCGGTCGGCTTCGGCACCTCCGGGGAGTCGCGCGGCTCCTACGACCGGATGAAGAGCAAGGTCGGCGAGGAGCTCAAGCAGCACTTCCGGCCCGAGTTCCTGAACCGCGTCGATGACATCATCGTGTTCCACCAGCTCAGCCGGGAGGAGATCTTCCGGATCGTGGACCTGATGATCACCAAGGTGGACGAGCGGCTCAAGGATCGCGACATGGGCATCGAGCTCCGCCCGGCGGCCAAGGACCTGCTGGCCGAGCGCGGGTACGACCCGGTGCTGGGGGCGCGGCCGCTGCGGCGCACCATCCAGCGCGAGATCGAGGACCACCTGTCGGAGAAGATCCTGTTCAGCGAGCTCAAGGCGGGGCAGATCGTCATCGTCGACGCCGACGGCAAGGGCCCGGAGGCGAAGTTCACCTTCAAGGGCGTGGCCAAGCCTGCCGCGGTTCCGGACGCGCCGCCGGAGGACATTGCCAGCACCAAGGCCACCACGACCGGCGGGTCGGCGCCCGCCAGCGGCGCTGCCGGCGGGTCGGAGGCCGCGGCCGGCTAGGGGCAGGTCCGGCTAGGCGCCGGACTCGCCCGGCAGGGCATAGCAGCCGTCCCGGCTGGCAGTGACCAGGCCATCGGCGATCAGGGCAGCGAGCGCACGCGCTCGCTGCCCTGAGTCATCCCAGGCCGGATCCAGCCGGGCGGCCGGCACCGGGCCGTCGGCCGCCCGGAGCACGGCCAGCAGCCGGCCCCGGCACTGCCGGTCGCTGCCGGCGTAGCCGGGCGCCGCCCGCCGGGCCGCCGGCGCCGGCTGGCCGGCCTTCCGCCAGGCGCACTGCGCGGCGACCGGGCAGGCGGCGCAGGCCGGCCGGGCGGCGGTGCAGATCAGGGCGCCCAGTTCCATGACGGCCACGGCCCAGCGGGCCGCGAGATCGTCCGTGGCGGGCAGCAGCGACTCCGCGAGCCGCCGCTCGGCCGCGGTGGTGGCGGCCGGGGGCAGCGCCACGCCGGTTACCAGGCGGGCGAGGACCCGCCGGACGTTGGTGTCGAGGACGGCATGCCGCTGCCGGAAGGCGAAGCTCGCCACCGCCGCGGCGGTGTAGGGCCCGATCCCGGGCAGCGCGGCCAGTTCCTCGGTACTGGCCGGGACCTGCCCGCCGTGCCTGGCGACCAGGGTGGCGGCGATGGCGTGCAGCCGGACAGCCCGGCGCGGATAGCCCAGCCGGTCCCACTGCCGGACGGCGTCCGCGGGCCGGTCAGCGGCCAGCGCGGCCGGCGTCGGCCACCGCGCCGTCCAGGCTGCGTAGGCGGGCAGCACGCGGGCCACCGGCGTCTGCTGGAGCATGATCTCGCTGACCAGGATGGCCCACGCGGAGGTGCCGGGCTGCCGCCACGGCAGGTCACGGGCGCTGGCCGCATACCAGGCCAGGATCGGCGCTGCGTACGGGGAGACGCTCGGGGAGGCCATGACAGGCCGATCTTCCCACGTGCTGCCCTCCCGCCGGGCTGGCCACCCGGGCCGTCCCGCCCGGCGCGCCCGGCTCCGCACTGCCCCGGTGCTCATGTAGTGGCAGAAAGTAACTGAAGGTCAAGTCGCATGAAGTCCCTCAGGTCCTCTCCAGGCCGGTCAGCCTGGTCCGAGGGAGTCTCAACCGGGCTAGCCCGGCGAACCGATACAAGCCATCTACCTGCGATAACGCAGTTGTAGTACGGCGGCGTTTCTGCTCTGGGGCGGGCCGGCGGCTCTGCATACTCACTCTATGGGCATGAATACTCTCCGTAACAACCGGTGGAGTCAGCGCGTGCAGCGCATCCGGCAGCTTGCCTACGCCGGGCTGGTTGCCGATGCCCAGACTGCTGCCCCGCCGGGGCCCGGTGCTCCGGCCGCATCCGGCGCTCACCCCGGCCCGGGCAGCGCAGCAGGGCCCGGCTCCCTGCCGCCGGCCGCCAGCCCGGCGGGCTCCGTACCGGCTCCCGCGGCCACCGCCAGCGACTCCGCGGGCCGGGCCGGCGTGGCCGTGAAGACCGCTCCTGAGCCGCGGGTCCCGGCGGCCGGATCCGTCCCGGCCCCGCGTTCCGGGGGGCCGCACTCGTCCGGGCCGCACTCGCCCGGGGCGCCCCGGCCGCCCCGGCCGGTCATGCGCGGTCCGCAGGCCGCGACTTACTGGCGGCGGCGATTCGTCGCCCTGCTGAGCGGCCTGGCCGTTCTGGGCCTGATCACCTGGGCCTTCACCGGGGCGCTCGGCGGCGGGAACGGCAGTTCCGCCAGCTCGGCCGGGCAGCCCGGAGCCAAGGCCGCCGGCCAGCACGCTGGTAACGGATCCGGTCAGGGCAGCGGTCCCGGAGCAGCCGGCGGCGGCACCGCCACCCAGGCACATCCGAACGCGGCGCCGCACGAACGGCACGGCAGCCGGGCGGCCTACGGTCACCCGCGCCCGTGCCCGGCCAGCTCAGTGGTGCTGAGCCTGTTCTCCAGCCAGGCGGGCTACGGGGCTGGCGCGCTTCCGCAGTTCAACGTCGATGTCGTCACCACCGCGCGGCAGACCTGCACCTTCAATGTCGGCGCCCGGCACGTGGCACTGATCATCCGGGCCGGATCGGTACGGGTCTGGAGTTCGGCCGACTGCGTCCAGGGCACCGGCAATCTCAGCTCAGACCTGCAGCGCGGGGTGCCCACGGTGCTCCCCATCTCCTGGAACCGGCAGGCGTCCGCGCCGGGCTGCCCGGCCGGGACCTCGCGGATGCCGGCCGGGACCTATACCGCGACGGTCAGTGACGGGTCCCTGACCAGCAACCCCGTAACCTTCCGCATCAGCTAGGCCGCGACGGCCCCGCCGCCGAATAGACTGACGGCAATGACCGGCCTGGAGGCAGGAGGGTGCCTGCCATGAGCATCGGGCGGGATGAGCAGCGTCGTGCCGCGCTCGCGGCCGTGGCGCCGGGCACCGTGCTGCGGGAAGGCCTGGAGCGCATCCTGCGGGGCAGCACGGGAGCCCTGATCGTGCTGGGCTATGACCAGGCGGTTGAGGACTTGTGCTCAGGCGGGTTCGAGCTCAAGGTGGCGTTCTCGGCCACCCGGCTGCGCGAGCTGGCCAAGATGGATGGCGCCATCGTCCTGGACCGCACCGGATCAACGATCCTGCGCGCCGCGGTCCAGCTCGTGCCCGACCCGACGCTGCCCACCGGCGAGTCAGGGACGCGGCACCGGACCGCCGAGCGGGTCGCCCGGCAGTGCGGCTACCCGGTCATCTCCGTCAGCAAGTCCATGCGGATCATCGCCGTGTACAGCGGCGGCGCCCGGTACGTGCTGGAAGACTCCACGACCCTCCTGTCGCGGGCCCACCAGGCCCTGTCCACCCTGGAGCGGTACAAGCTGCGCCTGGACCAGACCACGGGCGCCCTGTCTGCCCTGGAGATCGAGGACCTGGCCACTGTCCGGGACGTCTCGGCCGTGGCCCAGCGGATCGAGATGGTCCGCCGCATCGCTGACGAGATCGAGGGCCACATGGTCGAGCTCGGCACCGATGGCCGGCTCCTGGCCCTGCAGCTGGATGAGCTGGTCGCCGGCAGCGCCGCCGAGCGGCAGCTGCTGGCCCAGGACTACGTGCCCAGCACCCCGGCGGACCGGCGCTCGGCCGCCGTCGCGGCCCTGACTGAGCTGGAAGACCTGAGCGCCGATGAGCTGCTCGACATCGGAGCGGTGGCGGCGGTGCTCGGCCTGGGCAGTGCCGAGAACCTGGATGACTCGGTGAGCCCGCACGGGTACCGGCTGCTGGCCAAGGTCCCCCGGCTGCCCAGTCCGGCGGTGGACGGCCTCATCGGGCACTTCGGCGGCCTGCAGAAGCTGCTGGCCGCGACCGTCGAAGACCTCCAGTGCGTCGAGGGCGTGGGCAGCGCGCAGGCCAAGGGCGTGCGCGAGGGCCTGTCCCGCCTGGCCGAGTCCTCCCTCCTGGAGCGCTACAGCTGAGCTACCCCAGGGAAGGTCAGCCGCCCAGGGACAGGGCTATGGCGGTGGTGAGGTCGGGGGCCTCGCGGATGTTCATGGACGGCGGGGTGGCCGCGGGCGGGATGCCGGAGCCGGGCGGGACGATGGCGCGGCGGAAGCCCAGGCGCTGAGCCTCGGTCAGGCGGCGCTGGATGCCGGCCACCCGGCGGATCTCCCCGGCCAGTCCGACCTCGCCGATGGCGACCAGATCCGCGGGCACGCTCAGGTCGGCCCTGGCGCTGGCCAGCGCCAGGGCGAGGGCCAGGTCCACCGACGGCTCGGTGAGGCGGACCCCGCCCACGGTCGCGGCGTAGATGTCCTGCTTGCCGATCGCCACGTTGGCCCGCCGCTGCAGCACCGCCAGCACCATCCCCACCCGGGCCGAGTCCAGGCCGGAGGTCACCCGGCGGGTCAGCTCCGGGGTGGTTGCCGGGCACACCAGCGTCTGCACCTCAACGACCAGCGGGCGGCGGCCCTCCATGGTGACGGTGACGCAGGTCCCCGGCACCGGGTCGTCCCGCTGGGACAGGAACAGCCCGCTCGGGTCGGGCAGCCCGACCAGGCCGTACTCGCCCAGCTCGAAGCAGCCGATCTCGTCGGTCGGCCCGAACCGGTTCTTCAGCGCCCGGACCATGCGCAGCTGGCCGCGGGCATCGCCGTCGAAGCTCAGCACCACATCGACCAGGTGCTCCAGGGTGCGCGGCCCGGCCACTGAGCCGTCCTTGGTCACGTGACCGACCAGCACCGTGGTGAGCACCCGCTGCTTGGCCAGGGCGGTCAGCGCCGCGGTGATCTCCCGGACCTGGGTGACGCCGCCCGGCACCCCGTCGATCCCGGCCGCGCTGATGGTCTGCACCGAGTCGACGATCAGCAGGGCCGGGCTGACGGCCTCAACGTGGGCGAGCAGCGCGGCGAAGTCGGTTTCGGCGGCCAGGAACAGGTTGTCGCTCATCGCGCCCACCCGGTCAGCGCGCTGCCGGACCTGGGCGGCCGATTCCTCTCCGGTCACGTACAGCACCGGGCCGGTCTCCGCGGCCATCGCGCCGGCCTCCAGCAGCAGCGTGGACTTGCCCACGCCCGGCTCGCCGGCCAGCAGCACCACGGCGCCCGGCACCAGGCCGCCGCCCAGCACCCGGTCCAGCTCGTCCAGGCCGGTGGGCCGGGCCCGGGCTGCGGTGGCGTCGACCTGGCTGATCGGCACGGCCTTCTCGCGCGGCGACCCGGCCTGCAGCGGTACCCGCGACGAGCCAGCCGTTACCGGCGGCAGGCCAGGTGGCGGGACCTGGGCCAGGCTGCCCCAGGCCTGGCACTTTCCGCAGCGGCCGGCCCATCGGGGAGCTCGCCAGCCGCACTCAGTGCACTCATATGCCGCGGCCGTGGCCAGCTTTCCCATGACCGGAACCGTAGCCGCCGGCACCGACACTCACCGGCCCGACACTCGTCGGCCCGGCATCCGGCGGCGCGCGGACGCTCCCGCGGGCTCCTGGTCAGGCCGGCGGGGGGTGACGCATAAGCTGGCAGGGTCAGGTCCGGAGCGTCATGAGTCCGGCAGCGAGACGGGCTGGGAAGTGTCGGTGCGGTGGCAGGCGGGCGGGTAACAGGCAGCCAGGCAGACGGGGCTGCCCCGTCGTCTGCGGCGGAGCGGCCCGCGCCGCTGACCGGCGAGACGGCCGCGCCGCGGGTCCAGATCGCGCTCTCGACAGCCTCGATGTTCCCCGAGCGGGTCCCGGATGCATTCGAGACCGCTGCCCGGCTCGGCTACGACGCGCTGGAAGTGATGGTCACCGCCGACCCGGTCAGCCAGGACGCCAGCGTGCTGGCCCGGCTGTCGGAGTATCACGGCATCCCGGTCGTCGCGATCCATGCGCCGACCCTCCTGGTGACGCAGCGGGTCTGGGGCCGCGATCCGTGGGGCAAGCTGCGCCGGTCCCAGGAGATGGCCGAGCAGCTCGGCGCGGGTGTCGTCGTGGTGCATCCGGCCTTCCGCTGGCAGCGGGAGTATGCCCGGGAGTTCGAGACGGGGCTGGCCGAGCTGTCGCGCGACAGCGGGATCGCCTTCGCCGCTGAGAACCTCTACCCGCTCAGCCGCGGCGAGACCGAGGTCACCGCGTATGCGCCGCACTGGAACCCGGTCGAGATGAACGTCCCGCACGCCACCCTGGATGTCTCGCACGCGGCAGTGTCCGGGTCTGACGTGCTGGAGCTGGCCCGGCAGCTCGGCCCGCGGATGACCCACGTGCACCTGGGCGATGGCACCCGGCCGGGCCTGCCCGACGAGCACCTGGTGCCCGGCCGCGGCACGCAGCCGTGTGCCGAGCTGCTCGGCCTGCTGCGCACCGGGGGATACCGCGGGGTCGTCGTCCTGGAGGTCAACACGCACCGGGCGGCAGACGCAGCACAGCGGGACGCCGACCTGGCCGAGTCGCTGGAATTTGCCCGGCGGCACCTGGAGGGCAGCCCGCTGGACCGCGAGGCGTCGCTCAGCCGCTGAGCCCGGCCCAGGGGCGACGGCGCGGTCAGGCTTCCAGGATCAGCGTTACCGGGCCGTCGTTGACCAGCGCCACCTGCATGTCGGCCCCGAACTCGCCGGTCTGCACCGCGGCGCCCAGCTCCCGAAGTGCGGCGGCGAAGGACTCCACGAGCGGCTGCGCTACCGGGCCGGGGGCCGCCGCCTGCCAGGTCGGCCGCCGGCCTTTGGCCGTCTCGGCGTACAGCGTGAACTGGCTGATGACCAGCAGCGGGGCCCCGGTATCGGCACAGGATTTCTCGCCGGCCAGGATGCGCAGGTAAAAGATCTTGCGAGCCAGCGCGGCGGCCGCCTGCGGGGTATCGGCGTGCGTCACCCCGACCAGTACCACCAGGCCAGGCCGGGGCAGGCTCCCGACCACCGACCCGCCGACCGATACGCTCGCCTCGCTGGCCCGCTGTACCACCGCTCGCACGAGAAGGCATCTTGCCATGACTGCTGACAGTCCGCACCGGCCCGGTCCGGCCACCCTCATCACCGTCGCGCCGACCGGCGCGGAGTCGGAGAAGGCGGCCGTGCCCGCCCTGCCCGTCACCCTGGACGAGCTGGTCACCACGGCCAAGGAATGCCAGGCCGCCGGGGCTGCCGTCATTCACGTGCACATCCGTGACGACCAGGCCCGGCCGACGCTGGACCGGCAGCGGCTGACCGACACGGTGCAGGCCCTGCGCGCGGGCACCGACCTCATCGTCCAGCTGTCCACCGGCGGCGCGGTCACCGACAGCTTCGACCGGCGGCTGGCCGTCCTCGACGCGGCGCCCGACGCCTGCTCGCTGACCTGCGGCACGGTCAACTTCGGCGATGACGTCTTCATGAACCCGTGGCCGTTCATCCGGGAGCTGTACGCGCGCACCAAGGACCTGGGCGTCGTGCCGGAGTTCGAGCTATTCGACCTCGGGCACGTGGCCACCTTGCACCGGCTGCTCGCCGACCTGGGCGCGCCGGCCGGCGGGCACGTGCACTGCGACCTGGTGATGGGAGTGCCCGGCGGGATGCCCGGCGACACCGCCACTCTTGTCGCCGCTGTCGCCGCGCTGCCCGCGGGCGCGACCTGGTCGGCGACCGGCATCGGCCGGACCTCGGTGCCGGTCATGCTGGCCGCGCTGTCGGCCGGCGGGCACCTGCGGGTTGGCATGGAGGACACCACCTCCTTCGCCCGCGGCCGCCCGGTCACCGGGAACGCCGAGCTGGTTAGCCGCGCGGCGGCGCTGGCGGACCTGGCTCAGCGCCCGGCCATGTCCCCCGCCGCAGCCCGGGACATGCTTCAGATCCCCGTTGCAGGAGGTAGCAAGTGAGCGTCGGCAGCCCTGTCCTGGCCGAGATGGTCAGGTCCGGTTTCACTGAGTCCGTGCACCGGGGGATGGCCGTCGGCCTGCGGGCTGACGGGTCGGTCGCACTGGCCGCCGGGGCTGTTACCACGCCGGTCTTCCCTCGCTCGTCGAACAAGCCGATGCAGGCCACCGCCATGCTGCGGTGCGGCCTGGACCTCGACGGAGAGCTGCTGGCGCTGGCCGCGGCCAGCCACTCCGGCGAGGACTTCCACGTGGCCGGGGCCCGGCAGATCCTGGCCCGGGCCGGGCTCACCGAGGACGACCTGCAATGCCCGCCGGACCTGTCCGGGGATGAGGAGACCCACCGGGAGATGGTGCGGACCGGTGCGGCGCCGGACCGGCTCCACTTCAACTGCTCGGGTAAGCACGCCGCCATGCTGGCGACCTGCGTGGCCGCGGGCTGGCCCACAGCCACCTACCGGGACCCGCAGCACCCGCTGCAGCAGGCCATTGCCGCCACCGTGGCCGAGCTGGCCGGCGAGCCGGTGGCCGCGGTCGGCGTGGACGGCTGCGGCGCCCCGCTGATGGCCATCTCGGTGACCGGCCTGGCCCGGGCATTCCGGACGCTGGTGCTGGCTGAGCCGGGCACGCCCGAGCGCCGGGTCGCCGACGCCTTCCGCGCCTACCCGGCCTGGACCTCCGGCACCCACCGGGCCGAGAACAAGCTGATGACCGCCGTGCCCGGCCTGATGGTCAAGGCCGGCGCCGAGGGCGTGGAGGCGTTCGCGCTGGCCGACGGCCGGGCCGGCGCCCTCAAGCTGGAGGACGGGGGACAGCGCGCCCGGGCCCCGCTCACGGTGGCCATCCTGCGCGAGCTGGGAGTGGCCGACGTGCCGGGTGTGAACCTGGCCGCGCTGGACGAGCTGGCAACCGTGCCGGTCACCGGGGGCGGTCAGCCGGTGGGCGAGGTCCGCGCCCGGCTGCCCGTTACTGACTTAGCGGCAGACGGCATAACGGACCCGGTGGCCGGCGTGCCGCAGGCAGCACGGCCGGCTCCGCGTCCGCTAGCCACAGCTAGCGCCTTGCTTGCATTTGCAAGCAGGGCGTGGGACACTGCCAGCATGAAGCCGGTCAACGTCAACACCATCGGCGAGTACATCCGCGAGCAGCGCGAGCAGGCCCGGATCTCGCTCCGCCAGCTGGCCCAGAACGCCGGTATCTCCAACCCGTACCTGAGCCAGGTCGAGCGCGGGCTGCGGCGGCCGAGCGCCGACATCCTGCAGCAGATCGCCAAGGGCCTGCGGATCTCCGCCGAGGCCCTGTACATCCAGGCGGGCTTCCTGGAGGACAAGCAGCCCAGCTCGATGGTGCGCGAGGCGGTCCTGACGGACCCGGACCTGACCGAGCGGCAGAAGCAGATGGTCATCGAGATCTACGAGTCATTCCGCAAGGAGACCCGGCTCGCCGAGGGCAAGGACGGCGAGGTCGGCGACCTGCCGCCCGATGAGGCCGCTTTGACCTGGCCGGAGGATGTCGGCGAGGACGCCCTCGACGCCGGCGCGTCCCGGCCCGCCATCGAGCCGCAGCAGGGCGGCGAGTCGAGTAAGTTGGCGCCGTGAGCATCATCAGCTTCTCCGGGTGGGGCCCGATCAACTATTTCTTCTGGTTCCTCCTCCTCGCTGCCTTCGTCACCGAGGCCTTCGCGTTCGTCGACGCGATCCGGCAGCAGAAGACGGCCTTCCCCGCGGCCGGCAAGCAGACCAAGCCCTTGTGGCTGATCATCCTCGGGGTCGCCCTGGTGATCGGCATCGGCGGCGCCATCGGGCAGCTGCCGATTTTCAGCTTCCTGCCCATCGTGGCCTTCGTCGCAGCGGCCATTTACCTGGCCGACGTGCGGCCCAAGGTCAGCCAGTTCAAGCGCAGCCGCAGTTCCTCCACCTCGCACCAGGGCCCCTACGGTCCCTGGTAAAGCTGGATTTCCCGGGGCGAGGCTAGGCTGAGGCGGGTGACTGAGGCGACGTGGCGTACCCACCGGCTGGAACTCGACGATCAGAACCTGCGCGAGTGGGACGCGGTGGTGCTGGACTCCGGCCCGGACGGGATCGTGCTGGACCGGTCGGCGTTCTACCCGGGCGGTGGCGGCCAGCCGCCCGACCACGGCGTGCTGCTGTGGGGCGGCGTCCAGACCAGGATTGCCGGGGCCCGCAAGGGCGATGACCTGTACCTGATCCCGGCCGAGGACGACCCGGTGCCGCTGGCCGGCAGCACCGTGCGCGGGGCGGTCGAGGATGACCGCAGGACCGCGCTGATGCGCACCCACTCGGGGCTGCACGTGCTGTGCGGGGTGGTGTTCCGCGACTACGGCTCGCTGGTGACCGGCGGGAACATGGACGAGCTAACGGCCCGGATGGATTTCGACCTGCCCGAGCTGCCGGAGGGGTTCCGGGACGCGGTGGAGGCTGCGTGTAACGCCGAGATCGGGAACGACCGGCGGATTGACGTGCGGGTCCTGCCGCGCGCCGAGGCCTTCGCCCTGCCGGACATCATCCGCACCGCCACCAACCTGGTCCCGGCTGACGTGCCCGAGGTCCGGATCATCGACATCGTCGGGCTTGACCAGCAGGCCGACGGCGGCACCCATGTGGCCAGTACCAGCCACATCGGCAAGATCCAGGTCGTCAAGATCGAGAACAAGGGCCGCGGCTTCCGGCGGCTGCGCATCCGCATCTGCGACTAGCCCGGGCGTCGGCTGAAATGCTGACGGCCCGGCGGACATGTGGGCTGTGTCGAAAGGAACAGCCCTTGCCCAGTCCGCTGACCCAAGCTCATGACGAGCGACAACGCCGCTTCGAGGCGGCGTACGCGGCGCACCACGGCCCGATCCTGGGGTACCTGCTGCGCCGCACCGACAATCCCGACGACGCCGCTGACGCGCTGGCCGAGGTGTTCCTGACCGCCTGGCGGCGGCTGGCGGACATGCCCGACGGCCTGCAGGAGCGGCTGTGGCTGTACGGCGTGGCCCGGCGGGTGCTGGCCAACTACCGCCGGGGCGAGCGGCGCCGGCTGGCGCTGGCTGACCGGCTGCGCGCCGACCTGGCCGTCACCTACCGCCCGCCGGAGTACACCGGCGAGCTAGCCCGCACCGCGGCCGCCTTCAGCCGCCTGCCCGAGGCCGAGCGCGAGCTGCTCGCCCTGACCGCCTGGGAGGGCCTGGACCACGGCCAGATCGCCGTCGTCCTGGGCTGCTCGCGCAACGCCGTACGGATCCGGCTGCACCGGGCCCGCCGCCGCCTCACCGCCGAGCTGGACCGCGGTCCGGCCGAGCGCGCCCCCCGCCCTGCGCCCGTTCCGAGTGGAGACTTCCGGTGAACCAGCTCAGTAAGATCGCCCGCGTCAGCGACGCGGAGGCCGCGCAGCTGTCGCGGCCAGACACGCTGGCCGACCTGGCCGGCCAGATTACGGCCACGCCCGCCGGCCTGCCGCACCCGCCCGCCGCTAGCCCGCGCCGCAGCACCCGGCGTCGCTGGCTGGTCGCCGTGCCGGCGGCTGCCGCTGTGGCCGCGGCGGCGCTGGTCGTGACCATGATCAGTCAGCCCGGGCCCAGCGCTCCGGCCGGCCAGGCCGGGCACCGGGCGGGATCCGTCCCGGCCGGGCACGGGCCCGCACCAGTTCGCGCGCACGTGCTGTCGTTTGTCCGGCACGGTCACTACATCGACGTCATCGTGCGCGATCCCGTAGCCGACCCGGCGCAGTACCGCGCCGAGTTCGCCCGCCACCACCTGAACATCTCGCTCAAGCTGCTGCCGGTCTCGCCCTCGATCGTCGGCACGGTCGTCTACTTCGGCGGGACCCACACCAACGCGATCACGCCCATCACCGCGACGGGCGCGTGCCACGTGGCCAGCGGCGGCGACCAGTGCCCGGTCGGCCTCCGGGTCCCGGTCAGCTTCCGCGGCCAGGCCGACCTTGTCTTCGGCCGCGCGGCCCGGCCGCGGGAGCAGTACGAGTCGACGGCGTCGGCGTTCGCGCCGGGCGAGGCCATGCACGGCCTGGACATCCACGGCAAGACGGTCGCCCAGGTGGAGGCGATGCTGCGCCAGCGCCACGTGACCGCCGTGCGCTTCAACGTCGAGCGGCATGGTGTTGCCCGCAACCAGAGCCAGGCGCCCGGCCGCTGGTATGTCTACGACGCCGTGCCGTGGGCGTCGCGGCAGGTCCTGCTGTTCGTCGGTCCGACCCGCACGGAGCCCAAGGCCGGCCCGCCGGCCCCCGGCTCGCCGGTGCCCAGCCCGTCACCGACTA
Source organism: Streptosporangiaceae bacterium (assembly GCA_036490755.1). Lineage (GTDB taxonomy): Bacteria > Actinomycetota > Actinomycetes > Streptosporangiales > Streptosporangiaceae > DASUBV01. The sequence continues at coordinate 50,403 of DASXDJ010000029.1, forward strand.
GCTCGTAACGCGTGTGCTGCGGGCGGCCCGCTTCCCGGTCCGGGGGC
>DASXDJ010000030.1:0-59937 GCA_036490755.1 Streptosporangiaceae bacterium
GTTCGCCGGGCTGTCCAATTACCAGGAGCTGTTCACCGACCACCAGTTCGTGCCCGCGCTGGTGCACACCGCCGGGTTCACGATCGTGTCGGTCGTGGTGGAGACAGCGGTCGGGCTGGCCCTGGCGGTGGCACTGAACAAGCCGTTCCGCGGCCGCGGGATCGTCCGCGCCGCGGTGTTCATCCCGTGGGCGGTGCCGACCGTGGTGTCGGCGGAGCTGTGGCGGTCGATGTTCGACCCGCAGCAGGGCTTCGTCAACTTCCTGCTGACCAGCCTGCACCTGCCGCTGGCCCACACCACCTGGCTGGATGGCACCTGGACGGCGTGGACGGCGGTGCTGATCGCGGACGCCTGGCGCAACACCCCGTTCATGGCCATCGTCTTGCTGGCCGGCCTGCAGGTCATCCCCGGTGACATCTACGAGGCGGCGCGGATCGACGGCGCCAGCGCCTGGCAGACCTTCCGCCGGCTCACCCTGCCGCTGCTCAAGCCGGCCCTCATGGTGGCGCTGATCTTCCGCACGCTGCAGTCGTTCCTGGTGTTCGACGTGGTCTACATCATGACCGGCGGCGGGCCCGGCACCTCCACCAGCGTGCTGGCCTACCTCAACTGGAAGGCGTTCCTGGTGGCGACCGACTTCGGCTACGGCGGCGCGATCTCCGTCGCGCTGGTCATCTTCGCGCTGATCATCGCGGGCGTCTACACCCGCACCTTCAAGGTCGAGGACGCGGCATGAGCGCGACGACCTCGCCCGCGGGCGCCGGCGCGGCCTGGCGCCCGGCCCGCAAGCTGAAGCCGCGCAAGGTGGCGGCGAAGTCCGGGTTCTTCGTGCTGATCGCGATCTTCGTGGTGGCCAGCCTGTTCCCGTTCTACTGGATCGTGATCACCTCGCTGAAGACCCAGCAGGAGATCAACGCCGGGACGACCAGCCTGCTGCCAGGCCACATCACCTGGAGCAGCTACGTCACCGACTTCACCCAGTCCGACTTCATCCGGCCGCTGCTCAACAGCGTGATCGTGGCCCTCGCGACGACCATCCTGACGGTGATCATCGCCGCGCTGGCCGGCTATGCGCTGGCCCGGACCCAGATCCGCGGCAAGCCGGTGATCCTGGGCTTCATCCTGGTCGCGAACTTCTTCCCGATCATCGCCATGGTCGGCCCGCTGTTCATCGCCTACCGCCGGCTGGGCCTGCTGAACAGCTACCCGGCGCTGGTGATCTCCTGCCTGATCTACACGCTGCCGCTGGCGACGTGGCTGCTGGCCAGCTACTTCTCCCAGATCCCGCGGTCGCTGGAGGAGGCGGCGCTGGTCGACGGGAGCACCCGGCTGCAGACGCTGCGCAAGGTGATCATGCCGGTCGCGCTGCCGGGCGTGTTCACCGCGGCGATCTTGTCGTTCATGCTGACCTGGAATGACTTCACCTTCGCGCTGTCCTTCATGTCCTCGCCGAACATGTTCACCGCGCCGCTGGCCATCGTGGACCTCGGCCAGAGCCAGTACCAGACCTTCTACAACCTGATCGACGCGGCGGTGGTCATCATCTCGATCCCGATCGCGCTGCTGGTGGTCTTCGCCCAGCGGCGGATCGTGTCGGGCCTGACCGCCGGGTCGTTCCGCTAGCGCGCGCGGGGCGGCGCGCCTGCCGCCCCGCGCGCGCTTCCCGGCGGGCTCAGCTCCGCCCGCTCAGCTCAGCCCGCGGCTGATGACCAGGCGCTGGATCTGGTTGGTGCCCTCGACGATCTGCAGCACCTTAGCCTCGCGCATGTACCGCTCGGCCGGGAAGTCCTCCACGTACCCGTAGCCGCCCAGCACCTGCACCGCATCGGTGGCCACCCGCATCGCCGTGTCGCTGGCGAGCAGCTTGGCCATCGCGGCCTGCTGCCCGAACTCCAGCCCGGCATCGCGGCGCCGGGCCGCGCTCAGGTACAGCGCGCGCGCCGCGCTCACCGCCGTGGCCATGTCGGCCAGCAGGAAGCCGACGCCCTGGAACTCGATCACCGGGCGGCCGAACTGGCGCCGCTGCCGCGCGTAGCTGACCGCCGCGTCGAGTGCTGCCTGGGCCAGCCCGGTCGCGCACGCCGCGATGCCCAGCCGGCCCGAGTCCAGCGCGGTCAGCGCGATGCGCATCCCCTGGCCCTGCTCGCCGATCAGCTGGCCGGCCGGCAGCCGGGCGCCGTCGAACCGCATCTGGGCGGTGACCGACGCGCGCATGCCCATCTTGTGCTCGGGCGGGCCCGCCGACACCCCCGCGGTCGAGGCAGGCACGTGGAAGCAGCTGACGCCGCGGGAGCGGTCGCGGCCCTGCGGGTCGCCTGAGGTCCGCGCGAACAGGGCGTAGAAGTCAGCCGCGCCGCCGTGCGAGATCCACGCCTTGACCCCGGTCACGACGAACTCATCGCCGTCGGCGGTGGCCTTGGTGGCCAGGGCGGCCGCATCGGACCCGCTGGCCGGCTCGGACAGGCAGTAGGCGCCGAGCTGGTCACCGCCGAGCATGCCGGGCAGCCACTGCTCCTGCTGCTCGCGCGTTCCGGCGCTGGCCACCGGGAAGCACGACAGTGTGTGCACGCTGACGCCGAGCCCGACCGCCAGCCACGCCCCGGCCAGCTCCTCGACGACCTGGAGGTAGGTCTCATACGGCTGGCCGCCGCCGCCCAGCTCCTCGGGGTAGGGCAGGCCGAGCAGCCCGGCGCCGCCCAGCAGGCGGAAGATCTCCCGGGGGAACTTGCCCTGCTGCTCGCCGGCATCGGCCGCCGGGCGTACCTCGCGCGCGGCCAGGTCGGCGGTCAGCTCCAGCAGCGCCGCTGCGGTGTCGTCGCGGAGGTCCCGCTGCGCGCCCGGCATCAGGCGTCCACGACAACCAGGTCCCGGCTGCCGTTGTTGAGCCGGCGCCCGCCCGAGCCGGTGCACACCACGATGTCCTCGATCCGCGCCCCGTGCGGCCCGGCGTAGATGCCCGGCTCGATCGAGAACGCGTGCCCGGCGGCCAGCGGCTCGGCGTTGCCGGACACGATGTAGGGGTCCTCGTGCGTTTCCAGGCCGATGCCGTGCCCGGTCCGGTGCATGAACAGCTCGCCGTAGCCCGCCGCCGCGATCGGCTCGCGGGCTGCCGCGTCCAGCGCCTCGGCCGTGATGCCCGGCCTGACCGCCGCGACCGCCGCCTCCTGCGCGGCCTGCAGCACCGCGTAGTACGCCGCGAACTCCGGCGCTGGCGTGCCGATCGCGTAGGTGCGGGTGCAGTCCGAGCAGTAGCCGCTGGGCATGGTGCCGCCGATGTCGACCACCACCGCGTCGCCGCGCTGCAGGGCCCGGTCCGACGGGGAGTGATGCGGGCTGGCCGCGTTCGGCCCCGAGGCCACGATCGCGAAGTCGGCGCGCGCGTGCCCCTCAGCCAGGATCGCGTCGATGATGTCGGCGGCCACCTCCAGCTCGGTGCGGCCCGGCCGCAGCCAGCCCGGCACCCGGGCGTGCACCCGGTCGATGGCCGCGCCCGCCGCGGCGAGCGCCTCAACCTCGGCCGCGCTCTTGCGCGCCCGCAGGCCGCTGAGCGCGAGGCTGGCCAGCTCCTGCCGGGCGCCGGGCAGCGCGGCGCGCAGCCGCAGCACCATCAGCGCCCACATCCGGTCGGACAGCCCGACCACCGCCGGCGTGCCCAGCCGGGCCGCGACCTGCGCGTACGGATCGCTCGTCTCGTCGCAGCCAGCGATCTCCAGGCCCATCCGGCCGGCCGGCGAGGCCAGCGCCGCCGGGTACTCCAGCTCGGGCACCAGCAGGAACGGGTCCCCCGCGCCGGCGGCCGGCACCACCAGGCACGTCAGCCGCTCCTGGGCATGCGCGTCGTAGCCGACGACGTAGCGCAGGTCCGCGCCGGGCGTCAGGAGCAGGGCGTCCAGGCCCGCCTCCCGCGCTGCCGCGGCTACCTCCGCGAGCCGGCTCGCCGGGTACAGCTCGCCACCCGCCTGTGCCTGGTCGTTCACTGGCACCTCCAGTCACCGTTGACTGCGCCCCGGCAGTCTGAACCGCCTGCCGCATCATCTCATGGCCGATAATTGCGGGCCCATCTAGACACGGGCGCCGTCGATGCCTCACGCTAGGTGCACAACAGCTGACCTGATGTGAACCGTGAGGAGTTCTGAGACTGTCGAGGTTCCTGCCCCCCACCAGGGCAGTGCTGCCCAGCAGCACGACCCCGGGCGCCTGGAGATGACCCGCCGCCCCGAGGCCATTCCGCTGCGCCCGAACGAGCGCAGCCGGGTCGTCGAGGCCAAGCTCGCCGCCGAGCTGGCCCAGCAGCGGCACGTGACCGTCGAGCTCCAGCACGCCATCCTCCCGCTCCATGACGAGCCGTTTGACCTGCCCGGACTGCGCGCGGTGGTCCGCTACCTGCCCGCCTCCCATGACAGCCGGGTGGGCGGCGACTGGTACATCACCGCCGACATGCCCAGCGGCCAGGTGCTCATCGCGATCGGCGACGTGGCCGGGCACGGCCTCGCCGCCGCGGCCGCGATGGCCCGGCTGCGCGGCGCGCTGGCCGGGCTGGCCATCACCGGCGCCCCGCCGCAGCAGCTGGTCGGCTGGCTGAACGAGCTCGTGCGGCACGTCGATCACGAGCACACCGCCTCGGTGGTGGCCGGATACTTCGACCCGGCCACCCGGATGCTGCGCTGGGCCCAGGCCGGTCACCCGCCGCCGGTCCTGGTCCGCGGCCCGCACGCCCGGCTGCTGCCGCAGCCTGACGGCATCCTGCTCGGCGCCGGCCAGCGCGGCTACCAGGTCGCCAGCCTGCAGCTCGACCCCGGCGACCTGCTGCTGCTCTACAGCGACGGCCTGATCGAGCGCCGCGACCGCTCCATCGACGAGGGCCTGTCCAGCCTGGTGGAAGCGGCCGGCGGCGCAACCGACCCGGACGGCGTCATCGCCGCGGTGCTGGAGGTCATGGGCGCCACGCACACCGACGACGACACCTGCCTGGTCGCGCTCCAGGTGCTCTAGCTGGTGTGTACCGCCCGGCGCTGGCGGCGGTAGCGCAGTGACCTGCGCGCCCGGCTTCACGCGCCCCGGGCAGACTGTCGGTGAGGGTACCTATCTTTGCCGTGTGCTGATAAATGACTGCATCGGTGCCGCGCCGGGCTCGCAGGCCGCTTTAGGCGCCGAGGAGCAGGCCACGGGACCTGTTCGCCCGGTCAGTTCGGCAAGCTGTGCGTACCCGGTGCCGGCCGCGATCACCGGGGCGCCGGCGTGAAGGTCTTCCAGGCTTACCAATTTGCCTGAGCGCCGACCCCGTCGCAGGAGGCCGCGCTGCGGTCTCATGCGGGGGCGGCACGGTTCGCCTGGAACTGGGGCCTGAACAGGTGCAAAGAGCGTTACGCCGCCGAGCAGAAGTGGTACTGGGCAAACGACCTCCACAAGCTGTGGAATGCGCAGAAGAAAACCGACCCCGCGCTGGCGTGGTGGGCCCAGAGCTCCAAGTGCGCTTACCAGGAAGCGTTCCATGACCTGGATCGCGCGCTGCACGAGTTCATCCGGTCGAGGAACGGCCAGCGACAGGGACGCAGGCTGCGTACCCGAAATTCAAGAAGCGGGGGAAGTGCCGCGACTCATTCCGGTTCAGCACCGGAGTGATGCGGTGCGCCGGCACCACGGTCACGCTGCCCCGGCTGGGCACCATCCGGACGCATGAGTCCACCCGCAAGCTTGCGCGCCGCCTGGGAAACGGCACCGCCCGGGTCGTGAATGCGACAGTCAGCCGTACCGCGCAGCGGTGGTTCGTGTCATTCACCTGCGAGGTTGAGCGGGCTGTACCCGGCCGCCATGCCCGGTCCGGCTCGGCGATCGGCGTCGACCCGGGAATCAAGACCCTGCTGGCCGGCGTCGACGACGCCGGCCAGGTGATCACCGTCCGCGGGCCCAGGCCGCTGTCAGCCTCCCTGCGCAAACTGCGCCGGGCCAGCCGTGCCCACTCCCGCACGGCCAAGGGGCTCGGCGAACCGGCGCACGCACGCGGCGGCACTCGCCCGGATCCACGCGCGGGTGGCGAATGTCCGGGCGGATGCGCTGCACAAGGCCACCAGCAGCCTCGCCAGCCGATACGAGACGGTGGTGGTCGAGGACCTGAATGTGGCCGGGATGCTCCGCAACCGCAGGCTGGCCCGGGCGATCGCGGACCAGGGCTCCGGCGCCGCACGCCGGATGCTTGCCTATAAGACCGGATGGAACGGCGGCCGGGTGGTCGTGGCCGACCGGTGGTTTCCGTCGAGTAAGACGTGCTCGGGCTGCAGGGCAGTGAAAGCCAGGCTGTCCCTGCCGGAGCGCAGGTATGCCTGTGCGGCCTGGTCCTGGACCGGGACGTGAACGCCTCGCGGAATCTGCTTGGCCTCGCCGTCAGTGGGACGGAGAGGGAAACGCCTGCGGACCGCAGGTAAGACCCGGCCTGGCCGGGCGCAGCGGGCTGAAGCAGGAACCCGGCACCGCAGAAGCGGCCAAGACCGGGACCGCCGCCCGGCAGCAGGCGGCTGCGGCATGAGCATCAGTAGGCGCTCCGCCGCAACGGATGTCTGAGTTTTACGGCCTACCCGCGACCCGCGAGCCCCGGCGCTGCCGCTGATCACGCTCCAGGTGCTCTAGCGGCAGTAGCCCGCCACGGTGCGCCCCTAGTGTTGAGAGACCAGACGCAGGCGGAAGGACGCACATCGTGCTCGGAACCACCTCTCTCGGCCGATCCGGTCCTATTTTGCCACGTCAAGGGCTTGGTTGTATGGGAATGTCCGAATTCTATGGTCCACTCGATGACGCTGAGTCGGTCGCCACGATTCACCGGGCGCTGGAGCTGGGTGTCACGCTGCTGGACACCGCTGATGCCTACGGGCCGGGCACCAACGAGGAGCTCGTCGGCCGGGCCATCGCCGGCCGCCGTGACCAGGTCGTGCTGGCCACCAAGTTCGGTCTCGTCCGCGACCCGGCCAATCCCGCGGCGCGCGGCGTCAGCGGCCGCCCGGAGTACGTGCGGCAGGCCTGCGAGGCGTCCCTGCGGCGACTCGGAACCGACCACCTCGACCTGTACTACCAGCACCGCGTCGACCCGGCCACGCCCGTCGAGGAGACCGTCGGCGCGATGGCCGAGCTGGTCAGCGCGGGCAAGATCCGGTTCATCGGACTGTCGGAGGCCAGCCCCGCGACCATCCGGCGGGCGCACGCCGTGCACCCGGTCACCGCGCTGCAGACCGAGTACTCCATCTGGGCCCGCGACCCCGAGGCCGAGATCCTGCCCACGGTCCGCGAGCTGGGCATCGGGTTCGTCGCCTACAGCCCGCTCGGCCGCGGCTTCCTGACCGGCGCGATCAGCAACACCGACCAGCTCGACGCCGCCGACTTCCGCCGCGCCCAGCCCCGGATGACCGGCGCGAACCGGGATGCCAACCAGGCCATCGTCGACAAGATCCAGGCCCTCGCCGCTGACCGCGGCGTGACCGCCGCCCAGCTGGCCCTGGCCTGGGTGCACCACCAGGGCGACGACATCGTCCCCATCCCCGGCACCAAGCGGCGCACCTACCTGGAGCAGAACGTGGCCGCCGCCGGCATCGAGCTGAGCAGCGACGAGCTGGCCGCGCTGGATGCCGCGGGCACCGCGCAGGGCGACCGCTACCCGGACATGTCCTCGATCAACCGGTAACGGCACCAGCAGTAACGGGGCACCCGGCCGGGGCACCGGCCCGGTCACTGTGCCCGTGCGTACCGCCGGTGTCGGCGGGGGCTGGCAGGATAGCGGGGTGGGCACCCTGATGCTGCTGGACTCGGCCTCGATGTACTTCCGGGCGTTCTACGGCGTCCCGGAGACCATGACCGCGCCGGACGGGACGCCGGTCAACGCCGTGCGCGGGATGCTGGACATGATGTCCCGGCTGATCCGGGCCCGGCACCCGGACCGCCTGGTGGCCTGCCTGGATGCCAGCTGGCGGCCCGCCTTCCGGACCGCCGCGCTGCCGAGCTACAAGTCGCACCGGGCCAACCGCGACGGCAGCGAGCAGGTGCCGGATGCGCTGAACGCCCAGGTCCCGGTCATCCGGGAGGTGCTGGCGGCGGCCGGGGTGGTCATGGCCGAGGCCGGCGGCTATGAGGCCGACGACGTGATCGGCACGCTGGCCGCCCGCGAGCCCGGCCCGGTCGAGGTCGTCACCGGCGACCGGGACCTGTTCCAGGTCGTCGATGACAAGCGCGGCGTCGCCGTGCTGTACATCGCCCGCGGCCTGGCCAAGATGGAGGTCGTCGACGAGGCCGCGATCACCCGCCGCTATGAGATCCCCGGCCGGTCCTACGCCGCGTTCGCGGCGCTGCGCGGCGACCCCAGCGACGGCCTGCCCGGCGTGAGCGGGGTGGGCGAGAAGACCGCGGCGGCGCTGGTGCGCGTGTTCGGCTCGGTGGAGGCGATGCTCGAGGCGCTGGACGCCGGGCACGGCGGCTTCCCGATGGGCAGCCGGGCCAAGCTGGTCGCCGGACGCACCTACCTGGAGGCCTGCGGCCCCGTGGTCCGGGTGGCCACTGACGCGCCGATTCCCCCGCTCAACGGCGCGCTGCCCGCCCGGCCGGCCGACCCGGCGGCGCTGGCTGCCCTGGACGAGCGCTGGGACCTGGGCACCTCGCTGGGACGCCTGCTGTCGGCCCTGGCCGCCCGACCCTGACCGCCCGGCCCTCACCGGCGCCCTGCTTCGCGCGGCACCGGCCCACCCGCTGACCAGGGCTTATAGCCTGGCTCTATCGGTTCCATGAATCATTGGCATCCGATCATGCCCATTTCCTACTCCCGGCGGGTACAACATTCTCCCTAGGCTGAGGTGATCCAGACCGGGCCAGCTGGGAGGGTCGTCATGAATACGTTGAGTCCCGTTCGCGCCCGATGTCCAGGTGATCTGCTCATCGGCATCCGGGGCGCTACCGGGCAGCACGCCGACTGGACTCAGACCGCCGCCCTGGTGGCCGCCCAGCTGCGCCAGCACCTGCCGGGCCCGGAGATCCTGACCGCCGACGAGCTGGCGGGCGACCCGGACGGCTACCGCTGCCACGTGCTGCACACCGAGCCGGACGGCTCGTTCTCCGTCACCGCCATGGTGTGGCGGCCTGGTCAGGTGACCCCCATCCACGACCACGTGACCTGGTGCGTGTTCGGCGTGCTGCAGGGCACCGAGTACGAGGAGCTGTACGCGGTCACCGCTGACGGCAGCGCGCTGCGCGAGGTCGGCCGCAATGAGAACCGGCAGGGCGAGGTCAGCGGCTTCGCGCCGCCCGGCGACATCCACCGGGTCCGCAACACCGGCGCCGGCGTGGCCGTGTCGCTGCACGTCTACGGCGCCGACATCACCCGGCTGGGCAGCAGCGTCCGGCGGGTCTACGACCTGCCGGTCTCGGTGCTGCGCGCCGTCTGACGGCACGGCTTCCTGACCGCGCCGTTTCCGGGCCACGCCGTTCGGGGCCACGCCGGGCCAGTTCGCGCCGGGCGGGCTCGCGCACCGCGGGCGGCGGCTCAGGTCACCGAGGAGTAGGCGATCACGCCGCGGCGCAGCGCGCTGATCGCCTGCCGCGCGGTGCGCGCCAGCGGGTCGTCCCCGGCCGCGATCGCGACCTGGTCCAGCAGGTCGATGAGCTGCTTCACGGCGCGCACGAAATCACCGGGCGTCAGGTCACCCAGCGACTTCTGCAGGTCCGCCCCGCGGGCCCAGGCGTGCGCGCTCCAGGCGAAGCCCAGGTCCGGCTCGTGCGCCCGCAGGAAGTGCAGGTCGTGCCCCGCCTCGGCCTCGGCCAGCTCGCCCCACAGCCGGACTGTCCCGGCCAGCACCTCCTTGACCCGGCCGGGCGGCAGCCGCGGCGGGCTGGCGTCGTCTGGCCGCCGGGCCTCGAAGGTCAGCGCGGACACGCAGGCAGCCAGCTCCGGCGCCGACAGCCCGGCCCAGGCGCCGCGGCGCAGCGACTCGGCCGCGACCAGGTCCAGCTCGGCGTACATGCGGCTGAGCCGCCGCCCGTCGGCGGTCACCGAGTCGCCGCTCAGGTAACCCAGGTCCGCCAGCATCGCGCAGACCCGGTCGAAGGTCCGGGCCAGCACGTGCGACCGCCTGGCCACGCGGTCCTCCAGCGCCGCGGCCTCCCGCTCGACCCGGGCGCAGCGCTCGGCCGCGCGCAGGTGCGCCTCCCGGTCGGGGCACTGGTGGCAGGGATGATCACGCAGGGCCCGGCGCAGCCGGGTGATCTCGGCGTCGTCTGCGCGGGGCCCGTTGCTCCCGGCGCCGCCGGCCTCGCCGCGGCGGCCTCGGGTCCGCGGCAGGTCACGGCCGGCCAGCTTGTTGCGGACGGTGGCGGCCAGGTCGCGGCGCTGGTGTGCCGAGCGGTGACTGAACGATGACGGGATCCGGATCCGCTCGATGGCCTGCACCGGAACCGGGAAGTCAGCGACCGGCAGCCGCCGCGCCTGACGGCCCTCGGTCAGGACCAGCGGCCCGGCCGTGCCGCCGTCGGCGGCCGGCTCCAGCACCACGGCGATCCCGGCCCGGCGGCCGCCGGGGACGGCGATGATGTCGCCGCGGCGCAGCAGCACCAGCGACGCCAGCGCCTCCTCCTGCCGGGCCGCGCGGCGCGACCGGGCCAGGCTGCCCTCGGAGCCGGACAGCTCCCGGCGCAGCGCCGCGTACCCGGCGATGTCACCGCGGCCGCACTCCGGCGCGAGCCCGGCCAGCTCCGCCCGCAGCGTGCTGGCCTGCCGGGACAGGCCGACCACGCCGCGGTCGGCCTGGAACTGGGCGAAGGATGACTCCAGCAGCGCCGCGGCGCGCTGCCGCCCGACCTGGCCGACCAGGTTGACCGCCATGTTGTAGGACGGCTGGAAGCTGGAGTTCAGCGGGTAAGTGCGGGTGCCGGCCAGCCCGGCCACCGACGCCGGGTCCAGGTCGGGGTGCCACAGCACCACCGCGTGCCCCTCCACGTCGATGCCGCGCCGCCCGGCCCGGCCGGTGAGCTGGGTGTACTCCCCCGGGGTCAGGTCGGCGTGGGTCTCGCCATTCCACTTCGTCAGCCGCTCGATCACGACCGTGCGGGCCGGCATGTTGATGCCCAGCGCGAGGGTCTCGGTGGCGAACACGGCCCGGACCAGGCCGGCCTCGAACAGGTCCTCGACGACCTCCTTGAAGGTCGGCAGCAGGCCGGCGTGGTGCGCGGCGACGCCGCGGCGCAGCCCGGCCAGCCAGGAGTCGTAGCCGAGCACGGCCCGGTCCTCGTCGGGGATGCCGGCCGTCCGCTCGGCAGCCAGCGCGGCGATCTCGTCGGCCTCCTGCGGCGTGGTCAGCGTGACCCCGGCGTCCAGGCACTGCAGGACGGCCGCGTCGCAGGCTGCCCGGCTGAAGATGAAGGTGATCGCGGGCAGCAGGCCCGCCGAGTCCAGCCGCGAGATCACCGCCGGGCGGCGCGGCGGCCGGAACGGCAGCGGGCGGCGGCCGCCGCGCTGCGGGCGGCTGTACCCGCCGCGGCCCTGGCCCTGGCGCTGCCGGCCCCAGCCCTCTCGCTGGGTGACCCGCAGCAGCTCGGGGTTGACCACCGCCCGCCGCCGGGCGGCCGGCGAGCCGCCCCGCGGCTTGCCCTCGCCGTACAGGTCATACAGGCGGGTGCCGACCAGCATGTGCTGCCACAGCGGCACCGGCCGGTGCTCGTCCACGATCACCGTCGTGCCGCCGCGGACCTGGGACAGCCAGTCGCCGAACTCCTCGGCATTGCTCACCGTGGCCGACAGCGCAGTCAGCTGCACCGACTGGGCCAGGTGGATGATCACCTCTTCCCAGACCGCGCCGCGGAACCGGTCGGCCAGGTAGTGCACCTCATCGAGGACGACGTGACCCAGGCCTGCCAGCAGCGGCGAGCCCGCGTACAGCATGTTCCGCAGCACCTCGGTGGTCATGACCACGACCGGGGCCTCGGGGTTGATGCTGTTGTCCCCGGTCAGCAGCCCGACCGTGGCCGCGGAGTAGCGGCGGGCCAGGTCGCCGTACTTCTGGTTGGACAGGGCCTTGATCGGCGTGGTGTAGAAGCACTTGCGGCCCTGGGCCAGCGCCAGGTGCACGGCGAATTCGCCCGCCACCGTCTTGCCGGACCCGGTCGGCGCGGCCACCAGCACGCCGTGCCCGGCATCCAGGGCCCGGCAGGCGGCGAGCTGGAAGTCGTCGAACTCGAAGTCATAGAGCTGCCGGAACCCGGCAATGCGCGCCCCGTCGGCCGCCCGGCGCCGGGTGGCCGCGTAGCGATCCGCGGGGCTGGCCGATGTCGACATGACCCCAGCCTAAGCGGGCGGTCTGCCAGTCCGCTGAACCGCGGGCGGGCGAGCAGGCCCGCCCGCTTCAGCGGCTAGTCGGGCGGCCGGGCCGTCGTGTCCGGCGGCGGGGCCGGTGCCTCGTCGCTCTCCAGGGCCGCGACCTCCTCGGGGGTCAGCCCGGGGTAGGGGTCAGCGGCCATCAGCTTGGCCCGGTGGCGGTCGTTGAAGTAGGCGAACACCTCGGCCAGCTCCACCAGCGCCACGCACGGGACGGCCAGCAGCAGCATGCTGATCGGGTCCGGGCTCGGGGTGGCGACGGCGGCAAACGCGAACACGCCGAAGATGATCATCCGGCGCCACTTAGCGAACCGCTCGTGGGTCAGCACGTGGGCCAGGTTGAGCAGCACGAAGACCAGCGGCAGCTCGAAGGCCAGCCCGAAGATGGTCAGCATCGCGAGCGCGTAGCTGAGGTAGGTGTCGATGGTGATGATCGGGATGACGCCGTGCGGCACCAGGTCGAGCAGGAAGTGCAGGCCCTTGGTCATCGCGAAGTAGGCCAGGGTGCCGCCGAACGCGAACAGCGGGAGAGCCGAGCCGGCGAAGAAGTAGGCCCAGCGCCGCTCCCGCTGGTACAGGCCCGGCGCGATGAACGCCCACAGCTGGTACATCCACAGCGGCGAGGTCATGATGACCCCGGTGATGATCGCGATCTTCAGGCGCAGGAACAGCGAGTCGAAGACGCCGGTCACGTACAGGTGGCAGCCGGCGGTCTTGACCTGGCCGGGAACTGCGTTCTGCGGCAGCTGCAGCCGGCAGTACGGCGCCTCGATGAAGTGCCAGATGTAGGGGTACAGGTACCAGCCGGCGATGGCGCCGATGGTGGCGAACAGCAGCGCCTTGAACACCCGGTTGCGCAGCTCGCGGATGTGCTCCAGCAGCGGCATGCTGCCGTCGGGGTTGTTCCGGTTGCCGGGCAGTCGCATGCCCGGACGCAGTGCCGGGGCGTCCTCGCCCGCGGTACGGGGATCTTCGATGGCCATCTCAGCTGGCCGGGGCTAGAACGGCTGCTGGCCGCGCTGCGCCTCAGACAGCGGTGCGCCCGTGCTCGACACGGCCGCGCCGTCGGCGTTCTGCCGCTGCATCTCGGCGACCTGGCGCTGCAGGTCAGCGAGCTGCTGGTCCTGGGTCGGCTGCGGCGCCGACGGCGGCAGCGCGGCCTGCTGGACCGCGGCCTGCTGCGCGGCAGCCTGCTGGGCGGCAGCCGCCTGGGCCTTCTCCTCTTCCTCGGAGTGCCCGGTGACCGACTTCTTGAAGATGTGCATCGACTCGCCGAGGGACTTGGCCGCACCCGGCAGCCGCCGCGAGCCGAAAAGCAGCAGGACCACGATCAGCAAGATGATGATGTGTGGTGCGCTGGGATCGAACATGTCAGCCCCATTCAGCGGGAGGGAATCCCCAGGCTATCTTCTCGGCCTGAGTGTACACGCGCCACCTATGCAAGCCCCCCGACCTGGCGCGCGGGCAGATCGAGGGTAACAAAAGGATGAACCGGACGTAGCACCCCGGTGCCGCCGGACAGCTGTGCAGGTCAGCCGTCCGGCGTGACCTACATCACGCATACTGCTGCAAAGCTGCCTCCGCGTCCGCGGCGATCATCGCCACCACCCCGGGCGGCTCGGTGACCCGGCCGTCAGGGCCCAGCCGCAGCGCCAGCCGGCGCACCCACTGGGTGTCGGGGGTGCGCAGGCTCACCCGCAGCCGCCCCTCGCCCAGCTCCTGCATCTCCTCGCACGGGTAGTACTCCGCCACCCAGCGGCCCGGCCCGTCCAGCTCCAGCACCACCCGGGTGTCGGCCGACGAGGGGCGGAACAGGCCCTGGTCCACGTCCCGCAGCTCGGCCCCGGCCGGCACCTCGGCGGCCACCTCCAGCAGCTTGATGGACAGGATCCGGTCCAGCCGGAACAGCCGCACCGCGTTCGCCCGGCGGCACCAGCCCTCCAGGTAGTTGCGGCCCTCGACCATGACCAGGCGCATCGGGTCGACGTCCCGCTCGGTGGCCTCATCACGTCCCGGCACGTAATAGGACAGGTGCACCCGCCGGGCCCGGGACAGCGCCTCAGCTACCTCGGCCAGCACTGCCTCCCCGGCCTGGTGGTCCAGCTGGAACGCCACCTGGCTGCTCGGCCCGGCGGCCGCCCCGGCCGCCTCCTCCAGCTTGGCGATGGTCCGGCCGAGCGCCGACCGGTCACCCATGCCGGGCAGCTCGGCCAGCATCCGCAGGCCGACCAGCAGCGCGCTGGCCTCATCGACGCCCAGCCGCAGCGGCCGGTCGATGGACTCGGCCTCGCTGACCACGATCTCGCCGCCCTCATACGACAGGTCGATCGGGCAGTACGGATCCGGTGAGCGCAGCTCCACGCACCACAGCATGTTGAGGTCATCCATCAGCTGCCGCTCGCTGACGCCGAACGCCGCCGCGGTCTCGGCCATGCCGACCACCTTGCGGCTCATCACGTAGGGCACCAGGGCCAGCAGCCGCTGCAGCCGGTCGGTCGCCGTCGGCGGCCGGGCCGGGGTGCTCACGTGAGCACCCCCTTGAGTCTGGTGATGACGGCCTCCCGCAGGTCCGGCGGGTCCAGCACGATCACGTCCGCGCCGAAGGAGGCCAGGTGCTCGCTCCACCAGCGGGTGTCGGTATACGGCACGGTGATGGTGTCCCAGCCGGGCTGCTCGGCGGGCTCGGCGCTGACCGCGTGCCGGCGCAGCCCGTGGCCGCGGCCGCTGCGCACCCGCAGGGTCCCGGCCCGGTGCTCGGGCGGGTCGTAGTCGGAGGTCTTCACCGCGCCGCGGACATCGGCGCCCTCCGGCACGACGACCGCGCCGGCCGGGCCGGTGAAGCTGACCGGGCCCTCGATCCGGCTGAGCCGGAAGACCCGCTCGGCGCCGCGGTCGGTGTCCTGGCCCGCGACATACCAGCGGCCGTTGCGGTTCACCACCCCCCACGGCTCCAGGCAGCGCTGCTGGGCCTGGCTGCGGCCCGCGCCGCGGTAGGCGAAAGTGACCGCCCGCCGGTCCCGGACCGCCTCCCACAGCGGCCCGAAGGCCGGCTCGACGGTGGACAGCCGCGGCTCGATGCCCGGCTGGCTGGCGTCCTCGGCCTCGATGCCGGCCGCCCGCAGCTTCAGCAGCGCGCCCTCCGCGGCCCCGGCGAGCTCGGCCCGCCGCCACACCCGGGCGGCCAGCCCGAGCACCGCCGCCTCGTCGGGCTCCAGCCGGATGTCGGGCAGCTCGTAGGCCTGGCGGGAGATGCGGTAGCCGACCTCGTCCTCGGCGCTGGAGTTGGACCCGGTCTCCAGCGGGATGCCCAGCTCGCGCAGCTCGTCCTTGTCCCGCTCGAACATCCGCTTGAATGCCTCGAAGGAGTCGGGGTAGCCCGGCACCGCCGCGCGGATCTGCGCCGCGGTCAGGTAGCGGTTGGCCGACAGCAGGCACACCACGAGACTCAGCAGCCGCTCGGTCTTCCGCCTCGACATCGTGCCTCACCTTTCCCCGCGGGCGGTCCCGGCCCTCAGGCCCGCCCTCCCCGGCTCCGACGCTACCCTGCCGGAGTGATCAGGTGGCGCAGTGGCGAAGTTTCTGCCCGGCGGCGTTCGTGGAACGGCGCCCTCGAGCTGACCGTGGACGTGGCCGGTACGCCGGTCCGGGCCCTGGCCTACCCCGAGCTGACCGGGGCGCCCGAGCCCGGTGACCGGGTGCTGCTGAATACCAGCGCGCTCGATCTGGGCCTGGGCACGGGCGGGTACGCGCTGGTCATCGCGGTGCCCGACCGGCTGCCTCCGGACCGGGACGGGCCCGGCCACCTGGTCAAGGCCCGGTATACGCCGATGCAGGCCTGCGTGCAGGGGGCTGACGAGCAGGGCTCGCCGTATCACGACGCGCTGCGCGACGCCGACGACCTGGGCGGCATGCCGGTGGTCGTGGCCGACCTGCACTCCGCGCTGCCGGCGGTGCTGGCCGGCTATTACGCCGCCCGGCAGCCCGCCGGGCCCGGTTCCGGGCCGGCGGCGGGCCTGCCGCCCGTTGCCTATGTCATGCAGGACGGCGGCGCGCTGCCCGCCTGGTTCTCCCGGACCGCGGCGGCCCTGCGCGAGGCAGGCTGGCTGGCCGGGACCGTCACCGTGGGCCAGGCGTTCGGCGGCGACCTGGAGGCCGTCACCCTGCATACCGGCCTGCTGGCCGCCCGCCAGGTGCTGGGCGCTGAGATGATCGTGGTGGCCCAGGGCCCCGGCAACCTGGGCACCGGGACCCGGTGGGGCTTCTCCGGGGTGTCGTCGGGCGAGGCGGTCAACGCGATCGCCGTGCTGCGCGGCCGTCCGGTTGCGTCGCTGCGGGTCAGCGAGGCCGACCCGCGGCCCCGGCACCGCGGCGTGTCGCACCACAGCCTGACCGCCTACGGACGGGTCGCGCTGGCCCGCGCCGACGTGGTCGTCCCCGACCTGCCTG
This sequence comes from Streptosporangiaceae bacterium, assembly GCA_036490755.1. GTDB lineage: Bacteria > Actinomycetota > Actinomycetes > Streptosporangiales > Streptosporangiaceae > DASUBV01. The sequence continues at coordinate 16,784 of DASXDJ010000030.1, forward strand.
GTGACTTCGGCGCCGAGGTGGCGGCGGCCGCCGCGCCGCTGTCGAGCCGGCACGACCTGATCACGGTCAGCACCGACGGGCTGGACGGCATCCTGCGCGCCTGCCCGGTCGGGCTGTCCACCATGGGCCGCGGGCTGGATCAGGACCGCGCCTACTTCCTGACTGCCGCCGCGGCCGGGCGGCACGCCGCCGCCGTGGCCGGCCTGGGCCGGGCCGGGGCCGCCCGCCCGTAACAGGCGGGCGGCCCGGCGGCGCCGGGACCTGCTAGGCCGAGGCCGAGGGAATCGCGGCCAGGATGTCGACCACGAACACCAGCGTGTCGGTGCCCTTGATGCCCGCCTGCGCCTGGCCGGCCTTGCCGTAACCCTCCGCCGGCGGGATGACCAGCATCACCCGGCTGCCCACGTTGACGCCGGTCAGCCCCTTGATGAAGCCGGGGATCGCGCCGGTGCTGGTGAGGGTGAAGCTGAACGGGGTGCCCGCTGACCCGGCGGAGGGCCAGGTGGTGTTGAACACCTTCTTGGTCCGGTAGTTCACCGCCACGTACTGGGCCACGATCGTCTGGCCGGCCTGCGTCTTGGGCCCGGTGCCCTGGACCAGCGTCTTGGACACCAGCTTGGTGGAGGGGGCCTTCTTGGGAATGGTCACCACCGGCGCGCTGCCCGCTGTGGCCTTGACCGTCGGCAGGGCGCCGCCGCCGGTGGACACCTGCTTGCCGGACGCCGACTGGGTCGGGCTGAACGGCTTGATCAGGTCAATGACCCAGACGGTGGTGTCGGTGCCCTTGACGCCGATCTGCGAGTTGCCCTGGCTGCCGTACCCGTCCGCGGGCGGCACCACGGCGACCACCCGCGAGCCGATCTTCTTGCCCTTCATCGCCGTGGCCAGGCCCTTCAGGCCGATCTGGGAGGGCAGGATCTGCGGAATCGAGGTGAAGGTGGAGTCCAGCAGCTTGTGCGTCTTGCCGCTCCAGACGTAAATCGCCAGGTTGGCCAGCACGTCGTCACCGGTCTTCAGCACCGGGCCGCTGCCCTGGATCGGGGTGGTGATGTCCAGCTTGGCGCCGGCCTTCTGGGCCGGGATGGTGACGCTGGGCGCCTTGCCGAAGGAACCAGTGACCTTCACGTTGGAGTCGGGGCTGGAAGCTGACGATCCGGAGGAACCGGAAGAACCGCAGCCGGCCATCGTCAGGGCCGCCACCACTGGAACCAGGAGCGCAGCCGCAATGCGTCGCATGAGAATCCTCAGGGGTTGAGATCAAGAAGGCAGTCAGCCTACCGGCCGAAGCTGCGGGTAACCCGAAGGTAGCCGGCCGCCGGCCCTGCTTCGCCCCGGTCAGGAAGGCGGCAGCTGGGCGAGCAGGTTCTTGGCGTAAATCAGCACCGTGTAGGGCCCCACGACGCAGATCCTGGCCGGCTGCCCGAAGGTGGCCTGGACATTGGTCACCGACGGGAACGGCTCCCCGCCGGGCCGGCCGGGCGCCAGCACGATGAAGTTCGCCTGATGCAGCGCGGGACTGTACCAGTCCGGCCGGGTCTCCCAGCTGTCCCGGATCACCACCGGGCCGGCCGACAGGACCGCCCGGATCCGCACCTGGCCGCCGGTGTCCACGGTCACCACGTTGGACTGCCAGTAGCCGCCGAGCCCGTAGTACAGGTGCTCGCGGGTCAGCCAGGCGGCCAGCTGGCTGCCCTGCGCCGGGCCGGGCGGCATCGCGGTCACCCGGCCCATGCTCAGCAGGTAGGCCGTCAGCACGATGGCGACCGCCGGGATCAGCCGGGCCGCCGCCAGCCGCCCGGCCAGCAGCCGCCCGGCCAGCGCCGCGCCCAGCGGCAGGACGGCCGTGAACTCGCGGGTGCTATGCAGGTCCAGGGCATTGCGGCCGAGCACGTAGGCGGCCAGGCTGACCAGCAGCGCGCAGACCGTGAGCTGGACGGCCAGATCGGACCGGCCGAAGCGGCGCAGCGCCGCAGCGGTGGCCCAGACGGCCAGCCCGAGGCCGGCCAGGTGCACGATGGCCAGCACCGCCACGTAACCCAGGTTGTGGCTGAAGAAGTTGGCGCCGAACAGCAGCAGGAGGCCCTGCAGGGTCAGCACCAGGTTCTTGCCCAGCTGGCTGAAGTCGGCCAGCTGATTCCCGGCCGGCCAGACGACGAAGCCGCCCGCCACGCTGATCAGGTGCAGGGCCAGCCGGGCGCCCTCGGCCGCCGCCGCCGCGGCCAGCACCAGCCCGGCCTCGAACCACGCCGAGCGCAGCGGCCGATCCTGCTGGACCACGATCCGGTAGCCGCGCGCCGCGCCGATCGCCGCCAGCGGGGCCACGCCGCTGATCAGCACGATGGGATCGGCCACCAGCCCCCAGGCCAGCAGGACCGCGGCGGCTGGCGGCACCCACCACCGCCGCGGCGCCCGGTCCAGCAGGATCCAGGTGGCCAGCACCGGCACCGCGCTGCCGAAATGATCCGGCGACAGCATCAGCACGTAGACGCCGCCGGCCTGCTGCGGCGCGGCCATGATGCCCATCGCCAGCCCGGCCCGCAGCACCCCGGCCCGGCCCGTCGCGCGGCCCTTCGCCAGCAGGCCGGCGAGCACCGCGACCACGGTGTAGGTCATCGCCCCGGCGACATGCACCACGTCGGACCCGAGCCCGCGCACCAGCTCCACCAGCGCGTACTGCGGCAGCTCGGTGGTGTAGAACGACACGTCGGACAGCTGCCAGCCGCGCAGCAGCGGGTTCCCGTGCAGCATCGCCCAGGCCTGCAGCGCGTTGGACGCCCCGTCCGAGTTGACCGGAGCCGTCCGTGAAGCCTGCAGGTACACCGTGAACAGCCCCGCGGCCACGACGGTCCACACCGCCCCCGCGGCCAGGTTCCCCGGCCGCAGCACCCCCGGCACCCGCAGCCGCAGCCGCAGCCGCGGCCGCGGCACCCGCGGCCGCCACCGCGGGGGCCGGGGCAGCCGTACCCGTGGCCCTGGCGTCCGGGGCGGCCGCACCCGCGGCACCGGCACCCCCGGCACCCGTCCCGGCCGCAGCCCCTCCGGCAGCCGCGGCAGCGTCACCCCCCGCCGCGGCACAAACAGCGCCCGGCCGCCGATCCCGGGGCTGGTGAGTCCGGTGAATCTGGTAACGCTGAGGGGACTGATGGTGGTGCGCAGGACAGGCGCCGCCACCCGCCGGCTGAGCCTGTCCATCCGCCCCAGCGCGCCAGCCAGCTGCCGTACAGCGGCCGTTAAGCCGTCACCCAGCCCGGCCAGCAGAGCCAGGCCGCCCAGATGCCCGATCGCAGCGTCGACTCCGCCGCTGATCCAGCCAGCGCGCCGTCGCCCGACAACTCCCCCGCCAACAACGTCCACCGCCACGACCCCCCGAAACCACGCACGACCCCCGTGACCCGCCCCGGCACCCGTCCCCCCTGACCGGCCAGGTGTGTCGTCCGAAGCGTTCAGCGTCGGACGAGATCTCCTGGCCGTCAGGCCCCTGACCGGCCCCGGGCCGTTACCGCCCCAGGCTCAGATAACTCCCGCTTCCATGGCTCCCGCCGTCCACGAGATGACCTCATCGAGCATCACCTCAAGCGGCGTCTCGGCCCGGAACCCGAGCACCCGCGCCGCCTTCTCTACATCTGGCACCCGCCGCTGCACGTCATGGGTGAACGCCTCATCGTGCGCCAGCCGGAGCGGCACCCCCGGCCCCCTGATCTTGCGCCAGATCAGGCGGGCCAGGTCCGTCACCGTCGTCGCCGCCGACGTCGACAGGTTGAAGTCCTCCCCCGCCGCGTCCGGATGCTCCATCGCCGCGACGATCCCGCGGGCCAGGTCGCCCCCGTAGGTGTAGTGCCGTACCTGCGTCCCCGACCCCAGGATCCGCAGCGGATCCTGGCCCCGGAGCACCTTCTGCACCAGGTCGGGGACCACGTGGCTCATCGCTAGCTTGATCTCGCCCGAGCTCACCACCCCGCTGCGCAGCGCACGCCGCTCTCCCGTGCCCACGCAGTTGAACGGCCGCACGATCGTGAACGGCAGCCCGTACTGATCGGCGGCCGCCCGGGCGAAGTACTCCACCGCCAGCTTCTGGAACCCGTACGCCGAACTCGGCGGCGGCACCCGGAGCTGCTGCCCCTCCGCCGACGGCCAGTTCTCGGCCGACTCATAGACCATCGACGACGACACGTAGGTCACCCGGCGCAGCCGGCCCTGCGCGCGGGCCCGGATCGCCGCGTCGCAGGAGCCGGCGATGATCCGCTCGTTGGTGGCCAGCAGGTCGTAGGGGAACGCGTGGAAGTAGGAGATCCCGCCGATCATCGCCGCGCCCGCGATGAAGTGATCGCAGTCCGCCAGCAGGCCGCTCATCAGCCCGGCATCGGCGGCATCCCCGCGCACGAAGCGGAACGCCGGGTGGCTCTCGTGCGGCGAGCGCACCGGGCCGTACTTGGAGAAGTCATCGACGCCCAGCACGGCGTACCCGCGGCGCAGCAGCTCGCTTGTCACGTACCCGCCGATGAACCCCGCCGAGCCGCTGACCAGGACCCGTTCCATCAGCCTGACCCCGCCATCAGCCGCGGCCGCTGATCGGGCCGGGGCGCAGCGCGCCGGGCGCACCGGGCGCGGACCTGCTCGGCGCTCAGGCGGCGCCCGAAGCTGAACCAGTACCAGCGCAGGTACCGCGGGATCCACTGCCGGAGGAGGAAGTGCGACTCGCCGGCCGGGCGGTCCAGCCAGATCGTCGGGATCTCCGCCACCGGCAGCCGGAGCCGCCGGGCCTTGGCGGTCAGCTCGATGCCGATCTCGAAGCCGTGCCGCGAGTCGATGCCGACCGAGCGGGCGAACGCGGCCGAGTAGGCCTTGAAGGAGTTCGTGGCATCTCTGGTGCCGGCCCGGGCCAGCAGGTGCAGCGACCGGCCCGCCAGCCGCGACAGCATGGCCTTGAGCCGCGGCCCGCCATGCTGCTGGCCGCCGGGCATGTACCGGGACGCGGCCGCCACCGCGACGCCGCGCTCGATCAGCCGGGCCAGGTCGTCGATCTGCTCCGGGTCGTCACTGCCGTCGGCCATGGTGACGACGATGGCCGGCGCGCGGGCCGCGTCCATGCCGTACCTGATCGCGTTGGCCGGACCGCGGCCGTAGCTGGAGACCAGGCACGCCAGCCGCGGCTCGAGGCCGGCGTACCACTGGACCACGTCCGCGGTCGGGTCGGCGGCGCTGTCCACTACGACCAGCACCTCGCAGGGCAGCGCGACGGCCTCGAACAGCCGGTCCAGCATGCCGGTGATCAGGGCTCCCTCACCGTAGGCGGGGATGACCACCGACACCCGGGGCTCGCCGCTCACAGCAGTGCCCCCGCACCCGTGACGCCCCAGATGTCGGCCACCGGCTGGCGGGCGGCCAGCCCCGCGTACTCGCGGTGCGGGGTCGCCACCACCAGCAGGTCGGCGGCCGCCAGCACGTCAGCCAGCGGGACCAGGCCCGGCTGCGACACGTGCGGGTCCGTGCACAGCACCCGGGCACCGCGGCGGGCCAGCAGCCGGGCCAGCGGGTAGGACAGGCTGGCCCGCGGGTCATCCGAGCCAGCCTTGAAGGCCATGCCGAGCACTCCCACGGTCATCTCCTGCAGCTCATAGCGCGCGGCCAGCCGCGCGACGACGTATCCGGGCAGGCCCTCGTTGGCCCCGATCGCGGCCGCCCCCAGGGTGAACCGGTGGCTGGCCGCGGCCAGCCCGGCGGTGTCCTTGAGCAGGCACGGGCCGGCGGCGAAGCCAGCCGGGGGCAGGTCGGCGGCGCGCGGGTAGTCGTGGGCGACCGCGGCCCGGATCCGCTCGAAGTCCAGGTCCCGGTCACTGGCGATCATGAACATCTCATTGGCGGCGGCGAACTTGATGTAGCGCCAGGCGTTGCTGAACAGCTTGGCCAGCTCGGCCTCCTCCGGGGACAGCTCGATGAGCTCGCTGGTCAGCCGGCCGAACAGCTCCCGGGCCCGGTCCAGCCCGCGGGCCGAGCGGCTGGAGATAATCTGCGGCAGCTCGAACAGCTCGGTCATCGCCTGGCCCTCGGCGATCCGTTCCGGGCAGAACGCCACGTCCGCGTCGATGCCCAGGTCAGCGGCAAGCTTCTCCAGCCCGGCGGTCGCACCGGGGCTGACCGTGCTGCGCAGCACCAGCAGCTGGCCGTCCCGCAGCCAGGCGGCGCAGTCCCCCAGCGCCCCGGCGATCGACGCCGGGCCCAGCCCGGCCGGATCGGCGTCCTGCTCGCCGAGGATGACCACCACGACGTGCTCGGCGGTGCCGACGACGGCCGGGTCGGTGCTGGCGGTCAGCGTGCCCGCGGCGATGGCCCGGCGCAGCGGTAAGGCCGCGCCCCGCTCGGCGAACGGCAGCCGACCGCCGCGCACCGCCGCCACCGCCGCCGCGTCGATGTCATAGCACGTGACCGACGCGCCCCGGCTGGCCAGCGCGATGGCCAGCGGCAGCCCGACGTGCCCGCAGCCGCCGACGACCACCACATCGCGCGCGAACGTGTCCACCGCGAATGAGTCCCGCGCAGCTGAGTCCTGCTGGAAAGACACCGGCCCGACCCCCGCCCTTGCTCCGTGTCTTCCGGCGATGCTAGCAACTGAGGGTGATCATCCAAGCCCCGTGAGTTACCGGTGTGCCGCACCGCACAACGGGCAGATGCCGCAGCCGGCGGGAGGCCCGGTGGCCGTCCGGGGCCGCCCTACATGCCCGCGATCAGCTTCTCCACGCGCTCGTCCACCGAGCGGAACGGGTCCTTGCACAGCACCGTCCGCTGCGCCTGGTCATTCAGCTTGAGGTGCACCCAGTCCACGGTGAAGTCGCGGCGGCGCTCCTGGGCCCGCCGGATGAACTCCCCGCGCAGCCGCGCCCGGGTGGTCTGCGGCGGCACTGACTTGGCCTCGAAAATGTCGATATCCCGGCACGCCCGCTCCACCGCGCCGCGCTTCTGCAGCAGGTAGTACAGGCCGCGGCCGCGGTGCACGTCGTGGTAGGCGAGGTCGAGCTGGGCGACCCGCGGCGAGGACAGCGTCAGGTCATGCTTGGCGCGGTACCGCTCGATCAGCTGGAACTTGGTCACCCAGTCGATCTCCCGGGACACCGACTCCAGGTCGCCGGTCTCGACCGCGCGCAGCGTCCGCCGCCACAGGTCCAGGACCCGCTCGGTGATCGGGTCGCTGCCCCGCCGCTCGGTGAACTCGGTGGCCTTGTCCAGGTACTCCTGCTGGATCTCCAGGGCGCTGACCTCGCGGCCGTTGGCCAGCCGGACCTTGCGCCGCCCGCTCATGTCGTGGCTGACGTCCCGGATGGCCCGGATCGGGTTCTCCAGCGTCAGGTCCCGCATTACGGTGCCCGCCTCCACCATCCGCAGCACCAGGTCGGTAGCGCCGACCTTGAGCAGCATGGTGGTCTCGCTCATGTTCGAGTCGCCGACGATCACGTGCAGCCGCCGGAACCGCTCGGCGTCGGCGTGCGGCTCGTCGCGGGTGTTGATGATCGGCCGCGACCGGGTGGTGGCCGACGAGACGCCCTCCCAGATGTGCTCGGCCCGCTGGCTGACGCAGTACACCGCGCCGCGCGGGGTCTGCAGCACCTTGCCGGCCCCGCAGATGATCTGCCGGGTGACCAGGAACGGGATCAGCACATCAGCCAGCCGGCCGAACTCGCCGTGCCGGCCGACCAGGTAGTTCTCGTGGCAGCCGTAGGAGTTGCCGGCCGAGTCGGTGTTGTTCTTGAACAGGTAGATGTCCCCGGCGATGCCCTCCTCGCGCAGCCGCCGGTCGGCGTCGACCAGCAGGCCCTCCAGGATGCGCTCGCCCGCCTTGTCGTGCGTGACCAGGTCGATCAGGCTGTCGCACTCAGGGGTGGCGTACTCGGGATGGCTGCCCACGTCCAGGTACAGCCGGGCGCCGTTGCGCAGGAAAACGTTGCTGCTGCGGCCCCAGGAGACCACCCGCCGGAACAGGTACCGGGCCACCTCGTCGGGCGAGAGGCGGCGCTGGCCCCGGAACGTGCACGTGACGCCGTACTCGTTCTCCAGCCCGAATATCCGCCTGTCCATGCGCTCAGGCCCCCAGACCCTCGTTGCATCGCCCGCCGGTACCCAGCCCGGATGCTATCAGCGTGCGCCCGTTCACCCTGCGTGTCACCAGTCGACCGCGATGTACTTGGTCTCGGTGAACTCCAGCAGCCCGTCGTGCCCGCCCTCGCGGCCCAGCCCGGATTGCTTGACGCCGCCGAACGGCGCGGCCGGGTCGGACACCACGCCCCGGTTAATCCCCACCATGCCCGCTTCCAGGGCCTCGGCCACCTGCAGGGCGCGGCGCAGGTCACCGCTGTAGAGGTAGGACACCAGGCCGTACTCGGTGGCGTTGGCCAGCGCGATGGCCTGGCTGGCGTCGGAGAACCGGACGATCGGCGCGACCGGGCCGAAGATCTCCTCGCTGAGGATGCCGGCGTCGGCCGGGACCTCGTCCAGCACGGTCGGATTGTAGAAGTAGCCGCGCCGCGCCGGTGCGTCGCCGCCCAGCACCACCTTGCTGCCGTCGGCGGCCGCGGTCGCCACCAGGCTGGCCACCTTGTCCCGGGTGTCGGCGTTGACCAGCGGGCCCAGCTCGGTGCCGTCCTCCAGGCCGGGACCAACCCGGACCGCGCTCAGCCGCCGGGCCAGCTTGCCGGAGAACTCAGCTGCCACCGCCTCGTGTACGTAGAACCGGTTGGCGGCGGTGCAGGCCTCGCCGCCGTTGCGCATCTTGGCCAGGTAGGCGCCGGCCACCGCGGCGTCGATGTCGGCATCCTCGAAGACCAGGAACGGCGCGTTGCCGCCCAGCTCCATCGAGGTGTTCGTCACCGTCTGCGCGGCCGTGGTCAGCAGCATCCGGCCGACCTCGGTCGAGCCGGTGAACGACAGCTTGCGGACCCGCGGGTCGGCCAGCATGGCCTCGGTCAGCGGGCCGGGCTTGCTGGTCGGCAGCACGTTGACCACGCCCGCCGGCACCCCGGCCTCGCCCAGGATGGCGGCGATCGCCAGCGCGGTGAGGGGGGTCTCCTTAGCCGGCTTGAGCACCACGGTGCAGCCGGCCGCCAGCGCCGGGCCGATCTTGCGGGTGGCCATCGCGGCCGGGAAGTTCCACGGCGTGATCAGCACGCTGACGCCCACAGGCTGGTGCTGCACCATGATCTTGTTGGCCCCGGACGGCGCCACCGCCAGGTAGCCCTCATTCCGGACCGCCTCCTCGGCGTACCAGCGGAAGAACTCGGCGGCGTACGTGATCTCGCCGCGCGCGTCCGGCAGCGCCTTGCCGTTCTCCAGCACCATCAGCCGGGCCAGCGGCTCCGCCCGCTCAATCATCAGCTCGAATGCGCGGTGCAGGCAGTTGGCGCGCTCGCGCGGCGGCCGGGCCGCCCAGCCGGGCAGCGCGTCATAAGCCGCGCCGACCGCCTCCAGCGCGTCCTCGGCGCTGGCGTCAGCAACCTCGGCAATGGGCTGCTCGGTGGCCGGGTCCAGGACCGGCAGGACGCCGCGGCGCCCGCTCGACCACTCCCCGCCGACCAGCAGCCCGGTCGGCGCGTCCACTCCCGCGATTGATGCCAGGTCGGCGCTCACACATTCCTCCCATGCCCCTGCGGTCGCCCGGCGGGCTGCGCATTCCCTGACATTACATCGGGGCTCGCGGCGAATCGCCAGGCCGCCCGCCGCGATGGCCGCGGCAGACTGATCACAGCGGCCTGGCCGGCTGGCCTTATTCCCGCGGTCCGGCCGGCGCGGCTAGCTCGCGGGCTTACCGCCGGAGCCCTTCCCGGACCCGCCCTCAGCCGAGCCGCCTGTCGTGCCGTCAGAGCCCGCGGCGCCGCCAGAGCCGGACGACGCGGATTTGCCCGTGGCTGCGGGCCTGGCCTCGGCCAGCAGGGCTTCCAGGCGCGAGCCGATCAGGCGGCGGAAGGTGCGGTGCGACCGGGACCGGTCCAGGATGGCCACCTCGAACTGGGCCCCGGAGATCTCGGCGGTCTCGGCCGCGCCGCTGCCCTGGCCGTTGCCGCCCTGGCCCGCGAGCGCGGCGATGGCGACCTGCATGGCCCCGGCCAGCGTCATGCCGTCGGTGTAGCGGTCCTTGAGGATCGTCGCCACCTGGTCGGCCTGGCCGCCCATGACCAGGTAGTCGTGCTCGTCGGTGACAGTCCCGTCGAAGGTGATCCGGTAGATCTGGTCGGCCGCCACGTCGTCGCCGACCTCGGCGACAACGATCTCCACCTCCAGCGGCTTGTTGCTCTCGGTGAAGATCGTGCCGAGCACCTGGGCGTACCAGTTGGCCAGCCCGCGCGCGGTGACGTCCTGGCGGTCGTACTGGTAACCGGTGAGGTCGGCGTAGCGCACGCCGGCCTGCCGCAGCCGCTCGAACTCGTTATAGCGGCCGGCCGCGGCGAAGGCGATCCGGTCGTAGAGCTCGCTGAACTTGTGCAGCGCACGGGACGGGTTGGGCGAGACGAACAGGATGCCGGCGTCGCACTCGATCACGACCCCGCTGCGGCCACGCGTGATTGCCTTGCGCGCGTAGTCCGCCTTGTCCTTCATCGCCTGCTCGGGCGATACGTAGAAGGGCATCGACACCGCTGGCACTGTCCTTACGTCGAGGTAGTGGTCAGTTCTGCTGGCCTGCGCTCAGGTCCGCTAGCCCCCGGAGGCCGGTTCCTCCAGCGGCGCGGCCGGGCCGTCGGGACGGCGCATCCGGCCGTCCACCACGGTCTGGGCCAGCTGCGCCGCCTGCTCGTCCGGCATCCGCTCGAAGCCGTCGGCGGTGATGGTCGCGATGATCGGGTAGATGCGCCGGGTGATGTCCGGGCCGCCGGTCGCGGAGTCATCGTCGGCGGCGTCATACAGCGCCTGCATGCAGGCCATCGCGACGTCGCCGGCGGGCATCCCGTCGCGGTAGAGCTTCTTCAGCGCGCCGCGGGCGAACACCGAGCCGGAGCCGATGGAATGGAACCGCTGCTCCTCGTAGCGGCCGCCGGCCACGTCGTAGGCGAAGATCCGGCCGACCTCACGGTCCTCGTCGAACCCGGCGAACAGCGGCACGACCACCAGGCCCTGCATCGCGCCCATCAGGTTGCCCCGCACCAGGCCGGCCAGCCGGTTGGCCTTGCCCTCCAGCGACAGGGTCCGGCCCTCGATCTTCTCGTAGTGCTCCAGCTCGACCTGGAACAGCCGGACCAGGTCGATCCCGATGCCCGCCACACCCGCGATGCCGATGCCGGAGAACTCGTCGCTGCGGAAGACCTTCTCGATGTCGCGCTGGGAGATCATGTTGCCGGCGGTGGCCCGCCGGTCGCCGGCCATGACCACGCCGCCCTGGCATACCGCGGCCACGATCGTGGTGCCGTGCGGCAGCTCGGGCGCGCCCGGCGGCAGGCCGGCGGCCGCTGCTGCCCGGCCGGGCAGCAGCCCGGGCGCGGCCATGGTGAGGAAGTCCGAGAACGAGGACGTCCCGGCGGTCAGGTAATGCGCCGACGGGGTGAGGGCCGTCAGCCGCCGGCCGTCGAAGTCAGGGGCCACCCGCGAGTCCTTCCGGTTGAGAGCGCTGCCACGACCCTACTGCCCGGCCGCGCCGCATCGGCGGCCTGAAGATCGGCTGTCAGTGAAATCGCGGCCGGTGCGCCCGCCGCCCGGCCGCGGGCCCGCAGGTAACAGTCACTGACCGCCTTTTTGCACATAGGAACGGACAAACTCTTCGGCGTTCTCCTCGAGCACCTCGTCGATCTCGTCGAGGATCGCGTCGACGTCGTCGGTCAGCTTGCCCTGCCGCTCCCGGACGCCCTCACCAGACTGCTCGTCGGTTTCCTGCTCTTCCTCGGTACGCCGGGACGTCTGCCGCTGGCCTCCGGTGTCCTTTGTCGCCATGCTCAAACCTCCGTGGATCCGCGGTTACCGCCCATCGTCTCAACGCTATCCTCGCCCCCGCGTGCCCTGGTCAATCCTGCGGGGCGGGATCGGTATCGTTCCGCGATTCGCGGCGGGGCCGCCGCTGCGGCGCCTGCGGCGGGCCGGCCAGGGCGGGCCGGGCCGCGCTCAGTCCCGGCCGGTGAGGGCCGAGACCAGGTCAGCGGCGGTGCGGCAGCGGTCCAGCAGATCGCCCACGTGCGCCCTGGTCCCGCGCAGCGGCTCCAGTGTCGGGACCCGCTGCAGCGATTCCCGGCCCGGAATGTCAAAGATCACCGAGTCCCAGGAGGCCGCGGCCACCGACTCGGGGTACTGGCTCAGGCAGCGGCCGCGGAAGAACGCCCGGGTGTCCTCGGGCGGCTCCAGCATGGCCCGCTCGATCGCCGCGTCGTCCACCAGCCGGGCAACGCGGCCCCGCGCGGCCAGCCGGTTGTACAGGCCGCGCTCGGCGCGCACGTCGGAGTACTGCAGGTCCACCAGCTCCAGCCGCGGATGGTTCCAGGACAGCCCGTCCCGGGCCCGGTAGCCCTCCAGGATCTCCAGCTTGGTGACCCAGTCGATCTCGCGCGCGGCCAGCATCGGGTCATCGGCCAGCCGGGTCAGCAGGTTCTCCCAGCGGTCCAGCACATCCGCGGTCGCCTCGTCCACGTCCGCGCCGTACTTGTCCTCGGTGTACTTGCGGGCCAGCTCCAGGTACTCCATCTGCAGCTGCACGGCCGTCATCCGGCGGCCGTCGCGCAGCATGACCAGGTGCCGGCAGGACGGGTCATGGGAGATCGCCCGCAGCTCGGCGACCGGCGCCTCGACCGACAGGTCGCCGGCCAGGAACTTGTCCTCGATCATCGCCAGCACCAGCGCGGTGGTGCCCAGCTTGAGGTAGGTGGAGACCTCGCACATGTTGGCGTCACCGATGATGACGTGCAGCCGCCGGTATTTCTCCGGATCGGCGTGCGGCTCGTCGCGGGTGTTGATGATCGGCCGCTTCAGCGTCGTCTCCAGGCCGACCTCGACCTCGAAGAAGTCGGCCCGCTGGCTGATCTGGAAGCCCTCCTCGCGGCCGTCGGCGCCGCGGCCGACCCGGCCGGCCCCGCAGATGACCTGGCGGGAGATGAAGAACGGGGTCAGGTGCCGGACGATGTCGGCGAACGGCGTCGCCCGGTTCATCAGGTAATTCTCGTGGCAGCCGTAGGAGGCGCCCTTATTGTCGGTGTTGTTCTTGTAGAGCTGGATCGCCGGCCCGCCGGGGGTAGCCGCCGCGCGGGCCGCCGCCTCGGCCATGACCCGCTCGCCCGCCTTGTCCCACAACAGGGCATCCATCGGGTTCGTGCACTCCGGCGCCGAGTACTCCGGGTGCGCGTGGTCCACGTACAGCCGCGCCCCGTTGGTGAGGATGACGTTGGCCAGGCCCAGGTCCTCATCGGTCAGCTGGGACGAGTCCGCGGCCTCGCGGGCCAGGTCAAAACCCCGCGCGTCGCGCAGCGGGTTCTCTTCCTCGAAGTCCCAGCGCGCCCGCCGGGTCCGCGCCGCGGTCGCGGCCTGGTAGGCGTTGACCACCTGCGAGGAGCTGACCATCGCGTTCGCTCCAGGCTGGCCGGGCACGGAAATCCCGTACTCGGTCTCGATGCCCATCACCCGGCGCACGCTCATGCTGAGAAGCCTAGTGCCGGCTGGCCGCGCTCCCGCACGCCGCCGCGCCCGCCGCGCCGTGTCCGGCGGTTCATCACGGCGGGCGGGCGAGCCCGGCTACAGGTACTGGCCAGTGTTCGCGACAGTGTCGATGGAACGGCCGGCCTCGGTCCCGTGCTTGCCGGAGACGAGCGTCCTGATGTAGACGATCCGCTCGCCCTTCTTGCCCGAGATCCGGGCCCAGTCGTCGGGGTTGGTGGTGTTCGGCAGGTCCTCGTTCTCGCTGAACTCATCGACGCACGCGTTGAGCAGGTGCGCGACGCGCAGGCCCTTCTGCCCCGTCTCCAGGAACTCCTTGATCGCCATCTTCTTGGCCCGGTCGACGATGTTCTGGATCATCGCGCCGGAGTTGAAGTCCTTGAAGTAGAGGACTTCCTTGTCGCCGTTGGCGTAGGTGACCTCCAGGAACCGGTTCTCCTCGGTCTCGGAGTACATCCGCTCGACGACGCGCTGAATCATCTCGGCGACTGTCGCGCCCGCCGACCCGCCGTGCTCGGCCAGGTCATCGGGGTGCAGCGGCAGCCCGGTCAGCACGTACTTGGAGAAGATGTCGCGCGCCGCCTCGGCGTCGGGCCGCTCGATCTTGATCTTCACGTCCAGGCGGCCGGGCCGCAGGATGGCCGGGTCGATCATGTCCTCACGGTTGGAGGCGCCGATGACGATGACGTTCTCCAGGCCCTCCACGCCGTCGATCTCGCTCAGCAGCTGCGGCACGATCGTGTTCTCCACGTCGCTGGACACGCCGGACCCGCGGGTGCGGAAGATCGAGTCCATCTCGTCGAAGAACACGATGACCGGCATGCCCTCGCTGGCCTTCTCCCGGGCCCGCTGGAAGACCAGCCGGATGTGCCGCTCGGTCTCGCCGACGTACTTGTTGAGCAGCTCGGGGCCCTTGATGTTGAGAAAGAAGCTGCGCCGCTCGCGAGCCGGGCCGCCGGGCCCGTCGTTGGCGCTCTGGCCGGTGCGGGCCGCGACCTGCTTGGCCAGCGAGTTGGCCACGGCCTTGGCGATCAGCGTCTTGCCGCAGCCGGGCGGGCCGTACAGCAGCACCCCCTTGGGCGGCCGCAGCTGGTGCTCCTTGAACAAGTCAGCGTGCAGGTAGGGCAGCTCGATCGCATCGCGGATCTGCTCGATCTGCGGGCCGAGCCCGCCGATCTCGAGGTAGGAGATGTCCGGGACTTCCTCCAGGATCAGCTCCTCGACTTCTGCCTTGGGAATGCGCTCGTACACATAGCCCGAGCGCGGCTCCAGCAGCAGCGAGTCGCCGGCCCGCAGCGTCGCCTCGCGCAGCGGCTCGGCCAGCCGCGCCACCCGCTCCTCGTCCGCATGCGAGATGACCAGCGCCCGGTCACCGCCGTCGAGGATCTCCTTGAGCATGACGACCTCGCCGATCGTCTCGTAGCCCTGGGCGATCACGACATTGAGCGCCTCGTTGAGGACGACCTCCTGGCCGGGCCGCAGCTCGTCCAGGTCGATGCCCGGGCTGACGCTGACGCGCATCTTGCGGCCGCCGGTGAAGACGTCCGCGGCGCCATCCTCAGCTGCCTCCAGGAAGATGCCGAACCCGCTCGGTGGCTGGGCGAGCCGGTCCACCTCTTCCTTCAGGGCCACGATCTGGTCCCGCGCGTCCCGCAGCGTGCCGGTCAGCCGGTCGTTCTGACCGGTGACCGCTGACAGGCTCGCCTCTGCCTCACGCAGGCGCTCCTCGAGCAGCCTGGCCTGGCGCGGCGAATCCGCGAGCCTGCCACGCAGTGCTGCGACCTCCTCCTCCAGGAAGGAGATCTTCGTGGTCAGGACCTTGACCTCGTCGTCATACCGCCCGGAACGAGCGCTGTCGTCACGAGAGGCCATGCCCCTCACCCCCTCCCGAGAGCCGACTTACCTAGACCCTACCTATCCAGGGTCGTTCCGTAACCTTGCGGCGGCCCCGGTTCTGCCGCGTCGCAGTTACGATCCGGGAACGGCGCCGCCGCGCTACCGGACCTGCTCCATCTGCTCTACATCTCATCGCCGCCGAGTTCGGCCAGCTCAGCTGCGGCCTCAGCGCCCTTGGAAGGCCTGCGCCGGCGGGGCGGGGCGCTGACACCGTCGGCCAGCCGCCGGGCGGTAATCAAAAATCCGGTGTGTCCCACCATCCGGTGCTCGGGCCGGACCGCCAGCCCGTCCACGTGCCAGCCGCGCTGCAGGGTCTCCCCCGCGGCCGGCTCGGCGAAGCTGCCCTGCTCGCGCAGCGCGGTCACCGTCCGGGCCAGCTGGGTTGTGGTGGCGACGTAACAGCACAGCACCCCGCCGGGGACCAGGGCGGCGGCGGCAGTCTGCGCGTGCTCCCAGGGCGCGAGCATGTCCAGGATGACCCGGTCGGCGTCGCTGATCTCGCCGGCGGGCAGGTCGGCGGCTGTCAGCCGCCAGGCCGGGTGCGGGCCGCCGAAATAGGTCTCCACATTGGCGCGGGCAATCTCGGCAAAGTCCGGGCGCCGTTCATACGACAGCAGCAGCCCTTCCTCGCCGACCGCGCGCAGCAGCCAGCACGACAGCGCGCCGGAGCCAGCCCCGGCCTCCACGACGGTGGCACCGGGAAAGATGTCGGCGGCGGCCAGGATCTGCGCGGCGTCCTTGGGGTAGACCACCGCGGCGCCGCGCGCCATCGACAGCGTGTAATCCGACAGCAGCGGGCGCAGCGCGATGTACGGCGTGCCGCCCGTCGAGGTGACCAGGCTGCCCTCAGGCTGGCCGATCAGGTCGTCGTGCGCGACGCCGCCGCGGTGGGTGTGGAACGTGCGCCCGGCGGTCAGGATCAGCCGGTGCTGGCGCCCCTTGGGGTCGGTCAGCTGGACCTGGTCGCCGGCCGTGAACGGCCCGCGCGGCTGCTTCATCACGGCGACAGGCTAGTTGATCGGCGGGCTGGCCTCAGACGCCGGCGAACGCGTGGTCCAGATCAGCGGTGGCCAGCACCCCGTACACCTGGCCCGACGACTCGATCAGCAGGTACTCGGTGGCCGGGCGGCGGCGCACGGCCTCGATGAGATCCATCCCGGACAGGTCGGCGGACAGCACCATGCCGGGATCCAGCGTGCGGGCCAGCGACCCGACCTCGATCCACGGCCGGCGCTGCTGCGGCGTGGCGATGACCGCGTCCTCGTTGACGATCGCGATCGGCGTGGCGTCGTGGTCCACCACGACCAGGGCCCGCGCCTGCGCCTCGTCCGCCCGCCGGATCGCCTCCGACAGCGGCAGGTTCGGCGGGATCGGGATCGCGCGGCGGGCCAGGCTCCTGGCCTGCAGGCTCGGCAGCCGCTCACGCACCCTGGCCGACTTGATGGCCTGCCCGGACTGCAGCCACATGAAGGCCGCGATGAAGGCCAGCCACAGGAAGTACGAGCTGCCCACCAGCGAGCTGAGCTGCCCGCCGGCCAGCGCGAACGGCACGATGATCAGCGCCACTGCCAGCACCCGGCCCGCCCACCCGGCGGCGATGGTCGCGGTGACGCCCTTGCCGGTGACCTTCCAGATGGCGGCCCGGAAGATCCGGCCGCCGTCCAGCGGCAGGCCGGGCAGCAGGTTGAAGATCCCGACCAGCAGGTTGGCCCGGAACAGCTGGTCGATCAGCAGGTTGGGCATGCCGTCGGTGATCACGTGGGTCAGGCCCAGCGCGATGCCGGCCAGCGCCAGCGAGATGACCGGGCCGGCCACCGACACCAGGAACTCCTGGGACGGGGTAGGCGGCTCCTCCTCGATCTCCGAGAAGCCGCCCAGCGGGTAGAGCAGGACACGGCGCACCGGCAGCTTGAAGCCGCGGGCGACCGCGCAGTGAGCCAGCTCGTGGACCAGTACCGAGGCATACAGCAGGACCACGAACGCGGCCGAGACGAGATAGCGCACCGAGGTCGGGCGCACGTCGGCGTCCAGCGAGTTGGCATACAGGTACACCAGGAGCGCCGCGACGAAGAACCAGTACGGCGAGATGTAGACCGGGATGCCGAAGACCTTGGCGATGACCAGCCCGAGCCTCGGGTCGCGCCGCTTCTGGTCGGCAGGTCCCTGGCCGGGCTGCTGCGCGCCGGGCGCCGGCTCTGCGCCGTCCCCGTCGGTGATACCTGCCACGCACTGATGCTACGCGGTTCGCGGCCATTCTCCGCTCGCCCCGCGCGGGGAATTGACCGCTGGCCGGCTGGCGGCCGGCCCGGCCGGGCCGGCGCCGGCC
Organism: Streptosporangiaceae bacterium; assembly: GCA_036490755.1. Taxonomy (GTDB): domain Bacteria; phylum Actinomycetota; class Actinomycetes; order Streptosporangiales; family Streptosporangiaceae; genus DASUBV01. The sequence goes on from DASXDJ010000030.1 coordinate 34,611, forward strand.
CGGCCGGGCCGGCCGCGCGGGACACGCCGGGCCTTACCAGCCATTCGCCGCGCTTTGTCGGCCCGAGGTCCTAGGCTCCGTTGCATGAGTGAGCAAGCGCCCGGCGGGAGCGATCCCGGCGGCCCGGCCGAGACCCCCGCGCTGGCCGCCGAGGCGGTCACGGTCACCGCCGCGCTGCCGCCGGCGGCCGTGCCCGCCGTGGCGGCCGGCGGGCCCGGCGGCCAGGACAACGGCGGGGCCCCGGTCACGGTGCACCGCAGCCTGTCGCCGTCGCGGGCGGCCGATTTCCTGACATGCCCGCTGCTGTACCGGTTCCGGGTCATTGACCGGCTGCCCGAGCCGCCGAGCCCGGCGGCCGCGCGCGGCACCCTGGTCCACGCGGTCCTGGAGCGGCTGTTCGACGCCCCGCCCCGCGAGCGGACGCCGGCCGCCGCGCGCAGCCTCATCCAGCCGCAGTGGGAGCGCCTGTCGGCTGAGGAGCCGGAGCTGGCCACACTGTTCGCCGATGACGCCGAGCGCGCCGTCTGGCTGGACGAGGCCGGCGTCATGCTGGACCGCTACTTCACCCTGGAGGACCCGACCCGCCTGGAGCCCGCGCACCGGGAGATGTCGGTGCAGACCATGCTGGAGACCGGCCTGACGCTGCGCGGGTACATCGACCGGCTGGACGTGGCGCCGACCGGCGAGGTCCGGGTGGTCGACTACAAGACCGGCACCGCCCCGCGCGAGGAGTACGAGGCACGGGCGCTGTTCCAGATGAAGTTCTACGCCCTCGTGCTGTGGCGCGCCTCCGGCACCATCCCGCGCCAGCTCCAGCTCATCTACCTGGGCAACGGCGAGATCATGCGCTGGGCCCCGGATGAGTCGGACCTGCTGGCCACGGAGCGCAAGATCAACGCGCTGTGGCAGGCCATCGAGCGGGCCCGCTCGGCCGGCGACTGGCGGCCGCGCAAGAGCCGGCTATGCGACTGGTGCGCTCATCAGGCCCTGTGCCCGGTCTTCGGGGGCACCCCGCCGCCGCTGCCCGCCGAGCCGGCGCCCGCCAGCCATCGGGCCGACGGCCCGGAGTCCGCGAGCCCGGAGTCCGCGAGCCCGGAGTCCGGAAGCCCTCAGCCGGCCAGCCCGGCGGCCGGCAGTACCGAGCCTGCCGCGGCCGTGCCGGCCAGCCGCGAGTCCGCCGAGCCCCAGTCCGAGCGCGCCAGCACCGAGCCTGCCGTGACCGCCAGCTAACGTCCCGCTGGAGCCCCGTTCCGCCAGTTAGCCCTTCCGCTCGTAGCCCTTCCGCTCGCCGTCCTTGCCGCTCGCCTGAGCCGTGCGCCCGCCAGGCGTATGCTCTCGTGAGGTTGACAACACGCGATTAGTCTCATGATACTAATCTCGTGAATCTGACAAGACTCATGGCCCTCGGGACGCTGGCCAGCCACGGCCCGCAGCACGGCCACCAGATCCGGCGGACCGCCGAGGTCACCAACGTGGTGGAGTGGGGCGGCATCAGCATCGGCGCCCTGTACCGGGAGCTGAAGCTGATGGCGGGCGAGGGCCTGGTCACCGAGGTCAGGACCGAGCAGGTAGGCCGGCGGCCCGCCCGGACGATCTACGCCATCACCGACGAGGGCCGCCTCGAGCTGACCATGCTGCGCGAGCGCGCCATCAAGGCCTTCCACGTCGCTCCGGACCCGCTCGGGGTCGCGCTGACCTTCTCCGGCGAGGGCGAGGACCCGGAGGAGTTCGCCAGCTGGCTCCAGCTACGCCGGAGCATTCTGGAGGCCGCCCTCCGCAACCTCAGCCAGGAGCGGGAGCGGCTGGTCGCCAAGGGGTACATCGGGCCGCTCCAGGCGACGGTTATGCGGCGCGGGGAGCTGATCGCCGGCGCCGAGCTGGCCTGGCACGCCGAGCTGGAGGAGGAACTGGCCGGGCTGCGGGCGGCCGGGGTACGCCCGCAGCAGGGCCATATGCCCGGCGCCGGGCCGGGCCGGCTGCCCCCGCCAGGCGACCAGCCAGCCGGGAAGAAGCCCGCCCGCTAGCGCGGGGCGCCGGCACCAGGCTGATGGCCCGCCGCGGGCCCGGAATTCCACTCAAGATAGTACTTGACAGTTTCGAGACATTACTTGAAGATGCGAGCGGGCGCCACGCCAGCGCGCGGCCCGCTACCGGGCACCAGGGCTCCGCGGCCCGGCCCGCGCTCGCACGGCGCCACCGAGAAGGGATACCTGACATGGCGATCATCGAGGCAGCCGGGCTGGCCCGGACATTCACGAGCCGGCGCCAGACGGTCGAGGCGGTCCGCGGCGTCGACATCAGCGTGGCCGACGGCGAGATCGTCGGCTTCCTGGGCCCGAACGGCGCGGGCAAGACGACCACGCTGCGGATGCTCACCACCCTGCTGCGCCCGACCGCGGGGACCGCGACGGTGGCCGGGGCCGACCTGCTACGCGACCCGGTCGGAGTCCGCCGCCGGATCGGCTATGTGGCCCAGGCCATCGGCGCCACGGCGGGCGGGTCGGACCCGAACTGCCTGGTCCGCGAGGAGCTCGGCATCCAGGCCGACCTGTACCGCATCCCGGCCCGCGAGGGCGCGGAGCGGATCAGCGCGCTGCTGGCCCAGCTGGAGCTGTCCGGGCTGGAGGGCCGGCTGTGCAAGACGCTGTCCGGCGGGCAGCGCCGGCGACTGGACATCGCGCTCGGGCTCGTCCACTCCCCCCGGCTCATCTTCCTCGATGAGCCCACGACCGGGCTGGACCCGCAAAGTCGCAGCAACCTGTGGAATCACATCAGCGGGCTGCGCGAGCGGCTCGGCACGACCATCTTCCTGACCACGCACTACCTGGAGGAGGCGGACGCGCTGTGCGACCGGGTCATGATCATCGACCACGGGCAGATCATCGCCACCGGGACGCCCGACGAGCTGAAGCGCCGGGTATCGGGCGATGTGGTCACCCTGAGCGTCGGCGACCAGGCGATGGCGGCCCGCGATGTGCTGGCGGCGAACCCCGAGGTCCGCGACATCACCGTCGATGAGCGGCTGATCCGGCTCGGCGTCGCCCGCGGCGAGGAGGCGCTGCCCGGCCTGCTGCGGATGCTGGACCGGGCCGGCCTCGGCCTGGAGTCGGTCCAGCTGGCCCGGCCCACCCTGGACGACGTGTTCCTGACCCTGACCGGCCGGTCGCTGCGCGACGACTCGCCGCCCGCCGCCGCGGGCCCGGCCGCCGAGCCGGAGCCCGAGCCCGAGAAGGCCGGAGCGGTCAGCTAGCCGCGCCGCGCCCCGCATCCCCCCCAGCTCACGACGGAGTTCCCGACATGTCTTTCTTCCGCGACACCTACCTGATCTTCCGGCGCCAGCTGAGGCTGTCGCTGCGTAACCCGGCCTGGGTCATCATCGGCCTGATCCAGCCGGTCCTGTACCTGGCCTTCTTCGGGCCGCTGCTGACCAAGATCGCGGCCGGCGGGCTGCCCGGCTTCCCGCCCGGCAACTCCTACAGCTTCTTCGTCCCCGGCCTGCTGGTGCAGCTGGGCCTGTTCGGGGCGGCGTTCGTCGGCTTCACGATCATCAGCGACTGGCGGGCCGGGGTCATCGAGCGGTTCCGGGTCACCCCGGTCAGCCGGCTGGCGCTGCTGGCCGGGCGGGTCCTGCGGGATGTGGTGACCCTGCTGGTCCAGGCCGTGGTGCTGGTGCTGGCCGGGGTCGCGTTCGGGCTGCGGGCTCCGCTGGGCGGCGTGCTGATCGGGCTGGGCTTCATCGCAGTAGTAGCCGTCAGCCTGTCCGCGATCTCCTACGCAGTCGGCCTGGCGCTCAAGAGCGAGGACGCGCTGGCCCCGCTGATCAACATGATCGTGGTCCCGCTGATGCTGCTGTCGGGCATTATGCTGCCGCTGACCCTGGGCCCCGGCTGGCTGCAGGGCATCGCCCGGGCCACGCCGTTCCGGTACATCATCGATGCCATGCGCCAGGCGTTCCAGGGCGTGTACGCCACGACGATCATGGTCGAGGGCGTCTGCGTGGCGGTGGGCCTGGCGGCCTTGTGCCTGTGGGTGGCCTCGCGGGCGTTCGTCCGCGAGAACGCCTGAGCCGCTGCGGGCCGGCCCGGGCGGGCCGGCCCGCAGCGGGCCCGCGCAGCGCTACTTAATCCCGCGGCGGCGCAGGATCTCCTGGACGTCGCTCATGTCGTCGTCGCCCGAGCCGCGCGGGACCGGGGCCGCCGTGCGCTGCTGCGTCGTGGTGACCGCGCCCTGCTTCGGAGCGTCGACCGCGCCGTCCTGGCGGGCGGCCTTGGCGGCCTTAGCGGCCTTGGCCGCCTTGCGGCGCTCCCGGCCCTTGCGCCAGTTCAGCAGCGGCAGCCCGCCCGAGCTCGCGAACAGCAGCGCGCAGATGCCGACCACGACAATCCCGGCCCAGGCCTTGGGCGAGAACACGAAGGCCCCGGCGAACCGGACCACGGCATTGACCATCCGGCCCAGCAGCGTTACCGCGCCCGTCAGGTAGGCGGCCAGTGGCAGCAGCGACCAGGCGGCCGCGCGCATGCCGCGGCCAGCGCCCTGCTTGCGCCAGATAACAAAGGTGAGTATCAGTCCGACAGCTGTTGCCGCGACGCAGACAGCGCCGCCGATCGATGCCCAGACGCTCATGATCGCCTCCCTCGTGGGGCCCGACGCCGCGTGCCGCCCCAGGCGTTCCCATCACCCATCGTCGCACATGGCGGGCGGCGGGCCGGCCAGCCAGCCAGCACGCTGCGCAAGTACTCCTTTACCCGGCGTACCCGGCGGACCAGCAGATAACCCGCCTCAGCGGGACGCGGCCAGGGCCTGCAGCCAGGCCAGGCTCAGCTCGGTGAGGGAGCCGGCGACGGTGCGGCCCGGAGCGGGCCCGATCGGCACGATGCTCGGCACCGCGACGGTGATACAGCCCGCCGCCTCGGCCGCGGCCACCCCGTTCGGCGAGTCCTCGATCGCCACGCAGCTGCCGGGGCCGGCGCCCAGCTTGGCCGCCGCCAGCAGATAGGGCTCCGGGTCCGGCTTGCTGTGGCTGACGTCATCGCCGCACACCGTGACCGGGAAGGTGACGTTCAGCCGGGCCAGGACCGCCTCCATGACCGGCCGCTCGGAGGAGGTGACGAGCCCGTAGGGCACCCCCGCCGCGGCGACCTCGGCCAGCAGCTGGCGCGCGCCGGGCATGACCGGCACCTCCCGGCTGGACAGCAGCTCCACCATGCCGTCGACCATCCAGCGGCCCACGGTGTGCCGGCTGGCCGGCCGGGTGGCCTTGGCCAAAAGGTAGTCCAGGCTCTTGTCCAGCGAGCCGCCGACCAGCGCGGCCTGGTCCCGCTCGCCCCAGGAGCCGCCCAGCCGGGCCATCACCGACGACTCCACCTCGAACCACAGCGGCTCGGAGTCCACCAGCAGGCCGTCCATGTCGAACAGGACGCCGAGCAGCATGTCAGGCACTGAAGTACTTCGCCTCCGGGTGATGAACGATCAGCGCATCGGTGGACTGCTCCGGGTCCAGCTGGAACTCCTCCGACAAGGTGACCCCGATCCGGTCGGGGGCCAGCAGCCGTACCACCTTGGCCCGGTCCTCCAGGTTAGGGCAGGCCGGGTAGCCGAAGGAGTACCGGCAGCCCCGGTAGTCCACCTTGAGCAGGCCGTCGAGCTCACCGGGGTCCTCGCCGCCGATACCCAGCTCGGCGCGCACCCGCTGATGCCAGTACTCGGCGAGCGCCTCAGCCAGCTGGACCGACAGGCCGTGCAGCTCCAGGTACTCGCGGTAGGAGTTCTTGGCGAACAGCTCGCCGGTCGCCCCGCTGATCCGCGGGCCGACCGTGACCAGCTGGAAGACGGCCACGTCCGGCTCGCCCGCCGCGCGGGAGCGGAAGAAGTCGGCCAGGCACAGGTGCCGGTCGTGCCGCTGCCGCGGGAAGGTGAACCGCTCCCGCTCACCGCCGGCAGAGTCGAGGATGACGAGGTCATCGCCCTCACTCACGGCCGGGAAGTAGCCGTAGGTGACACCGGCCTCGACCAGGCCGTCGGTCTGGATCCGCTCCAGCCAGCTGCGCAGCCGGGGGCGGCCCTCGGTCTCGACCAGCTCCTCGTAGCCCGGCCCGCCCGCGCCGCGGGACGGCTTGAGGCCCCACTGGCCCATGAACGTGGCCCGCTCGTCGAGGAACGCGGCGTAGTCGGCGAGCTGGATGCCCTTGACCACCCGCTCCCCCCAGAACGGCGGGGCCGGCACCGGGTTGTCCGCGGCGACGTCGGAGCGGGCCGGCATGTCCTGCGGCTCGGTGACCCGCAGCCGCGCGCTGGTCGCGACCTTGCGGGCGCGCAGCTCGGGCAGCCGCGCCCCGGCCACGCCGCGCTTGACCGCCATGAACGCGTCCATCAGCCGCAGGCCCTCGAAGGCATCGCGCGCGTAGCGGACCTCGCCGTCGAAGAGCCCGGCCAGGTCCTGCTCCACGTAGGCGCGGGTCAGCGCGGCGCCGCCGAGCAGCACCGGCCAGCGCCCGGCCAGCTGCCGGGAGTTCAGCTCGGCCAGGTTGTCGCGCATCACGACGGTCGACTTGACCAACAGGCCGGACATCCCGATGACATCAGCGTCGTTCTCGGTGGCCGCTTCCAGGATGGCCGAGATGGGCTGCTTGATCCCGATATTGACGACGTCGTAGCCGTTATTGGACAAGATGATGTCGACCAGGTTCTTGCCGATGTCGTGCACGTCGCCCTTGACCGTGGCCAGCACGATCTTCCCCTTGCCGTCCTCACCGGAGCGCTCCATGTACGGCTCCAGGTAGCCGACGGCGATCTTCATCACCTCGGCCGACTGCAGCACGAAGGGCAGCTGCATCTGGCCCGACCCGAACAGCTCGCCAACCGTCTTCATGCCGTCCAGCAGCACGTCGTTGACGATCTCCAGGGCCGGGCGGGCGGCCAGCCCCTCGTCGAGGTCGGCCTCCAGGCCGTTGCGCTCGCCGTCGATGATGCGCCGCTTCAGCCGCTCCCATAGCGGCAGGCCGGCCAGCTCGGCGGCCCGGCTGGCCTTGACCGACGCAATGTCCACCCCCGCGAACAGGTCCAGCAGCCTGCTCAGCGGGTCGTAGCCGTCCCGCCGCCGGTCGTAGACCAGGTCCAGCGCGACCTGCAGCTGATCCTCGGGAATCCGGGCGATGGGCGTGATCCGGGCCGCGTGCACGATGGCCGAGTCCAGCCCGGCCTTGACGCACTCGGCCAGGAACACCGAGTTCAGCACCGCCCGGGCGGCCGGGTTCAGGCCGAACGAGACGTTCGACACGCCCAGCGTCGTCTGGACGTCCGGGTAGCGGTGCTTGAGCTCGCGGATGGCCTCGATAGTCTCGATGGCGTCCCGGCGGGTCTCCTCCTGGCCGGTGGCGATCGGGAAGGTCAGGCAGTCGACGATGATGTCGCTGCGGCGCATCCCCCAGTTGCCGGTCAGGTCCTCGATCAGCCGGGTGGCGACCTGGACCTTCCAGTCGGCCGTCCGGGCCTGGCCCTGCTCGTCGATGGTCAGCGCGATGACCGCGGCGCCGTGCTCGCGCACCAGCGGCATGACCCGCGCGATCCGCGACTGCGGCCCGTCGCCGTCCTCGTAGTTGACCGAGTTGACCACCGCACGGCCGCCCAGCAGCTCCAGCCCGGTCTCGATGATCTCCGGCTCGGTGGAGTCCAGCACCAGCGGCAGGGTGGCCGCGGTCGCCAGGCGGCTGACCACCTCCGCCATGTCCGCGGCGCCGTCCCGGCCGACGTAGTCGATGCAGACATCCAGCAGGTGCGCGCCGTCGCGGGTCTGCGCGCGGGCGATCTCCACGCAGTCCTCGTAGCGCCCGGCCAGCATGGCCTCGCGGAAGGCCTTGGAGCCGTTGGCGTTGGTCCGCTCCCCGATGGCCAGGAACGCGGTGTCCTGGCGGAACGGCACGTGCTGGTAGAGCGAGGCCACGCCGGGCTCGGGCCGCGGGCGCCGGGCGGCCAGCGGGCGGCCGGACAGCCGGGCCGACAGCTCGGCGATGTGCTCCGGGGTCGTGCCGCAGCAGCCGCCCGCCAGGGCCAGGCCGAACTCGCGGGTGAACATCTCGTGCGCGTCAGCCAGCTCGCCCGGCTGCACCGGGTAGTAGGCACCGTCGGCGGTCAGCTCGGGCAGCCCCGCGTTGGGCATGCAGGACAGCGGCAGCCGGGAGTGCGCAGCCAGGTAGCGCAGGTGCTCGCTCATCTCGGCGGGGCCGGTGGCGCAGTTCAGCCCGATCATGTCGATGCCCAGCGGCTCCAGCGCGGTCAGCGCCGCGCCGATCTCGGTGCCCAGCAGCATCGAGCCGGTCGTCTCGATCGTCACCTGGGCGATGAGCAGCACGTCGCGGGCGCCGTCCAGCTCCGCGATGGCGCGCCGGGCGCCGATGATCGCGGCCTTGGCCTGCAGCAGGTCCTGGCACGTCTCGATGATCAGCGCATCGGCCCCGCCGCGCAGCAGCGCCGCGGCGGCCTCGACGTAGGTGTCGCGGAGCCGGGCGAACGGAGCGTGCCCGAGCGTGGGCAGCTTGGTGCCCGGCCCGATCGAGCCCAGCACCCAGCGCGGCCGGCCCGGGCTGGCGGCCGCGTCGGCGGCCTGCCGGGCCAGCCGGGCGCCGCTCTCGGCCAGCTCACCGATCCGGTGCTGGATGTCGTACTCACCCAGGTTGCTCAGGTTGGCGCCGAAGGTGTTAGTCGTGATGCAGTCCGCGCCAGCGGCCAGGTAGGCCTGGTGAATGCCGGTCACCACATCCGGGCGGGTGACGTTCAGGATCTCGTTGCAGCCTTCGTGGTCCTCGAAATCCGCCAGGGTGAGCGGCGCGCCCTGCAGCATCGAGCCCATGGCGCCGTCGGCGACCACGACGCGCTCAGCGAGCGCCGCCCGCAGCGGGGGCCGGTCGGAGGGGGCGGTCTGCGGTTGTCCGGATCCAGGAGAGGTGCGCGTCATGATGCTCTCATTCTAAGCAGCACCCTCCGCCGGCCGCCGGACTCGCCGCCGCGGGACCCGGCCAGCCGGGGGCCCGGGGCGCCCGCGCGGCGATAGCCCTAACATATGGATGCCGCCCGGAGGGCCTGAAAGTAGCCGGAACCAGCAGGTCCCCGCGACCGGGGGCCTGACCCGGCTGCGGTCGCGGCCGGGCACGTAGGCTGGAGGCCATTCGCCTGATGAGCAGGCGGCTGCGGAGGGAGGTGGCCGGCGATCGAGCTCGATGCCATCGGCAAGCTCACCGCGCCAGCGCTGATAGCCGCATTCGAGGGCTGGAACGACGCGGGCGAGGCGGCGACCGGAGCGGTCAGCCACCTGTCGACCGCGTGGGACACCAAGGCCATCGGCCAGGTGGACCCGGAGGACTTCTACGACTTCCAGGTCACCCGGCCGGTGATGGAGGTAACCGACGGCCAGACCGACCGGCTGGTCTGGCCCACCACCCGGCTGAGCATCGCGCAGCCGGCCGGCGCGGGCCGCGACCTGGTCCTGGTGCACGGGATTGAGCCGAACATGCGCTGGCGCGGCTTCTCCAGCGAGCTGGTGACCGCCTTCGGCGAGCTGGAAGTCGAGCTGGTGATCCTGCTCGGCGCGCTGCTGGCGGACTCCCCGCACACCCGGCCGGTGCCGGTCAGCGCCGGCGCCTCGGACACGGACCTGGCCGCCCGGCTGCATGTCGAGCCGGTGGACTACAAGGGCCCGACGGGCATCGTCGGAGTACTCCAGCAGGCCTGCGCGGCCGCGGGCATCCCCGCGGTGTCGCTGTGGGCGGCGGTCCCGCACTATGTCGCGCAGCCGCCGAGCCCGAAGGCCACGCTGGCGCTGCTGCACGGAGTTGAGGACATCCTGGACATCTCGCTGCCGCTCGCCGAGCTGCCCGATGAGGCCCGGGCCTGGGAACGCGGCGTGGATGAGCTGGCCGAGCAGGATTCCGAGGTCGCGGACTACGTCCGGACCCTGGAGGAGGCCAAGGACGCCACCGACCTGCCCGAGGCCAGCGGGGATGCCATTGCCCGCGAGTTCGAGCGCTACCTGCGCCGGCGCGGTGACCGCGGGGAGCACGGCGGGCGCTGAGCGCACTGCGCCGGCCACGCGGGCCGGCCAGGCCGGCCGGGTTAGATCGGCGGCCAGGGCACGGCGGGCCAGTCCGCCGGCGGGAACGGGTGCACCTTGTGCTCGGCCAGCAGCGCCACCCGGGCCCGGGTGGCATCCACCTCCTCCGGCGCCAGCCACTGCTCCAGCTCGCCGGCCAGCGCGCCGCCCGGCGCCAGGTCCTGGCCCAGCCGCTGCAGCGCGGCCACCGCCGGCGCCGGCAGCTTCTTGCCGCGCCACTGCCACAGCACGGTGCGCAGCTTGTACTCAGCGCCGAAGCAGACGCCGTGGTCGCACCCGTACAGGTGGCCGGCGGCGTCGGGCAGCAGGTGCCCGATCTTGCGGTCAGCGTTGTTCACCACCGCGTCGAACACCGCCATCTGCCGCAGCCCGGCATGATCGGTGCGGCGGGACAGCTCGACCAGGTCCACCGCCTCATCGGTGTCGATCCACAGCTGGCACATGCCGGGCCCGAACGGCCCCTCGCGGTAGACGGTCGGCGGGACCACGTCCCAGCCGGCCGCGCGGGACACCGCGTAAGCGGCGACCTCCCGCCCGGCCAGGGTGCCCAGCGGGAAGTCCCAGAGCGGCCGCTCCCCCGCCACCGGCTTGTACACGCACGACGCGCTGCCGGCCGGGCCGGTCACGGTGCAGTACATGGTGACGTTGGAGGCGTCGACAAGCCGGCCGGCTACCTCCAGCTCGCCGCCGGCCAGCAGGTCCAGCGCGGCCTGCTCCCCGGCGCCGCCTGCCGCCGGGCCGCCTGCCGCGCGGCCGGCGGGCCGGCTGTCCCGCGGGAGCGGATCAGCCATGCCCGGCCCGGTGGCCGTTCTGCCGGGGGCAGACGTGCCCGGTCTCGTCCAGCGGCAGCCCGCACAGCGGGCAGGGCGGCCGGCCGGCACCGACCACCTGCAGCGCCCGCCGCGAGAACGCCCGGGCGGCCGCGGCCGAGATCCGCACCCGCAGCACCGCGGGCCCGTCCTCGGGGACCTCGTCGGTCAGTGGCTCAACCGGCTCGTCGGTCTCTTCCTGGGCCTCGATGATGACGCGGTCGCCGTCGTGATCCCAGGCCAGCGCGATCGCGCCGACGCGGAAGTCCTCCATCAGCGGCAGTTCGAGGGGACCGTCGTCGGCCAGCCCGGCGGGGGCCGCCGCCGGCACCGCGGCCGCGCCGCCGGTGCGCCGCAGCACCTCGTCCAGCAGCTCGTCAAGCCGCTCCGCGAGCTGGCTGACCTGGCCTTTCTCCAGCAGGACGCTGGTCGTCCGGCCGCCGCCCCTGGCCTGCAGGTAAAACGAGCGCTCGCCGGGCTGGCCGACGGTGCCCGCGATGAAGCGCTCGGGCGGGTCATACGAATAGACCGGCATGAACCTATCCTCCTGCGCCGCCGCCCACCTGCGCGTCCGCCTCGTGCCGGGCGGACGTGCGGGACGGCTCCTTGCTAGGTCTGGTGAGGCTGCTGACGTCCCCGCCGGTGTCATTCATCCGCAGGACGAAAGGACGCAGCGGCGTGAAACGGATCACGCTGAGCGAGCAGGGGTCGACCTGGATCCGCTGGCACATGTCCAGGTGCATGCCCAGGCTATCGGCCAGGATCGACTTGATCACATCGCCATGCGAGCACAGCACGTAGACCGCGTCCGGGCCGAGCCGCTCATTCCAGTCGCGCACCGCGGTGACGGCACGATCCTGCATGCCGGTCATCGACTCGCCGCCAGGGCCGGGGAACCGGACCGCACTGGGATGGGCCTGCACCACCCGCCACAGCGGCTCCTTGGCCAGCTTCTTCAGCGGCTGCCCCGTCCAGTCGCCGTAATGGCACTCCCCCGCGCGCTCATCGACCTGCACCTCCAGCGGCGGCCCGTCCCGGGCGTCGGCGATCTCCTGGGCGGTCTGGAGGCAGCGGTCCAGCGGGCTGGAGATGATGGCATCGACCCGCACGCCGGCCAGCCGGACGCCGGCCGCCTTGGCCTGCGCGCGGCCCCGGTCGTCCAGGGAGATGCCCGGCGTCCAGCCGGTCAGGGCCGTGCCGGTCGAGGCCGTCAGGCCGTGCCGCACCACCAGGACCAAAGTCACGCACTGACTCTATGGGGTCGGTCGCGCCGGGGGGTACCCGGCGTGGCGGTACCCGGCGCGGGCCGGGCACCACTGCCTGCGCGACCCTAGGCCGGGCCAGGATCCCCGGACCCCCCGGCGGCGCCGGACGGCGCCGTGGTGAGGATGAAGCTGGCCGTCCCGAACGACACCACGTCACCGGGCCGCACCAGCGCCCGGCCGGTGATCCGCCAGCCGTTCAGCCGGGTGCCGTTGAGCGACCCGAGATCGGCCAGCCACCAGCCGTCGTCGCCCGGCCGCAGGTCAGCATGCCAGCGGGACACGGTCGGATGCCCGATCGACAGATCGCAGGCCCATTCCCGGCCGATGGTGTACCGCTGGCCGGGCGCACTGGGCAGCATCAGCGGCGGGAGCCTGGCCGGGCGCCGGCTCGCTCCGGCGGCCGTCACGCTGCGGCTCAGCTCACGGCTGAATTCCCGGCTCAGCTCACCGGCCCGCCCCAGCAGCGCCCGGGCTCGCCGGGCGGGCGACAGCCGGGCCGGGGGCAGGTCCGCGACCTGGTCGTCGAGCTCGGCCAGCCGCCGGGCACGCAGCGTGGCCTCGACCCGCAGCACGAACGTCTCGTGGCTGAGCCGGCCCGTCACGAACCCGTCGCCCAGCTCCTCCAGGATCTGCTCCCGCTCGGCGTCGGAAGCCCGGGTGGGATCGGCGGGCTCCGGCGGCAGCGCGGGCGCGCGGAAACCGCGTGCGTCGGACTCCCGCTCGCCGGCCAGCCGGGTCATGTCTTGCAGTATCGCCGCGGTCCGGGCGGCCGGCAAGTGCCGCCGGGACGGGCCCTGGTCACTGCGCGGCGAGGACCTCACCGGGGCCGGCCTCGACCGCGCCGGCCGCTGCCGCGGCCGCGGCAGCGGCCGGCGGCTCGTAGCCCTGCAGCGGGAAATGACAGGCCGCCATGTGGCCGGGGCCGAAGGACCGCAGCTGCGGCTCCTCCGCTGCGCACATGTCCTGCGCGAACGGGCACCTGGTGCGGAACCGGCAGCCCGATGGCGGGTTGACCGGGCTGGGCAGCTCGCCCTTGATGCCCTCCCGCGCGGTGGCCCGCGCGATAGCCGGCTCGGGCACCGGGATGGTGGCGATCAGCCCGGCGGTATAGGGGTGCGCGGCCCGCTGGTAGATGTCCTCGCCGGAGCCGATCTCGACCAGTTTCCCGAGGTACATGACGCCGATCCGGTCGGCCATGTACTTGACCACGGCGAGGTCGTGGGAGATGACCACGTACGTGAGGCCGTGATCAGCCTGCAGGCGCTTCATCAGGTTCAGCACCTGCGCCCGGATGGACACATCCAGCGCGCTGACCGGCTCGTCGGCGACGATCAGCCGCGGGTTCAGGGTCAGCGCCCTGGCCAGCCCGATGCGCTGCCGCTGACCGCCGGAGAACTCATGCGGGTAGCGCTCCACCGCGTTGCGCGGCAGGCCGACCTCATCCAGCAGGTCGAACACGCGCTTGCGCTGCTCGGCGCGGGTGCCGAGCTTCTGGATGGCCAGCGGCTCGCCGACGATCGCCCCGACCCGCATCCGGGGGTCCAGCGAGGAGTACGGGTCCTGGAACATCAGCTGCAGGTCGCGCCGGTTACGGCGCAGGTCAGCACCGCGCATGGCGGAGACGCTCGCACCGTCCAGCAGGACCTCGCCGCTGTCGGGCTGCTCCAGCGCGACCACCATCCGGCCGATCGTGGTATTGCCGCAGCCCGACTCGCCGACCAGGCCGAAGGTCTGCCCGGCCGCGACCGAGAAGGACACGCCGGACACCGCGTGCACGGCGCCGACCCGCCGCTGCAGGATGGCGCCGGCGGTCACCGGGAACTCCTTGACCAGGCCGCGCAGCTCCAGCAGCGGCCCGTCCGCCGGCCCGCCCGGCCCGGCGCCCGGGGCCGCGGCTGCCGCACCGGATTCCGCGGGCACCCGGGGAGCCGCCGGGCGCTGCGTCACGGCGGCAGCCGCGCCGTTGCTCAGGCTGAGCACCAGCGGCCCGTCGACCGGGTGCCAGCAGGCGAACCGGTGCTCCAGGCTCTGCCCGGCCAGCGGCGGCTCCTCGGCACGGCACTTGTCGGTGGCCCGGCTGCAGCGCGCCGCGAACCGGCAGCCCGGCGGCGGGCCCGCCAGGTCCGGCGGGATCCCCGGGATGCTGGCCAGCCGCCGGGCCTGGTCCTGGTCCAGCCGCGGGATCGAGGCCAGCAGTGCCTGGGTGTAGGGGTGATGCATGTGCTCGAACAGCTCGGTCGTCTCCGACTCCTCGACTAGCCGCCCGGCATACATGACGTTGACCCGGTCAGCGTGCCCGGCAATCACGCCCATGTCGTGGGTGATCAGCAGCATCGCCATGCCCAGCCGGGACTTGAGGTCATCGAGCAGGGCCAGGATCTGGGCCTGGATGGTGACGTCCAGCGCGGTGGTCGGCTCGTCGGCGATCAGCAGCTTCGGCTCGCAGGCCAGCGCCATCGCGATCATGACGCGCTGCCGCAGGCCGCCCGACAGCTGGTGCGGGTAGTCCGACAGCCGCTCCTTGGGCCGCGGCAGGCCGACCAGGGCCAGCACCTCGGCGGCGCGGTCCAGCGCCGCTGCCCTAGTCGCCCCGCGGTGCAGCCGGACCGGCTCGGCGACCTGGTACCCGATGGTCTTGGTCGGGTCAAGCGAGGTCAGCGGGTCCTGGAAGATCATCGCGATCTCGTTGCCGCGGATCTTGCGGATCTCGGCGTCCGGCAGCGTGGTCAGCTCGCGGCCGGCCAGCCGGACCGAGCCGCCGACGATGCTGCCGCCGGGCGGCAGCAGGCCCATGATGGACAGGCCCGTCATGGACTTGCCGCAGCCGGACTCGCCGACCAGGCCCAGCGTCTCGCCCTCGTCGATGCGCAGGTCAACGTTGCCCACCGCCTGCACCACTGACCGGGTCAGCTGGATGTGGGTAGAAAGGTCCTCGATCTCCAGGACTGGGGACATGGGGGAATGCTCCTCGGGTCAGCGGCTCGGGCGCGGGCGGCGCGGTGTCGGCGGCGGGCGCCTCATCGGCGCCGCAGCCGGACATCCAGCGAGTCGCGCAGCGCGTCGCCGACCAGGTTGCACGCCATGACGACCAGGACGATGCAGGCGCCGACCGGGTAGATGAGCCACCAGTACCCGTCTTGCATGTAGGTGGTGCCGTTGGAGAGCATGTCGCCCCAGTCCTGATGGGGGTAATGCAGCCCGAAGCCCAGGAAGCCGAGCGCAGCGGTGGCCAGGATGGCGTCGGCCACCTGGAACGTCACGTTCACGATGATCGTGCCGAGGGTGTTGGGGATCATGTGCCGGGCGATGAGCCGGGTGCGGCCTGATCCCGCCGCGCGCGCCGCCGACACGAAGTCCCGGACCCGCAGCGTGAGCACCTCGCCGCGGACCAGCCGGGCCGGGACCAGCCAGGTGAACGCGCCGATGATCAGGCTCAGGCTGAGCACCGAGGCGCCGTACCTCACCGCGACGATCAGCACGATGAACAGGAACGGAACCGACAGGAAGATGTCGACGACACGCATCATGAAGGAGTCCAGCAGGCCGCCGGCCAGCCCGGCGATCGCGCCGCAGACGGTCCCGATGCCGATCCCGATGAAGGCCGCGAAGAAGCCGACCTCCAGCGCGGCCTGACCGCCGGTCATGAGCAGGCCGAGCTCGTCGAAGCCCACGTCGGTGGTGCCCAGCGGGTGACCGCCGCCCGGCGCCAGGTTGGTGTTCGCGAGACTGGTGTTCAGGATGTTGCCGTGGTACAGGAACGGGCCGGCAAAGCAGAACAGCACGAAGAAGATGATGATGGCCAGGCCGATGACGGCCAGCTTGTTCTGCGCAAACTCGCGCAGGGCGAGCCGCCAGCCGCTGCGGACGGGCCCGATAGTGCCGCCCTCCGGGGCGCGCGTGATGTCCAGCGGCGGGAGGGCCGGGGCAAGGTCTGACATGAGATCTCCTGCGAATCCGTGCTCGGGGTCAGGCCAGCCTGATGCGAGGATCGGCCACCGTCAGGGCCAGGTCCGCGACCAGGTTGCCGACGATGGTCAGGATCGCCCCGATCAGGGTGTAGGCCAGCAGCACGTTGTAGTCGACGTTGCTGAGGCTGTTGTAGAACAGCAGCCCGAGGCCCTGGTAGTTGAAGACCGTCTCGGTGATCAGGTTGCCGGCCAGCAGTGACGGGATGGACAGGCCGATCAGCGTGACCATCGGCAGGCTGGCGTTGCGCACGAGATGGCGCAGCAGTACCAGGCGCTCGGGCAGGCCCTTGGCCCGCGCGGCCTTGATGTAGTCCTGGGCCAGCGCGTCCATCGAGGTGGATCGCATGTACCGGGAGAAGCCGGCCACGCTCAGCAGCGTCAGGCTGGCGACGGGCAGCGTCATGGAGTGCCAGTCCCCGATCACCGTCCACACCGACGTGGACTGGCTCGCCTCGAAGCTGAAGATCGGGAAGGTCAGCGCGAAGACCTGGATGAGGATCAGCGCCAGGAAGAAGACCGGCATCGCGTAGGTGATGAAGGCGGCCGAGGTGACGATGTTGTCGCCGATGGTGTTCCGCCGCACCGCCTGGAAGATGCCCAGCGGGATCGCGATCAGGATGGCGAGCAGCAGCGAGATGCCCGACAGGTAAGCGCTGCGCGCCCACCGCTCCTCGAACAGGGCCGCGACGCTCTGGTTGACCTTGTAGGAGTAGCCGAGATTGCCGTGCAGCAGGTGATTCATGTAGCTCAGGTACTGCACGATCCACGGCCGGTCGAACCCGTTCTGATGGTTCCACGCGGCGATCGACACCTTGTCGGCCTTCGGCCCCAGGATGTCGACGGCTGGGGACGGGTAGATCGTGTGCAGCAGCAGGAAGATGAAGATCGAGACGCCGATGAGCACCACGATCGACGTGGCCAGCCTCCGGACCAGATAGGCGGTCACATCCGTGCCTCTCTCCTCGCGCCAGGGTGCGCGAGGCGCTCAGTGCTGCCGCTCCTGCTCCCCTGCCAGCCCAGGGAAGCAGGAGCGGCCAGCGACCTTTGCGGCAGCCGCAGGGGCCCGCCGCGAACGGGCTATTTACTTGGTGAAGTACCAGAACTCGGGCTGCAGCTGGTACTGCGTCAGCGACTCGAACGCCGCCGGCGGACCGGACAGGGTCTTCTTCCAGACCTCGATGAGGTCCACGTTGGGCTGGAACAGCGCCGGCTGCTGCTGCGTCAGGTAAGACGCCTCGGCCTTCACCGCCGCCGGGTCGCTGCTCTTGGTCGACGCCGCGATCAGCTGGTCAGCCTTCGGGTCGGAGTACTGGCCGATGTTGTAGGTGCCGTCGGAGTTGAAGATTCCGTTGGTCGTCGGGTACGTCGAGATGCTGAACCCGCCGAAGTCCTCCATCGCCCACTCATTGATCGCCTTGGGGTTCGCCGTGTCGAAGTAGGTGGCGATCATGTGGTTGAAGTTGTCGGCCTTCAGGGTGATGTTGAAGCCCGCCTTCTTCGCCTGCGATACCAGGTCGGTGATCTGCTGGCCGATGATCGCCGGCGAGGTGTTGTAGATCAGGTTGAAGGACAGCTTGGTGCCCGCCGGGATCCCGGCGCCGCACTGGGTCGGGCCGGTTCCGGCGCTGGCGCATACATCGGTCCCGCCCGGGTTAACGGTCCAGCCGTGCGCCTTGAGCATCTTGACCGCCGTGGGCACGGAGAACGGGTACGGGTCCTCGGTGGCATTGCCCGGCGTGTAGGGGCTGGCCGGGATGGACGGCACCGGGCCGTAACCCTGGCCGCCCGCACCGTGGAAGAACGCCTGGATGTAGCCCTTCTCGTCTTCCAGGTGGGCGAAGGCCTGGCGGATGTACAGCTGCTTGATGATGTTGTTGAAGTTGCCGGTCTTGTCCTTGAAGTTGTAGGTCACGTACTCGAACCCGAAGTCGGGATAACCGAACACGTTGTAGGCGGACTCGATTGTCTTCACCTGCGGCAGGTCGGTGAACGGCACGTACCCCTGGTCGATGCTGCCGGTCTTGACCGCGTTGAACTCGGCGGTGTCCGAGGTGAAGGGCACGGCCTTCAGGATCGACTCCTTGGCCGCGTGCGGGCCGCTGTAGTGCGTGTTCGGCGACATGGTGTAAGCGCCGGTGGTGTTGTTGAACGAGGTCAGCGTGAACGGGCCGTCCACGACCTTCCACAGCGGGTTGACCGCGTACTGGGTGACCGCCTTGGACTGCGCCGCCAGGTACTTGTAGATCTTCAGGGCGTTGGCCGCCTTGGTGAAGTCCAGGACCGGGCCGTTGCCGGCCGCCTTGGCCCAGGCGTGCACGGGCAGCGGGGTCACCGCGGACAGGTCGTTCTCCCAGAACCAGGTCGGGTTGACCGAGGAGTTCAGGTTGAGCACCAGCGTCTTGCTGTCCGGCGTCGACATGCTGACGATCTGGTCGGGGATGCCGACCTTCGGCGTGTAGTTGCTGTAGTCGGCCGGGCTTACCTGCACCGCGGCCTTGAGCATGTCGATGTAGAACTCGGCATCCTTGGAGGTGATGGGCTGGCCGTCAGACCAGTTCCAGTCCTTCAGCGTGATGGAGACCGTCTTGTCGCCGTTGCTCCACTTCGGGTCGCCGGCCAGGCTCAGCGCCGGGTCCTCCTTGACCGCCACGCCGTTCGGGAAGTAGTTGAGCGTGCGCCACATCTCCTGCTGGAACGAGTACTTGGTGTACACCGATCCGTTGGCCCCGGGGGTGACCGGGAAGATCCACGTCGGCGTTGCACCCGGCGGCTCAGCAACCGTGATCGTGCCCGTGTGCGCCGTGCCGGACTGGGCCGGGACGTGCCCGAACGAGCCGGTGGGGCTGAGCGTGCTGCTGCCGGACTTGCCAGAATTGCTGCCGCAGGCGGCCAGGACAGTGACCCCGGCGACGGCCAGGACCGTGAACCTCACGGCCGGACGGGTGAATCTCATCCGTGTTCCTCGCTCTCGTGGCGGGTGGGCGGCCTACCAGCCAAGGCCCGCCTCCATCCGTACCTGTGTGCCGGCGAGCCGTGACTCGCCCGCCTCTCTTAGGCGGTACCGCACCTGCTGTGCCGTACCGGGACATGAGAGCCCTCTTGTTCGGGTTGCCCGGAAGCGTACCGTTTTCGCGGCTAGCGAACACGATGCTGATATGTCACAACTTCTTATCGAAAAATTTCGACCCGTCGATCCGTTATGAGAGGTTTGGGGTATTTCGTGGTAGTTAAATCAGTTGCATGAGCGCCGGAGCTGGCTATTCTTCGTTTTCACAACAGACAGGTGGCAGCTACGCATCTCCGGCAAAGTCCTGTCTGCGGGCCAGCGACAGCCGGGCAGCAGTGCCCGGCCGCGCTGCTCCGTGGCCCCGTTTGCCGGGCAGCACAGGCACCGGGCCCGGCGCGAAGTTCCCGGCGCGGCTACGGCGCGGCGGACTGCGAGGCAGACGCGGACGTGCTGCCCACGCTCACCGGGTTCTGCAGCGGGAAGTGGCACGCGGCGGTGTGGCCATTCGGGCTGAAGGCCCTCATCGGCGGCTCCTCCTGCGCGCAGATCTCCTGAGCCAGCGGGCACCGGGTCCGGAACCGGCAGCCCGACGGCGGGTGGATCGCGCTCGGCAGCTCGCCGCGGACGCCCTTCTCCTCCTTGGCCTGCTCCAGCTCCGGGTCGGCGACCGGCGCCGAGTCGATCAGGCCGCGGGTGTAGGGGTGCGCCGGCGTCATATACACCTCGTCAGCCGGGCCGATCTCCACCAGCTTGCCGAGGTACATGACCCCGATCCGGGTGGACAGGTACCGGACGACCGCCAGGTCGTGCGAGATGAACATGTACGTCAGGCCGAGCTCGCGCTGCAGGTCCCGCATCAGGTTGAGCACCTGCGCCTGAATGGACACATCCAGCGCCGACACCGGCTCGTCCGCCACGATCAGCTCGGGCGACAAGATCAGCGCCCGGGCGAAGCCGAGCCGCTGGCGCTGCCCGCCGGAGAACTCGTGCGGGTAGCGCTCCAGGGCCGTATGGGCCAGCCCGACGTGGTCGAGCATCTCCTCGATCCGCTTCTGCTGCTCCGCCCGCGAGCCGATGCCCTGGACGAGCAGCGGCTCGCGCAGGATCGCCCCGGCCCGCATCCGCGGGTCGAGCGAGGAGTAGGAATCCTGGAACATAAACTGGATCTTGCGCCGGTCCCGGCGGTACTCCCGGCCGCTGCGCTTGGCCAGGTCCTCGCCCTCGAAGCTGATCACGCCATTCGTCGGCTTGTCCAGCCCGACCAGCAGGCGGCCGACCGTGGTCTTGCCGCAGCCCGACTCGCCGACCAGGCCGAGCGTCTGACCGCGGCCGATCTCGAAGCTTACGTCGGCGACAGCGCTGACGAAGCCGACCTTGCGCTGCATCACCGCGCCCTTGGTCACCGGGAACTCCTTGACCAGGTTGCGGACGTCCAGCAGCGTCTCGGCGGCGGGCACGGCGTACTCCGGGCGGGGCGCCCGCTTCGGCTCCTCGGTCACGGCCGCCTTCTGGCCCCGCTCGGCGGTGCCGACCGGGTAGAAGCAGGCGTACTTGTGCTCGGGAGTCTCGCCCATCAGTACCGGGTCCTCGGCCCGGCACCGGTCCGTTGCGTACCGGCAGCGCGGCGCGAACCGGCAGCCCGACGGCGGGTTGGTCAGGTCCGGCGGCAGGCCCGAGATCGACAGGAGCTTCTCGCGGGTCTCGGCCGCCTTCTCCGGCAGCGCGTGGAACAGCGCCTCGGTGTAGGGATGGCGCGGATTGGCGAACAGGGTGCCCGTGCTGGTCGACTCGGCAATCCGGCCCGCGTACATCACCGCGACCCGGTCGGCCCGGCCGGCGATCACGCCCAGGTCGTGGGTGACCAGGATCACGGCCATGCCGAGCCGCTGGCGCAGCTCGTCGATCAGCTCCAGGATCTGCTTCTGGATCGTCACGTCCAGCGCGGTCGTCGGCTCGTCGGCGATCAGCAGCTTCGGCTCGCAGGCCAGCGCCATCGCGATCATCACGCGCTGCCGCATGCCGCCGGAGAACTGATGCGGGTACTCGCCGATCCGCTCCCTGGCCCGAGGCATGCCGACCAGGTCGAGCACCTCGGCCGCCCGGTCCATCGCCTGCTCGCGCGACACCTCGCGGTGCAGTTGCACGGCCTCGGCAATCTGCCTGCCGACGGTCATGGTCGGGTTCAGCGACGTCAGCGGATCCTGGAAGATCATGCCGATGTCATTGCCGCGGACCCGGCGCAGCTTCTCATCCGAGAGCTGGCTGATCTCGACGTCGTTCAGCTTGATGCTGCCGCCGGCGATCGAGCCGCCGGTCGGCAGCAGGTTCATGATCGACAGCGCGGTCATCGTCTTCCCGCACCCCGACTCCCCGACAATGCCGAGGGTCTCGCCGGGATCGACATGCAGCGAGATGCCGTCGACGGCATGCACCGTCGAGTGCTTCAGCTTGATGTCGGTGCGCAGGTCCTCAATTTGCAGCAGCGGCGCCACAGGTTCTCCTACCCTTACCGGCGCTGGAGCCGGGTCTCGAAGGCGTCGCGGAGCGCGTCGCCGATGAAGTTGAACGCGATGCAGGTGAGGATGATCGCGAAGCCCGCCGGGTAAATGAGCCACCAGTAGTTCGTGCCGGACTGCAGGTAGGTCAGGCCGCCGGAGAGCATGTCGCCCCAGTCGGTCGCGGGCGGCTGGACACCCAGGCCCAGGAAGCCGAGACCGGACAGGATCAGGATCGAGTCGGCCACCGCGAACGTGGCCTGCACGATGATCGTGCCGATCGCATTCGGGACGATATGCCGCACGATCGCGCGGCCGCCGCCGCCGCCGACCACCTTCACCGCCTGCACGTACTCCCGGGTGCGCAGGCTGAGCGTCTCACCGCGGATCAGCCGGGCCACGCCCAGCCAGTAGAACACCGCGATGATGAAGATCATGATGATCTTGGTCGGGTGGAAGACCACCGACAGGATGATGACCACCATGATGGACGGGATGGACAGGCCAGCGTCGACGATGCGCATCAGGGCCGAGTCGACCGGCCCGCCGACGAACCCGGAGAACGCCCCGTACAGGGTGCCGAACAAGACGGCCACGATCGCGGCGGCGAAACCGACCTCCAGCGAGGTCTGGCCGCCGACCATCAGCCGGCCGAGCTCGTCGTAGCCGACCGGGTCACAGCCCAGCAGGTGCGACCCGCTCGGCGCGCACAGGGTCAGGTCCAGGTTGGTGTGGATCTGGTCGGTGGGGTGGATCACCGGCCCGAGGAAGCAGAACAAGATGATGATGATCAGCAGGACGACGCTGGCCAGCGCGAGCTTGTTCTCGGCGAACACGCTCCAGCCGCGGACCAGCAGGCTGCGCGGCGGCGCGGCGGGGGCGCCGGTCTCGATCGCCAGGGCCGGGTCGGCTGCGACCGATGCGCCAAGCTCTCGGGGATCCGCGCCGGGCGGGATGACAGCCATCAGTTGTACCTCACCCTCGGGTCGAGTACGGCGTATGCCACGTCGGCGAGCAGGTTCCCGAGGATCGTGGCCACGGTGGCGATCAGGGTGAACCCGAGCAGCACCTGGTAATCAACATTCAGCGAGGCGGTGTAGAAGGCCAGCCCCATGCCGGGGTAGTTGAACACGACCTCGATGAAGATTGCGCCAGCGACCAGCACGGGCAGCGAGAGCCCGAGCAGGGTGACGATCGACATCAGGGAATTCCGGAAGATATGTCCCCACAGCACGCGGCGCTCGCTGGCGCCCTTGGCCCGCGCGGTCCGGACGTAGTCCTGCACCAGGTTGTCCATCACCGAGGAGCGCATGTAGCGGCTCCACAGGGCGTACAGGACGAAGGCGTAAGAAATAACCGGCAGCACCAGCGCCCGGGGGTCGGACAGGATCGCGCCGACCGTGGTGCCCTGCGGGGCGAAGGGCGGGAACAGGTGGACGTCGATGGCGAACCACTCGACCAGCAGCAGGCCGACGAAGAAGGTCGGCGTGGCGTAGCCGAGGAACGACACGCCGGTCAGGATGTAGTCGCCGGTCGTGTAGCGCTTCACGGCCTGGTACAGGCCGAGCGGGATGCCGAAGGCCAGGGAGACAACTGTGCCGAGCAGGCACAGGATCAGCGTCTTGGGCAGGTCCTGCGCGATCAGGCTGACGACCGACTGGTTCAGCTTGGGCGAGAACCCGAGGTTTCCGTGCAGGATCTGCCCGACCCACTTGAAGTACTGAATGTAGAACGGCTGGTCAAAGCCGTACAGATGGTTGTAGTAGGCGACCTGCGCCACGGTCGCCCGCGGGCCGAGCAGCGACCTGATCGGCCCGCCGGGGAACAGGTGCACGAGGGCCAGCGTGAACACGGTCACGAGGAACAGGACAAGGATGGCCTGGAGAATCCGGCGGATCAGGAACCTGGCCATCGCGCTACCGCTCCGCCTGCGGTCGGGCTACCGCACCGCGCCACTGAGTCATGAGTCTTCTCTCCCGTTCCCGCAGGTTCACGCCGGGGCATCATCGCTCTGGCTGAGGCCGCCGCCGCGCCCGCTGGAGGCGGGCGCGGCGACGGCCACGGACTGCTTACTACTGCTCTACTACGTCCCGGCTACTTGGTGAAGTGCCAGTACTCGGGAAGCAGTGTGTACAGAGCGTTGAACGTCACGCCCTGCATCTTGCTGTTCACTGCCTGGATCGCATACGGGTTCGAGTTCCAGATGAACGGCAGCTGCTGCGCTCCGTACGTGGCGTACTTGTAGAACGTCTGCAGCGAGCTGCTGGTGTGCGTCGCGGTGATGAGACTGTCCATCTGCTTGTCGGAGTAGTTACCGGAGTTCGACCCGGCACCCGTCGCGAACAGCGGCTCACCAGTCGGCTCGAAGCCCGGGCCGTTGAAGGCCCAGCCGCCGAACGCGAACACCTGGACGTTGCACTTCGGGCCCATCGGCGCGCACGGCGCGCTCTCGCCGATGATCGTGTTGAACGTCTGCCCGACCAGGTTGATGTCGATGCCGGCCTTGCTGGCGTCCGACTTGAAGGCCTGCCACATCGCCGTCACCGAGGCCTGGCCGGTGGAGTAGACGAAGGTGAACTTCGCCTGCTGGCCCTTCTTGATGCCAGTACCGCACTTGGCCGGGTCCTGGCAGGCCATGGTGCTGCCCTGCATGGCCCAGCCGTGGCTGGTCAGCAGCGACTTGGCCTTGGCGATGTTGAACGGGTACGGGCCCTGCCCGTTGTTCTCCTTCTGGATGGGCGGCTGCCACTGGTTTCCCGGCGGAGTGTTCGGCGCCGGCCCGGAGACCGGGGTGGCATACCCGCGGTAGATGGCCTTGTCGATGCCCAGCTGGTCCATGCTCATCTGCAGCGCCTGGCGCATGTACAGCTGGCGGGCCATGAAGCCGACCGCCGGATTGTTGAAGTTCGGCTGCGCGTAGTAGATGCCGAACGAGTAGAACGGCTGCAGGTTGTAGTTGCTGCCCACCGGGTTAGTCGCCGGCAGCGCCGATCCCGCTGCCTTGGGCGGCAGGTCGGCCGACGGGATGTAGCCGATGTCCAGCTGGCCGGTCTTCAGCGCGGTGTACTCAGTCGCGTCGTCGGTGTACGGCACGAACTTCAGCAGCGAGATCTGCGGCTTGGGACTGCCGGAGTAGGCGGTGTTCGGCGCCATCGTCACGTTGCCGGTGGTGCTGTAGGTCGACAGCTTCCACGGCCCGTCCACCACTGACCACAGCTTGCTGGACGCGTACGTCGCGGCCTGCTTCGACTGCGCGGTCAGGAACGTGTACACCTTCTTGCACTTGGCCCAGCCGTCCGCCTTGCTGTCGCTGATGCAGCCGCCACTGCCCGGCTTAGCGCTCAGGCTGGTGACGTCCCACGACTGCGGCATCGGGGTCAGCTCAGCAAGCTGGTTGTAGGTGTACCAGATGCTGGAGTAGGCCTTGTCCAGGTTGAACGTCACCTGGTTCGGCCCGGTGGCCTTGTAGGACGTCACGTTGTCCGGCAGCAGGCCGGGCGTGGTGGCGTACCAGTTGGCCTTCTCGGCCTCGATCATGTTCATGTAGAACAGCAGGCTCTTGGCGTCGACGGCCTCGCCGTTCGACCACTTCCAGCCCTTCATGTTCACCACGACCGTCTTGCCGCCGTTGGAGTACACCGGCGGGTTAGCCGGGGACAGCGGGTAGTTGATCGCGACGTT
>DASXDJ010000031.1:0-1800 GCA_036490755.1 Streptosporangiaceae bacterium
GTGTCCATCCTGAGCAGCAGCTCGGGCAACGGATAACCAGCTGGGATAGCACCAGGGGCAGCCCTCCGGCCGGGCTACGGGAACCCGGCCGGAAGGGCCCCTTGCGGGCTATCCGGCAGGCAGCCGGAACCACATCAGACGACACCGCCCAGGAGGCATCAACGACCTGCTGATGACGCGATCTGAGACAACTCAATAGGGTGCCGTGCGGCCGGAATCGCCTGTACGTGACGCCAGCTCGCGACATAACTTGGTGACGTGAGCCGGGAGGATCCCGAGGCGTTCCTGCGCGAGCTGCTGGCTCCGCTGGGCGGAGCACGGCCAGGCAGGTCACTGCCTGGTGTCCCGTTCAGCCGGGAAGCGGTAGCGAACGCGTTCGTGATGCTCGGCCTGCTGCCGGAGGCGCGCGCCGAGGAGATCCTGGCCGGCTACCGGACGGAACTGGAGGCCAAGGGCTTCCGGTTCGGGGTACTGACCGGAGAGCTCAGCGTCCGGCCGGGTGCGTACGGATACCAGGCCGCGCAGGCGGCCAGCCGAGAGGACCTGACGGGGATCCCGCTGGCCGTGGCGGCGGGCCCGGTGCCGTTGCCGGTGCCGGCTGACAGCATCGCCGTGGAGCTGACGCTGGTCTGGGCGACGCTGACTCCGGGGGGCGCAAAGCTGAGGTTCAGCGGCGCCTCGCGGGAGGACGTCCAGCCGAGCCGGAAACAGCCGGGCCGGAAACAGCCGGGCCGGCAGTTGCATCGCATGGTGTTCAGCCAGGAACGGTCCGGACTGGGTCTGGCCGATGCCACCCGGACCGGGATGTCGGTCACCGACAACCGGGGCCGGAGGTACCGGCTGCGGCCGAGCGCCTGGCGGTCCTCGCCCCGCGCGGCGGGACAGCCGGGACGCCGCTACGACGGCGAGATGCTGGCCGAACCAGAACCGGCGGCCGGCCACACCGAGCCGGGCGCGACGGTCAGCTGGCTGGAGTTCGCGGCCGGGCCGGGCCCGGCTGTGCGCGTCGTCATGGCCGCGGCCGCCGCGATGCCGTCCGGGCCGGCCGAGCCGCCCTGGCCGACCCCGGCGGAATGCTACCTGGCCCAGCTCTCCTCGGCGGCATCGATATCGATCAGCACCGGCGACGTCACGGTGGATCTCGATGTCCCGAAGATCGTGGCCGTGGCGGCGGACGCGCTGCTGCGCGTCGGGGCGCTGCCGCTGCGCAGTGCCCTGCTGTCCGGCGGTGCCCCGGTCGGCGGGGTGACACCCGGCGCGAGCGTCGGCTGGCGGGAGGAGCTGAAGTATCACTGGGGCGGCGAGGCGCGGCGCCGGGCGTACGCTGCCGGGCCAGACCGGTCGGCCCTGGCCGTCGCGCTGCCGCTCCAGCGGGCCACGGCCGTGATCGAGACCATCGCCGCGCACGAGGACTACGTCTGTATCCAGCTGTACGGGCACCCGTGGGTAACGGGTGAGTACTGGCCGATGATCACGCCCTGTTTCCAGGTCCGGGCGGTCGACGACACCGGGGCCGGGCACGAGGGCGTCCGGGGTAGCGGCGGGGGCGCGCCGGAGGGCAGCTATGAATTCTGGTTCTGGCCGCCGGTGGCGCCGGAAGCGAAGCGAATCCGGGTGACCGTCAGTACCCTCACCGAAGCTGCCTGGGCGGAGGTGGCAATCCCCGGCCGGTCCTAGCCGGCCGTGTTGCGGTGCGGGAAGGCGCGGGCGATGGCCAGGAAGGCGTCGTTGGCCTCGGCGTCGCCGATGCTGACCCGGGCCCCCTCGGCGCCGAACGGACGGACCGCGATGCCCTCGTCG
>DASXDJ010000032.1:0-15087 GCA_036490755.1 Streptosporangiaceae bacterium
CTGCTCGTGCAGCCCGAGCCGCAGCTGGACTACCTCCCCGGCCAGTCGGTGGCCATTGAGCCGGGCAGCCGCCCGCGGCTGTGGCGCTACTACTCCATCGCCAACGCGCCGCGCCCGGACGGGCTGCTGGAGTTCCACATCCGGCTGATCGACGGCGGCGCCGTCAGCATGGCGCTGACCAGCGCCAGCATTACGGACACTGCGCTGCGGATCGGGGCGCCCATCGGCGCGCTGACGCTCAGCCAGCCGCCCTCAGGCCGCGACCTGCTGATGGTGGCCGGCAGCACCGGGCTGGCGCCGCTGAAGGCCATCCTCGAGCAGGTGGCCGGCCTGCCCCAGCCCCCGAAGGTGCACCTGTTCTTCGGCGCCCGGTCCCCGGACGGGCTGTACGACCTGGACAGCCTGGAGAAAATGGCGGCCCAGCATCCGTGGCTGACGGTGACGCCGTCGGTCTCGGGCGACATGAAGTTCGCCGGCGAGACCGGCAGCCTGCCGGACGTGGTCGCCCGCAGTGGCGACTGGTCAGGCCGCGACGCCTACGTGGTCGGGCCGACCGAGATGGTCGGGGAGACCGTGGAGCGGCTGACCGCAGCCGGCGTGCCGAAAGAGCAGATACACATCGAGGACTTTGGCTGGAGTGAGCCTTGACCACAGCATGGTTCGATGAGCAGGACAGGCTGACTCCCGAGGCGCTGCAGACGGTGACATTCCCGATGTCGCGGCTGGGGCGGCGCGGGTTTGACGAGGAGGCCGTCCGGGCGTTCCTGCACTCGGTGCAGGCTGAGTTCGTGCGGCTGGTGAACGAGCGGGCCTCGCTGTGGCAGGAGGTGCAGCGACTGCGCCGCCGGATCCTGGCCGGCGAGAACGAGGGCGACCCGAAGGCCGTGCTGTTCGGCGAGGCGGACGCGCACATTCACGCGGTGCAGATCCTGTCGACCGCGCAGGCGACGGCCGACCGGTACGTGGCTGACGCCCAGGCCTACAGCAGCCGGGTCACCGAGGAGGCGCGGCTGCGCCGTGATGAGATCATGCGCGAGGCGCAGAAGCACTCGGACATGATCCTGGAGGACGCGCACTCCCGGGCCCGGGATGCGGCCGTGACGGCACTGAACGTCCCGGCACCGCCGCAGACCGACCAGGAGCGCCAGGCCGCCCAGGCGGAGCTGGCCTACCTGCGCACCTACAGCGACGTCTACCGGGCACACCTGCGGGCCTACACCGAGGGCGTGCTGCGGGGCATCGAGGACTGGGAGCGCAAGGAGGCCACCGCCTTCCGGGAGGCCGCCGCCTTCTCCGAAATCGCGAACGGGCGGGCGGCCGCCCAGCGGGGTCCGGACGGGCAGAACGGCCTGCCCGACGGGAACGACAACGGCGATCGCCGGAGCATCGGGCGCTGATGGCCCCCGCCCGGTCAGCCGACCGCCGCCGCGCCAGCCTGGTCATCGCGCCTGCAGGCCGGCGACAGCCGCGCGGCCGGGTGCCGGTAGAAGTTCGGCGTCTGGTCGAAGTCGCTGTAGTACTGGTGGAAGACCGGCGTGGCCGAGGAAGCGGCCGGCGGCACGATCCAGGTCCAGTCCGCGGGACAGGCCCGGCCATGCCGCTCCTCGCGGGCCAGGTGCTGCAGGAAGCGGGCCGACTCGGTGTGATGGTCGCTGATCGTCACCCCGGCCGCGCCGAACGAGTGCAGGACGGCCAGGTTGAGCTCAGTGATGGCCTTGTCCTTCCACAGGGTCCGGTCGTCGCCGGTGCGCAGCCCCAGCCGCCGGGCGATGACCGGCAGCTGGTCGTAGCGGCCGGTGTCACCCAGGTCCCGCGACCCGATCTCGGTGCCCATGTACCAGCCGTTGAACGGCGCGGCCGGATAGCAGACGCCGCCGATGTCCAGGTACATGTCGGTGATGACCGGAACCGCGTACCACCGCAGTCCCAGCTCCGCGAACCAGTCCAGCTCCGGATGACTGATAGCGACCTCGAGGACGGCATCGCCGGGCAGCGGGTGCAGGGTCGGAGCCGTGCCCGCCTCCTGCACGATCAGCGGCAGCCGGTCGAACCGGCCGCGGGGCCGTCCGCCGGGCCAGCCCAGATCGCACGCCAGGCTGGTCAGCTCGGCGCTGGCCGGGTCACCGGTGATGATGGTCCCGTCGGCGGCGGTGTAGCCGGCGTAGCGAGTGAGCTGCGAGCTGAGGATCCGCGGACCAGGCCGGCCCGGCGCATCCGGCGCGAACACCGTGATGAAGGGCCGGATGCGGCCGCCGTTAGTGGCCTCGCGCAGGTGCTCGACGGACTCGGCCGCAACCTCCGCGGCCGAGGTGACCGCGCGGCGGTCGCGTACCCGCAGGCTGTTCCAGTACAGCCGGCCGATGCACCGGGCGCTGTTGCGCCAGGCCACCCGCGCCCCGAACTCCAGTTCCGCGCTGGTGTGCCAGTAGGTGCCGGTGGTCTCGATCTCCCGGCGGACCTGCCGCAGCCGCCCCTCGGCGGGCCCGGCCTGAGTCTCGTGATGGAACAGCATGATGAACCGCTCCGCGCTGACTAGCAGGCTGTCCAGGGCGAAGGAGTCATCGCCCGCCAGGGACCGGCCGGCCGACAGCATGCTCAGGTCGGCGGCCAGGCTGGTGCTGAAGTCGCCGGGCGCCACCGGGCAGGCCGGCGGGTGCGGCACCGTGGCGGGCGCGGGTGACCGCTGCAGCTCCGGCCCCGGGCCGGACATGCGCCCGCCTGCTCCCGTGCGGCGGCCGGGCAGGCGCCAGCGGGACTCGGACGGAGTTCGACCTTGGCTCAGACCCATGCAGACCTCCGGGGTAGCTGCCGCTCAGGACGCCCCCATCGTCTGCCGTGCTCCCGGATGTCTTTATTGCACTGACCTTGATGCCTGGCTTGCCGCCCAGGTCAGCCCGCCCGTGCCCGCCCGCGCCCGGCGGGGGCCCGGCAGGCCGGGCCGCGCGCCGCTAGGAGATGGGCAGGCCGTAGGCCAGGTCCATGGTCTCGATGCGGATCCGCGCCGACTCCGCCTCCGGCACGCCGAGCCGCTCGAAGATGTCCAGGGCCTGCCGGAACATGATCCGCGCCGCGGCGGGCTTCTGCGTGCTGAGCGTCGACTCGCCGATTCCCTCGAGGATCTTGCCTTCCTCGTAGGGGTCACCGATCTCGCGGGCCAGCCGGAGCGCGGTGCTGTAGTGGTCCAGCGCCTCACCGCTGCGGCCCGAGCCGCGCAGGATGTCGGCGATCTGGCGCAGCGCGATCAGCTGCTGGGACTGGTCGCCGATGTCCTCGGCGATCAGCCGGGCCTTCTGATGGTGCACCAGGGCCTCGTCGTAGCAGGCCGCGCTCTGGTAGATGGCGCCGATGTCATTGAGCACGTCGGCCTCGTCGGGCAGGTCACCGATGTCCCGGTAGATCGCCAGTGCCCGGCGGCAGGCCGCGAGACCCTCCTCGTAGCTGCCCTTGTAGTGGTGCACGCTGCCGATGTTGTGGAACAAGATTGCCTGATTCTGGGCGCCGCCGATCTCGGTGAAGATCCGCAGGGACTCCGAGTACGCCTCCAGGGCATCCCGGTGATAGCCGCAGTACAGGTGGATCCGGCCCAGGTTGTTCAGGGTCTTGGCGGTGCCGCGCTGATCCCCGGCCTGCCGGTACTGGTCCAGCGCCTCCCGCAGGTACTTCAGCGCTTCCTGGTAGCGGCCCAGGTGCCAGGACGCGATCCCGGAGTGGCTCAGGGTGGCGGCCACGCCGTGCTCGTCGCCCGCTGCCCCGAGCAGCAGCCCGGCCTCGTGGAAGTAGGCCAGTGCCTCGCGGGACCGGGCGGCGCGCTGGTGGGCCAGCCCGATCTGGTCCAGCGCCAGGCCCTCGCCGCGCCGCTCGGCCAGCATCCGGTAGATGGAGGCGGCCTCCTCGGCCAGCGGCAGCGATGCCTCGATGCGGCCGACTTGCTGGCTGACCGCGCTGAGCTCCAGCGCGGCCTGCGCGATCCGGGTCGGCTCGCCCAGCTCGCGGCAGGCCTGCAGCGCGAGCGTGTGCGCCGCGATCGCCTCGTCCCAGTACGCGCCGATCTCGATGAAGTCGGCCAGCACGTGGGTCAGCTCGGCGCACCGCCGCTTCCACTCGTGGCGGCCCGCGTGCTGCGCGGCCTGCAGGATATTGCGCCATTCCGCGTCCAGCCAGGCCGCCGCGTCGTCCGGCGTGCTGACGGCCGGGCTGGCGGCGGGCAGGTGAGTGACCGGCACCGGCGGCCGCTGCCGGAACGGGTGCAGCACCCGGTCCGCCTGGTCGGCGGTATGCAGGTAGAAGTCCAGCAGGCGGGCCACCGCCTGGCGCTGCTCGGCCGCCGGGTCATCGCGCGCAGCGCGTACCGCCGCGTACTCGCGGATCAGGCCGCGGAACCGGAACTGGCCGTCCGGGGCGCGGGCCAGCAGGTGATGATCCAGCAGGGTGCCGAGGGCCTTCTCCGCCTCGGCCGGGGTGCAGCCGGCCAGCGCCGCCGCGGCCTGCAGGCTCATGCACTCGCACGGACCGACGCCCAGCCGCCGGAAGAACCGCTGGTGGTCGGGCTCGAGATCCCGGTAGGACAGGTCAAAGGCGGAGATCACCTCCGGGCTGGCCGCGCCCGTGCTGCCCAGCTGCGCCGGCGACTGCGACAGTTCCTCGACCATGTCCGCCAGCCGCAGCGGCTGGCCGCGCGAGCCGCGGCTGGCGGCGAGCTGGATGGCCAGCGGCAGCCGCCCGCACAGTTCCGCGACGGCGGCGACCTGACCGGTGTCGGCGGTCCGGTCCGCGCCGGCGATCTGCCGGAACAGCGTGACCGCATCGCCGGCGGGCAGCACGTCCAGGGTCAGCGTCCGGTCTGCGCCCAGGCCGGGCAGGCGGCGCCGGGTCGTGACCAGGATCAGGCTCCGGCCGCTGGCCGGCAGCAGCGGGCGGACCTGGTCGTAGTGGGCGGCATCGTCGAGGATGATCACGGCGCGACGGCGGCTCAGCTGCGCCCGCCACAGCGCTACTCGCTCGCCGGTGGTGTCCGGGATGTGAGTCGCCGGCACCGACAGCATCCGCAGCAGCCGGTACAGGGCCTCGGCCGCATCCAGCGACGGGCTGGCCGGGTCATGGGAGTGCAGGCTGAGGTAGAGCGCCCCGTCCGGGTAATGACCGGCGGCCTGGCGGGCCGCGTGCACGGCCAGGGCGCTCTTGCCGACGCCGGGCATGCCCGCGATCACGGCCACTCCCGGCAGGCTGCCGTCCGGCCCGGTCAGCTGCTCCAGCTCGGCCGTGCGGCCGACGAACTCGGTCGTCCCCGCCGGCAGGGTGTCCGGCCGGGCGGCCCGGCCCGGCCGCTGCCCGGTCGTCCGGACGGCGAGCTGCGGGTCCCGGCTGAGGATCCGCTGATGCAGCTCGGCCAGTGCCGGGCCGGGCTCGGTGCCCTGCTCGTCGACCAGGCGGCTGCGCGTCTCCCGGTACAGGCTCAGCGCGTCGCCGGGCCGGCCGCTCCAGTACAGGGCGGTCATCTGGTGCGCGATGAAGGTCTCATCCAGCGGGTACTGCGCCAGCAGCTGCCGCAGCTCCCCGACCAGCTCGGCGTGCTGGCCGAGCTCGAGCTCGCACTCGACCCGCTCCAGGAGCGCGGCCCGGCGTTCTTCCTCCAGGCTGTCGCGCATCCGGCCGACCCAGCCGCCGGCGATTCCGGCCAGCGCCTGCCCCCGCCACAGTCCGTCGGCCTCGCGCAGCAGCACGGCCGCATGGTCAAAATCGCCGCTGCCGGCCAGGGCAGCCGCCTGCCGGCGCAGCTGGCGGAACTGGTGCACGTCGATCAGCCCGGGATCGACCTCCAGCACGTAGCCGCGAGCGCGCCCGGCAAGCTGCACCTCATCGCCGACCGCCTGGCGCAGTAAGCCGCGGAGCCGGGCGATGTAGACCGACAGGCTCTCGCGGGCCTTGGGCGGCGGCCGGGTATCCCACAGCCGGTCGATGATCGTTTCCGCCGGCACGATTGTGCGCGGTGCCAGCAGCAGCATGGCCAGGACGCTGCGCGCCCTAGCCGGCCCGAGGTCATGCTGCTGAGCAGCCGACCACAGCTCAATTGGTCCTAACGCCCGGAATTCCATGATCGCTTTGCATCTTCCACCGCTCGTGGACAGGGCTGCCGTTAGCTACCAGTGCGCCGAAGCATTCGCCGCGTTAATACCCGTTGGGGGCAGTTCACACCCGTATCCTAAGCGAAATAACGGAACAAAGAAATGATCTCGCCCCAACGGTGGCATGCGGCGCAACTCTCACGCAAATTTCACTGGCAATTTACGGCGTCCGTGCGGGCGCACTGCTCGGCGGCGGCCCACCCGCAGCCTGGGCTGATAGCGGTCAGCCGCCGCCCGCGGCGGCCGGCGGCGGGCCCGGCAGCCGGTCCGCATCACTGGCCGGAACGAGTATCGCGACGGCGCCGCGGGCGCCTTGCCGGCTCCTGGCAGCAGGCCGTGAAAAAGGGGCGCCATGGGTCAGCTCAGTGCATTCTGATCGATACGCTCCGTGGCCGCTGCTAACGACGCCAAGAACGCTGCTCATGATTTCTCGTGAATTAATCTGAATGGCCCGTACGGGCATGGTTAGTAGTGTAGTTTCTTTGTCCGGAGGGCTCTGCAGACTCTGCTATCTATGTCGCCGATGAGGGGATCATCCCAATGCATAGCCATAGGTCGTTACAGCACGCTCCCGTGCGGGCCGCCGGACTAGTCGGCATCGCCCGTGGCAGGCATGCGGCAGCGCCGGCCCGCACCCGGAAAGCGCGCGGCATTATCGTTCTTGCCGTCGCATCCGGGAGCCTGGGCGTCGCGGCGGTATCGTCGGTCCACGGGATTTCCGGACCATCCGCTCCGCATCCGGCAAGCGGCGGGTCTACTGCGGCGACGACGCTATCGGTCAGCCCGCACATCGTCATCTCTAACCGGCCCTGGATGTACTGACCTGGCATAACACCGAGGACTGGGCGGGGCCAGGCCGGTACCCCAGCCTCCTGGGCCGGCTGGCTCCGCCCCTGTAGAAAGGTCACGCAGCGTCGCTTCGCGCAAACTCGTAGCCGGTGCGTAGCGACGCTGCGGAAATGCGCGAATTCTGCGTTTCTCGCGGCCGCCTGACCTCTGTCAGCAGGGGCTGACCGGCGCGGAACTCACCGGCCGGTCCGGCGCGTAGTGCATTTGCTCATGCCATTACTGATCGTAATGGGCGGTCCGGAACGGCCAGGCGGAGCTCAGCCAGTCGCGCACGACCGCCCGGAGGCTGCCATCGCGGCTCGCCTGGTCAGCGCGGACCCAGGAGCTCACGTCCGCGTCATGGCGGTCGTCTTTCGACGGATATATGTACAGGCAGCCGATGACGTCCCGGCTTTCCGGATCCAGGACGGTGTAGGTGAAACCCCGGCGGCCGGCGAAATCGGCCGCATGCCGCTCCAGGTCGGCGAGATTCTCCGCGGGCGTCATCGGATGCGGCCAGCCCCGCCCGCCGAAGCCGGGAGTCGCCTGGATATGGCTCATGCTGGAGGTCCAGGCCTGGTAATCGGCATCATTGTGCTGCGGCCCCAGCGGCTCCAGCCAGAAGCCCGCCGCCGCCAGGCGGCCGGGCACCACGAAGTCATCAGGCACGAAGGCTGGCGCGTCATCGGGCATGTCCTGCCGTCCTTCCCCGCTGTCGCCGCCGCGGGCCTGACCCAGCGGGCGTGCGTTACGGCCTCAATGTACGGGCCGCCGCTGCCGCGCCGTCGTCCCGGCCTGCCGGGCCGCAGGCCGGGCCTGCCGCGCAGCAGGCCGGTATAGCGTGCCTGCTGTGAGACAGGCTGACGGCGATCCGGTGGCCGTCGCCGCCGCGGCGTTCGGGTTGTTCGCCCGCCGGGAGGCGCGGGGCCGCTCGCCCGCGTATGAGTCGCTGGCCGAGGCTGCTGCCGCCGATGACGCGATCATGAGCTTCGTCGCGGGGCTGCCGCCCGGCCGGCGCCAGCCCGGCCTGCTGTTCGCCGCGGCACGCTACCTCCTCGGCTCGCCGCCGGACCATGGCCAGCTGCGGAACCTGGTCCGCCAGTCCCGCGACGAGCTCGCCGGGGTGATGCTGACCCGGCGAACCCAGACCAACGAGCCCGCCCGCTGCGCCGTCCTGCTGCCCGCGCTCGCGCAGCTGCCCGAGCCGCTCGCCGTCATTGACGTCGGCGCCAGCGCCGGGCTCACCCTGCTGTATGACCGCTACTCCTACGACTACGACGGGCACCGGATAGCGGGCCTGGACCCGCGCGCCCCGACGCTCCGCTGCCAGCCACGGGGGCCGGTTCCGCTGCCGTCCCGGGTCCCGGCAATCAGCTGGCGCGCCGGGCTCGACCTGAACCCGCTCGACCTGACCAGTGGCGACGATGCCCGTTGGCTGTCCTGCCTGGTCTGGCCGGGGGAGGGAGACCGGGCCGCCCAGCTGGCGGCCGCCATCGCCGCCGCCCGCCGGAATCCGCCCGCCGTGCATCGCGGTGACCTGATCACCGACCTGCCCGCCCTGGCCCGCCAGGCGCCGGCGGATGCCACCCTGGTCATCTGCCACACCTCGGTCCTGTTCTACGTCAGCCCGGCCGGGCGCGAGCAGTTCGCCAGCACGGTCCGCGGCCTGGGCGCGGCCTGGCTGTCCAGCGAGGCGCCCGGCGTCGTGCCCGGCACCGCCGGGCCGGCTGCGGATGACCAGATGTGCGTGATCGCCCGCGACGGGCGCGCCCTCGGATCTGCCGACAGCCACGGCACCTGGCTGCGCTGGCTGCCCTGACCCGGCACGCGTCCTGTCACATTCCGGCCGGGCCGGGGGTCAGCCCTGGTGACCGCAGATCACGATCGAGGTGACCGCGCGGAGCCAGGCCGGCCGGGCGCCGGGCTGCGCTGCGCGCCAGTAAGGAGCACATCATGCGAGTTTTCGTCGCCGGGGCCAGCGGTGCCATCGGGACGCCGCTGGTAACCCAGCTGATCGGGCAGGGCCACGAGGTCACCGGGACGCACCGGTCGGCAGCGAGCGCCGGGCGGATTCAGGCGCTCGGCGCCCGCCCCGTCCTGCTCGACCTGCTCGACGCGCGGGCCGTTCGCGCGGCGGTGCTGGAGGCTCAGCCCGAGGCCGTCATCCACCAGGCTACCGCCCTGGCCGGCGCGGGCTTCTCCCGCAAGCTCGACCGCAGCTTCGCGCTGACCAACCGGCTGCGCACCGAGGGCACCGGCAACCTGCTGGCCGCCGCCGGCGCGGCAGGCACCGGGCGCTTCGTCGCGCAGAGTTTTGCCTCGTTCCGCTACGCCCGCGAGGGCGGCTGGGTCAAGACCGAGTCCGATCCGCTGGACCCGTCGCCCGCGGCCGGGGCGGAGGAGACCAGCGCCGCGATGCGCTACCTGGACGAGCACGTCACCGCGGCCGGCGGGATCGCGCTGCGCTATGGCGGCTTCTACGGGCCCGGCGATGACGGGCTGGCCGGACCGGTCCGCAAGCGGCAGTTCCCGGTGATCGGCAGCGGCCAGGGCGTCTCCTCGTTCATCCATCTCGACGACGCCGCCGCCGCGACCGTGCTCGCGCTGCAGGCTGACGGGCCCGCCATCTACAACATCGTCGATGACGAGCCCGCTGCCATGCGCGAGTGGCTTCCGGCGTTGGCCCAGATCCTCGGCGCCGGGCCGCCGCGGCACATCCCGGCCTGGCTGGCCCGGCTGATCGCCGGCGAGGGCGGGGTCATGATGGGCACCCAGGCGCGCGGTGCCTCCAACGTCCTGGCCAAGCGGGAGCTCGGCTGGACACCGCGCTATCCGAGCTGGCGGCAGGGCTTCGCCGCCGCCTACGGCAGCTCGGCGACCGGCACGGCGCCCGCCGCCGTCAGCCGCCCGCAGGGCGGCTGAGCCCTTCCCGGCGCTGTTGTGCCCCGGCGGCCTTCGCCGCCGGGGCCGGGCCGGCCATCCGGTGCGGGAGGGCTCGAGCTACCCGAGCCTCGGACGAGACCTGCTGGCGGCTGCGCAGCAAGCGACATGTGTCAGCACAGGTACATGTCGCTGAAGCGGACACACGTCCATGCCGGTATGCCGATCTGGACTTTCACGCTATGCGCCCTGTGACGCCGCATCAGTGGTTCCGCCTGCTGCCAGACGACCTGTAGGACCAGCCAGCGCGCCGCCTAGCGACGATGGCGGAACGGGACGGTGACGGTGACCGAATCCGGGAACCAGTGCGCACCGCCGGACACCGGCGGGTGCCCGCAGGCGGTCTGCAGGTACCGCATCGCGGTACCCACGCCGCCCAGCTGATCGGAGAGCGAGAAGCCGTAGCTGTCGCGGATGACGTAGGTGAGGTGGCCGGCGTACCGGCCATGACGAACCGTGCCCCACCCCCGGATGGTCAGGCCCTGCGTGCCCCGGAAGCCGAGGTACAGATCCTGGGAGCCCCCGGAGCCGAAGCGCGGCGCTGCCAGCTCGCCGCCGGGCAGCTGCACGTGGCGCTGGCCCGCCCGGAGCCGGGTCAGCACGCCGGACTGGACGGCCGTATTCAGAGCCCGGAAGACCCGGCTGGCCCGGACTTCCCTGGCGACCGGTGAGCGGGCGCCGAAGCGGACCGCGGCGCCGCTCCCGGCCAGGAAGTGACTCAGCAGCGTGGCGGCCGTCGGCGCCCCGGTGGAGGTGAAGCTGATGACCGCCGCCTGGCCCAGCGCCTGGTACCGGCGCAGCCGCTGCGGCGGGCAGGTCACGCCGGACTGGGCGTGGGTGTCCTGGCTGGAGGTCGGCGTGACGGGCACCGAGCCGCGGATCGTGAAGTCCGGCCGGGCGGGTGGCGGCGAGCTGGCCGAGGAGCCCGCGGTCGATCCGGCCGGCGACGGCGATACAGACCGTCCTGATGGCAGCCCGGGGACCGAGCAGCCAGCCACCGCCACCGCGGCCAGCACCGCGGCGGCGGCGATGGCTCGCCGGCCTCCGGACCGGGCCGGCGGGCCGGGCTGCATCGGGAGACTCACCCTGCCATTGTCCCGGCTGCCGGCCATGCGGCTCGCCACCCGGGCCCGGCCAGCGTGGCGGGTGCCGGTTCCGGTGCGGCGGCGCCGACGGCGGGATTCCTGCATCCCGCCGCCGGCAAGGTGACCCGTGAGCCCCGAAGCTGGCTAGCCGACGCAGCCCGGGATGGTGTTCAGCGGGTTGCAGTTGTCCGGGATGTTGTTCCGGACTCGCGTGCCGCCGCCCAGCGTGACATTCGTGTTGCCGGTGGCGATGCCGCCGCCCGCTGATCCCCGGTTCTGCGTCACGGTGCTGCCGGTCAGGATGAGCGTGCCGAGGTTGGACAGCCCGCCGCCCAGGCTCCCGGAGGTGTTGTCCGAGACCGTCGTGTTGATCAGCCGGGTGGTACCGCTCGGCTGGGTGTTCACGGCGCCGCCGTTGATCGGCGCGGTGTTGTCGGACAGGACGCTTCCGGTGACGATCAGGTCGGCCGAGTTGATGATGGCCCCGCCGCCGACACCGGTGGTGGTGTTCCGCTCGAAGTCGGAGTCGGACACGCGCATCGTGCCGCCCGCGCTGTTCGCCAGCGCGCCGCCGTTGCCCGCGGTGTTGTGGGTGAAGATGGTGCGGCTCAGCACGAGCGTGCCCGCGTTCAGGATGGCGCCGCCCAGGCCCGCGCTGCTCCCGCCGTCGACCGTGATGCTGGTCAGGCTCAGACTTCCGCCCGCCGCCACCTCGAAGAGGCGGAATGACGTGGCGGCGCGGCGCCGGATCGCCGTGTTGTGCGCGCCCGACAGGACCACGTGCCCGGTGATGACCGGCAGGCCATCGCCGGGGGCGGCGGCCGCGGTGATGTCGTAGTTGCAGTTCTGCGGGAGCACGATGATGCCGCCCGAGCCGCTGTTGGCGTTGCTGATCGCCGAGACCAGCGCGCTAGCGCGGCACGGAATCTGGACCGATGCCGCGGCCTGCGCCTGGGCGGCCGCCGGACCTGCCACCAGAGCCGCGCCCGCGAGCACCGCGACGGCCACGCCGCTCGGCAATTTGATAAAAGACACTATGAATCCCCCTCTTGGAAACCATTCGGACCGAATGTCCCAGCCGACTCTTTACTGCACCGCAGAATCATAGACTCGGGAATGGCGGCCGACCGGCAGAATGGCATCTGCTGGCCTGGCCGAGAGCGTCGCAGGCTAGACAGTGGTAATGGGAGAAAGCGCTGACAATATGGTGTTCAGCAAATTTCTATTCAGGAATCTCTCCTGGGCAGAATCATGTCGGGCAGTGACTGAGCAGCGGCTGAGCAGCGACTGGACAGCGTGCTGACGGCCGGGTGCCGTGCGGACCAGGCTCGTCCGGCGTTAGGGGTCGTGCGGTCAGGTGACCTGACAGGACGCGGGCCAGCGACACGCCAATGCGTGATACTGGCCCGGGGGGAATGACGATGGCTGGCCTGACTGAAAAGCATCGCGAGCGCCTGCGGATTATGCGTGATCGTGAGGACGCCGCCTTCCGGGCGCGAGTCCCGGCATCGCTGGCCCTGGGGTCGCGGGCGCGGGCCAGCATGCCCGGCGGCGTGCCGATGCCGTGGATGGCGGGTTATTACCGGACCCCGCCGCTGTGGGTGACCGGCGGCCGCGGACCGCGGTTCACCGACGTCGATGGTCACGACTACCTCGACTTCAACGTGTGCGACATGTCCGCCGTGCTCGGGTATGCCCATCCCCGGCTGACCGAGGTCATCACCGCGCAGGCCGCGCGGGGCGTGCAGCTGTTCCTGCCGGCTGAGCCAGTGCTGGCCGTCTGCGAGCAGCTCCGGCTGCGCTTCGGGCTGCGGCACTGGCAGTTCACGCTGTCGGCATCGGCCGCCAACACCGAGGCGCTGCGCATTGCCCGCGCCGCGACCGGCCGTCATGGCGTGCTGCTGTTCGGCGGGAAGTACCACGGCCAGCTGGAGGACACGCTGTGGTCCGGCGACGGCGGTCACCTGGAGCCCGAGGAACTCGGGCTGGGCACGGTCGCCCCGGCCGACCTGGCCGTCGTCGAGTTCAATGACCTGGACGCAGCCGAGCAGGTGCTGAGCCGCGGGCGGACGGCCGCGGTGCTGATCGAGGGCGTCCTGACCAACTGCGGCACGGTGCTCCCTGATCCGGGATTCCTGCCCGGCCTGCGCGCGGCCTGCACCCGGAACGGCTCGCTGCTGATCCTGGATGAGACGCACACGCAGTTCGACTGCTACGGCGGGGTGAGCGCCCACTTCGGTGTCCGCGCTGACCTGGTCACCGGCGGGAAGGGAATCGGCGGCGGCATCCCCATCGGGGCGTACGGGATGACCGGCGAGCTGGCCCGCCTGGTCGAGTCGAACACGGCGGATGAGACCGGGGCCGAGCCGGGCGTGGCCCTGGGCGGGACCCTGTTCGCCAACGCGCTGTCCCTGGCCTGCGCCGAGGTCGTGCTGACCGAGCTGATGCGGCCCGCCGACTATGACCGGATCATCGGGCTGGGCGAGCGGCTGGCGGACGGGATCGAGTCCGCGGCCGCGGAGCGCGGGCTGGACTGGCGCGCGCACCGGTTCGGCGCCCGGACCGGCTACTGCCTGTTCCCCGACCTGCCGCGGACCTGGCGCGAGTCCCACGCCAGCATGGATCCGCTGTTCACCGATACGCGCCGGGTCTACTTCGCCAACCGCGGCGTGTGGGACGCGATCTCCTCGGCCGGGCCGCACCCCGGATTCAGCCACGAGCCCGCCGACATTGACGCCTACCTGGATGTCCTGAGCGACTTCCTGGATGAGCTGTGCGGGCGCTGAGGCCGGCCGGCCCGGCCGCCGGGCGTCAGGTCCGGGCCGCCGCCGCGGCCAGGATGGGCGCCGGTTCCGGCAGCGCCGCGATCAGCACCGGCAGCACGTAAGCGCCCCGCTCGGGCCCGGCGCCGACGACCGAGGTGCAGATCATGTCGCCGCCAGTCACCTCGCCCCCGGGCACGTCATCGTGCAGCCCGGTTCGGCCTCACCGTCGGGGAGTACCGCACGCTGGCCAGCAGCGCGCGGTGCGAGACCAATGAGCGGGCGGCCAGAGCCGGGGGAGTGTCGGCGCCGGCCATTGAGAAGCGGATGAGCTCCGTGCTGCGCGAGATGCGCGTCGAGACCCGGGTGGGCGCGGTCCGGGTGCACCTGCGCGCGGCGGGCCGGCCAGCCATGCGGCGGGGAAGAGGCGCAGCGGTGACACAGCAGCAGCCAGGCGGCACGGTGCCCGAGGACGTGACGAGCCGGATCGACACCGGCGTGGCCCACCCGGCCCGGGTCTACGACTACTGGCTGGGCGGCAAGGACAATTTCGCCGCCGACCGGGAAGCCGCCGAGCAGGTCATTGCCGTCCGGCCGCGGATCACGGCCGACGTGCGGGCCAACCGCGCGTTCCTCGGCCGGGCCGTCCGTTACCTGGCCGCCGAGGCCGGCATCCGCCAGTTCCTCGACATCGGCACCGGCCTGCCGTCGGCGGACAACACCCATGAGGTGGCGCAGGGCGTCGCGCCCGACAGCCGCGTGGTCTACGCCGACAACGACCCCATCGTCCTGGCGCATGCCCGGGCGCTGCTGACCAGCACGCCCGAGGGTGTCACCGACTACGTCGACGCCGACCTGCGGGAGACCAGCCAGGTGCTGGCCCAGGCGGCCCGGACGCTGGACCTGAGCCAGCCGGCCGCCGTGATGCTGATCGCGGTGCTGCACCACATCCCCGACGCTGACGATCCCTACGGGATCGTGGCCCAGCTCACCGCCGCCATGGCGCCGGGCAGCTACCTGGTGCTCAGCCACCCGGCCGCCGACATCGACACCGAGGCCGTGGCCGAGGTCGCGCGGCGGTACAACGCGCGGGTGCCCGCCGGCCAGCAGCGCCGCTCCCGGGAGGAGGTTGCCCGGTTCTTCGACGGGCTGGAACTGCTGGAGCCGGGCATCGTGCAGACGACTCAGTGGCGCCCGCCGGTCCTGGGCAGCACCACGCCGGTGCCGATGTGGGCCGGCGTCGGCCGCAAGCCGTAGTCCGCCCCGGCTGCCCGGCGGCGGAGCGCCGGGTCACCGGCCCAGGTAGGCGCGTTTCAGGTCGTCGCTGCGCAGCAGGTCGGCGGCCGCGCC
>DASXDJ010000033.1:0-5265 GCA_036490755.1 Streptosporangiaceae bacterium
AAGCGGCGCGTCTCCGGCGACATCGCCACGCTCCGGCTCGAGAACGGGCCGCAGGCCGCCCGCGACCTGCTGGCCGGGCACCCGGCCGTCCGCGAGGTCACCGTGGACGGGCCGTCCATCCGGCTCAGCGTCGATCACGGCGAGCAGGCGCTGCCCGGACTGCTGCGCGTCCTTGACGACGCGGGCCTGCGCCTGGCGTCGATCCAGCTCGCCCGGCCCACCCTCGACGACGTGTTCCTCACCCTCACCGGGCGCTCGCTGCGCGACGACTCCCAGCAGGCGCCCGCGCCCGGGCCCGAGCACGAGGCCGGCCTGGCCCCGGCCGCCCGCTAGCGCCTGCCCCCCGTATCACTGACATCCCGAGAGAAGCACTGACATGTCCTTTTTCCGTGACACCGCCCTGATCTTCCGCCGGCAGCTCCGCCTGTCGCTGCGCAACCCGGCCTGGGTCATCATCGGCCTCGTCCAGCCGGTCCTGTACCTGGTGTTCTTCGGACCGCTGCTGACGAAGGTGGCGGCCGGCGGCCTGGCCGGCTTCCCGCCCGGCAACTCCTACAGCTTCTTCGTGCCCGGCCTGCTGATCCAGCTCGGCCTGTTCGG
Source organism: Streptosporangiaceae bacterium (assembly GCA_036490755.1). Taxonomy (GTDB): domain Bacteria; phylum Actinomycetota; class Actinomycetes; order Streptosporangiales; family Streptosporangiaceae; genus DASUBV01. The sequence goes on from DASXDJ010000033.1 coordinate 601, forward strand.
CGCGGCCTTCGTCGGCTTCTCGATCATCTCGGACTGGCGCGCCGGGGTCATCGAGCGGTTCCGCGTGACGCCCGTCAGCCGCCTGGCCCTGCTGGCCGGCCGGGTGCTGCGCGACGTGGTGACGCTGCTCGTCCAGGCCGCCGTCCTGATCCTGGCCGGGGTGGCGTTCGGCCTGCGGGCACCGCTGGCCGGCGTGCTCATCGGGCTCGGCTTCATCGCGGTCGTGGCGGTCAGCCTGTCGGCCCTGTCCTACACCGTCGGGCTGGTGCTGAAGAGCGAGGACGCGCTCGCCCCGCTCATCAACATGATCGTCGTGCCGCTGACCCTGCTGTCGGGCATCATGCTGCCGCTGACCCTCGGGCCGGGCTGGCTGCAGGACATCGCGCGGGCCACCCCGTTCCGCTACATCATCAACGCGATGCGCGAGGCCTTCCAGGGCGTCTACGCCACCACCATCATGCTGGAGGGCGCGTGCGTCGCGGTCGGGCTGGCCGCGATCTGCCTGTGGGCCGCCTCCCGCGCCTTCGTCCGCGAGAACGCCTAGGCCGGCGCCCCGGACCGCAGGCCCGGCGGCGGCCGGCGACCAGCCGCCGGCCCGCGGGCAGCGGCTACTTGATGCCGCGCTGGCGCAGGATGGCCTCGATCTCGCTCATGTCGTCGTCGGGGTCAGCCGGCTGGGCGGCCTTGCCCCGGGGGGCGGTCACGGCCGGCTGGGTGCCACGGGCCGTCTTGCCGCCCTGGCCGACGGCCTCATCCGCCCGGCCCTCCCGGCCCACCTTGCGGCGCTCGCGGGACTTGCGCCACCGCAGCAGCGGCAGGCCGCCGGAGACGGTGAACAGCAGCACCACGAGGGCCAGCACGATCACCCCGGCCCACGTCTTGGGCGAGAACACGAACGCCCCGGCGAAGCGGCCGATGGCCGACGCGATCCGGCCGATCAGCAGGACCGAGTTGGTCAGGTAGGCAACCAGCGGGATCAGCGACCAGGCGACGCCCCGCATCCCCGAGATGGCGCCCTTCTTGCGCCAGACGAGCCAGCTCGTGATCAGCCCGACGGCTGAGATGGCCACGCAGATCGCGCCGCCGACACTTAGCCAGGTACTCATGAGCGCCCCCTCCAGCTGGAATGCGGGCTCCTACTCCACAGTACCCGGCCCGGTGCCGCCCGAGCGCGCACCGGGCGCCCCTCAGCGAGCCGCCACCAGGCCGGCCAGGACGGCCAGGCTCAGCTCGGTCAGCGAGCCCACCACCACCCGGCCGTCGGCCGGCGGGATCGGCACCAGGTTGGGCACCGCCACCGTCAGGCAGCCGGCCGCCTCGGCGGCGGCCACCCCGTTGGGCGAGTCCTCGAGCGCCGCGCTGCGCCGCGGGTCGGCGCCGAGGCGCTGCGCCGCCAGCAGGTAGGGCGCGGGGTCGGGCTTGGTCGCCGCGACGTCCTCGCCGCACACGGTGACCGGGAAGCTCACCTTGAGCTGGCGCAGCACCGCGGCCATGATGACCCGCTCCGACGAGGTCACCAGCGCGTGCGGGACGCCGGCGGCGGCCACCTCGCCCAGCAGCCGCAGCGCGCCGGGCAGGGCCGTGATCGGGCGGGTGTCCAGCAGCTCGACCATGCCGCCCACCATCCAGCCCGCGACCACCGCCCGGCTCTGCGGGCGGGTGGCCCGGCCCAGCAGGTAGTCCAGCGTGCGATCCAGCGAGCCGCCGACCAGCTGCTCCTGGTCGCCCGGGCCCCAGTCGCCGCCGAGCCGGGCCATGACGGCGCTCTCGACCTCGAACCACAGCGGCTCGGTGTCGACGAGCAGCCCGTCCATGTCGAACATGACGGCCTGCAGCACGCCGCGGGCAGCGCCCGGAGCGTCGGCGAGCTCGGGCTGGGAATCAGGCACTCAAGTATCTTGCCGCAGGCCGGCGAGTGATCAGCACATTCCCGGGGCACCCGGCTCGCGGTCCGGCGGCCTGCGGTTCCTCGGATGAGCGGGGCGGCAAGGCTGACAGCACGGTTCGCGACATGATGTTCTCTATCCTAGGGCAGCGGGCCGGGCCGCCCCTGGCGCTAGCCTGGGTGCCGGGCCGCGGCCGGGGCCGGGCACGTAGGCTGGGACCACTCGCCTGAGGGACAGGCGGCCGCGAGGGAGGTGGCGGGCGATCGACCTTGATCTCGATGCCATCGGCAAGCTCACCGCGCCGGCGCTGATCGCCGCGTTCGAGGGCTGGAACGACGCGGGCGAGGCCGCGACCGCCGCCATCAATCACCTTGGGACCAGCTGGGACAGCAAGCCCATCGGCCAGGTCGATCCCGAGGACTTCTACGACTTCCAGGTGACCCGGCCCGTCATGGAGGTCACCGACGGCCAGACCGACCGGCTGGTATGGCCGACGACCCGGCTCAGCGTGGCCCGCCCGGCGGGCCTCAACCGTGACCTGGTGCTGGTGAACGGCATCGAGCCGAACATGCGGTGGCGGGGCTTCAGCACCGAGCTGGTCACGGCCTTCGCCGAGCTCGACGTGGAGATCGTGATCCTGCTCGGCGCGCTGCTGGCGGACTCCCCGCATACCCGGCCGGTGCAGGTCACCGCCGCGGCCTCGGACTCCGGGCTGGCCGACCGGCTGCACCTGGAGTCGGTGGACTACAAGGGCCCGACCGGGATCGTGGGCGTGCTCCAGCAGGCCTGCGCCACGGCCGGCATCCCGGCCGTCTCGCTGTGGGCCTCGGTCCCGCACTACGTGGCCCAGCCGCCCAGCCCGAAGGCCACCCTGGCGCTGCTGCACGGCGTCGAGGACATCCTGGACCTCTCGCTGCCGCTGGCCGAGCTGCCCGACGAGGCCCGGGCGTGGGAGCGCGGCGTGGACGAGCTGGCCGAGCAGGACTCGGAGGTCGCGGATTACGTCCGGACCCTCGAGGAGGCCAAGGACGCCACCGACCTGCCCGAGGCCAGCGGCGACGCGATCGCCCGCGAGTTCGAGCGGTACCTGCGCCGCCGCGGCGACACCGGCTGAGCAGGACCGCGGGAGCCAGCGGGGCCAGGCGGGCGGGAGCCGCTGCCTAGACCGGCGGCCAGGGGACGGCGGGCCAGTCGGCGGGCGGGTACGGGTGGACCTTGTGCTCGATCAGCAGCTCGACCCGGTCGCGGGTGGCCTGCAGCTCCCCGGCGGTGAGCCACTGCGACAGCTCGGCGGCCAGCGCGCCCCCGTCGGCCAGGGTCTCGCTCAGGTGCTGGAGCGCGGCCATGGCCCGCCCCGGCAGCCGCTTGCCGCGCCACTGCCACAGCACGGTCCGGAGCTTGTAGTCGTCCGAGAAGCAGACTCCGTGGTCGCAGCCGTACAGGTGCCCGTCCTTGGCCGGGAGCAGGTGGCCGATCTTGCGGTCGGCGTTGTTGATGACGGCGTCGAACACCGCCATCTGGCGCAGCGCCGGGTCGTCGGCGCGGTGGGCCAGCGCGACCAGGTCCAGGGCCGGGTCGATGTCGATCCACAGCTGGCACATGCCAGGCCCGTAGGGACCGTCGCGGTAGACCGTGGGCGGGACCACGTTGAAGCCCCCGGCGCGCGACACCGCGTACGCCGCGACCTCGCGGCCGGCCAGCGTCCCCTCCGGGAAGTCCCACAGCGGGCGCTCCCCGGCGACCGGCTTGTACACGCAGGACGCCTCGCCGCCCTCGCCCCGCACGCTGCAGAACATGGTGACGTTGGAGGCGTCGACCAGGCGGCCCTCGACCTCGATCTCGCCGGCGACGAGCAGGTCCAGGGCGGCCTGCTCGGCGGCGCGCCGGGCCGGCCCGCCGCCCGCCGCCCGGGCGCCGTCCTCCGGCGCGCCCTCGCCGGGGCGGCCCGCCAGCCCGGCGTCAGCCATGCCCCGCCCGGTGCCCGTTCTGCCGCGGGCACACGTGCCCCGCCGGGTCCAGCGGCAGCCCGCACAGCGGGCACGGCGGCCGGCCGGCGCTGACGACCTGCAGCGCCCGCCGGGAGAACGCGCGGGCGGCGGCCGGCGACAGGCGCACCCGCAGTACGGCCGGCCCGTCCTCGGGGACCTCCTCAGTCAGCGGCTCGACCGGCTCCTCCGACTCCTCCTGGGCCTCGATGATGACCCGGTCATCCTCGTGATCCCAGGCCAGGGCGATGGCGCCGACCCGGAACTCCTCCATCAGCGGCAGGTCCAGCGGGCCGTCGTCGGACAGCGCGGCGGGCGCGGACGCCGGGACCGCCGCGGCCCCGCCGGTCCGCCGCAGCACCTCGTCCAGAAGCTCGTCGAGGCGCTCGGCCAGCTGGCTGACCTGCCCCTTCTCCAGGGCGACGCTGGTTGTCCTGCCACCGCCGCTGGCCTGCAGGTAGAACGCGCGCTCCCCTGGCTGGCCGACGGTCCCCGCGATAAACCGCTCCGGCGGGTCGTACGAATAGACCGGCATGAACCTATCCTCCCGCGCCGCCGCCTACCTGCGCGTCCGCCACGTGCCGGGCTGATGCCCCGGGCACCTTCTTGTCTGGTCTCTTCAGGCTGGTCACGTCCCCGCCGGTGTCATTCATCCGCAGCACGAAGGGGCGCAGCGGCGTGTAGCGGATGACGCTCAGCGAGCACGGGTCGACCTGGATGCGCTGGCACATATCCAGGTGCATGCCCAGGCTATCGGTGAGGATCGACTTGATCACATCGCCATGCGAGCAGAC
>DASXDJ010000034.1:0-70464 GCA_036490755.1 Streptosporangiaceae bacterium
GGAGAATGTCGCGGAGTCGCTGCAGCGCGGGATGCGGGTGATTGTTCAGGGGCGGCTGCGTCAGCGGTCGTATGAGACCCGTGAGGGCGAGAAGCGCACGGTGTATGAGATTGAGGTCGATGAGGTCGGCCCGTCGCTGCGGAACGCCTCCGCCAAGGTCACCAAGACCACCCGGACCGGCCCGTCCGGCGGCGGCGGTCCTGAGCGCCGCCCGGCGGCTGACGACCCCTGGGCCAGTGAGGGCGACGCTGGCCACCCCGAGGAGCCGCCGTTCTGACCGCAGCTGGCAAGCCGGGCAGGCAGGCGCTCGCCCGCATGCCGACGCGCCGCTCATCGCCCGGCTAGGGGCCGGCCCGCCCGGTCAGGGCCGCGAGCCCGGCGGCGCTTCCGCCAGCCCGTCGCCTGCGGTTACCTCCCATTCGCCGAGCTCAGCCAGGTAATCGCGCCAGTGCTCAGGGTCACTGGCCAGGCGGTCGTAAGCCTCCAGGATCCTGATCTTCTGGCGGTCTGCCAGCAGCCGCTCGCTGGCTCGCCGCCGAACTCGTCCCGGGCCAGGGCATTGACCTTGTCTCTGGTCGCCGGGTGCACGCGCAGCGTTGTCGTCGCGGTCATACACCAATCATCTACGCCCGGGCCGGGGCGCATGTCGGGTACAGGCAGCGAACGGCGGGGATCTGGCTCAGCTAACCCCCGTCTAGCGAAGGCAGGCCGGCCGCCCCGGCGGCCCGCTGCTGCTGCACCTGGCCCGGAGGCGATCTGCGGCCGGATGGGGAATGGAGGAACTGGCGCACCTGTTGCACCTCCCGTCCGCGCCAACGCTGGATCATGACGCGGCCGCAGGCGAGGCGGCCGGCAGGCGGGCAGCCACCGGCGGCCGGTTAACGGACCGCGGATTGTCAGACCCCCCGGATAGCATGGCGAGACGGCTTCCTGACGTCCTGCGGCAGGACCCTGACTCACCCCCCGGGGTTACTCGTACCAGGAGAAACGAGCGCAAAGTGGCAGACCGTCTTGTCGTCCGAGGCGCGCGCGAGCACAACCTGAAGGATGTCTCGCTCGACCTGCCCAGGGACGCGATGATCGTCTTCACCGGCCTGTCCGGGTCCGGGAAATCCAGCCTCGCGTTCGACACGATCTTCGCCGAGGGCCAGCGGCGGTACGTGGAGTCGCTGTCGGCGTACGCCCGGCAGTTCCTGGGCCAGATGGACAAGCCGGACGTCGACTTCATCGACGGGCTGTCCCCGGCCGTCTCGATCGACCAGAAGGCCGCCAGCCGCAACCCGCGCTCCACGGTGGGCACCATTACCGAGGTCTATGACTACCTGCGGCTGCTATTCGCCCGGGTCGGCAAGCCGCACTGCCCGGTCTGCGGCCGCCCGATCGCCCGGCAGAGCCCGCAGCAGATCGTGGACCGGGTGCTGGAACTGGAGGAAGGCGCCCGGTTCCAGGTGCTCGCGCCGGTGGTGCGCGGCCGCAAGGGCGAGTACACCGAGCTGCTGCGTGAGCTGCAGGCTAAGGGCTACTCGCGGGCCCGGGTCGACGGGACCGTGATCCGGCTGGAGACAGCGGTGTCCGGCGACCTGCCGTCGCTGAAGAAGTACGAGAAGCACGACATCGAGGTTGTGGTCGACCGGCTGGACGTCAAGGAGTCAGCCCGGCGGCGGCTGACCGACTCGGTGGAAACGGCGCTGACGCTGTCCGGCGGCGTGGTCATCCTGGACTTCGTGGACCTGGACGAGGACGACCCGCACCGGACGCGGATGTTCTCCGAGCACCTGGCCTGCTTGTATGACGACTTGTCGTTCGACGAGCTGGAGCCCCGGTCGTTCTCGTTCAACTCGCCGTGGGGCGCCTGCCCGGACTGCACCGGCCTGGGCACCCGGATGGAGGTGGACCCCGAGCTGGTCGTCACCGACCCGGAGATGACCCTGGCCGAGGGCGCCATCGCGGTCTGGTCCGGCGGTCACGTGAGCGACTACTTCGTCCGGCTGATCGAGGCGCTGGGCAACACGATCGGGTTCACCACCGACACCCGATGGGGGCGGCTGCCGGCCGCGGCCCGGCGCTCGCTGCTGCACGGGCACAGCGAGCAGGTGCACGTCCGGTACAAGAACCGGTACGGCCGGGAGCGGTCGTACTACACCAACTTCGAGGGGGCCATCCCCTACATCGAGCGCCGCCACTCCGAGGCGGAGAGTGACTCCAGCCGGGACCGGTTCGCCGGGTACATGCGCGAGGTGCCGTGCCCGACCTGCCACGGGGCCCGGCTCAAGCCGGTGTCGCTGGCGGTCAAGGTCGATGAGCGGTCGATCTCCGACTACTGCGGGCTGCCGATCGGCGAGCTGGCCAAGCTGCTGCTGTCACTGGAGCTGTCCGACCGCGACATGCAGATCGCCGGGCGGATCCTCAAGGAGGTCAACGCCCGGCTCGGGTTCCTGCTCGACGTGGGACTGGACTACCTGTCACTGGACCGGGCGTCGGCGACGCTGGCCGGCGGCGAGGCGCAGCGCATCCGGCTGGCCACCCAGATCGGGTCGGGCCTAGTCGGCGTGCTGTACGTGCTGGACGAGCCGTCCATCGGGCTGCACCAGCGCGACAATCACCGGCTGCTGGAGACGCTGCTGCGGCTGCGCGACCTGGGCAACACGCTGATCGTCGTCGAGCACGACGAGGACACCATCCGGGCCGCGGACTGGGTGGTTGACATCGGCCCGCGGGCGGGTGAGCACGGCGGCCACGTCGTGGTGTCCGGGCCGGTCGAGGAGCTGCTGGCCAGTACCGACTCGGTCACGGGTGACTACCTGACCGGCCGCAAGACGATCCCGCTGCCGCCGTCGCGGCGCAAGCGGACCCGCGGCCGGGAGGTCGTGGTGAAGGGCGCCAGCGCGAACAACCTGCGCGGCGTGGACGTGGCCTTCCCGCTCGGCCTGTTCGTGGCGGTGACCGGCGTGTCCGGGTCGGGCAAGTCGACGCTGGTCAACGACATCCTCTACAGCGCCCTGGCCCGGGAGCTGAACGGGGCGCGCCTCGTGCCGGGCCGGCACACCCGGGTCACCGGCATGCAGCACCTGGACAAGATCGTGCACGTCGACCAGGGCCCCATCGGGCGGACGCCGCGGTCTAACCCGGCGACCTACACCGGCGTCTTTGACCATGTCCGGAAGCTGTTCGCGCAGACCACCGAGGCCAAGGTGCGCGGCTATCAGCCGGGCCGGTTCTCCTTCAACGTCAAGGGCGGCCGGTGCGAGGCCTGCTCGGGTGACGGCACGATCAAGATCGAGATGCAGTTCCTGCCGGACGTCTACGTCCCCTGCGAGGTGTGCCACGGGGCCCGGTACAACACCGACACCCTGCAGGTGCACTACAAGGGCAAGACGATCGCGGACGTGCTGCAGATGCCGATCGAGGAGGGGGCGGAGTTCTTCGAGCCGGTCCCGGCCATCCACCGCCACCTCAAGACGCTGGTCGACGTCGGGCTGGGCTACGTCCGCCTGGGCCAGCCCGCCCCGACGCTGTCGGGCGGCGAGGCGCAGCGCGTGAAGCTGGCCTCTGAGCTGCAGCGCCGGTCGACCGGCCGGACGGCCTACGTGCTGGACGAGCCGACCACCGGCCTGCACTTCGAGGACATCCGCAAGCTGCTGGGCGTGCTCGGCCGGCTGGTCGACGGCGGGAACAGCGTCATCGTGATCGAGCACAACCTGGACGTCATCAAGACGGCGGACTGGGTGATCGACCTGGGGCCCGAGGGCGGCTCGCGGGGCGGCGCGGTCATCGCGACGGGCACTCCCGAGCAGGTGGCCGGGGTCGAGGAGAGCTACACCGGGCAGTTCCTGAAGAAGCTGCTGGGCGTTTGAGGGGTAGATGTGTGCGGTGCCTGGACGTAGTGGCCCAGCCATGTCCGCACCACCGGGTGCCTGCCAGCGTGAACTGTCGCGCTTCAGCGGCCTTAGCCGTGCCGTAGTGTCAAGCGACGATTACCCTGGGAGCATGATATTGCTCCAGTCAGGTACGCGGGCAGCCGGGAGGCAGTGATGCGTTCACCTGGCATGCGGCGGCCGCGCAAGGATGACCGGCTAGTGGCAGACGAGAATACTGACCTCGCAGCCATGGCGAGAAGGTCGCTTACATCATCAGCACGGAGCACAAGGATTACATGACGAGTGCGGGACCCGGAAGGCTTCGGAGCGACGCTTCTGCGTGCCCGCGGAATCTGGATTTCGATCAGGTAGCGGGATGGCTTCGGGAGGCCGTCGCCGCGGGTGATGTTAGCGCAAGCCTTGACGGAGAATTTCCGCGGTACGCCTGGAAGCGGGTCGACAGCCGAGTCTATGAGGCGCGCCTTAGCAACTCAGGGCTAGGCGAGTACAAAGGATATCCAATTCAAGAACTCGAAGCTCCCGGCTGGCTGTCATGAGCGATGCCCTCGACGTTCGCATTGAATGGCTGGAAGCGCCTGGAGTAACGACTCCCGAGCTTGCCAAAACGTGGGCGAGGTATGAAATCTGGGTCGGCAATCGCTGTGTCACGCAGGTTGAGGCTTCACCTGGTACCTTCCGGCGCTCCGTTTATGGCTCACTTTATCCGCTGGCCGAGTGGGTTGCTAGAAACTGGTGGGTTCTCAACTATCACATCAGGCCGTCGGCCGTTGAGTCACGTTACTGGGCATGGGGCAACTGCGATATCTATCCATGGCTGAAGCAGCATAATCTGCGGGGTGCCGGAGACGGCATGGCATGGCCTGACTTGACTATGGTGCCAGAGGGAGCTGTTACGCGTCTTTCCTGGCATCCCGACGACGACTATTCTCTGTGGCCGATCCGATTCGCATCCGGTGGCGGCATCTTGGCTCGCGCGTCCGAAGTTAGCGAAGGCCTGGCTGGAATAGTAGAAGAAGTACTTGGCCGGCTGGCCGAGGAGTCCCTGCCGAAGACATCTCTTGCGGAAGAATGGGATGCCGTCGCTCGTGCAGACCAGGACGAGCAGGAATTCTGTCGTGCAGTGGCTCGCCTGGGAATCGACCCCTACGCGGTTAGCGACCAAACCGCTGAAGAAGTCATAGCTGTCGCTTCGGAGCTCCCTGCTGAGCTAGTCTCCGACTTCTTTGATAGCGCAGACGCTTCGGGACTTCACGACGCTGCCGAATGGACACGGCGCGCAGTGGCCGGAGCTGAAAGGGCATCCGGGAAGGCGACGGCATCGCTGCTGCCGTTGTTCGAGGTGGCTGCTGCGGAGGACCTCGGAGTCGGCCGGGCGCTGGAGGTTGGCCAGCCTTGGACTATTGGGTTTGCCATGGCTCGTCAAGTTCGCAGGTATCTTGATGTCTCCGAACTTGACCAGTTCGATGTTTCTCCGTGGGTTGCAGTTGGCGGCGTCCGTGGACCCTCAAGAGGTGTTCAGGGAATTGCCGCAGTCAGAGAAGGTCGTTGCGGACTCGTGCTGGGAGAGTCCGCGCTTGGAGGGTCCGCCAGCAGATTTGGGCGTGCCAGGGCCCTGGGGCGCGTCCTTGCTCGCCCAGATCAGCAGCACTTCGTCCTTTCTCGGGCGCATGGGCACGACGAAAGGATTGCTGGTGCGTTCGCGGCGGAGCTCCTTGCTCCGGCCGATGGCATCCGACAGTGCCTAGATGCCATCGGTAGCTACGGCGATGCTGCAATTGACGCGGTTGCTCGTCAGTTCAAGGTTTCTTCGCTGCTCGTGCAGCATCAGTTCAACAATCAGATCGCACGAGCAACGTAGGAGTTTCGCGGCGGAAACTCCTGTAGTCCGGACGCGGAGTCCCTGGCGGAGAGTTCAAGGGCGAACTGCAGGCGACATTCCCTCGCCCTGCCGGTACATCCGCGGCGGCTTGCTGCCCGCGGCCTGGCCGCCGTCGACCGGGATGACCGTCCCGGTGATGAACGAGGACTGCGCCGAGCACAGCCACAGCACGGTCTGCGCCACCTCGGCGGCGGTGCCGGTGCGGCGCATCGGCACCGACAGCCCGGCCATCCGCTGCGCCTCCGGTCCGGCCGCCGCCAGGTGATGGGTCAGGATCGGTCCCGGGGCGACCACGTTGACCCGGATGCCCTGGTCGGCGTAGTCCAGCGCGGCCACCTTGGTCAGGCCGATGATCCCGGCCTTGCCCGCGACGTAGGCGGCCAGGTTCGCGATGCCGGTCAGCCCGGCGTAGGACGCCATGTTGACGATCGCGCCGCCGCCGCTGGCCAGCAGGGCCGGGATCTGGAACTTCATCCCCAGGAACGTGCCGCGGATATTGGTCGCGATGCCCTGGTCGAACTCCGCCGGGTCGATCTCGGCCAGCGGCGCGGGCATCGGCCCGGCAGTCGCGTTGTTGAAGGCCGCGTCCAGCCGGCCGTAGGCCGTCACGGCCTGGCTGACCAGGTCACGCATCGACCCGGCGTCGGCGACGTCGGACCGCACGGCCAGGGCCCGGCCGCCTGCCGCCTCGATCCGGCCGGCGACCGCCTGCAGCGCGGTCAGGTCGCGGGCGCCGAGGACGACGGCTGCGCCCGCTGCGGCGAATGCCTCAGCGGTGGCGGCGCCGATGCCGCGGCTGGCGCCGGCCACCAGGGCGACCTGGCCGCGCAGGTCCGGCCCGGCCGGCGCCGGGGCGTCGCTCGCGGTCCCGCTGGCCTGGTCGTAGCTCGAGTGTCCGGTGTTCCTGCTGCTCATGATGACCTCCAGCCAGTAACGTTAGATATCTAAATGTTAGATGTCAAACGCTTCGACTATCCAACTGAAGGTGCTAGCCTGCCGCTATGCCAGGTCCGCCAGTTCCCGGTCCGCCTGCCGCCGGACCGCCCGCCCAGCCGCCGGTCGGCCTGTACCTGGCGCGCGTCGCCCGGGAGGCGAGCCGGGCCTTTGATGCCGCGCTGGCCGCGGCGGGCGGCTCGCTGCCGGCCTGGCTGGTGCTGATCTCGCTGAAGACCCGGCGGCTGGCCAGCCAGCGCGACCTGGCCGCGACGGTGGGGATCCAGCAGGCCACGCTGACCCATCACCTGAACGCGATGGAATCCTCGGGACTGGTGACCCGGCGCCGGGATGAGGCGAACCGGCGGGTGCACGTCGTCGAGCTCACTCCGGCTGGCGATGAGCTGTTTACCCGGCTGCGGGAGGCGGCGGTCGCCTTCGACCAGCAGCTCCGGGCGGGCCTGTCGGACGCGGAGATCGCGCAGTTCGAGGCGGTGCTGGGCCGCCTGCACGACAACGTCACCAGCGCCGGGCCGGCTGGCCAGTCCTGACCAGGCCGGGCTCCGGCCGCTGCTGGTGCGTGACTCAGGCCGCCACCCGGCGCGGGCGGCCGCGCGGGCGCTTCTTGTCGATGATGTTGCCGTACAGGAACATCTGGCCGCCCCACACTCCCGCGGGCTCGCCGCGCTCGAGCGCCCCGGCCAGGCACTCCTGGCGCACCGGACAGGCCCGGCACAGCTCCTGGGCCTGCTTCAGGTCGTCGGGGCTCTCAGCGAAGAACAGGTCAGGCGCCAGCTGGCAGGGCAGTGGCGCGACCCGCCGGGGCCGGCGAGCAGCCGTCCAGGGCCGCTCGCCGGCGATCCGGGTGCCGGCCGCCCCGGCCCCGGCAGCCGGCATCGCGGCAGCAGGACCGGGAGCGTCCGGGATCGTGACGTCCGGGATGGTGAGGTCCGACATGGTGACGGCCGGCACGGCCGGGACCGCGGCGGGGACCGGCCCGGCGGTGCCGGGCAGGTCGGCCGCTGCCGGCCGGGCGGCCGGGGCCTGGTCCCGGACCGGGACCTGACTCCGGCCGCCGGCCGGTGCTGTCCTGGCCGCACGGCCGGCCCCCGGCCGGGCCGTGCTGATCGCAGCGTGCCAGGTGACCGGGCTGACCGGTGCGAGCAGCTGGTCGGTCATGGCTAGCCGCGACCGGTGTCTGCCGCGTGCCGGATCCGGCGCGCCCGGCGGGCCAGCCTGGCCCGGCGTGACTTAGCGGCCTGGCGCCGCATGTCGTTGATTCGCTGGACGGCGATGTCCTGCGAGATGAGGGGGTTCATGTTTCCTCCTTGGCTGTGGCGGGCCCCCAGGTCCGCCACCATTGAGACTTCTCCTAAGGCGGGCTCAGGCACATCGGGCAGATGCCTTATCCCGGCTCGTGCGGTGGTCCTAGGACCGGTCTGAGTCGCTGAGCCGCTGAGCCGCCTGGCCGCGAGGTTCAGCGGACGGCGTGCCCGGCCGACCGCCAGCTCGCGGCGGGCTCATGGCGCAGCGTCCCGGATGTCCGGAACAGGAATTCCGCGTAGGTGTCCGGCGCGTGGCCGGGCTCGGGCAGGTACCGGTCCGGGCTGGTGGCCAGGACCGAGAGCCGCCGCTGGGCGTAGTGGCACTCGGCCAGCACGGCCGCGACCCGGCGGACCAGCCGCCGGCCGGCCCGCCCGGCGCGCGCGACCGCCCTGGCCAGCGCGGTGTGCCGGATGCTGGTCATGACCGGGCCGCCGCGGTCGTGTGCTGACTGCAGCCGGGCTGAAGGGCAGCGCGGGCTGCGTTCGCCCGCCGGCTCTCCGCCCGCCCGAACCAGGCCCGGCCCGGCCCGCTGTCGCGGGCAGCCCGGCCGCGTCGTGCTGCCGCCGCCCGCTGCTGCATGTCCCGGGCCCGCTCCGCGGCCACCATCTGGGAGATGTACGGGTGCATGGCGTCCCTCCTTGGCGCGGGCCCGCTCTGGACCCGCACCCTTGACACTCGCCGTAAGGCCGGCCGGGCCGCATCGGGCAGACGCCTTATCTCCGGCCGGCCCCGGGGTCTTAGGAGTGACCTGCGCAGATAAGGCGTGCTGAGAATCGGGGTGGCCCGCCGGCCGGCGGCCCTGACAGGATCAGGGGATGCCCATCCCGCCGAAGCTGCACCCCGGTTCCTCGGTCCGCGTCATCGCGCCGTCGCAGTCGCTGGCCATCATCGGCTCCGAGACCCGCGCCGAGGCCGGCCGCCGGCTCGCCGCCCTGGGCCTGCGGGTGAGCTTCGGCGAGCACGTGGAGGCCTGCGATGACTTCAGCTCCTCCTCGGCCGCCGACCGCGTCGCCGACCTGCACGCGGCGTTCTGCGACCCGGAGGTCGACGGCATCCTGACGGTGATCGGCGGCTTCAACTCCAACCAGCTGCTCACCGGCATCGACTACGACGCCATTGCCTCCCACCCGAAGGTGCTGTGCGGGTTCTCCGACATCACCGCGCTGTCCGGGGCGATCCTGGCCCGGACCGGGCTGGTCACCTACTCCGGCCCGCACTACTCCAGCTTCGGGATGAAACGGGGCCTCGGCTACACCGAGGCCGGATTCCGGGCCTGCGTGATGGAGACCGGCCCGGTCGAGCTCGCCCCGGCCCCGGCCTGGAGCGATGACGAGTGGTTCCTTGATCAGGAGAACCGGCGCGAGGACCCGGACACCGGCTGGTGGGTGCTGAGCCAGGGGTCGGCCGAGGGCTCCATCGTGGGCGGCAACCTGTGCACGCTCAACCTGCTGCAGGGCACTCCGTTCATGCCGTCGCTGGAGGGCACAGTCGCGCTGGTCGAGGATGACGCGCAGGTCCGGCCCTGGGACTTTGACCGCGACCTGATGTCCCTGCTGCACCAGCCGGGCTTCGCCGGGGTGCGCGCGGTGGTCATCGGCCGGTTCCAGCGGGCCAGTGAGATGACCAGGGACCTGCTGACCCAGATCGTGGCCAGCAAGCCGCAGCTAGCCGGGCTCCCGGTGATCGCCAACGTGGACTTCGGTCACACCACGCCCGTGTTCACCTTCCCGGTCGGCGGGCGGATCGAGGTGCACGCCGACGCGGCCGCGCCGCGGCTGATCCTCACCCGTCACTGAGCCCCGCGCCGGGCGCCGGGCGGCGGGCCGGGGCGGCCGACCGCCAGGTCGTCAGCCCCATCCGGACCAGGTCGGCGTTGCCGGTGACGGCCTCGCCGTAGGGGCCGGTGATGGTGTCCTCCAGGCCGATGCGCGAGGCCAGGCCGAGGGCGCCGGCGTGGGCCACCAGGGGCCAGCAGGTGTCCTGGTCGCCGTGCAGCAGCCGGGGCTCGACCGCGCCGGTGCGGTCCAGCTCGGCCAGCATCTCATCGGCTCGCTCGGCGGCGGTCGCGGCCGGGCCGCCGGTGACTTCCACGAGGATCCGCAGCACCGGGTTGGCCGGCCGGAACGTGGCCAGGGCCCGGACGTCGGCGACCGACCACACGCCGGCCTCAGTGGCGACGCCCGCCGCGTGCAGGGCGGCGCTGAGCTCGGCCCAGCCGGCCTCAGACACGTTCACCGACGCGAAGTCCGGCCGCCCGGCGTCGTCCAGGCCCGCCCAGCCCTGCACGGCCACGGCCCGGGCGTGCGGGTCGCCGCCGGTGATCCACAGCCCGGTGGTCACCCCGACCCCGACCCCGGGGCAGGCCGCCCGGACGGCGCCCACGGCCGCGCCCACATCGGGCGCGGCCAGCGACTCAGCGCCGTCCCGGTCGCGCGGGTGCAGGTGGATGGCCTGCGCCCCGGCCGCCACGGACGACTCGGCCGCCCGGGCCAGCTCGCCGGGCGTCAGCGGGACCCGCGGGTGCTCGGCCGGGATCCGCTCGCCGTTCAGGCAGACCTTCATGCGGTCGACGTCGCTGGTCATGCAGTCCATGCTCGCATCACGGCGGCGGGCCTCGCTCGCGCGGGGCGCCAGGTCAGCGCCCCGGCGGGTCGCGTGAGAGGCTAGCGGGCGGGGCCGGCTGAGGCCCGCCGCCCGCCCGGGCGGCCCGGTGGCGGCCCGGTGGCGGCCCGGCAGGCCAGCGTTTCCCCGGCCGCAGGGGGCAGCGCGCCCCGCAGGCCGCGCGGCTGCAGGCCGGCCCGCCCGGCCGGGCCGGTCAGGAGGGGGCTGGCATGCAGATCGAGACCAGTTCCGGGCCCGCCAGCGTCGAGCTGGACCGCCCGGCCCGCCGGGCGCGGCCCCGGTTCCTGATGGCCCTGACGCACGGCGCGGGCGGGGGAGTGGCCGCTGCCGACCTGCTGGCGGCCCGCGACGCCGGCGTGGCGGCGGGCGGCGTGGTGGCCCGGATCCTGCAGCCGTACCGGGTTCGGGGAGCCCGGGCGCCGGGCTCGGCCGAGCGCCAGGACGCCGCCTGGCTGGAGATCATCGCCGAGCTGCGGCGCCGGTTCCCGCGCCGTCCGGTGATCCTCGGCGGCCGCAGCAACGGGGCCCGCCTGGCCTGCCGGACGGCCGTTCCGGCCGGGGCGCGCGGGGTGCTGGCGCTGGCCTTCCCGCTGCACCCGCCGGGCCGGCCCGACCGGTCGCGGGCCGGTGAGCTGCGCGCCGCGCGGGAGGTGAGCGTGCTGGTCATCAACGGGAGCCGGGACCCGTTCGGCATTCCTGACCCGGCTGATGCCGCGAAGGTCGTCATCGCGCCGGGCCAGACCCATGCGCTCGGGGGGTGCGCCGATCTGATCACGGCAGAGACCGGAGTGTGGCTCCGGGAGGTCCTGCAGGAAGTACTAGTTACATCCGGCCGTTTAGCCGGGCCGCAAGGATCCGCGTGAACGACAAGCCAGTAGCGCGTTCTAGGCAGCCGGTGACTGGCTGCTATCGCCCTTTTCCTGGCCGGCCGCGGATATCAGGGGCCGGATATACGGATCGGTCGGCCGGTGCGGCTCGATCGCGAGTCCGTCGGGGAGTAGTTCGCCGGTGTCCTCGAAGACGACAATGCCGTTGCAGAGCAGGCTCCACCCCTGCTCAGGGTGGCTAATTATCGTACGGGCCGCCTCACGGTCCGGATCCTTAGGATCCGGGCACGGTGGCGTGTGCGGGCACATTCGTGTGCCTCCTGTATGCGTCGTGTTGTGTTCTTGATCACACCCTACTGTGCCAGCCGTCTTGCATTTCGCGGCATGGCCCGTTGTGACGGTTTTCGTGACCGCCCTTTGTAGCTTTCCGTGCATACGGCAGTCAGGAAACCCGTCTACCAGCATATTCGCAGTACGGAGGCAACCGGACGGAAAGTAAAATCTCGGCCGGCCGCCATCGTGCCCGCGCCAGGCCGGCGCGGCGGGCCGGTCACCCGGCCGGGCAGGCCGGTCAGTGCGCGGGCAGCCGGGCGATCTCTACGCCCAGCGCGGTGGCCTCGGGCCGGGCCGGGAAGCCGCTCAGCTCATAGGCCTCGCGCAGCGTCAGCAGCCGCTCGGCCTCGTCGGTCAGGGCGTGCACCTCGGAGCGGGCCTTGGCCTTGCGCCGGTAGATCCGGTCCTCGTAGCCGCGCGGGCCGATCTCGGCGCGCTGCGCGGCGTAGGCGGACCGCATCGCGTCGGTCAGCGCGCTGAGGAGCGTCTTGGCTAGCGGGTACTGCTCGGCGGCCGGCGCTCCGGCGGCCTGGGCCCGCCGGTAGGCCTGCTCCGCGTCCCGCGCCGTCGCCAGCAGGCTGTCAAAGTTGGCGGCCAGCGCTACATCTGCCAGGTAGGCGGCCTCGGACTCCGCGCTCACCTTGTCTCGACCCCTTGTCACGGGCGTCAGCTTAGCGTGCCTGCCGGGTGAGCTCATGCCAGCCCGGCCCTAGCCCGCCGGGCCCGGCGGGGAACCGGGATGTCCGGATAGTCCCCGGCGCCGGGCCGCGGCGCGTCCGGCGGCCGGCTCAGGCCAGGCTGGCTTCCCAGTCCGCGTGCAGCGCCGAGTACTCCCCGCCGGTGCCCAGCAGGTCGGCGGGGGAGCCGTCCTCGGCGATCACGCCGCCGTCGACCACCAGGACCCGGTCGGCGATGGCGACGGTGGACAGCCGGTGGGCGATGATGACGGCCGTGCGGCCGCTCAGGACGGTGTGCAGGGCGTCCTGGACCAGGCGCTCGCTGGGGATGTCCAGCAGCGAGGTGGCCTCATCCAGGACCAGCAGGGCGGGCGCGGCCAGGAACGCGCGGGCGAAGGAGATCAGCTGGCGCTGCCCGGCGGACAGCCGCCCGCCGCGCTTGCCGACTTTCTCGTCGTAGCGGCCGGGCATCGCCGAGATGAAGGTGTCCGCGCCGATCGCGCGGGCCGCGGCCTCGATCTCGGCCCGGCTGGTGTCGGGCTTGCCGAGCGCGATGTTGTCGGCGATGGAGCCGTCGAACAGGAAGTTCTCCTGGGTGATCAGGATGATCTCGTGGCGCAGGGATCGCTCGGACAGCTGGCGCAGGTCCACGCCGTCGAGCAGGATCCGGCCCTGGACCGGGTCATACATCCGGGCCAGCAGCCGGGCGATGGTGGTCTTGCCTGCCCCGGTGGCGCCGACGATGGCGACGGTCTGGCCGGCCGGGATGGTGAGGTTCAGGTCCGGCAGCACCACCGCGCGGCCGTAGCTGAACCGGACCGACTCGAACACGGCCGTGCGGCCGCCGTGGTCGCCGCCGCGGCCGGCCGGCAGCGCGACCGGGTCGGCCGGCTCGGGCACCGCCGGGTCCTCGTCCAGCACGCCGGAGATCTTCTCCAGCGCCGCGCCGGCCGACTGGAAGTTGCTGTAGAACTGCGACAGGTCGACCAGCGGGTCGAAGAACCGCTGCAGGTACAGCAGGAACGTGACCAGCACGCCGACCTGCATCTGGTGATCCATGACCCGCAGCCCGCCGTACAGCAGCACCGCGCCGATGGCCAGGTTGCCGACCATCGTGACGCCGGGGAAGTACACGGCGATCAGCCGGGCGGCGCGCAGGTTGGCCGCCGCGTTCTGGGCGTTCAGGTCGGTGAAGATCTCGGCGTTGCGGTCCTCGCGGCGGAACGCCTGCACCGCCCGGATGCCGCCGAAGGTCTCCACGAAATGCACGATGACCAGGGCGATCTTCTCCCGGGTGCGGCGGTAGGAGATCGCCGACTCGCGGCGGAACCAGGCCGACAGCCACAGCAGCGGGATGAAGCCGGCGAAGATGACCAGCGCCAGCTCCCAGTCCAGCAGCAGCATCCCGGTGCCGACCAGCAGCAGCGTGAACACCGCCGAGACCAGCGTGTCCAGGCCGTCCTCGAACAGGTCCTGGATGGCGTCGATGTCGGAGACCTGCCGGGAGATCACCCGGCCCGAGGTGTAGCGCTCGTGGAAGGCCACCGGCAGCTTCTGGAAATGCCAGAACAGCCGCCGCCGCAGCTCCAGCACCACCGCGCCGCCCAGCCGCCCGATGCCGCCGATGAACGCCCGGGTGGCCAGCGCCTGGACCGCGACCGCGACCGCGAAGCCGGCCATGATCAGCAGCAGCGGCCGCAGGTCATGGCTCTTGGTGAGCTCCGGGATGGCGTCTACGCCGCGGCCCACCAGCCACGGCCCGGCCAGGATGGCCACGTTGGCCACGACGATCAGGACCAGGAGCGTGGCCGCCTGCACCCGGTGCGGGCCCAGCAGGCCGCGCAGCAGCCGCCGGGACCGCCGCCGCAAGAAGATGGACAGCTTGGCCGAGACGTCGTCGACGTCCTCGGTCGCGATGCCCCGCCAGGCCTCAGCGGGTGACTGGCTCACCGCAGCGCTCCCGTCGTCAGATCCGGCGCCGCGCTCATCAGGTTCCGGTACCGCGGCTCGGCGGCGAGCAGCTCGCGGTGGGTGCCGATGGCGGCGATGACCCCGCCGTCCAGCAGCGCGACCCGGTCGGCCAGCTGCACCGTGGAGGGCCGGTGCGCCACGATCAGCGCCGTGGACATGGACAGCACCTCGCTCAGCGCGCGGGTGACCTTAGCCTCGGTGTGCACGTCCAGCGCCGACAGCGGGTCATCCAGCAGCAGCACCTGCGGCCGGGGCAGGATGGCGCGGGCCAGCGCGACCCGCTGCCGCTGGCCGCCCGACAGCGCCATGCCCTGCTCGCCGATCCGGGTGTCCAGGCCCCACGGCAGGTCGGCGACGAAGTCCGCCTGGGCCACGTCCAGGGCCTGCTGCACGCTGTCCTCGCCGGCGTCCGGCGAGCCGAAGCTGACGTTCTCCCGCACGCTGGCCGAGAACAGCGTGGGGTCCTCGAACGCGCAGCCCAGCCGGCCGCGCAGCACCCGCAGCGGCAGGTCGCGCACGTCAGTGCCGTCCAGCAGGATGGCGCCGGAGCTCACGTCGGCCAGCCGCGGGACCAGCTGCAGCAGCGTCGTCTTGCCCGAGCCGGTCGCCCCGACCAGCGCCACCGTCTCGCCCGGCGCCAGGTCCAGGCTGACCCCGCGCAGCACCGGCTCCGGCGCGCCCGGGTAGCTGAAGGTCACGGCGTCGAAGACCAGGTGCCCGGCCGCCCGCCGCCCGGCCGTGCCATCCGGGCCGGCCGCAGGCGCAGCAGTAACGGGGCGCTCCGGGGCCGGGCCCGGCTGGGCGGGCACCAGCGGCCGGGCCGCCGGGCCGGCCAGGGCCGCGCGCCGGTCGTCGATGGCCGGGGGCGTGTCGAAGATCTCGTAGATCCGCTGCGCCGCCGTGGCCGCCTCCTGGCCGCCCGCGATGATGTAGCCCATCGCCTCGATCGGCCAGACCAGCAGCAGCGCCAGCGTGATGAACGCGACCAGCCCGCCCAGGGTCAGCTCGCCGCGGCTGACCGCCAGCGCGCCGAGCAGCAGGACCAGGCCAATGACCGCGTTGGGCACCAGGTCCAGGCTGGACCAGAACGAGCCGCGCAGCCGGGCCTTGGCCACCTGGGTGCGGTAGACCCGCTCGGCCTGGGCGCGGTGCTGGGCGGCGGCCTCGTTGCGGCGGCCCAGGGCCTTGAGCACCCGGATGCCGGCCGCGGCCTCCTCGATGTAGGTGGCCAGGTCACCCTGCTCGTCCTGGACCCGGCGCGACAGCACCCGGTAGCGCCGCTCGAAAGCGATGCACAGCGCGATGATCGGCAGGAACACGCCGCCGGTCAGCAGGCCCAGCCACCAGTTCAGGTGAATGAGCAGCGCCACCACGAACAGGAAGACGTAGATGTTGGTGATGAAGAACACCACGCCGAAGCCGCCGAACCGGCGGATCGCCGACAGGTCGGTGGTGGCCCGCGACAGCAGCTGCCCGGACTGCCAGGTGTCGTGGAAGCCGGGCTCCAGCCGCTGCAGGTGCGCGTACAGGTCATCGCGCATCGTGCGCTCCATGCCGACGACCGCCTCGGCCTGGATCCAGCGCCGGAAGAAGGCCAGCCCGGCCTGGATGATCCCGAAGATGATGGCCAGCACGCCGAGCCGGACCAGCAGCCCCCGGTTGACGTTGTGGATGGCGCTGTCGATCACCGACTTGGTGATCAGCGGGATCAGCGTCTCGGCCGTGACGCCGAGCAGCGCGGCCGCGACCATGAAGACCAGCCGGCCGTAGTAGGGGCGCAGGTACTCGCGGGCACGCCAGAGCGCCTGCGCTGGCGTCTGGACGGGCATCGGGGCGGCAGCTACCAGCTCGGTCCGGGCATGCGGCAGCGAGCTGGGTGTATCTGGGGGCATTGCTCGCAGGTTAACGGCAGGCCCCGCAGATGTCACGCCAATTTTTGCCGGCGGCTACCGCAGCTCAGCGTGCCCGGCCCTGGCGGGCATATGGACACAGGGTGGCGGACAGCGGGTAACTCTGGCACTCTGGCACGACGCGGGGGCGAGCCGGAGCCCGATCCGGCAGGGAGAGGTACCCATGGAACGCGTCGATTCCTGGGAACTGGCGGGGACGGCGCGGCGGCCGGGAGCGCTGCTGGCGGCGTACTACGACGGTGTCACCGCGATCTGCCAGCTGGCGGCCCGCTTCACCCCGGCGGCCTGGAATGCGCCGACGCCGTGCCCCGAATGGCGGGCCCGCGACCTGGCCGGGCACCTGCGCTGCGTCGCTGATGACTATCACGAGTACCTCGATGACGCCCCAGTCAGCCGGTATGCGCGGCTGCTCGGCAGCGGGCCGCACCCGCAGACCCTGGGCCGCAAGCTGGCCCGGCAGAACGCCGCCGAGCTGGCCGTGCTGCCCGACGGGCCGCCCGGCGAGCACGTCGCCGTGTTCGCCGCCACCGCCCGCGCCTACGCGCGGCGCCTGGTGTCGGTGTGGCAGCTGCCGCACCACCAGTACCTGGGCCAGGTCGTGACGGTGGCCGGGATGGCCGGCGCGGCGTGCGCCGAGTGGCACCTGCACGCCTGGGACCTGGCCCGGGCGCTGGGCGCCGAGCACCGCCCGGCCGACCCGGCGACGGTGCTGGCCGGCTGGCAGGCCGGCATGGTGCACCTGCCCGCCGGGCACCCGGTGACGGGGCGCCGCAGCCGTCCGGCCGACCCGTGGGATCTGGTGCTGCTGGCCTCGGGCCGGCTCCCCGGCTCGCCGGTGCCGGCCTGACCCTCCTACGCTGAGATCGACCGATTCCGGACCGATCTGGGGGGCTTCGCCGTCATGAACATCGATGTGAGCGCCATCCGTGCCGCCTACCCGGCGCTCGCGGACGGGTACGCCTACCTGGACGGTGCGGCCGGCACTCAGGTGCCGGCCTCGGTGATCCAGGCCATCGGCGCCGCTTACGCGGCCGGCCTGGGCAACTCCGGCGGGGTCTTCCCGGCCAGCGAGCGGTCGGATGCGATCGTGGCCGGCTGCCGCGCCGCGGTGGCCGCGCTGACCGGCGGCGTGGCCGCGGGCGTGATCCTCGGCCCGAACATGACCACCCTGACCTACCGGCTGGCCGGCACCCTGGCCAAGGACTGGCGGCCCGGCGATGAGGTGATCGTGTCCCGGCTGGACCACGACGCCAACATCCGGCCCTGGGTGCAGGCCGCGGCGCAGGCCGGCGCGGTCGTCCGGTGGGCCGAGGTCGACCCGGCCAGCGGGGAGCTGCCGGCCGGGCAGTACGCGCAGCTGCTCACGTCGCGGACCCGGCTGGTGGCCGTCACCGCGGCCAGCAATATCATCGGCACCCGCCCCGACGTGCCGGCGATCACCGCCGCGGCCCGCGCGGCCGGCGCGCTCAGCTACGTCGACGGCGTGCACGCCACCCCGCACGGCCCGGTCGACGTGCGCGCGCTCGGCGCCGATTTCTACGCCACCAGCGCCTACAAGTGGTCGGGTCCGCATATCGGGGCCGTCATCGCTGACCCGGCGCTGCTGGCGACGCTGCGCCCGGACAAGCTGGCGCCGGCCGCCGATGACGTGCCGGACCGCTTCGAGCGCGGCACCCTGCCGTTCGCCGACCTGGCCGGCGTCACGGCCGCCGTGCAGCACCTGGCGTCGCTGGGCTGCCCGTCCGGCGGCACCCTGCGCGAGCGCGTGCTGGCCTCGATGACGGCCGCCGAGCAGCATGAGCAGGAGCTGTTCGGCGCCCTGCTGGACGGGCTGGAGGC
The DNA here is from genome assembly GCA_036490755.1 of Streptosporangiaceae bacterium. Lineage (GTDB taxonomy): Bacteria > Actinomycetota > Actinomycetes > Streptosporangiales > Streptosporangiaceae > DASUBV01. Next base: position 18,196 of record DASXDJ010000034.1, read on the forward strand.
CATGGGGCACGTCACCATCTACGGCAAGGCCGCCAGCCGTACCGCCACCGCGTTCTTCACCGTGGCCGGGCGCACCCCGGAGGAGGTCGCCCGGTTCCTGGCCGGCCGGCAGGTCAACGTCTGGAACGGCGACAACTACGCCTGGGAGCTGGCGGGGGTGCTGGGCATCCGCGAGTCGGGCGCCGCGGTCCGGGCCGGGCTGGTGCACTATAACGACATCTCGGACGTAACCCGCCTTCTGGACGCCGTCGCCGAGCTCGGCGTCTAGCGGCCGGGTAACCGCCGGGGGCGGGGGAATACCCACCGGGTCCGTGACCATCGGTCGTGCGGTGGCGGCTCGCTGTCACCAGACGGGGGGAAAGTCATGGGATTCCTCGATGACGCACTGGGCAAGCTCGGCGGCCAGCAGGGTCAGGAGGGCGGCCTGGCCTCCGTCACGAAGCTGTTCAGCGCCAACGGCGGCCTGCAGGGCGTCATGGCCAAGCTGACCAGCAACGGGCAGGGTCAGCAGGTGCAGTCGTGGGTCGGCACCGGCGAGAATCAGCCGGTCTCCGGCACCGACGTCAAGCAGGCCCTGGATGACGACTCGCTGAACAAGCTGGCTCAGCAGGCCGGGACCACGCCCGACAAGGTGAGCGACGACGTGGCCAAGGTCCTGCCGCAGATGGTGAGCAAGGCCACTCCGCAGGGCGAGGTGCCGCCGCAGGGCGATGACCCGTTCAGCAAGGGCATCGACGCGATCAAGAACATGTTCGCCCGCAGCTAGCCGGGCGGCAGGCGGCCCCGGCGGCTCCGGCCGCCGGGGCCGCCGCGCGCCTAGCCGCCGTCCAGCGGGTAGCGGTACATCCGGGTCTCGCGGGTCTGGAAGCCCAGCTTCTCGTACAGCCGCCCGGCGGCCACCCGCGACGGCCGCGAGCTCAGGTCGACGGTGCGGGCGCCCGCCTCGCGGGCGATCCGCAGCGCTTCCACGGTCAGGGCGCTGCCGATGCCCTGCCGGCCAGCCGCCTCGTCGACCACCACGTCCTCGATCCAGGCCCGCAGGCCGGTCGGGATCGCGAACATCACCAGCGTCAGCGTGCCGGTGATGACGCCGCCGGTGCGGGCGACCAGCAGCGTGCTGGCCGGCGCCCCGACGATCGCGGCCAGCCCGTCATGGTCCAGCGGCGCGGCCGATCGCGACAGCTGGGGCAGCAGGCGGCCGAACGCCTCGACTGCCTCGTCAGTTACCTCGCTGAGTACCTCAACCTCGACGCTCACGCGGCGCACATTACCGGTCGCACGCTGATCAGGCGACGCCGGCCACGCGCAGCAGCGCGGTGGTCACTGCCGCCGCCACGATGACGACCAGGAACGGGGCGCGGGCCAGCAGCGCGGCCACCGCCGCGCCGAGCCCGGCCAGCCGGGCCGGGTCCAGGCTGAGGGCCTGGCCCGCGGTGCCGGCCTGCACCGCCACCAGCGCGGCCAGCAGGGCCACCGGCACCAGCTCGGCGAACCGCCGGATCACGGGGTTGTCCAGCACCCGCTCGGGGACAGTCAGCCCGGCCAGCTTCAGCGCGTAACACCCGGCCGAGGTCACCAGCACCGCGATCCACAGCCCCGTCATGCCGGCCCGCCGCCGCCCGGGCCGCCGGCCGTCGCCAGTCCCCGGCCCCCGGCGGTGCCGGTCCCGCCGCGGCCGCGGGCCGTGCCCAGCGCGCCGCCGAGGGCAGCGGTGGCGGCCAGGATCACCGGCACGCCGACCGGCAGCAGCGGGGTCAGGCCCAGCCCGATGATCGCCCCGGCCGCGCCGACCGCCCGCTCGGTCCCGCCGGCCCGCAGCCGCGGCCAGATCAGGGCCAGGAACGCGGCCGGCCCCACCACGTCCAGCCCCAGCGAGCGCGGCGACGCGAGCGTGCTGGCGCCCAGCGCCCCGGCCAGGGTGGCCAGGTTCCAGGTCAGGTACAGGCAGCAGAAGGTGGCCGCGAAGCCGGTCCGGCCGGACCGGGGGTCCGGCTGGGCCAGCGTGACGGCCGTGGTCTCGTCGATGACGCCCAGGGCGCCGATGACCCGCCGGGCGCCGCGCAGCCGCAGCAGGCCGGCCAGCCGCAGCCCGTACAGGGTGTTCCGGCTGCCGAGCAGGATCGCGCCCGCCGTGGCCGCCACCAGGCTGCCGCCCACGGCCACGGCGCCGATCAGCGCGAACTGCGAGGCGCCGGTGAAGGCCAGGGCGCTGAGCGCGCACGCCTGCCAGGCGCTCAGCCCGGCTCCGGCCGCCGCCGCGCCGAACGCGAGCCCCGACATCCCGACCGCCAGGCCCAGGCCGATCCCGTCCCGCACCGGGCTGGCGCGCTGGCCGGGTGCGCCAGCCTCGCCCGGCGCGGTCTGCTGCGCGTCGCCGGCCTGCCCGGCCGGGCCGGCCTCCGGCCGCGCGCCTGTCTGATGGGCCATGACGGGCAGCCTACGAACCGGCGCGCGGCCGGTCTTGTACGTTCTTGCCCGCGGCGCTAGGCCGCCGGGACTGAGCGGCGCTCGCGCTGGTAGGCGCGAGGCGGCACGCCGACCACGCGCTTGAAATGCCGGGTCAGGTGGGCCTGGTCGGCGAACCCGGTCCGGGCCGCGACCTCGGCCGGGGCCAGCCCGTCATCGAGCAGGCTGCGGGCCTCGCGGACGCGCAGCTGATTCAGGTAGGCATGCGGCGGCAGCCCGGTCGCGGCCCGGAAGGCGCGCAGCAGCGCGAACGGGCTCAGCCCGGTCACGGCGGCCAGCTCGCCGAGGCTGGGCGGGCCGGCCAGCCGCTGCGCCAGCAGGTCGCGGGTCAGCGCCACCGCGGCGGGCGCGCGCGGCGCGATGGCCGGCCGGCCACCGCGGCCCGCGGCGGCGTGCGCCGTCAGCAGCCGGGCCAGGGCGCTGTGCAGCAGGCTGGAGGAGGCCAGCCGGTCGCCGTGCTCGGCGGCGACGTGGGCGGCCCGCAGCGCCGCGGCGCTGCGGTCATCGGCGACGACGGTCTGCGCGAAGCTCGGCGTGCCGCGCCAGCCCAGCTCAGCCGCGACGCCGGCGACGACGTCCACCTCCGGGTACAGGACCCGGTAGGCCCAGCCGTCCGGCACGGCCGCCTGGCCGGTGTGCACCACCTCAGGGTTCAGCAGCGCCACCGTCCCGGCGGGGGCCCGCAGCAGGCTCCCGCCGTACTCGAACTCCTCCACGCCGGCCTCGATCAGGCCGAAGGTGTAGGTCTCGTGCGCGTGCCGGCCATACCGGTGGGTGACGTACCGGGCGCGGAGCAGGTCGACGCCCGCGACGCCGGCATGCTGCCAGTAGCGCGCGGTCTCGGCCGGGCGGTCCGCTGCCATGCCTCATGCCTACCTGATCCGGGCGTCCCGCGGCCAGCGAGATTCCGGCCGCACGGCGGGCGCCAGCGGACTGGCGGGGCTGCCCCGGCGGGGCCAGCTGATCAGCGCGGCTGCGCGGCGGCTTCCTCGACGGTGAGCTCAGCGGCCGGGTCGGCCTCCAGCCGGGCGTCCGGGATCGGCTCGCCGCTGCGCACCGAGCGCCCGTAGGTGCCAGCCGCCAGCCGCTCCTCGGCCCGGCCGACGGCGGCCAGCCGGATGCGCAGCGACTCGGCGAGGGCGTCGTCCATGCCCTGCTCGGTCAGCGGCTGCGCGGAGTCGGCGTAGTCGGCCGCCTCCTCGTCCTCCGCTTCCCGGTTCTCCCGGCCGGACCGGTCCACCGACGCCAGCAGGCTCTCGGCCTCGGCGCGCTGGGCCGCCAGCAGCTCGCGTGCCCGGTTGTCGTCCATATGAGCCCCTTGTCCGTCGCCGCGACGCCAGTCCCTGGCGCCGCTCCGCAACATACCGGGCGCGGGCGATGAGATCCTGGCGGCACCCCGTCTGCATGGCGGAGAGGGCAGCGGGCACGAGCGAGCGGGGGGCGGCGCCGCCGCAGGACGGGAGGCAGATCATGCAGAAGATCACGTCATGGCTGTGGTTCGACACCCGGGCCGAGGAGGCGGCGAAGTTCTACACCTCGGTGTTCGCCAACTCGCGGATCCTGGAGATCTCGCGGTTCGGGGACGCGGGCCCGCGCCCGGCCGGGGAGGTGATGACCGTCTCCTTCGAGCTGGACGGCCAGCAGTTCGCCGCGCTCAACGGCGGGCCGGAGTTCACCTTCAGCGAGGCCATCTCCTTCCAGGTGGCGTGCGAGTCACAGGAGGAAGTGGACCGGTTCTGGGCCGCGCTGACCGCCGACGGCGGCCAGGAGTCGCAGTGCGGCTGGCTGAAGGACAAGTTCGGGGTGTCCTGGCAGATCGTGCCCACGGCGCTGGGCGAGATCCTGGGTGACCCCGACCCCGGCCGGGCCCGGCGGGCCACGGAGGCCATGTTCAAGATGACGAAGCTGGACATCGCGGCCCTGCGCCGCGCCGCCGACGCCGGCTAGCCGGCCCGGCCGGTGTCGATCCGGGGCGGCGCCGTTCGTACAGAAGATGAGCGCCGGCACCCGGCCGGCGCACCCGTCAGGAGGCACCGGATGCAGCAGTACCTGCTGAGCGTGTACCAGCCCGACCACGGGACCCTCGAGCCCGGCGCCCTGGAGGAGATCATGCGCGGGGTCGGCGCCTGGGAGCGCGACCTGAAGGACGCCGGCGCCTGGGTGTTCACCGCCGGGCTGACCGGCACGGAGTCCGCGACCGTAGTGCGGGCCGGGCAGGCCGGCCCGCTCATCACCGACGGCCCCTACGCCGAGGGAAAAGAGCACATCGGCGGCTTCACCATTGTCGAGCTGGCCGACCTGGATGCCGCGCTCAGCTGGGGGCACCGGCTCAGCGAGATCACCGGGCTGCCGATCGAGGTGCGGCCGGTCCGGTCCGGGGACGGCCGCTGACCTCCGTCGAGCGTGTCTTCCGCGAGGAGCACGGCCGCGCGGTGGCCGTCCTGGCCCGGCTGCTCGGCGACCTGGACCTGGCTGAGGAGGCGGTCCAGGACGCCTTCACCACGGCTGTCGCGCGCTGGCCGCGCGACGGGGTGCCGCCCAGCCCGGCCGGCTGGATCATCACGACCGCCCGCAACCGGGCCATCGACCGGCTGCGCCGCGAGTCCGGCCGCGCGGGCCGGCACGCGCAGGCCGCCCTGCTGCTGGCTGACGCCGGGCCGGAACCGGAGGGCCCGGTGCGCGATGACCGGCTGCGGCTGATCTTCACCTGCTGCCATCCGGCGCTGGCGCCGCCGGCCCGGGTCGCGCTGACGCTGCGGCTGCTGGGCGGGCTGAGCACAACGGAGATCGCGGCCGCCTTCCTGGTGCCCGAGGCGACGATGGCCCAGCGGATCGTCCGGGCCAAGGCCAAGATCCGCGATGCGCGGATCCCGTACCGGGTGCCGGCCGAGGCCGACCTGCCCGGCCGGCTCGCCGCGGTGCTGGCCGTCATCTACCTGGTCTTCAACGAGGGCTACGCCGCGAGCTCGGGCCCGGACCTGATCCGCGACGACCTGTGCGCCGAGGCCATCCGGCTGGGCCGGCTGCTGGCCGGGCTGATGCCCGACGAGCCGGAGGCGGCCGGCCTGCTGGCGCTGCTGCTGCTCACCCAGTCCCGCCGTGCGGCGCGCACCGCCCCGGACGGCAGCCTGGTGCTGCTGGCCGGCCAGGACCGCACCCGGTGGGACGGTCAGCTCATCGCCGAGGGCCAGGCCATCGTGCGGGCCTGCCTGCGCCGCGGCCAGCCCGGCCCCTACCAGGTCCAGGCCGCGATCGCCGCCGTGCACGCCGACGCGGCCACGGCGGACGCCACCGACTGGGGCCAGATCCTGGCCCTGTATGACCAGCTGCTGGCGCTTGCGCCGGGCCCGGTCGCAGCGCTGAACCGGGCCGTGGCCGTGGCCGAGGTGCACGGCCCGTCGGCCGGCCTGGCCGCGGTGGCCGGGCTGACCAGCGGCGCCGGGCCGGACCTGGACGGGTTCTACCTGCTGCACGCCATCCGCGCTGACCTGCTGCGCCGCCTGGGCCGCACCGCCGAGGCGGCGCAGGCCTACGACGCGGCCATCAGCAGCGCGGAAAATGACGCCGAGCGCGACTTCCTGACCCGCCGCCGCGCGGCACTGGCCTAGCTGGACAACTAGTGCCGCGCGGCGCCGGCATCAGTGCGGGTTGTGGTAGCCGTCGTAGGGCACGCCCATGTACGGGAACACGTTCTTCGGCTTGTTCGCGACGCTGTTCCCGGTCAGCCCGTCGGTCAGCTTGCTCACCACCGGGTCGACCACGTACCCCGGCGCCACCAGCGGGTAGGTCAGCCCGGCGATCGCCCGCAGCTCGATGGTGACCACGTCGTCGGCGATCCGGCGTCCGTTGGGGAAGCCGGCCGGGTCCCCGCCCACCAGCCCCAGGACGCTGTACTTCGGCGACGACTTCGGCGTGGCCGGGATCGAGGTGTTCAGCCGCAGCATGTCGGCCTGAGTCGCGCCGGTGAAGTTGGTGAAGCCGGGGATGATCCCCGACGGGATCCCGGTCAGCAGGATCGCCTCCAGGTCAGCGCGCGCCTTGCCCGACTTGACCAGGGCCGCCAGGTTGGCGAACGGCGCTGAGCCCGGCGGGATGGCCGGGTAGACGACCGGGAACAGCCCGGCCAGCTCCGGGTGGGCGACGTAGGTGGCGAACTGCTTGTCGTGCGCGGGTACCTGCGAGTTCCAGTAGTCCTTCTTGCCCAGCGGCACCAGCACCTCGTTGAACAGCGGGTTGCCCAGCCGGGAGACCTGCCGCCACGGGCCGCTGGCCGTGCTCGGCTCACCGGCGTCACCGCGCACCGAGGCGCTGCGCCGGCTCGCCGACGTCCACACGCCGATGACCGGCTTGCCCGGCCGGGCCAGCTGCTTGATCGGCACCTGCAGCGCGATGGTGTGCACGTTGAGGTGGTTGGTGGCGTTCACGCCCGGCTGGTTGGGCAGCCCGAGGGCGTGCGCGAACACGTTGGCCGACTGCAGCGGGCGCAGGTCCAGCAGGTCGAAGATCGAGCCGAGGTCGACGTAGAACTGCTCGGCGCGCTGCCCGGCGAACACCTGGATGCCGCCCGGCAGTGACCGCACCGCGGGGCCGCCCAGCTTGGCCTCGTAGTTCGGGGTGGACAGCGGGCCGATGTTGCAGGGCGGGCAGGGCAGGTGGCTGCCGAGGGCGTGCGAGCCCTGGCGGTCGATCCGGGTGACCGAGTAGAACTGCTTGCTGTTCCAGTTCGGGGAGCTCAGCGAGCTGATCGGCCCGGTGTTGTACAGGAAGCTGCTGGGCGTCTGCAGCTTGGTGCTGAACCGGAACTGGTAGGTGACGTCGGCCTCGCCGTCGCCGTTGTTGTCGACATGGATCTCGTAGCTGACGTCATCGCCGAACTCGTAGAAGTTCGGGCCGCCGGCCGGGCCCTGCAGCGGGATGTAGTTGGCGATCAGCGTGACAGTGGACGGCTTGTCCGGGCTCACGAACGCGTAGACGTCGGTGCTGTCGGCCACCGGGTCCTTGGAGATCTCCGGTGCCTCGCGATGTGACGACATGGCTGGCCTGCTCTCGGGACTGGCCGGGGTTACCGGCTCACGCGGATGAGGTGAGCGGCCAGCGCGGTGTCGTGGACCCGCACCTGGCTGGTGCCGCGGAACAGGTCGATCTCGCCGGTGCGGGCATTGCGCACATGGGCGATGACGGGCCCCGCCTCGCCGGCGTCCCCGGCCTCGCCGGCGTCCTGCGACTGGCTGCCCGCCGCGGCGTCGTCCTGCTGGCCGGCCGCGGCCAGGGCCGGCGAGCCGGCCGAAGCCACCGTCGCCACGGCACCCGCCGTGAGCCCGGCGCCGGCCGCGCCGCGCAGCACTACGCGCCGCGTCAGCCGCGCCGTGCGGGCGGTCTGCATGGCCCGCACCGCCCGCTCCCCGGCCGCGGTCATGTCCTCGTGAACCGTCACGGTCATCCTTCCCCGGCCCGCCGCCTGGCGCGCCCCCCGATTTCCCCGGAAAGTTCCCCGCCCGTTCAGGTGACGCTCGGCCCCCGCCCAGGCACGCTCGCGCTGACCGTAGCGCCGCGAGCAGCACTGCTACGGGGGACCGGGTATTTGCGCGCGTATGGTCCGCGCGGCGTTTCCGGGAGGAAGGCGCCCCGGCGGGGGCGAACCGGCGGGCCCGCGGTCCGGGCCGGCCGGGATATCAGGCCGGCCGGGGCCGGGCTAGCGGTCGAAGACGTTCTCCGCGAACCACTGCCAGGTGCCCGTGATGCCGTCGGCGGCCTCGATGCTCGGCGCGTAGCCGAGCACCTTGTTCGCCAGGTCGTAGGCGGCGAAGTTGCGGTCGACCTCGCCCGGCCGCGGCGGCTTGTGCTCGACGGGGTGGCCGGGCATCCCGGCGGCCGCGCTGCACAGCCGGGCCAGCTCGGCGACCGTGGTCTCGACGCCGGAGGCGATGTGCAGGACGGTGCCGCCGGGCGCGTCTCCCTCCAGCGCCAGCTGCAGCGCGGTGGAGATGTCATCGACATGGGCGTAGTCGCGGGAGGAGGTGCCGTCGCCGTAGATGACCAGCGGCTCGCCCGCGTGCAGCGCCCGGAAGAACAGCGTCATCGCGCCCTTCTTCTTCTCGCTCCACGGGCCGTAGACGTTGGCGAACCGCAGCGCCACCGTCGGCAGGCCGAACGCCTTGGCGAACGCGTGCGCGTAGCCCTCGCCGGCCAGCTTGCTGGCCCCGTACGGGGAGATCGGGCGGGGCAGCGACTCCTCGCTGACCGGGGGCGTGGCGTCGCCGATCAGCGCGCCGCCGGTGGAGGCCAGCACCACCCGCCCCGCGCCGGCCCGCCGGGCCGCGTCCAGCACGTTGAACGTGCCGACCACGTTGACCTCGAAGTTGGCCCGCGGGTCGGAGACCGACATCACGACCGAGCCCGCCGCCGCCAGGTGCACCACGGCCTGCATGCCGGCCAGTGCGCCGTCCAGCGCAGCGGGGTCACGGATGTCCCCGGTGACCTGCTCGCAGTCCACGCCGGCCAGGTGCGCCGCGTCACCAGTGCTGTAGTTGTCCAGGACCCGGACCTGATGCCCGCTGGCGACCAGCCGCCGGACCAGCGTGGCCCCGACAAACCCGGCTCCGCCCGTCACCAGAACAGCTTGCGTCTTCGCCATGGCAGCCAAAGCTAGCAGCGCGCCCGGCCGGGCGGCGGCGGGGTCCCGGCATCATCAGCGATCCGTTACCTAGGTATCCTAGGCTGAAACCTAGGATAGCTAGGTCGTGGAGGAGGGCGCATGACACGCCGGGGCCTGACACCCGAGCGGGTAACGGAGGCGGCCGCTGAGCTGGCCGACTCCGCTGGCGTGCAGAGCGTCACGGTCGCCGCGCTGGCGCGGCGGCTCGGCGTGGCTGACGCCAGCCTGTACTCGCACATCCGCAGCCTGGCCGACCTGCGGAACCGGATGGCGCTGGCCGCGTCGGCCGAGCTGGCCGACCGGATTGCGCTGGCCGTCGCGGGCCGCTCGGGCCGGGACGCGCTGGCCGCGTTCGCCGGGGCCTACCGCGCGTACGTGCTCGAGCACCCGGGCCGGTACGCCGCCACCCAGCTGCCCATCGACCCGGCGGTAGCGGCCGGGTCGGCGGCCCTGCGGCGCAGCATCGAGGTCACCCAGGCACTGCTGCGCGGCTATGACCTGGCCGAGCCGGATGCGACCGACGCCGGGCGGCTGCTGCGGGCCTTCTTCCACGGCTTCGCCAGCATCGAGGCCGCCGGGGGCTTCGGTCATCCGCGGGTCCCGGCCGCCTCCTGGGACGCCGCCATCGCGGCGCTCGACCAGACCCTGCGCAACTGGCCGGCCCGGCCCGGCGCCGGGCCGGACAGCGCCGGGGGCTGAGCACGAGCTGGCAGACGACGAGATGGCCGGGAGACAGCTGACGGACAGCGGGATAACAGGCAGCGGGATGACAGGCAACGGGATGACGGAGAAACAGATGACGGACGACAAGATGACCGGGCACCCGGCTGCGGGCCGGGTGTGGTTCATCACCGGGACCAGCTCGGGCTTCGGCCGGGCGCTCAGCCGGGCCGTGCTGGCCCGCGGCGAGCGCGTGGTGGCCACCGCCCGGGACCTGGCGGCGATCACCGATCTGCTGGAGGCGGCCCCGGACCGGGTGCTGACCGCCCGCCTGGACGTGACGGACCCGCCCTCGGTGCGCGCCGCCGTGGCCGCCGCGCTGGCCACCTTCAGCCGGATCGACGTGCTGGTCAACAACGCCGCCTACGGGCTGCTCGGCGCGTTCGAGGAACTGACCGACGCCCAGCTGCGTCATGAATTCGAGACGAACTTCTTCGGCGCGCTCACGGTCACCCGCGAGGTGCTGCCCGTGCTGCGCCGCCAGCGGTCGGGCCACATCGTCCAGATGTCCTCGGTGAACGGCGTGGTGCCCGGTCCCGGCGGCACCGCCTACGCCGGCTCGAAGTTCGCGCTGGAGGGCATGTCGGAGTCGCTGGCGGGCGAGGTCGCGCACCTGGGCATCGGGGTCACCATCGTGGAGGCCGGGCCGTTCCGCACCGAATTCGGCGGCCGCGGCCTGGCCTGGGGCGAGCCGATGGCCGACTACGCCACCCTCATCGGCCCGGCCCGCGCCGCGTTCGAGGCCAGCCACGGCAGCCAGCCCGGCGATCCGGACCGCGGCGCCGAGGCCATCATCGCCGCTGTCGGGATGGAGCACCCGCCGCTGCGGCTGCCGCTCGGCGCCGAGGCATTCGCGGCCATCCGCGGCTACCTGGGCGGCCGGCTGGCCGGCCTGGACGCCGTCGAGCCGGCCGGCGCGGACACGGCCTTCCGCGTCCCGGCCCGGCTCGCCTGACCCGGTCGCCGGCGGCGCAGGCCGGCGGGGCCGCCGCACGCCAGGCGCCGATCTCGGCTACGATGCCTTTATCATGCGGCGCTTCGTACTCATCCTTAGCAGCCGTAGCGGGGTCTGATCAGAGCAGGCCAGCGACCCGCTACGGGGGTGAGGTGCTGGCCATGCGCATATCGGGATCCTTCGCGCTGCTGCACCGCGCGCGTCCCGGCTGCCGCTTCCTAGCGCACCGCTAGCAGCATCCCCGGCGCCGGGCATATCGCGGAACGTGCTGGATCACCGCGGCCCGCGCCGGGCAGCGCGCCCGGCGTGGCCGCCACAACACGGGGGAACGCGCCAAGCCGGAAGGCCCATGTCATGTCCGACACCCATACCTCGTCCCCGCCCGCGGGGACTGCCGACGCCGCCCCGCCGCGGGCGCCCGCCCCGGCCCCGCCGGCGCTGCTGGCCGTCCAGGCCTCGCTGGACCGGCGGGACAACGGCGGCGACGGCGCCGCCGAGCTAGCCAGGTAACCCGGGCCACCCGGGACCCGGCCCTGCAGGAACAGTCAGCTCGAGATAGCAAAGGATCATGTGATGACCGACAGCCGGACCCAGGAGATCTCCTTCCAGCTCCGTGCCAGCGAAACTCCCGTTCCCGCCGCTGAGCGCGAGCGGATCATCGCGGCACCCGGGTTCGGCACCGTATTCACCGATCACATGACCACCATCCGGTGGTCGGCGGAGCACGGCTGGCACGACGCCCGGCTCGAGCCGTACGGCCCGGTCGTGCTCGACCCCGCCTCGGCCGTCCTGCACTACGGCCAGGAGATCTTCGAGGGGCTGAAGGCCTACCGCCAGGCCGACGGCTCGATCGTGGCGTTCCGGCCGCACGCCAATGCCGCCCGGTTCAACAAGTCCGCGTCCCGGCTGGCCATGCCGGCGCTGCCCGAGGCCGCGTTCGTCGAGGCCATCGAGGTGCTGGCGGGCCAGGACCGGGCGTGGGTGCCGACGGCCGACGGGCACAGCCTGTACCTGCGGCCGTTCATGATCGCCACCCAGCGCGGCCTGGGCGTGAACCGGCCGTCCGCCTCCTACCTGTTCACCGTGATCGCCTCGCCGGCCGCCAGCTACTTCGGCGCCGCCGAGGCGGTCACGGTGTGGCTGTCGGACGACTACACCCGCGCCGCCCCCGGCGGCACCGGGGAGGCCAAGTGCGGCGGCAACTACGCCGCGGCGTTCGCCGGCCAGCTCCAGGCCCTGGAGCACGACTGTGACCAGGTCGTCTGGCTGGACGCGGCGCAGCGGCAGTGGGTCGAGGAGATGGGCGGGATGAACCTGTTCTTCGTCTACGGCTCCGGGGCCGACGCGCGGATGATGACCCCGGCCACGACCGGCTCGCTGCTGCACGGCATTACCCGCGACTCGCTGCTCAAGCTCGGCCCCGACCTCGGCATCCCGGCCTACGAGGACCGGATCTCGGTCGACCAGTGGCAGCACGGCTGCGCCTCCGGCGAGATCACCGAGGTCTTCGCCTGCGGCACCGCCGCCGTCATCACGCCGGTCGGCGCGGTGCGCGCCGCGGGCCGGGAGTGGACCATCGGCGACGGCACCCCCGGCCCGGTGTCGACGATGCTGCGCGAGGAACTGCTCGGCATCCAGCGCGGCACCCGGCCCGACCCCTACGGCTGGATCCACCAGCTCTGCCCGCCCGCCTGATCGCTCGCCCGGCCCGCCGCACGTTCCGGCTGGCCCGCCCGGACCACCGTCCCCGCGGGCCAGCCGCCGGCCTGGCCGCTACTCGCCCGTCGAGCCGTCGAGGCACTCGCGGATCAGGTCGGCGTGGCCGTTGTGCCGGGCGTACTCCTCGATCATGTGGGTGAGCACCCAGCGCAGGCCGATCTGCTCGCCGCGCCGCCAGCCGGTCACCTCCAGCGAGGTCGCCGCGGCGACCAGGTCGCGGGCGCGCGCGCATTCCGCGCGCCAGACGGCGAACGACTCCGCGACGCTGGCCTGCTCCAGGTCGCGAAAGGTGCGCTGCCAGTCCAGGGGCGGCCAGAAGATCGTGGCCAGCTCCGCACCCTCCAGGACGGGCCGGAACCAGTTCCGCTCGACCTCGGCCATGTGCCGCACGATTCCGAGCAGGCACAGCCGGGACGGGGGCACGGCCCGCTCGCGCAGCTGGCTGCCGGTCAGCCCGGCGCACTTGCGCTCCAGCGTCGCCCGCTGGAAGTCCAGGAAACCGGTCAGCGTGGTCCGCTCATCCGCGATCGCCGGCGCTGTTACTCGCTGCCCGCTCATGACGTCCTGGCTACCACAGCCCGGCCGGGTCGTCCGGACGGCCCGGCCCGGATACGCTCCTCGTCGTCGCCCGGTCAGTCGGCATGAAGGACGCGCATGGAGATCGATAACTCCAGGGACCCCGCCAGATCCGGTAACGGCGCCAGGGCGCAGATCTCCCGCGCCGGTGCATCCCGCATGGACGAGGTGGCACCGCTGTGGATGGCGCTGCAGGACCATCATGCGAGCGCCGCGGGGCACCTGACGGCGGTCAGCCCGTTCCGGCAGGCCGGGGAGTCGTGGGCGATACGGCGGCGGCAGTACCTGGAGTACCTGGCCGGGGACCTGCCCGCGGCGCTCTTCCTGGCCGAGCAAGACGGCCAGGTCGCTGGCTACGCCCTGGTGCGCAGCGTCCCGGCCGGCCCGACGCTGGCGACCGGCGCCACCGTCGGCCACCTGGAATCGCTCGCCGTCCTGCCCGCCTGCCGCTCCGCCGGGCTGGGCCGCGCGCTGCTCGACGCCGTGTGGGCGGTCCTGCGCGAGTGGGGGACCAGCGAGATCACCGTCAACGTGATGGCCGGGAACCTGCCTGCCGAGCAGATCTACCGCCGCATGGGCCTGGTGCCGTTCACCACCTGGCTGGTCGGCCGGATCGGGCCCGCGGTGGCCGGCCAGCCCGGCAGCTAGCGGGCTGCAGGGGCCCGCGGTGGCGGGCCAGCCCGCCAGCTAGCGGGCGGCGGGGCCCGCGGGGCGGGCCAGGGCGGCCAGCCGGGCCGCGGCGGCAGTGACCTGAGGTGCCAGGCGGCGGCCGGGGGAGGGGCCCAGGCGGCTGGCCGGGCCGGACACGCAGACTGCGCCGAGCAGCTCACCGCCGGCCAGCCCTCCGCCAGCCAGCCCTCCGCCGGCCAGTACCGGGGCGCTGACGCTGGCCACCCCGGCCTCGCGCTCGGCAATCGTGGCGGCCCAGCCGCGCTTGCGCACCGCGGCCAGCTCGCCGGCCAGCCCGGCGTCGCCCGGCGGCAGGTCGCCCGGCGCGGACCAGGCCAGCAGCACCTTGCCGCCGGACCCGGCGCCCAGCGGCAGCACGGAGCCGACGGGCACGCTGTCCCGCAGCCCGGTGCCCGCGTCGCGGGCGGCCACGCACAGGCGGCGGTCGCCGGAGCGCACGTACAGCTGAGCGGACTCGCCGGTCTCCTCGTGCAGCCAGGTCAGCACGGGCCCGGCCAGGGCGGCCAGATCCAGCGCCGGGCCGGCGTGCACGGCCAGCTCGGCCAGCCGCGGCCCGAGCCCGAACGCGCCCGAGGTATCCCTGGCCACCAGGCGGTGCGTCTCCAGGGCGACGAGCAGCCGGTAGGCGGTCGGCCGGGGCAGGCCGCTGGCCTCCGACAGCCAGCGCAGCGTCCGCGGGCCGTCCGCCAGCAGGTTCAGCAGGGCGACCGACCGGTCCAGCACGCCGACGCCGGTGATGCGCTTGCCGCCGGCCTCGTCCTGTCGTAGAGTGCTCATATCCTGAACAGGGTATCTCGATATTTGAGACAGCGCCAGAGGCGGCACCCGGGCGGATGTCAGCAGCTGAGCAGAGCAAGCGGCTGATAACAGCAAGAGGCTGACCTGGGGTGCGTGCCGGACGGGCCACCCTGAACCTGCCAGTGATGAGAGAAGCCAGTGACCGGACGCCTGTTTGACAAGGTCTGGGACCGTCACCTCGTGGCCAGCCCCGAGGGCGAGCCCCCGCTGCTCTACATTGACCTGCACCTCGTGCACGAGGTCACCTCGCCGCAGGCCTTCGAGGGTCTCGAGCTGGCCGGGCGCAAGGTACGCCGGCCGGACCTGACCGTCGCCACGATGGACCACGACGTGCCGACCATCGGCCTGGACCAGCCGATCGCGGACCCGCTGGCCGCCGAGCAGATCGCCCGGCTGCGCCGCAACTGCGCCGAGCACGGCGTGACCCTGCACGCGCTGGGCAGCCCCAACCAGGGCATCGTGCACGTCATCGGGCCGCAGCTGGGCCTGACCCAGCCGGGCATGACCGTGGTCTGCGGCGACAGCCACACCTCCACCCACGGCGCCTTCGGGGCGCTGGCCTTCGGCATCGGCACCACGCAGGTCGAGCACGTGCTGGCGACCCAGACGCTGCGCCAGGTCAAGCCCGACGCGATGGCCGTCACCGTGGACGGCGACCTGCCGCCCGGCTGCACCGCCAAGGACCTGGTGCTGGCCATCATCCGGGCGCTGGGCACCGGCGGCGGCGTCGGCTCGGTCATCGAGTTCCGCGGCGCGGCCATCCGGGCACTGTCGATGGAAGGCCGGATGACGGTCTGCAACATGTCCATCGAGGGCGGCGCGCGGGCCGGGATGATCGCTCCCGACGACACCACGTTCGCCTACCTCGAGGGCCGCGCGCACAGCCCGCGGGGCGCCGAGTGGGAGCGGGCCCTCGATGACTGGCGCAGCCTGGTCACCGACGACGGCGCGTCGTTCGACCACGAGCTCCGCATCGACGCCGCCACGCTGCGGCCGGCCGTCACCTGGGGCACCAACCCGGCCCAGTCGGTCTCCATCGACGACGCCGTGCCCGACCCGGCGTCGTTCGGCTCCGAGGCCGAGCGCCAGTCGGCGCAGCGCGCACTGACCTACATGGGCCTGCAGGCGGGCACCGCGATGCGCGACATCGCCGTGGACACCGTGTTCATCGGCTCGTGCACCAATGGCCGGCTGGCCGACCTGCGCGCGGCCGCCGAGGTCGTCCGGGGCAAGAAGGTCGCGCCGGGCGTGCGCGCGCTGATCGTGCCGGGCTCGGCCCGGGTCAAGGCCGACGCCGAGGCCGAGGGCCTGGACCGCCAGTTCACCGACGCGGGCTTCGAGTGGCGCTCCGCGGGCTGCTCGATGTGCCTGGGCATGAACGGGGACATCCTGTCGCCCGGCGAGCGCTCCGCCTCCACCAGCAACCGTAATTTCGAGGGCCGTCAGGGCCCCGGCGGGCGCACCCACCTGGTGTCGCCGGCTGTCGCCGCCGCCACCGCCGTGGCCGGCCGCTTCGCGACCCCGGGAGACGTGTGATGTCGGGAATCAAGCAGGTAACGGGCCGCGCCGTCGCGCTCGACCGCCGCGACGTGGACACCGATCAGATCATCCCCGCGGTCTGGCTCAAGCGGGTCGAGCGCACCGGCTTCGCGCCCGGCCTGTTCTCGGCCTGGCGCAGCGACCCGGACTTCGAGCTCAACCGGCCGGGCGCCGGCGAGGCGAAGATCCTGGTCGGCGGGTCCAACTTCGGCTGCGGGTCCTCGCGGGAGCACGCCGTCTGGGCCCTGCAGGACTTCGGCTTCCAGGCCGTCGTGTCGCCGAAGTTCGCCGACATCTTCCGGGGCAACTGCATCAGCTCGGGCCTGATCCCGGCCCAGGTCTCCGAGGAGTCCTCGGCCCGGCTGTTCGCCGCGCTGGCCGCCGACCCGGCGGCTGAGCTGGTCCTGGACGTGGCGGCCCGGACCGTGGCCATCCCGGCGGCCGGGCTGACCGAGCCGTTCGAGCTGGCCGATTTCGCCCGGTGGCGGCTGCTGGAGGGCCTCGACGACGTCGCCCTGACGCTCCGCCACGAGGCCGACATCGCGGCGTTCGAGGCGACCCGGCCGTCCTTCCTGCCGTCCGCGGCGGCGAATGCAGCCGCCCCGTCCTGAACGTGCGCTAAGGTGGGTACCTAGATCTGGCCGCCTTTGGCCAGCCCCGGCAATGAGGCCGGATCTGCGGGCCCGCTAACCTGGTAAAACCGACAGGCAGCCGGGCTGGCTCCGCTAGAACCAGCGGGCATAACTGAGCTACCGAAACCGGAGCAGAACTGTGAACCGCGCGTTCCTCGAACACCTCGTACTTATTATCACGTAGCGCGTGCCCGCCCAGGGCGCGCGCTACAACCTCTTTGCCGGCACCGGCAGGGAGGTTTTTTGTTGGACTCCCAACTATCGGCTATCCCTGCCCCACCCGCTTGACCAGCAAGAACTCAGAAGGAGCAACCCGTGGACCTCACCGGAGCCCAGGCCCTTGTGCGCAGCCTTGAAGAGCAGGGCGTCGAGGTGGTGTTCGGGCTGCCCGGCGGCACCATCCTGCCGACCTACGACCCGCTGCTGTCCTCCTCGCTGCGGCACGTGCTGGTCCGGCACGAGCAGGGCGCCGGGCACGCCGCCGAGGGCTATGCCTGGGCGACCGGCCGGCCCGGTGTCTGCATGGCGACCAGCGGCCCCGGCGCCACCAACCTGGTCACCGCGCTGTCCGATGCCTATATGGACTCGGTGCCGATCGTCGCCATCACCGGCCAGGTCGGCACCGCCATGATCGGCACCGATGCTTTCCAGGAAGCCGACATCACGGGCATTACGCTGCCGATCACCAAGCACAACGTGATCGTGACCGACCCGGCGCAGATCCCGGCCGCGGTGGCCGAGGCGTTCCACATCGCCACCACCGGCCGGCCCGGCCCGGTTCTCATCGACGTGCCCAAGGACGTCCAGCAGGCCACCGCGCCGTGGTCCTGGCCGCCGCAGCTGGACCTGCCCGGCTACAAGGTGCCCGGACCGCCGAGCGGCCGGGCGATCTCGGCCGCGGCCGAGCTGCTGCGCCAGGCCCGCCGCCCGGTGCTGTACGTCGGCGGCGGCGTGATCAAGTCCGACTCGCACGAGGAGCTGTTCCGGCTGGCCGAGCTGGCCCGGGCGCCGGTCACCACCACGCTGATGGCCCGCGGCGCGTTCCCGGACGCGCACCCGCTGGCGCTGGGCATGCCCGGCATGCACGGCATGTACCCGGCGGTCGCGGCGCTGCAGGAGGCCGACCTGGTGGTGGCCCTCGGCGCCCGGTTCGATGACCGGGTGACCGGCAGCCTGCCGCACTTCGCGCCGCGGGCGAAGATCGTGCACGCCGACATCGACCCGGCCGAGATCGGCAAGAACCGCCGCCCGGACGTGGCCATCGTGGGCGACCTCAAGCCGGTCCTGGAGCAGCTGACCCGGGCCCTGGCCACCGAGATCGCGCAGGCGGGCGAGCCCGACACGGAGGCCTGGCTCACCGCGCTGGACGGCTGGAAGCGGCAGTTCCCGCTGCGCTACGCCCAGGACGACGGCGGCCCGCTGAAGCCGCAGTACGTGGTGGAGCGGCTGTCCGCGCTGACCGGCGGCGACGCCATCGTGGTGGCCGGGGTCGGCCAGCATCAGATGCACGCCGCCCAGCACTTCAGCTTCACCCGGCCGCGCAGCTGGATCAACTCCGGCGGCGCGGGCACCATGGGCTTCGCCGTCCCGGCCGCGATGGGCGCCCAGGCCGGGCGGCCCGGCGAGACGGTGGTGGCCATCGACGGCGACGGCTGCTTCCAGATGACCTGCCAGGAGCTGGCCACCTGCGCCATCGAGGGCCTGCCGATCAAGGTGCTGATCTTCAACAACGGCTTCCTGGGCATGGTCCGGCAGTGGCAGGAGCTGTTCTACGACGAGCGCTACTCCCAGGTCGAGCTGGGCCAGGCCATCCCGGACTACGTGAAGCTGGCCGAGGCCTACGGCTGCTTCGGGCTGCGCTGCGACTCGGCTGACCAGGTCGATGAGGTGCTGGAGAAGGCGCTGGCCACCAGCGACGTGCCGACCGTCGTGGACTTCCGGGTCCACGACCGGGAGGGCGTGTTCCCGATGGTGCCGGCCGGCCGGCCCAACGACGAGATCGTGCTGGGCCCGGAGTTCAGTCAGGACGAGCAGCGCGCCGCGACGCGCCGGGAAATGGTGACGAGATGAGCACGCACACGCTGTCGGTCCTGGTCGAGAACAAGCCGGGCGTGCTGTCGCACGTGGCCGGGCTCTTTTCCCGGCGGGCCTTCAATATCAGCTCACTGGCCGTCGGCCCGACCGCCGACGAGCGGGTCAGCCGGATGACGATCGTCGTCGACGCCGCGTCCACGCCGGTCGGCCAGGTGATGACCCAGCTCGACAAGCTGGTCCGGGTGCTGAAGGTGGTCGAGCTGCACAAGGGCACCGCGGTGGAGCGCGAGCTGGCCCTGATCAAGATGCCGGCCGGCCCCGACAGCCGCGGCGAGCTGCTGGAGGTGGCCCGGGTGTTCGGCGCGACGGTGGTCGACCTGACCCCCGACACGCTGGTCCTGGAGGCCGTCAGCAGCCCCGGCAAGCTGGACGCGCTGCTGGCCGTGCTGGAGCCCTACGGCATCGCCGAGATCGTCCGGACCGGCCGGATCGCGCTGTCGCGGGGCAGCGCGGCCATCACCGACGAGCCCGACGCCGACGCGGCAGCCAGCCACTGGTCCGCCCAGCCGCAGCTGGCCGGCACCGCCGCCTGAGCACGTCCGCCTGACTCGCCCGGCTGTTCGCGGGCGCCGAGCAACTGACGACACAGCAGCACATACGAGAGGACACCGCCGACATGGCCACCGTGTACTACGACGACGACGCCGACCTCAGCCTGATCCAGGGCCGCAAGATCGCGGTGCTGGGCTACGGCTCGCAGGGCCACGCGCACGCGCTCAGCCTGCGGGACTCGGGCTGCGAGGTCCAGGTCGGGCTGCCCGAGGGCTCCCGGTCCCGCAAGCGCGCCGAGGCCGAGGGGCTGACCATCGCCACGCCCGCGGCGGCGTGCGCCTGGGCCGACGTCATCATGGTGCTGACTCCCGACACCACCCAGCGCAAGCTGTACGCCAACGACATCGCGCCCAACCTCCGCAGCGGCGACGCGCTGTTCTTCGCGCACGGCTTCAACATCCACTTCGGGTACATCACCGCGCCCGACGACGTGGACGTGGCCATGGTCGCGCCCAAGGCGCCCGGCCACATCGTGCGGCGGCAGTTCGTGGCCGGGCAGGGCACCCCGGTCCTGGTGGCGGTGGAGCAGGACGCCACCGGCAAGGCGTGGGAGCTGGCCCGCTCCTACGCCGCCGGGATCGGCGGCACGAAGGCCGGCGCGCTGGTCACCACCTTCCAGGAGGAGACCGAGTCCGACCTGTTCGGCGAGCAGGCCGTGCTGTGCGGCGGCGTCACGGCGCTGGTGAACGCCGGCTTCGAGACGCTGGTCAACGCCGGCTACCAGCCCGAGGTGGCCTACTTCGAGTGCCTGCACGAGCTCAAGCTCATCGTCGACCTGATGTATGAGGGCGGCGAGACCTGGATGCGCTACTCGGTCAGCGACACCGCCGAGTACGGCGACCTGACCCGCGGCCCGCGGGTGATCAGCGACCCGACCCGGCAGGCGATGGCCAAGATCCTGGCCGACATCCAGTCCGGCGAGTTCGCGCGCGAGTGGGTGGCCGAGGACGACAACGGCCGGCCCAACTTCCAGCGGCTGCGCGAGGCGGCCACCACGGCGCAGATCGAGCAGACCGGCAAGCCGCTGCGCAAGATGATGAGCTGGCTGAACGCCGCAACCGACGAGATGGACGGCTGAGATGCCTGAGCACGTAGCCAGCACCTATGCCGTCGCCCACGTGCCCGGCGACGGGGTCGGGCCCGAGGTCACCGAGGTCGCCCGGGCCTGCGTGGATGCCGTGGCGGCACGCCGCGGCTTCGCCGTGCGGTGGCGGCCCTATGAGCTCGGCGCCCGGCACTACCTGGCCACCGGCGAGATCCTGCCCGACGCCGCGCTGGCCGAGCTGCGCCAGGCGGACGCCGTGCTGCTCGGCGCGGTGGGCAGCCCGGAGGTCCCGCCCGGCGTGCTGGAGCGCGGCCTGCTGCTGCGGCTGCGCGCCGAGCTGGACCTGTACGTCAACCTGCGGCCGTCCAAGCTGCGGCCGGGGGTGGCCAACGCCGTCTCCTCGATGAAGCCGGCCGACCTGGACCTGGTCATCGTGCGGGAGAACACCGAGGGCCTGTACGCCGGCGCGGGCGGCACCGTGCACCGCGGGACCGAGTTCGAGACGGCCACCGAGGAGTCGCTGAACACCTATGCCGGGGTCCGGCGCTGCGTCCGGTACGCGGCCGAGCTGGCCGCCAGCCGGTCCGGGCGGCTCACCCTGGTGCACAAGACCAACGTGCTCAGCCACGCCGGCGGCCTGTGGCAGCGGATCAGCAAGGAGGTCGCGGCCGAGCAGGGCGTCGAGCTCAGCTACGCGCACGTCGACGCGGCCTGCCTGTGGATGGTCGACGACCCGGCCCGGTTCGACGTGATCGTCACCGACAACCTGTTCGGCGACATCATCTCCGACCTCGGCGCGGCGCTGACCGGCGGCCTGGGCCTGTCGCCCAGCGGCAACCTCAACCCTGACCGCACCGGCCCGTCGGTGTTCGAGCCGGTGCACGGCTCGGCGCCCGACATTGCCGGCACCGGCCGGGCCAACCCGGCCGGCGCGGTGCTGTCGGCCGGGCTGATGCTGGCCCACCTCGGCCAGCCCGAGGCGGCGGCCGACCTGGACACCGCCGTGTCGGCGGTGCTGGCGGCCGGCGCGCCGGCCAGCACCGGCGACTGGGAGAAGGCCCTGCTGGCCAGCCTCCAGGAGGCCGGCTCATGACCGGCGAGAAAGTAGAGATCTACGACACCACCCTGCGGGACGGTTCGCAGCAGGTCGGCCTGGACCTGACCGTCGCCGACAAGCTGCGGGTGGCCGGCGTGCTGGACGGTCTCGGCGTGGACGTGATCGAGGGCGGCTGGCCGGGCTCCAACCCCAAGGACGCCGAGTTCTTCGAGCGGGCCAAGTCGCTGGAATTCCAGAACGCCCAGCTGGCCGCGTTCGGCGCGACCCGGCTGCCGCGCCGCGGCGTGGACGACGACGCCAACCTGGCCGCGCTGCTGGCCGCCGAGACGCCGATTGTCACGCTGGTCGGGAAGGCCTGGACGCTGCACGTGTCCGAGGCGCTGCGGACCACCCGCGAGGAGAACCTGGCCATGGTCGGCGAGTCGGTGGCCTTCATGCGGGCGGCCGGGCGCCGGGTGGTATTCGACGCCGAGCACTTCTTCGACGGCTACCAGGCCGACCGCGGCTACGCGCTCGCGGTGCTGGCCGCGGCCGCCGAGGCCGGCGCCGATACCCTGGCGCTGTGCGACACCAACGGCGGCACGCTGCCCGATGACGTGGCCCGGATCGTGGCCGAGGTGGCCGACCGGTCCAAGACGAAGATCGGCGTGCACTTCCACAACGACGCGGCCTGCGCGGTGGCCAACTCGGTCGTCGCGGTGGCGGCCGGCGGGCTGCATGTCCAGGGCGCGGCCAACGGCTACGGCGAGCGGTGCGGCAACGCCGACCTGTTCTCGGTCATCGCCAGCCTGGAGCTCAAGCGCGGCCACGAGCTGCTGCCGAAGGGCCGGCTGGCCGCGCTGGCCTCCACCGCCCGGACCATCGCCGACGTGGCCAACCTGCCGTTCGAGGCGCGTCAGCCCTACGTCGGGTCGTCGGCGTTCGCGACGAAGGCCGGGCTGCACGCCTCGGCCATCGCGCGGCGGCCGGATGCCTACTCCCACATCGAGCCGGCCGCGGTGGGCAACCAGCCCCAGGTCCTGGTCAGCGAGCTGGCCGGGCGCAGCAACGTCCAGGCCAAGGCGGCCGAGCTGGGCCTGGACCTGAGCACCGACCCGGGCCTGGCCGGCCGGGTGCTGGACCAGGTCAAGGAGGCGGAGTACCGGGGGTATGCGTTCGAGGCCGCCGACGCCTCGTTCGAGCTGCTGGTCCGCAAGACCGCCGGCCTGCTGCCGACGTGGTTCGAGCTGGAGGGCTACCGGGTCGTGATCGAGCGGGCCGGCGGCTCCGATGACCGGCAGGCGGCCGACCGCAGCGAGGGCATCGTCCGGCTGCGGCTGGGTGCCGACCGGGTGGTGGCCGTCGGCGAGGGCGTCGGCCCGGTGCACGCGCTGGACCAGGCGCTGCGCCGCGCGCTGGTCGAGGTGTACCCGGCGCTGCAGGCGATCCACCTGGTCGACTACAAGGTGCGCATCCTGGACGGCCGGGCAGCGACCAGCGCCGTCACCCGGGTGATGCTGACCTCGGCGGACGCCGAGGGGGAGTGGACGACGGTCGGGGTGTCCGACGACATCGTCACCGCCTCCTGGGAGGCGCTGGCCGACGGGGTGGCCTACGGCCTGCTGCGGGCCGGCGCCACGGCCATCCCCGACGACCAGCTGATCTCGGTCTCGGAAGCAGTGTGACCGGCAGCGGGCCGGGTTCCGGCCAGCCGGGTGCGCCGCCGCCGGGCGCGGCCCTGCCGCGCCCGCGGTCCGGCCCGCTGACGACCGGCCCGTCGCGGGCCCCGGCCCGGGCGATGCTGCGCGCGGCCGGCCTGAGCGAGGACGACCTGGCCCGGCCGCAGGTGGCGGTGGCCTCGTCGTGGAACGAGGTCACCCCGTGCAACATGCACCTGAACGGGCTGGCCGCGGCCGTCAAGGAGGGCGTCCGGCAGGCCGGGGCGGTGCCCCTGGAGTTCGGCACGATCGCCGTGTCGGACGGCATCTCGATGGGCACCGAGGGCATGAAGGCCTCGCTGGTCAGCCGGGAGATCATCGCCGACTCCGTCGAGCTGATGGTGACCGCCGAGCAGTTCGACGCGCTGGTCGCGGTGGCCGGCTGTGACAAGTCGCTGCCCGGCATGCTGATGGCCTGCGCCCGGCTGGATATCCCGGCGGCGTTCCTGTACGGCGGGACGATCCTGCCCGGCCACGCCCTCGGCCGGTCGCTGACCATCCAGGACGTCTTCGAGGCCGTCGGCGGGCACGCGGCGGGCGAGGTGTCCGACGCCGACCTGCTGGCGGTGGAGCGGGCCGCCTGCCCGGGCGCGGGCTCGTGCGCGGGCATGTACACCGCCAACACCATGTCGGCCTGCGCGGAAGCGCTGGGCATGACGCTGCCGGGGGAGTCCTCGGCCCCGGCGGTGTCCGCCGAGCGCACCGGCCTGGCCCGGCGCACCGGCGAGGCCGTGGTGGCGGCGCTGGCCGCCGGGCTGCGGCCGCGGCAGATCCTGACCCGGGCGGCGTTCCTGAACGCGGCGACCGTGGTGATGGCCACGGCGGGATCCACCAACGCGGTGCTGCACCTGCTGGCCATCGCCCGCGAGGCGGGCGTAAAGCTGACGCTGGACGACTTCGACGCGGTCAGCCGCCGGACCCCGGTCATCGCCTCGATGCGCCCCTCGGGCCTGTACATCATGAGCGAGCTGGACCAGGCGGGCGGCGTTCCGGTAATCCTGCGCGAGCTGCTGTCGGCCGGGCTGATCGACGGCGACACCCTCACGATCAACGGCCGGACGCTGGCCCAGAACGTGTCCGACGCACCGGTCCCGGACGGCCGGGTCGTCCGGCGGGCGGCCGAGCCGTTCCAGCCCGACGGCGGGCTCGCTGTGCTGCGCGGCAGCCTGGTCCCCGGCGGCGCGGTGGTGAAGACGCCCGGCATCGAGTCGCTGCGGTTCGAGGGCCGGGCCCGGGTGTTCGAGCGCGAGGAAGACTGCTTCGCCGCGGTCACCGCGGGCCGGGTCAGCAAGGGCGACGTGCTGATCATCCGGTACGAGGGCCCCCGTGGCGGGCCCGGCATGCGGGAGATGCTCGCGGTCACCGCCGCCATCAAGGGCGCGGGCCTGGGCCAGGACGTCGCGCTGGTCACCGACGGCCGGTTCTCTGGCGCGACGTTCGGGGCGTGCGTCGGGCACGCGGCGCCGGAAGCCTTCGACGGCGGCCCGGTCGCGCTGGTCCGCGACGGCGACGGCGTCCTGCTGGACATCCCGCAGCGGCGGCTGGACGTGCTGGTCGACGACGCCGAGCTGAGCCGGCGCCGGGCCGCCTGGCAGCAGCCGGCGCCGAACTACACCAGCGGCGCGCTGGCCAAGTACGCCGCGCTGGTCTCCGGTGCCGACACCGGCGCGGTCTGCGGCCCGCCGGGCGCCTAGCCGCCCCCGTCCGGCTCAGCCGGGGAATGCCTGGAACGAGATCGGATGTTCCATGCAGGTCAGGCGCACCTCGGGCTCGCTGCACTCCACGTAGTACTGGCCACCCGCGGAATCCTGGCCCAGCCAGAATCGGCCCCGGCTATTCATGGTCCTGCCCGCGGCGTCCTTTCCGGTCACGGTGACGTCGAAGTAGCTGTAACTTGGCTCCGAGTTGCATTCGCCCCACCACTTCGCGTCGAACGAGGCTCTGATGCTGACCGGGTCGCTCTGAGCTTCGACCGTCCTGGTCGTCTCGTCGTCGGTGCAGTTGCTGTGATCGCGGCCGCCTCCGCCGCCCTGGACGTGGATGATCGGGCCGGGCCCGCCGACGCGGAACGTCACCGTTGTGCTCACGGTAGGTGTCCGGGACTTCAGGCCGGCCGGGCCAGCGATGGCGTAACCGCTCTCGGATACGGGCTCGGGAATCAGCGCGGCGGCCGCGATCCCGTGCGGCAGCCCGACGAGGACCGGTGGTGAGATCCCGGTCAGCGGGGTGGTCCCGAGCTGGCCGAGGGAGTTGCTGCCCCATCCGTAGACCTGGCCGGCGGCACTGGCGGCATAGGCCGAGATCGCCCCGCCGGTGATCTGCGCCGGGGTGAAGCCGCCGGGCAGCGGGACCTTGACCGGTGTCGTGCTCAGCCCGGCCTGGCCAGCTCCGAGCTGACCGTGGCTGTTGTCGCCCCAGGCAAAAATGGCGCCGGAGCTGGTCCGGGCGTAAGCCATGTTCTGGCCCGCGGCGACGGCCGTCGCCCGGACGCCGGCCGGCAGGCCGACCCGGACGGGACTGGTAGTGATCCGCGGCGCGTCGCGGCTGCCGAGCTGGCCGCTGTGGTTGCTGCCCCAGGAGTACAGCGCGGTGGCGGGGCTGGTCCGCACGGCGGCTGACGCGGCAGGGAGGGCGGCTAACTGGGCCGCGGCGCAGGCCGCGAGCGCGACAGCGGCCAGGACGGCCGGGCCGCTGCGGCGCGGACGCGCAGCACGGTGCGGCCGGGCCGGGGTGGTGAGTCGCATGGTCAGCTGGCTTTCTGTCGCGTCCAGGGCGCCGGGCGCCTTGCTGCCCGTCAGCCGGGGAAGGCGCTCATGATGACCTGGGCCGGGTTCGAGGCGGAGCACGTCATGTGCACCAGCGGCTCGGCGCAGCGCAGGTAGAACGGATCACCCGCGGAGTTCTGGCCGAACCAGAACCGGCCGGAGGCGTTCATCGGGTGGCCCTCGCTGTCCCGGCCGGTCACGGTCATGGTGAAGTAGCTCCAGCTGGCCTCGCTCCCGCAGCTGCCGCTGTCCTTCACGGTGAACGAGACGGAGGTGTAGGTGGGGTCGGCGTAGGCCATGTTGGTCTTATTGGTCTCGTCAGTGGTGCAGTTGCTGGTGCCGCCCCCGCCGCCCTCGATGTGCACGGTCGGGCCGGGACCGCCGACCAGGTACGTCACCTTGCCGGTCTTGCTGTAGTCGCCGCCCGTCAGCCCGGACCGGCCGGTAAGGGCATAGCCGCTGAACGACAGGGATTCCGGGATCAGCAGGGCGGGCGTGACGTCGGCCGGGAGCCCGGTCCGCACCGGCGGCGAGACCCGGCTGAGCGGGGTAGTGCCGAGCTGGCCGGAGGTGTTGTTGCCCCACCCGTAGACCTGGCCGGCGGTACTGGCGGCATAGGCCGAGATCGCGCCGCCGGTGACCTGGGCCGGCGTGAAGCCGCCCGGCAGGGGCACCTTGACCGGCGTCTTGCTCATCTGGTCCTGGCCCCCGCCGAGCTGGCCCAGGCTGTTGTCGCCCCAGGCGTACACGGCGCCGTCGGACCCGAGGGCGTAGCCGGTGGTGCGGCCCGCCGAGATGGCGGTCGCGGTCACGGTGCCGGGCAGCTGGACCTGCACCGGCACCAGGCTGCCGATCGGGCTGGCCTGGTTGGTGCCGAGCTGGCCCGCGGCGTTGTCGCCCCAGGCGTAGATGGTCCCGCTGGTCGTCAGCGCGTAGGCCATGCTCAGGCCGGCCGCCACGGCAGTCGCGCCAACGCCGGCGGGCAGCTGGACCCGGACCGGGGTGGTGCTGGGCTGCAGGCTCTTGTTGCCGAGCTGGCCGCTGGAGTTGCTGCCCCAGGCGTAGGCAGCGCCGTCGGCGGTGACGGCGTACGCCGAGTTCTCGCCGCCGGCGACCGCGATGACCGGACTAGTGCCGGGCAGCTTCACCCGGACCGGGACCAGGCTGCTGCGCGTGGAGCCGATGCCGAGCTGGCCGGACTTGTTGTTGCCCCAGTCATACAGCGCGCCGTCCCCGCCGATGACGTAGGCCGACGAGTCGCCGGCCGAGACGGTCGCCGGGGTGACGGCCGCGGGCCACTGCACCTTCACCGGCTCCGGGCTGGGGATGGCCCCCTGCTTGCCGTTGCCGAGCTGGCCGTGCAGGTTGTCGCCCCAGGCGTAGACCGTGTTGCCGGTGCCGGCCGCGACGGCGAAGTTGGCGCCGGCGGCGGCCGCCAGCGGAGTGAAGGTGGCCGGCAGGTGGACCAGGCCGGGCGTGGAGGTGTTCTGCCGGGTGGTCCCGTTGCCCAGCTCGCCGCGCGGGTTGCTGCCCCAGGCGTACAGCGCGGCGGGGCTGGCGCCCACCGGGCCGCCCGCCGGGTGGCCGGCCGCCGACGCGGCGGGCAGGCCCGCTAACTGAGCCGCGGCACAGCCCGCGAGCGCGGCGGCGCAGAGCGCGGTGGTCCGGATCCGGCGGGCGGGGGAGATGAGTCGCATGTGGGCTGGCTTTCTGTGGCGGCGGGAAGCGCCGCTGCCCGGATAGACCCGGAGTGCGAACTTCGGGACTTCTGAGTCCACTGATGCGGCTGAGGTGACAGGGCCCAGCCTGGCCTGGCCGGCCGCGTCAATCAAGCACCGTCGCGCTGGACGCGGGCCACGCCGGCCGGAATACGCGGGCGGGCCAGCGCGGGGGAGCTGGCCGGCGCGGTGAGGGCGGCGAGGCCGGCGACGACAGCGGCGGCGATCAGCGCCCAGCCGCAGAAGGCCAGGACCGCGAGGACGGCGAGCAGCGCCGGGACCGCGGCGATCCGGGCAGGCCCGGTGAGGATCCGGGCGGCCGACGCGGTGCAGGTGACGTAGACGACCAGGAACATGGTGGTCGGCAGCGCAACCAGCGCCGCGGTGCTGACCAGGCCGAGTGCGTACAGGCCGATGAGCAGCAGGCCCGCCGCCGCGATCACCAGCAGGAACGGCCGCGCCGAGCCGGGGCGGGCCAGGCGCTGCACCGGGCCCGGAGAAGCCGCCTCCGGCTGTGTCACGGCGGGCTGCGTCACGGCGGGCTGTGTCACGGCGGGCCGCGTCGCGGCCGGGCGCGCCTGGCCCGGCAGCAGCCCGGTACTCCGGGGGCGGCGGGCGGCGGTGAGCTGGCGGATCATCTCGGTGGCGCCGGTCAGGTAGGCGTTGGTCGCGCCCAGCGTCAGCACCAGGGCCGCGGCGGCGGCGACCGCCCGGCCCGCCGGGCCGATGGCGATCTGGAGCAGGTCGGCCAGCGGGACGCTGGTTCCGGCGCCGCGGCCGAGAGTCGCGATGGTCGTGACGGCCAGGCCGAGGTACAGCGCCGTGGTGGTGCCGAACGCGATGGCGATGACCCGGGGCAGCTGCCGGGCCGGGCTGGCGAACCGGGTGGTCAGCGGCGCGACGGCCTCCCAGCCGATGAACGACAGCATCAGGGTGGCGGCGGCCTTGCCGATGGCCAGCCAGCCGTGCGGCGCGAACGGCGCCCAGTTCGCCGCCCGGGCGGCGGGCGCGGCGCCGGTCACGGCGGCCACCACGACCGCGATCAGCAGCGCGACCAGCACCAGCTGCGCCGTGGTGGTGGCCCGGACGCCGCCCAGCGCCAGGCCCAGCACGGCCAGCAGCAGCCCGCCCGCGACAGCGGCGCGCAGCAGCGGCCCGCCGCCGGCCAGGTCGGTGACGTAGCTCGCGCCGATCAGGCACACGATCGGGGCGCCGCAGATGACCCCGGCCAGGAAGCACCAGCCCGCGGCGGCGCCGGCCCGGCGGCCGAGCCCGGCCGCGGTGTAGCCGATCACCCCGCCGCCGGCGGGGACAGCCCGGCCGAGCGCGGTGAACACGCCGGCCAGCAGCGCCGAGGTGATGATCAGCGCCAGCCAGGCCAGCACCGATGCCGGGCCTGCCTGCGCGGCGGCCAGGCCGGGCAGCAGCAGCAGGCCGGGGCCGAGCAGCGCGCCGATGTACAGGGCCGCGCCGCGCGGCACCGACAGCGGCCGGGCGGGCGCCGCCCGGCCCGGGCCGCCGGGGGACCGGACCGGGGTGCGCGCGGGGGCAGCGGCAGGCGGGAGAACCGGGCGGGCGGGGGCGGTTGTGCTCATGGCTTCAGCCTCGCCGAAATCGCCTCGCACGCGATGGCAAATATTGCGTCAGAGCACCGCTGTGATGCAACATCGTGCGACGAAAGTTCCGTTAATCTGAATTCTATGCCAGCTCTGAAAGCAGACCGCATCGATCGTGCCATCGTCGCGGAGCTGCAGCGCGACGGACGGATCGCCAACGTCGACCTGGCCGAGAAGGTGTCGCTGTCGCCGTCGGCCTGCCTGCGCCGGGTCAAGGCCCTGGAGGCCAGCGGCGTCATTGCCGGCTATCGCGCGGAGATCGACCGGGCGGCGGCCGGGCTGGGCCTGACCGTCTTCATCGGCTTGCGCGTCGCCGGCCACTCGCGCGAGGCCTCAGCCCAGGTCGAGCAAGCGCTGCTGGCCATCCCGGCGGTGGTGGCCTGCTACCTGGTCTCGGGTACCGATGACTTCATGGTCGAGGTGGCCGTGCCGGACCTGGCCGGCTACGAGCAGCTGCTGCTGGACCAGGTGCTGGCCATCCCGGCCGTGGTGGAGGCGCGCAGCACCTTCATCATCCGCACGGTGCGCAGCCGCGGGCCGGTTCCGCTGACGCACTGGCGCTGAGGCACCGGCGCTGACGCACGGGCGCTGGGGCACGGGCGCCGGGGCACGCGCGTCAGCGCCCGTGCCACGATGACGGCATGGCTGACGACCCCGCCGAGCCCCGCCCCGCCGCCCCCCGTCCCGCACCTGCAGCCCCGGCCGCGCCCCAGCCCGCGCCCCGGCCCGCGGCCCTGCTCGCCGACCGGACCCCGTTCCCGGCCGGCCTCGGTCAGCGGCTGCACGACCAGCTCACGTTCCTGGTGGAGATCGACCAGATGAAGGCCGTGCTGCGGCAGTCCCCGCTGGCCGCCGCCGCGCGGCGGGAGAACGACGCCGAGCACTCCTGGCACCTGGCACTGATGGTGCTGGTCCTGGCCGAGTACTCCGACGAGCCGCTGGACGTCGGCCGGACTGTCGAGCTGGTCCTCGTGCATGACCTGGTGGAGGTCTACGCCGGCGACACCCCGGTCTACGACGCCGCGGCCGTGACCGGGCAGCGGGACCGGGAGCTGGCCGCCGCGAGCCGGCTGTTCACGCTGCTGCCCGCCGATCAGGCCGGGAGGCTGCGCGCCCGGTGGGATGAGTTCGAGGAGCGGCGGACCCCCGAGGCCCGTTTCGCCAAGGCCACGGACCGGCTGCAGCCGCTGCTGCTGAACTGGATGGCCCGCGGCGGCACCTGGCGCAGCCCCGGCATCACCGCCGACGACGTGCGCGCCCGCAAGGCGCTGATCGGCGATGCGAGCACCGAGCTGGGCGCCGTCGCCCGGCAGCTGATCGACGAGGGTGAGCGGCGCGGCTGGTCGCGGCCCGGTGCCCGGCGGCGCGCCGCGGCCGGCCCGCCCGGTGACGGCGGCCCGGCCCGCGGGTGACCGCCGCGCGATCGCGCCTGAACGCGATTGACCTCAGGCGCCCTTGAACTCGTAAGCTGCGGAATTATGCGTGTTCTGCCGGCCAGGGGCCCTGCTGCCGAGGGAGACGGGATCTGGGTGGCGCAGCGCCGGCCGCTCACCGCCGGCCTTTTGCTGACCATCACCTTCATCGCCTCCGAGGCCCTGGCCGTGATCACGGTCATGCCGGTGGTCGCCCACGACCTGGGCGGCCTGGACCTGTACGGCTGGGTGTTCAGCGCTTTCATGCTCGGCAGCGTCGTCGGCATCGTGCTGGCCGGCCGCGAGGCCGACCGGCGCGGCCCGGCGCTGCCCTACGTGATCGGCGTGGTGTTCTTCGGCGCGGGCCTGCTGGTGGCCGGGCTGGCGCCGTCGATGCCCGTGCTGGTCGGCGGCCGGGCGCTGCAGGGCCTGGGCGCCGGCGCCGTGCCCGCGGTCGCCTACGTCGCCATCAACCGCAGCCTGCCGGACCGGCTGCGGCCCCGGATGATGGCGATGATGTCCACCGCCTGGGTCGCGCCGGGCATCGCCGGCCCGGCGGCCAGTGCCGCCGTGGCGCACCTGTTCGGCTGGCGCTGGGTCTTCCTGGGCCTGGTGCCCATCGTCGCGCTCACCGGCTCACTGGCCATCCCGTCGCTGATCCGGCTCGGGCCCGCGCCCCAGCGTGCCGCGGGCAGCGGCGACGGCGCCGAGCACCGCGCCATCGACGGTCTCGGCGCCGCGGCGGGCGCGACGCTGTTCCTGGCCGGGCTGACGGCGCTGTCGGGCTCGGCGACCGGGCGGATCATCGGCGTCCTGCTCGTCGCGGCGGGGCTGGGCCTGGGCATCCCGCTGCTGCGCCGCCTGCTGCCGCCGGGCGCGATGCGGGCCCGGCCCGGCCTGCCCGTCACCGTGCTCAGCCGCGGCATCATCACGTTCGCTTTCTTCGGCGCCGACGCCTACGTGACGCTGACCATCACCACCGTGCGGCACTACTCGCCGGTGCTGGCCGGCCTGGCGGTGACGGCCGGAACGCTGTCCTGGACGGCCGGCTCCTGGACGCAGGCCCGGCTGTCCGAGCGGCAGCCCGGCCGCCGGCTGGTCCGCATCGGGCTGCTGCTGGTGATGGCCGGCCAGGCCGGGATGGCCCTGGTGCTGCTGCCCGCCGTGCCGATCGCCGCCGCCATCGCGGCCTGGACCGTGGCGGGCGCCGGGATGGGGCTGGGCTACGCGCCGCTGTCGCTGCTGATGATGCGCCAGGCCCCGCCCGGCCGCGAGGGCTGGGCGGCGGCCTCGCTGAACCTGTGCGACGTGCTCGGCACCGCGATCGGCACCGGCATCGGCGGCGCGGCCGTCGCCGCGGCCGTGCGCAGCGGGCTGTCGCTCGCCGCCGGCGTGGGCATCGCGTTCGGCATCTGCGGCGTGGTGTCCCTGGCGGGCGCCGCCGTCACCCGCCGGCTGCCGTCCGCCGTGCTGAGGTCCGCTCCGGCGCCGGTCCCGGTCCCGGCCGCAGCGGCCGGCCCGGGCCCGGTCCAGGTTCCCTGCCCCGAGCCGCCCGGCGACCCGGGCCCCGGCCCGCGGGCCAGCCCGGCGCCGCAGCCGCGGTTAACTGAGATCCGTCCCGACCGGCGCGTCGGCGGCTAGCCCCAGCGAGCGCATCGCCTTGCGGTAGGCCACCGCGACCGCGTCGAACTTCAGGTGCAGCTCCGCCGCGAGGTCAAAGGGGACCCGCTCGGGCCGCTGCGACTCCACCACCACCTGGTCCTGGCCGAAGATCGTGTCCTCGAAGTCCTGGATGACCCGCTCGGGCTGATCCAGGTTGTAGTTCCGGCCGATCACCACGTATCCCGTGCAGCGGTCCGCGGCCACCGGCTGCGAGGCGAAGAAGTACACCATGCCCCGCTCGCCGCCCCAGCCCAGCCGCAGCGCGATCGTGTACGGCAGGTGCAGCTCGTAGCGGCTGTGCCGGTCCGGCGGGCCGGCCTGCTCGTTGCCGAACACGGGAAACTCATCGGAGTTCTCCGCCTCCGGCCGGACCACCGTGTAGTGCAGCACGTGGCCGTCCGCGCGGACCTCGTGCCGCGGCACCACCGGCCGGGACGGGTCGCCCAGCAGGCCCGGGTGCACCCACGGGAAGTGCCCGAAGTCGGTGAAGTTCTCCACCTGGCGCGCCGCGTCGCACTCCCACGCGTACGGCCCGGCGCTCAGCACCTCGAACGACCCGTTCTCCAGCTCGGGGACCTCGGGCAGCGGCCAGCGCGGCTCCTCCAGCGCGACCCAGATCAGCCCGTAGCGCTCCTGCACCGCGTACGCCGCCACCCGCGCCTTGGCCGGCACCCGGCCCGGCTCGGCCAGCTGCGGGATGGCCACGCACCGGCCGTCGGCCGCGTACCGCCAGCCGTGGTAAGCGCAGACCAGCTCCTCGCCGCTGATCCGGCCCAGCGACAGCGCCGTGCCCCGGTGCACGCACAAGTCCGACATCGCCCGCGGCGTGCCGCCCGGCCCGCGCCACAGCACCAGCGGCTCGCCGAGCAGGTCGGCGTGCGCCGGCTTGTCGGCCAGGTCCGCGCTGAAGGCCACCGGGTGCCAGCAGGCACGCAGGGCCGTGGTGTCGGCAAAGGCCGCGGGCCGGCTCGCTGAACTGCGCATAGCTGATTATCTGGTATCGCAGCCGGACAACAAGCCCGATCCTGGGGCGAAGCCGCCCGGCCCCGCTGCGCTGTCTGATAACAGCAAGATGCGGGCGGCCGGGATCCGGTGAGCGGGCCGGGCGCGGGCGTGGCCGGCCGCCGGGGCGGGGCGGCGGTGTTAAGGAAGCGTCAAGACCGGCGGGCCGGGCGTTAGGAAGCCGTATAGATCGCCGGTATCTGGCCAGTTCTGAGGTGAACTGGCCGGGATGGATGAGAGCGGTTCGGCCCAGCAGGCCAGGCCGGCGCGGGAAGCTGCGCCCGGGCCTGCGCGCGAGCGTGCCCGGCTCGGCCGGGACCAGGAGCCGGTTTTCCGGCCGCAGCCCACTCCTGAGCCGAGCGGGGCGTATGCCCCGGATGAGGCGTTTGCGCCGGCGGTCCCCGGCGAGCCGGCGCCAGCGGCCGGCTCGCTCGCCGGGGACCTGCCCGGCGCTGCGGCCCGGGCCGCCGGGCCCCGGCGGCGGGGCCTGGCGGCACCGCTGGCCCTGCCGGCCGGCTTCGCCGCGCTGCTGGCCACCGGGGCCGCCGCGGCAGCCACGCACGGCGCGGTGTCGGGCACCTGGGTCCTCGGCATCGCCGCGGCCATCGTGCTGGCCGGCGCCGCGGTGTCCGAGGTGGCCGTGGCACCGGTGCTGGGCGCGACCGGCTGGCTGACGGTCATCGGCTTCTCCCGCGCCCCGTACGCGCAGCTGCGGCCCGCCGGGCCGCATGCCGTCCTGGCCGCCCTGGTCCTCGCCGGCTGCACAGCAGCCGGACTGACCGGGGGGGCGGTGTTGCGCCGCCTGGCCTCCAGGTACACGCTGTTTATCGTGGACGTTCCTGGCCAGCTTGAGCCAGATGAGCCAGGTCAGCCGGAGGAGAGCCGCCGCGCCGCGGGTCCCCGGCCTGATCTGGCGCTGCCCGGATCAGCCCGGGCCGCGGAGCAACCCCCCCGCTCCGCAGGCCCGGGCGCCCTTGTCTCGCCGGTCACCCCCGGGCTGGCGAGCAGCGCGCCGGAAGCCGTGCCTCAGAGCACCGCGCCGGCGCGCAGCGGGCCGGCTGCCCCCGCGCCGGCCAGCACAGCGCCAGCGCGCCCGGCCGCCACCGCGGGACCCCCGCCCGCGGCCGGCCGGGCGCGCTGGCGAATCCCCGACCTGCGCATCTCCGAGCTGGCCGGGAGCATCGGGCGGCGCCGCCTGCTGGCCGCGTTCCTGCTGGTCGGCGGGCTGCCGCTGCTGACCTGGTGCCTGTCGGCGGGCGGGCTGCACCGGCTGTCCGATGACCTGCTGGTGTACCTGGTCGCGGTGGTAGCGATCGCGGTCGTGGGCGGGTTCTGGCCCGCGGTGCTGGCCGCTTTCTCGGCCAGCGTGCTGGTCAACTGGTACTTCACCCCGCCGGTGCACACCCTGACCATCGGCGACGGCCAGAGCCTGCTGGCGCTGATGCTGTTCCTCACCGTCGCGGTCACCGTCAGCAGCGTCGTGCACCTGGCCGCGCACCGGGCCCGGCAGGCCGCGCGCAGCACCAGCGAGGCCCAGGAGCTGCTGGCCCTGGCTCAGACTGTGCTGGGCGGCGCCGATGACCCGGCCTCGGTCCTGGCCCACCTGACCAGCGGTCACGGCGGCCGGGCGGAGCTGCTGGAACGGGCCGGCGGCCGGTGGATCCGGGTCGCCGCGAGCTCCGCTGCCCGGTCGAAGCCGGGCGGGCCGGAGCTGCGCTCGGCGGCGCGTGATGACCTGGTCCTGGTCACCACCGGGCAGCCCCGGCCGCTGCCCGAGCGGCTGCTGCACGGCTACGCGGCGCAGGCCGCGGCGGCCCTGGACCGGGACCGGCTGCGCACCCAGGCCGCGCAGGCCGAGGCGCTGGCCGAGGGGAACCGGATGCGCACTGCGCTGCTGGCCGCGGTCAGTCACGACCTGCGTACCCCGCTGGCCTCGATCAAGGCGAGTGTCAGCACGCTGCGCCAGACCGACGTCACCTGGACCGAGGCCGACGAGGCAGCGCTGCTGGCCACCATCGAGCGGTCCTCGGACCGGCTCGACGCCCTGATCGGCAACCTGCTGGACATGAGCCGCCTGGCGGTCGGGTCGCTGCAGCCGTTCCTGCGGCCGACCTCGATCGACGAGGTCGCCCCGGTGGCGCTGCGCGGCCTGGACAGCGGCGGCCGGATGCAGCTCAGCGTGCCCGACGACCTGCCGCTGGTCCGGACCGACCCGGGTCTGCTGGAGCGGGTGCTGGCCAACCTGTTCGCCAACGCGCTGGCCTACTCGCCGGCCGGCCGCGACCCCGAGCTGCGCGCGGCCCACGACGGCGGCTGCGTCCTGCTGGAGATCGTGGATCACGGCTGCGGGGTTCCCGACGAGCTGAAGAGCCAGATGTTCGAGGCATTCCAGCGGCTCGACGGGTCGGTCGGCGGGCCGGGCACGGCCGGCGGGATCGGCCTCGGCCTGGCCGTCGTGCGCGGCTTCCTGGACATTATGGGCGGCACGGCGACCGCCGCCGATACCCCGGGCGGCGGGCTGACCATGCGGGTCACGCTCCCGGCCGCGGTGGAGCCGGCCAGCACCGCCAGCCTGGCCGGCCAGCCCTGAGCGGCGGCCGGCGGTGACCAAGGTGCTCGTCATCGACGACGAGGCACCGATCCTGAACGCCCTGCGGATCAACCTGGCCGCCCGGAACTACGAGGTGAGCACCGCGGCCGACGGCACGGCCGGCCTGGCCGCGATGGCCCGCGAGCGGCCCGACGTGCTCATCCTGGACCTGGGCCTGCCCGACATGGACGGCACCGAGGTGATCCGGGGAGTCCGCGGCTGGACCTCCACGCCCATCATCGTGCTGTCGGCGTGGGGCCAGGAGAGCCAGAAGGTCGCCGCCCTGGACGCCGGCGCCGACGACTACGTGACCAAGCCGTTCGGCATGGACGAGCTGCTGGCCCGGCTGCGCGCCGCGGTCCGCCGGGCGGCGCCCGGGCCGGCCGAGCCGGTGGTGTCGACCGAGCATTTCAGCGTGGACCTGTCGGCCAAGCGGGTCACCTGCGGCGGCGCCGATGTCCGGCTGACCCCCACCGAGTGGCAGCTGCTGGAGGTCCTGGTCAGGCACCCGGACCGGCTGGTCTCCCAGCGTCAGCTGCTGGCCGAGGTGTGGGGCCCCGGCTACCAGAACGAGGCCAACTACCTGCGGGTCTACGTGGCCAACCTGCGCCGCAAGCTGGAGCCGGACCCGTCCCGGCCGCGCTACCTGCTGACCGAGACGGGGATGGGCTACCGGTTCCGGCCCTGACCGGGGCGATGCGGATCAGCCGTTGACCGACCCCTTGCCGGGCCGCACGGCACCGACGGTCATCACCCGGATGGACCTATCCAGGCAGGTCTGCGACCGGAACGGGATGTACAGGCCGGCGACCTGGCCGGGCGGGATGACCTGCAGCCAGTGCACGGTGACCGGGTGGCACGCGGACGGGTCGTAGTTGCCGGCCTCGCTGACCCCGAGCTGGGCGTGCGCGTAGCCGTGCGGCGGCAGCGTGACCAGCTCCCGCGCGGTGGCCGGGTTCTCCCGGGCGGTGGCGCCGACCAGCTTGATCGGCAGGCCCTCCGACATCGCGACGCCGGGATACCCGTACATGGTGCAGGCGGTGTTGTTCAGGTTCTTGAACACGATGTTGCTGAACACGGTGCCGGCGGCGCCGTTGCCGTCGGCGATGGCGCCGTGCAGGTAACGGGACGAGCAGCCCGGCGCCGCCGGGCTGGACGACGTGGCCGAGACCGGCGCGGTGCTCGCGCCGCCGCTGCCCGGCTGGCTGGCCGGCGGGCTGGCGGTACGGGTCACGGTAGTGGTGGCTGTCGGCGCCGCGGGCGCGGAGGTGCCGCAGGCGGAGACGAGCGCGGCGGTGGCGGCCAGCGCGAGAGCGGCGAGCGCGGGCCGGGTGGCACGAGGGGTCATGTCGGATGTCTTTCTGCCGGGCTCGCTGCCGAGCCGCCATTGCCTGACAGCTAAGACGTCGCCGAGGCATGTCCGGTTGGCGGCAGATTGCCGCCGGGCGGCCGGCCCGGGCCGCTGTGCGCCCGGCCCGGCTGCCTGACCCGGCCGCCCGGCCGGCCCGCCCGCGTACCGGTGCCAGACTTGACGGCATGACGCACGCGTTCCCCGGTACGGCATCGCGGGGGATGAGTTTCCGGCTGGCGGCCTACGCCGTGTGCATCGAGGACGGTCAGGTACTGCTGGCCCGGCACGTGTCCCCGGAACGCGGCTCCACCTGGACGCTGCCCGGCGGCCGGGTCGAGCCCGGCGAGGACCCGTTCGACGCGGTGATCCGGGAGGTGGCTGAGGAGACCGGCTGCGACGCGGTGGCCGAGCGGCTGCTGGGCGTGGACTCGCGGCTCATCCCGGCCGCCGACCGCTCGCCCGGCCTGCCCGGCCACCAGAATGTCGGCATCTTCTACCAGGTCCGCATCACCGGCGGCCAGCTCCGGCCGGAGCCGGGCGGCGAGACCGCCGAGTCGGCCTGGACACCGTTCCCTGCCGTCGCGCGCCTGCGCCGGTCCTCGCTGGTCGACACCGGCATCGCCCTGGCCCGGACGCTCCCGGCCACCGGCCACGTCGCCCCGGTTCAGGTTGGCGGCCTGATCCAGCACTGAGCCCGGCTTACTGCTCGGAGGCGGTCGAGCGCAGCTCGTAGGTGGGGTTGAAGATGGTCGGCTCGCCCTTGATGGTGGACAGCCGGCCGTGCACCACGATGCGCCGGCCCGGCGCGATGCCGGGGATGTCGCGGCGGCCCAGCCAGACCAGGGTGATATTGCCGGTGCCGTCCCACAGGTCGGCTTCCATCGTCAGGCTGGTGCCGCGCGGCCGGTGCGTGACCGCGCGCAGCGTGCCCGCGACATCGACGATCTCGCGCTGCTGGCAGTCGGCGATCGGGATGGCCTTGCCGCCGCCCACCTCACTGCTCTCGGCCCGGGTCTCGGCGGCCTGCAGGGCATCCCGGCCCGCGGTGAGCTTCTCGCGCAGCGACAGCCGCGCGGGCAGCCGGCTCCGCCGCCGGTCGCCCTCCGCCGGGGCCGCGGCGGCATCCGCGGCCGCGGCAGGCTGCACGCCCGCCTGCCCGGCGTCAGTCCCGGCGGCGTCAGTACTAGCTGCGTCAGTCCCGGCTGCGTCAGCCCGGGCCGCGGCCTGGCCGGCCGCGCCGGCGGGCTGCCCGGCTGCATCCGCCCCGGCGGCCCGCTGCGCGGCGGCCTGCTCGGCGGCCGCCTCCTCAGCCGCGGCCTGCTCGGCCGCCTGCCGGGCCGAATCGCGCGCCGCGGCTTCCTGGACGGCCTTCTGGGCCGCCGCACGGCGCAGCGGCGTGCCGTCCTCGCGCGCCCGCCGCGGTGCGGCGGGGCCGGCGGCTCCCGCACCAGAACCGGGCGTGGGGACCTCCGCCCGACGCTGCTGGAGCGGGTCGATCTTCTCGGCGTGGCCGCCGGCCTTCGACGAACGGAGCTGGTAGGGCACGCTGGCCACCACCACGCCGCGCAGGTTCAGCAGCCGGGCCTTGAGCCGCAGCGCGCTCTGGTTGTGCAGCACCTGCTCCCACCAGTGGCCCAGCACGTACTCCGGGATGTAGACGGTGACGATGTCGCGCGGGCTCTCCAGCCGCAGCCGCTTGACGTAGGCGACGACCGGCTGGGTGATGTCCCGGTAGGGCGAGGAGATGACCGTCAGCGGGAGCGGCATGCTGCTCTGCTCCCACTCCTGCAGCAGCCGCTGGGTCTCGGCCTCGTCGACGCTGACCGTGATGGCCTCCAGCCGGGCCGGCCGGGTGGCCCGCGCGTAGGCCAGCGCCCGCAGCGTGGGCAGGTGCAGCTTGGATACCAGCACGATCGACACGTTGCTGGACGGCAGCGTGACCGGGCCGTCCTGCTGGGGCGTGAGCTCGAGCGCGACGTTCTCGTAGTGCCGGTGGATACCGCGCATGGTCAGCCAGATGACGCCCATCGCGGCGACTGCGATCCACGCCCCGCTGGCGAACTTGGAGATCACGACGATGACCAGGACGACGCCGGTCACGCAGGCGCCGATGGTGTTGATGGCCCGTGACCGCATCATCTTGATCCGCGTGGCGCGGTCGGTAGTGGTGCGCAGGTTCCGGTTCCAGTGCCGGATCATCCCGGTCTGGCTGCAGGTGAACGACACGAAGACGCCGACGATGTAGAGCTGGATCAGCCGGGTGGGCGAGGCGTCGAAGGCGATGATCAGGACGATGGCGAACCCCGACAGCAGCAGGATGCCGTTGCTGTAGGCCAGCCGGTCGCCGCGGGTGCGCAGCTGGCGGGGCAGGTAGCCGTCGCGGGCCAGGATCGAGGCCAGCACCGGGAAGCCGTTGAAGGCGGTGTTGGCGGCCAGCATCAGGATCAGCGCGGTGAACACCTGCAGGATGTAGAAGAACGGCGAGGAGTGGCCGAACACGGCCTGGCCGACCTGGGCGATCACCGTGGTCACCTGGTGGCCGGGCGGCAGGCCCAGCTCGGCCGGGGTCGCCGCGGTGCGCACGTGGGCGATGATGGCCAGGGCGGTGATGCCGCCGAACATGGCCACCGCGATGCCGCCCAGCAGGGCCAGTGTGGTGGCCGCGTTCTTGCTCTTGGGCTTCTTGAACGCCGGGACCCCGTTACTGATCGCCTCCACGCCGGTCAGCGCGGTGCAGCCGGAGGAGAAGGCCCGCAGCAGCAGGAAGACCAGGGCGAAGCCGGTGAAGTCGCGCACGTTCTGGACGTGGTAGTGGGCGCTGACGGCGACCAGGTGCCCGCCGGTCGCCACCTTGACCAGGCCCCAGATGATCAGCAATGTCACCAGCGCCACGAAGCAGTAGGTGGGGATGGCGAACGCGGTCCCGGACTCGCGGACCCCGCGCAGGTTCAACAGCGCGATGGTGGCCACGACCAGCACCGTGATCAGGGTCACATGCCCGTCCAGCGCCGGGAACGCCGAGGCCAGGTTGGCCACGCCGGAGGACACCGACACCGCCACGGTCAGGGTGTAGTCGACCATCAGCGCGCTGGCGACGGTCATCCCCACCCGGGGGCCGAGGTTGGTAGTGGCCACCTCGTAGTCGCCGCCGCCCGAGGGGTAGGCGTGCACGTTCTGCCGGTAGGAGGCGACGACGACCAGCATCAGCAGGCCGACGGCCAGGGCGATCCACGGCGTGGCGCCGACCAGGGCCAGGCCGCCGACCGACAAGACGATGAGGATTTCCTCGGTGGCATAGGCGACGGAGGACAACGCGTCGCTGGCGAAGACCGGCAGGGCGATCTTCTTCGGCAGCAGCGTGTGGCCGAGCCGGTCGCTCTGCACGGGCGTACCGACCAGCAGGCGCTTGCCGATCCCGAAGAACATGGACACGTGCGCATGCTAAGCCGGCCCAGGTAGTTCCGTACATCCTGGGGCTCGGATCATGCGGTTCCCGGCCAGACCGGACACCGGCCGCGCACGGCCGGCCGCCCGCAGTCACACCAGCACCCTGACCCACCTGACTCGCAGGAGATGACCGGTGTACCGGGACCGGTCCGGCGGGCGGCGCGTAAGTCGGGTGAAGAGGCGACTTTCCGAGCAAAGCGGCTTGTGCGGACATGATCGTTGCGGAAGGCTGTGCCACGGTCACAGGTACACATCACGGTCAGCTGGGAGCAAGTCAGCTCATGATGCATGCGTTTCGCATGGGGGCAGTGTCGTTATCAAGGTGCGCTAGCAACCGGCCCGGGGGGCGCCGGGAGCTGGCGGGCCCGGCGGCGTTAGGCGCGGCGTTAGCGGCCGCCGCGCTGGGCGCTGCCGCCTGCGGCAGTCAGGCAGCAGCGGTGAGCCTGCCTGCCCGTCCACTGTCGGCCACGCCCGCCCCGGCGGTGCTGGCCGAGCCATCCCTCACGCCCCGGCAGCAGGTCACCCGCGCCTACCGCGGGTACTGGCTGGCGTATGCCGCGGCGATGACAGCGGGCCGGGCCGGGCGGGCCCGGACCATCCTGGCGCCGTTCGAGTCGCCGTCGGGCATGACCCAGATGCTCCGGTCCTTAACGAAGGTCTGGGCGGCTCATGACATCGCCTACGGCGGCGCCGTCACGCACGTCAAGAGCGTGCGCATCACCGGGCAACGCGCGCTGCTGCACGACTGCCTGGACCTGAGCCACTTCGGCGTCCTCGACCAGCGCACCGGCCGGATCGTGCCCGGCAGCTTCGGCCTGCCCGGCCAGGACTTCTACGTCTCGCTGAAGCTCTCCGGCGGCCGCTGGAAGGTCGCCAACATGCAGCCGGTGGAGGTGCCATGCTCGCCCTGAGACGGCGCGCCGCGCGCGCGGCGCTGCTCATCGCGCCAGCCCTGGCCGTCATCGCGGTGCTGGGCACCGCGCCGCCGGCCACCGCCGGCGCGGCCGGCCCCGCGGCCCGGCTGGCGGCTGACGCGGCCGGCGCGGCGGCGGCTCCGGCAGGCGGCGGCTGCCAGGAGGTGTTCCAGCCGCCGCACAGCTGGGTGGTGGTGTGCGGCAGCGGCTCCACCACCGGCGGCAGCCCCGGCCACGGCGGGTCCGGCAAGTACACCTGCACGCTGACCCCGCTGTCCAAGGCGCAGATCAAGTTCTTCGGCCTGCCTGACCCGCCCAAGGGCAAGAAGTGGGCGGCCATCACCTGCCCGGGCAAGCAGCCGTTCGGCGGCATCACCCTGGTGTCGGGCAACGGCGTGCCCGCGGTCACCCCGCAGGAACTGCTGCAGGTGGCCGAGAGCGAGCTCACCATCCCGGTGCTGAAGCCGGGCACGGCGCCGCCGCGCGGCCGCGAGGGCCTGACCGGCCTGCCCGAGTGGTACTGGATCCCGGCCGGCTGGCAGCCGGTCAAGGTGACCGTGTCGGCCGGCCCGGTCTACGCGACGGTGATCGCCACCCCGGACGCGCTGTCGTTCCAGCCGGGCGGCGGCCAGGCCGGGTCGAGCTGCGCGGGTCCGGGCCCGGCCTACCGCAAGGGCGCCCGGACGGCCTGCTCCTACACCTACAGCCAGTCCTCGGCCGGCCAGCCGGGCGGCGCCTACGCGGCGTCGGTCACCGTGACCTGGCAGGTCCGGTGGACCGGCTGGTCGCCGGCCACCGGGCAGGTGGGCGGCGTGCTGCGCGGCGCGCTGCCGATCGCCTTCCCGCTCGAGCTGCGCGTGGCCGAGGGCCAGGCCCTGGTGACCGGGAACGGGGCGGGCCGGTGACGGCCGGCCAGCCGGGCGGCAGCTTCGGCACCGTGTTCCACCCCGAGCCTGACCCGGTGCCCGCCGGCAACGGCGGGCCGTCCCGTCCCGGCCAGCTGCGGGCCCTGCCGCGGCGGCGGCGGCCCGGCATGATCGCCCTGGCGGTGGTGCTGATCGGCGCCGGGGTGCTGGGCGGGGCGGCGCTGTTCCGGCACGTCAATCACCAGTACCCGGTGCTGGTGGTCACGACCGCCGTGCCGGCCGGGGCGGTGGTGACCGCCGCCGACATCGGCACCACGACGGTGGCCGCAGGCCCGGGCCTGCAGGTGATCCCGGCCCGGCAGGAGCGGCAGGTGCTCGGCCTGGTGGCCGCGACCAGCCTGCGGCCCGGCACCCTGCTGGCCTCCTCGGACCTGACCACCTCGCTGCCGCCGCGCGCGGGCCAGGTGCTGGTCCCGCTGCCGCTCAAGCCCTCCGAGCTGCCCGCCAGCGGGCTGGCCGCCGGGGACCACCTGATCGTGGTCCCGGCGCCCGGCGCGCAGGGCTCCTCCGGCGCGCCGGTGCCGGCCGGGCGGTCGATCGCCGGGACGGTCGAGGCGGTGAGCCGCGGCCCGGGCCAGGACGGCCTGCAGGTCGTGGACCTGCTCGTGCCGGCGGCCAGCGGCCCGGCCCTGGCCCGGGAGGCGGCGGCCGGCGGCATCGCCCTGGTCGTCACCAGCCGGGTGCCGTAATGACGATGTTCGCG
Source organism: Streptosporangiaceae bacterium (assembly GCA_036490755.1). Taxonomy (GTDB): domain Bacteria; phylum Actinomycetota; class Actinomycetes; order Streptosporangiales; family Streptosporangiaceae; genus DASUBV01. The sequence goes on from DASXDJ010000034.1 coordinate 61,497, forward strand.
CTGGTCTCGCCGGGCGGCTCGCCCGGTGTGACGACCGCCGCGCTGGCCCTGACGCTGAGCTGGCCATCGCGGGTGATCCTGGCCGAGTGCGACCCCAGCGGCGGGGACGTGCTGGCCGGCCTGCTCGGCGGGCACCTGCCCGCCAGCACCGGCCTGCTGCCGCTGGCCCTGGAGGCCGGCGCCGGGACCGAGGTGCCGGGCGACACGCTGTGGCGGCAGCTGATCGAGCTGGATACCGAGCACAGCCGCCTGCTGCTGGCCGGGATCAGCGACCCGCGCCAGTCGGCGGCGCTGCAGTCGTCGCTGCCGTGGATCGCTGAGGCACTGCAGGGCGCGGCGGCGGACGTGATCGCCGATTGCGGGCGGCTGGACTCGGTGGCGGCGGTCCGGCCGGTGCTGTCGGCGGCGAGCCTGGCGGTGCTGGTGGTGCGGCCGACGCTGCGCCAGCTCAGCCGGGCCGTGCCGCGGGCGGAGATGCTGACCAGCCTGGTCGGCCGGGAGCGGGTCGTGGCGCTGCTGGCCGGGACGGGCGGCGCCGCGGACCGCGAGGCGGCCAAGGCCCTGGGCATCCCGGTGGCCGGGCACCTGGCCGACGACGCGAGGACGGCGGCGGTGCTGTCAGACGGCGCGGGCAGCCGCAGCCGGCTGCAGGCCCGCCCGCTGCTGCGCTCGGCGGCGTCGGCGGGCCGGGCCCTGCGCGACAGCGCGGCCGCGGCGGGACCGCTACCTGGCGCAGACCCGGTTTTCCGCCCCTACGACGACGACCTTGCCGTAACGGGCCCGGGCCCGGGCCAGCTCGCCGGTGACTGGCCGGCTGCGGGTCAGTCCCCGCCGGGACCGGCCGCCGCGGGACCGCCCGCGCTGCGGCCGGCCGCGTTCGGGCATCCCGCGGCCGGGCCGCCTGTGCTGCCTGGCCAGCCTGAGTCCGGGCCGCCGGTGCTCGGCCAGCTTGACGCCGGGCGGTCCGCCGGCAGCCCGCCGCCGCCCGGCCGGCCAGGCCAGCCCTCGCCCGGCTGGCCGGGCCTCGCCGGTGCCGGCCTGGCCGTGCCCGGGCTGACCGATGCCGGGCTGACCGATGCCGGGTCGCCGCCCGCCGCGCACCCAGCCCGCCCCGGGCTGCCGGGCCGCCCGCTGCGCGCGCCGGATCAGCCGGGTACACCGGACCTGGCCGCAGAGTGGCGGAAGCCCGATCAGCCGGGCACGCCGGACCTGGCCGCAGAGTGGCGGACGCCGGGTCAGCCGGGCGCGCCGGACCAGATCGCGGACTGGCGCACGCCGGGTCAGCCGGACTCACCGGACCTGGCCGCGGACTGGCGGGAGCCGGGTCAGCCGGACCTGCCGGACCTGGCCGCGGACTGGCGGAAGCCGGGACAGCCGGACGCGCCGGACCAGGCGGCTGGCTGGCCGCCGGCCGGCTGGCCCGAGGATGACTGGCCGGACGCGCGCCTGTCGGGCTCGAGCTGGTTCGGCTCGGGTGGCTCCGGCTCGGGTGGACCGGGCTCGGGCGGACGGCACGCCGCCGGCCGGGCCGACGACACCGACCCCGGTCGCGGCACGCCCGCGGACAGCACGTCGCCCGGCCGGGTTCCCGGGGCTCGCTACCTGAGCCCGTACCGCGACCCGGCCGCCCCGCCGAACGGCAGGTCCGCCCACGGCAGCTCGGCCAACGGCAGCTCAGCCAACGGTCACTCACCCGGCGGCTCGGCCAGCGGTCGCTCACCCGGCGGCCCGCCGAACGGCCGGTCCCCGCACGACGGGCCGGCCGGCGGCAGCGGCGGGACGGGCGGCGGCCGGTGACCGACATGCGCCTGCACGCGCCGGGCGGCCCGCTGTCGGGGCCGCAGCCCGCCGTCCCGCAGGCCGTGCTGGCCGACGCGCGGTTCGCCGCGGCGGTGACCGAGGTGCTCAGCCATGCTGCCAGCCGGCTCCACGACCAGGTCAGCGAGCCGCAGGCGGCGGCGATCATCGCCGCTGCCGTGCGGGCCTGGGCCGAGCACCAGGTCCGGGCCGGCGGCCTGGTCCCCACCCCGGCCGAGCGCGACGCGCTGGCCCAGGCGGTGTATGACCAGCGCTACGGGCTGGGCGCGCTAGCCGGCTACCTGCGCGACCCGCAGGTGGAGAACGTCGACGTCAACGGCTGCGACCAGGTGTGGATCACCTACTCGACCGGCGAGCGGGTGGCCGGCCCGCCGGTCGCGGCCAGCGACGAGGCAATGCTGGGCATGATCCGCACCTGGGCGGCCCGCGGCGGCCAGACCTCGCGGGACTTCTCCGCCGCCGCGCCGCTGGTCAACGTGGCGCTGACCGGCGGCGCCCGGCTCACCGCGACCATGGCGGTGACCCCGCGGCCGTGCCTGTCACTGCGCCGCCACGGTCACCTGGATGCCACCTTGCCCCGGCTGGTCCAGCTCGGCACGCTCGACCAGACGGTGGCCGCGTTCCTGGCCGCCGCGGTCCGGGCCCGCTGCAACATCATCGTCACCGGCGGCGTGAACGCCGGCAAGACGACCCTGCTGCGCGGGCTGGCCAGCGAGATCCCGCCCGGCGAGCGGCTCGCCACCCTGGAATCGGAGTACGAGCTCTACCTGCACGACAGCCCGCAGCACCCCGACGTGATCGCCTTCGAGGCCCGCGACGCCAACTCCGAGGGCGCCGGCGGCATCAGCCTGCACGACCTGGTCGCGCACGCGCTGCGGCACAACCCGCAGCGGATCCTGGTCGGCGAGGTCCGGCGCGGCGAGATCATGCCGATGCTGGAGGCGATGAACTCGGGCCAGGACGGCTCGATGTGCACGCTGCACGCCAACTCCCCGGCCGAGGCCTTCGACCGGATCCTCATCCTGGGCCTGCGCGGCGGCCTGGCCCTGGCCGAGCGGGCCATCCACATCCTGGTCGGGATGGCCGTTGACCTGATCGTCCATGTCCGCAAGCGCTACGACGGCACCCGCACCCGCCGGTACGTCTCGGAGGTGCTGGAGGTGCTGCCGCCCGCCGACACCGACCGGCCGGCCGCCAACCGGCTGTTCCTGCCCGAGGGCCCGGGCGGCCAGGCGGTCGCCGCGCACACCCCGTCCCCGCAGCTGCAGGCGCGGCTGGCCGCCGCCGGGTTCGACCCGGCGCTGCTCGACCATCACCGCGCGGCCCGGACGGGGGCCCGCCGGTGATCGTGCTGGCCGCGCTGGCCGGGGCCGCCATCGCGGCCGGCCTGGTGCTGGGCGTCCGCGGCCTGGCCGGCCGCGCGCCGGCCCGCGGGACCCCGCCCGGGCTGGTGACCCGCCGCCAGCTGACCGCGGCCGGGCGCCGTCAGGCCGCCCTGGCGGTGCTGGCCGGCGCGGTGATGTTCCTGGTCACCCGGTGGCCGGTCGGCGCGCTGGCCGCCGCGGCCGCGGTCATCTTCCTGCCGAAGCTGACGATGGGCAGCGGGCAGCGGCAGCGCACCGCGATGCTGGAGGGCCTGGAGCAGTGGATCCGGCGGCTGGCCGACATGGTCACCGCCAGCCGCGGCCTGGAGGACGCGCTCAGCGCCAGCGCCCGGTCGGCGCCCGCCGCGGTGGCCGGGCCGGTGCAGCGGCTGGCCGCCAGCCTGTCCGCCCGGGCCGGCACCGAGAGCGCGCTGCGCGCCTTCGCCGCCGAGATCGGCGACCCGGCCGGCGACCGGATCGCCGCGGCGCTGATCATCGCCACCGGCCGCCGCGGCGGCGGCGCCCGGGACGTGCTGGTCGCGCTGGCCAGCCTGCTGGCCAGGGACGTCGCGGGGCGGCGCGAGATCGAGGCCGAGCGGGCCCAGCACCGCACCACGGTGCGCTGGATCGGCTTCTTCGTCACCGGGTTCACGGTGTTCGCGATCCTCAACCGCTCCTACTCGGCGCCGTTCGGCACGGTAGCCGGGCAGGTCGTGCTGGCGCTGGTGGTGGCCCTGTACGCGGGCGGGCTGTTCTGGCTGCACCGGCTGGGCTCGCTGCGGGCCGCGGGCCGGTTCCTGGACGACGCGGGCACCGCGGCCGGCCGCGGCGGCCCGGCCCGCGCGGCGCCGCGGCCCGCTGAGCTGCCCGCCGGGGCGCGGCACGGGAGGCCGTGGTGAGCATCTGGATCGTGGTCTGCGGCGCGCTGGCCGGCCTGGGCGTGTTCACGGCGGTCAGCGAGCTGATCCCGGCTCGCCACCAGGTGGGTGCCGCGCTGAGCCGGCTGGGCGAGGCGGACGCGCCGGCGCCGGTCCCCGTTACGGGTCCCGGGTTATCTCGGCGTCTGGGCCAGCGGCTGGCGGCTGCGGCGCCGTGGCTGCCGGTCCCGTCGGCCGACCTGGCGCTGCTCGGCCAGGACCGGGCCGCCTGGCTGGCCAGCAAGGTGAGCTGCGGCGTGCTCGGCGTGGCCGCGCCGCTGCTGGTGACCGCGGCGGCGGCGCTGAGCGGCCGGGCGCTGAGCTGGCCGGTGCCGGCCGGGGCGGCGCTGGGCCTGGGCGTCGCGCTGTTCTTCGCGCCCGACCTGGTGACGCGGGTCAACGCGGCGGAGAAGCGCTACGACTTCCGGCACGCGCTGAGCAGCTACCTCGACCTGGTCAGCCTGGAGCGCGGCGCGGGCGCCGGGCCGACCGAGGCGCTGGAAGCGGCGGCCGCCATCGGCGGCGGCTGGGCGTTCGAGCGCATCGCGGCAGCGCTGGACGCGGCCCGCCGCGTCGGCGCCGCCCCGTGGACGGCCCTGGCCAGCCTGGCGGCCGAGACCGGCATCACCGAGCTGGCCGACCTGGCCGACATCGCCGAGGTTGCCGGGCAGGAGGGCGCCCGCATCCTCGACACGCTAGCCGCCCGGGCCGCCTCGATGCGGGCCCAGGCGCTGGCGGCCGACCGGGCCAAGGCCGGCGCCCGGGGCACGACCATGGTGGTCCCGATCGCCTTGCTGGCGGTGGGCTTCCTGGTCCTGCTCATCTTCCCGATCCTGTACCGGACCTTCCTCACCCAGTGAGCCCGGTGCCGCCCGACAAGGAGGCCCTCCGTGAATCCTGACCCCATCTGGACCTGCGTCATCTACCTGCTGGAACGTGCCCGGCAGCGGGCCCGCTCCGCGCTGGACGGCCACCCGGAGTCGGGTGCGCTGAGCCTGGAGTGGATCGTCATCGCCAGCCTGCTGGTGGTCGCCGCGGTGGCCGCCGGGGTGTTCTTCAAGAACATCATCGGCACCTGGGAGAACCAGGTCCCGACCGGACCGTGACCAGCTGACGGCGATGAGACTCCTGCGTGCGCGCCCGGCCCGGCGGGATGCCGGCGTGCTGATCCTCAGCTACGTGATTATCGTGCCGGTGTTCCTGCTGGCGCTGATGGTCATCACCCAGGCGGCCATGTGGTTCCTGGCCCGGTCCGCGGCGCTGGCCGCGGCCCGGCAGGGCGTCGACGCGGCCCGCGTCGAGCCGGTGTCGCTGGACGCCGGGACGAGCGAGGCACGCCGGTTCGCCCGCCAGTCGGCGCACGGCTACCTGACGGTGACCGGCGTGGACCCCAGCGCCAGCACGGCGACGACGATCGTGATCAGCGTCACCGGCCGGGTGCCGAGCATCGTGGCGTTCCTGCCGATCACGGTCACCCAGGTGGCCGAGGCGCCCGTCGAGCGGTTCACCGCCCCATGACCGGCCAGCGAGCCGGTCGCGCCCGGCCGCCCGGCCCCTCCGCCGACTGCGAGCGCGCGACCAGCAGCTCAGCCGGGCAGTTCCGCGGACCAGGTGATCCGCGGCGGCCGGACGGCCGCGCACACCGGGTTTCCCCTGGCATCGGTGAGCGGCAGCCGGGCGGTGAGCTGACCGGAGCGGCGGGCCGCGTCCAGGGTGGCCGGGCCGGCGGCGTCGAGCCAGAGCTTGGCCCGGCGGAACATGGTGAACGTGCCGGCCTCGTCCACGGTGCCCCACGACAGGTAGATGAACCGGCCGCCGGGCCGGCCCTGAATGTAAGGTCCGCGCACGTCGGCCCCGGCCGGGCCGGGGGTCGCCGTGGCCGCCAGTTCCCAGGTGGCCGCGGCCGCGTCGCCGGGATGCAGGCCGAGCAGGTCGCCGGGGCGCTCCCGGCGCTGCACGCCGACGTGGATGTTGCGGTAGCCGGCCGGCTGGTCCGGGGACGGGCCGCACGCGCGGCCGGGCAGGTCGAAGCCCTCGATGCGGATCTGGATGCTCGCGGGCTCGCGGCCGGGCGGGCTGGGCTGGGCTGGCTGGCAGGCCTGGTCAGGCTGGCTGGGCTGGTCAGGCACGGCGTCTCCCTGGTCACCCCGTGGTCCGCTGCGGGGCCGGACGAGAACGTCGGCGGCGCACCCGGCGCGCTCGTGCTGGAGGCGGACTCAGCCCTGCCCGCGGACCCGGCGGCGCCCTCCCGCGCCTGCCGTTCATGGTATCCGGGCGCGGCTGCGGAGGCCGGCAGCGCGGCACTGGAACTGCTGATCCTGGCGCCGGTGCTGATCCTGCTGATCTGCATGGTGATCGCGGCCGGCCGGATCGCGATCGCGCGCGGCTCGATTGACGCTGCCGCCCGGGATGCGGCCCGGCAGGCCTCCATTGCCCGGTCGCCGCAGCAGGCCCTCAGCGCGGCGCAGTCGACGGCGAGCGCGGAACTGGGCGGCGAGCACCTGAACTGCTCCGCCCTGACGGTCGGGCTGCCCGGCGTGTTCCAGCAGTTCGCCACGCCGCTGGGCCAGCAGGCCAGCGTCACGGCCACGGTCCGGTGCACGGTCAGCCTGTCGGACCTGATCCTGCCGGGCATGCCCGGCTCGGTGCCGCTGACGTTCACCTTCAGCTCACCGCTGGACCCGTACCGGGGCCGGAGTTGACGGCCGGGGCGGGTGCCCGGGCCGGCTCAGCCGGACGACGGCGGGCCCGGAGGCTCAGCGCCGGGCGGCTCGCCGGGCCAGGGCAGGACGGTCAGCTGCGGCCACTGGCGGCGCCAGCGATCGGTCTTGGCCTGGTAGACCTCCCGCGGCGCGAGCACCGGGTTCGGGCGGGCGACAATGTTGAACACGTCCGACAGCCCGTACGGGGCGTAGACCCGCCAGTGCCCGGCGGGCTCCAGGCGCACCCCGAGGCAGGCCGCGGTGGCCTCGTAGGTGTCGATCGCGGCCTCCGCCGACGCGTGCGGCGGGCAGGCCAGCCCGAACTTGCGCTCGTACCACAGGTGGACCCGGGCCTGGTTGCGGATCTGCACCGGGGCGGGCAGCCCGGCGAAGACCGTCCGGCCCGCGGTGATGACGGCGTCCTCGGCGTCCCAGGACAGGTCGGAGTCGTCGAAGTAAACCAGGTCGTAGTCCAGGATCCCGGCCCCGGCGGGCTGGCCGGTGACCACGTTCCACACGGTCTGGTACAGGCACCCGGCTACCAGGTACCAGCCGGGCAGGTCCAGGCCGCGGGCGCGGGTGAGCACCTCGGTCAGGTCAGGGTTGCGCTGCAGGGCCGCCCGGAAGGCGGTCAGCTGCTCGCTGAGGGGAAGCTGCCCGGCTCGCATGATGCGTTCCTATCAGCGCGGGCCGACACTCACGCGGGCCGTGTCACAGCGATCGTCACAGCACCAGGGCAGGCTGCGGTACCGGCTGAGCACGGGGCCGGCAGGCGTGACCGGACCCGTGCACGGAGAAGCGGAGCGCAGAAGATGAGGCTGCCGCGCGGTGACACGCTGGCCGGGACCGTGGTGCACCGGCAGGCGTCCTGGTTAGCGGGCAGGCGGCCAGGACGCACGCCGCGCGGCCCGGCCGATCGCGGCTCGCTGACCCTGATGCTGGCGGTGCTGTTCGTCGCGCTCCTCGCGCTGGCGGGCATCGTCATTGACGGCGGCGCCAAGCTGACCGCGGCGGAGAACGCCAGCGCGGTCGCCCAGGAGGCGGCCCGGGCGGGCGCCGGGATCGTGAACCGGGCCAGCGCCTACCAGAGCGGGAACTTCATCGTCGCGCGCGACCAGGCCATTGCCGCGGCCGATGAGTACCTGGCCCATGCCGGCTACCGCGGCCTCGCCCGGCAGGTGCCGGGTGCCGCGAACGAGATCGAGGTCACTGTGACCGTCACCCAGCAGACCAAGGTGCTGTCCATCATCGGCATCACCTCATTCACCGAGAACGGCCGGGCCGTCGCCACCCTGGAGAGCGGCGTGACGGGACCGGGCCAGTGACCGGCCGGCGCGGCCCGCAGGCCGCCGCGGGGATTGCCGCGCTGGTGACCCTGGTCGCGCTTGTCGGCGGCCTGCCGGTGCTGCTGTACCGGCTCGGCGGCTCGCCGCTGCCCGGTCACCTGCCGGGGCTGGCTCAGGTCGGGCACGGCCTGCTGCACCAGGAGAGCCCGGACGTGTTCCTGGCCGTGGTGCGCGACGTCAGCTGGCTGGCCTGGGCGGCGTTCACCCTGGCCGTGCTCACCGAGGTGCAGGCGATGGCACGCCGCCGGACGCCGCCGCGGCTGTGGCTGGGCGGGCTGCAGGGCGCGGCCGGGCGGCTGGTCGCCCTGGCCGCGCTCACGTTCACCACGGCGCCGGCGGGCGCGCTGCTGGCCACGCCGCAGCCGGTCAGCGCCGTCACGGCCGTCACCGTCGTCCCGCAGGCGGACGTCACGGCCATCCCGCAGGCCGCGAGCCCGCAGGCCGGGAGTCCGCAGACGTTGCGGCTGGTCTCTGACCAGCTGCCCGCGCAGCCGTCAGCTGCGCCGAAGCATGCAGCACCGCACAACACAGCAAGCACCGCCCTGCCCGGCGGACAGGGACAGGGGTTGAGCATGGGAATCTTCCAGCTCGTGACGGTCCGGCCGGGTGACTGCCTGTGGTCGATCGCGCAGCATTACCTCGGCAGTGGCGACCGGTACCGGGAGATCGTGCAGCTCAACCAGGGCCACGACATGGGAAACGGGCAGCAGTTCCGCAACCCGTCGGTGATCCAGCCCGGCTGGGTGCTGCACGTGCCAGCGCAGGACGCTGGCGGGCCGGGCGCCGGGGGATCGCACGGCAGCGGCGCGCACGGCAGCGGC
>DASXDJ010000035.1:0-29833 GCA_036490755.1 Streptosporangiaceae bacterium
CGTGCTCAACGAGCTGCAAGAACTCGTGGAGAACCCGGACGAGACCGACGACCTGCTGCGGCTGGGCATGCACCGGCTACCGCTCAGCGAATTCCCGCTGCTGCGCAGCCTCGCTCACGCCCTAGCCTGCTACGACGGCGCTATCGAACTCGAACGCGGCCTCGACATCCTCATCACCGGGCTAGCCGCCACACTGTCCCCGGCGGGCGCAGGCCGGGCGCCTGGCTCCGCCGAGCACGATGCGTCCGATGCGTCCGATGCGTCCGATGACGGCAGCGGGCAGTGACAGCCGCGTGCCCCGCAGACGGTGGCGTGCCAGATGATTCCCGGGCCGGTGCTCGGACGTGGCTGACGAACGGCTTACTCGGCTGTGGGGTCTGGTAGCCGAGAGCGCGGGGCTTCGAGGTGCCCCGGTGTCGGCTGGGGATGCGTGCGAGGCCGCGGCCGAGGTGGCCGGGATGGATGGCGGCTGGCTGTCGGTAATGAGCGACCCGGCGCGGCGGGTGCTCGTGCATGCCACGGGACGGCAGGCGGCCGAGCTGGAAGAGCTGCAGTTCACGCTAGGCGAGGGCCCCTCCACGGACGCGTTCAGGTCGGGGGCCCCGGTGCTGGTGGGTGACTTGGGGGCCGCCGGCTGGCAGGAGCGGTGGCCCGGCTTCACGGTCGCGGGCGAGATGGCGGGGGCGGCGGCGGTCTTCGCGTTCCCGCTAGTTATGGGAGCGATCCGCGTCGGAGTACTGGGGCTGTACCGGAAAACGCCCGGCTCGCTGAGCTCGGGCGCCTTGACGGACATCCTGGTGTGCGCGGACGCGGCGCTGCTGCTGCTGCTGAACTCGCGGGCCGGGGCCGACGGGGACGGGGACGGGGACGGGCGGGCGGCGGGCGGCTGGTCTGATGACCATGCCCAGGTGTACCAGGCCACCGGCATGGTGTCTGCCCAGCGCGGAGCGGGACTGGAGGAAGCGCTAGCGGTCCTGCGGGCATACGCGTTCGCTCACGAACTGACGCTGGGCGAGGTCGCGTCGGCAGTGGTGGCGCGGCGGCTGCGGCTGGATTACGACGAAACGGCTGGCTGAGGACGATGCCGGGTGACCCTCGTGTGGCGAGGCGCCGCGGTCCTATGGTTGAGGCAAAGACAATGCGGAAGTAGGCAGCGGCATGAGCATGGGGCAAAACCGCGAGCAACTGCTGGCGGTGACGTTCGTGGAGCTGGCAGACACGCTGGTCGCTGAGTTTGACGTGGTGGACTTCCTGCACAGGCTGGCGGACCGGTGCGTGCGGCTGCTCGATGTGGACGCGGCGGGACTGATGCTTGCGGACCAGCGGGGATCGCTGCGGGTGGTCGCGTCATCGAGCGAGCAAGCGCGCGTGGTGGAGCTGTTCCAGCTGCAGCACGAGGAAGGTCCGTGCCTGGAGTGCTTCCGGACGGGGCTCCCGGTGTCCGAGGCGAACCTGGCGGCGGCGGGACCGCGCTGGCCGGCGTTCGCGCCGGCCGCCCTCGGGGCGGGGTTCGCGGCGGTACAGGCGCTGCCGATGCGGCTGCGGGACGAGGTAATCGGCGCGATTAACCTGTTCACGAGGACGCCGGGCGGGCTTGACGAGACGGAGCTGCGGGTGGGGCAGGCGATGGCGGACATCGCCACGATCGGCCTGCTGCAGGAACGGAACTTCCGGCATCAAGAGGTGCTGGCAGAGCAGCTGCAGGGAGCACTGAACTCGCGGGTGGCGATCGAGCAGGCCAAGGGAATGCTGGCGGAACGCCTGCGCCTGGACATGGCGCGGGCGTTCGAGCTGCTGCGCGGTCAGGCGCGGGCGCAGAACCGGCGGCTGGCCGAGCTGGCGAGCGCGGTGGCCGACGGTTCGGAGGACGTGACCCGCTGGCAAGACGTGCTGCGTTCTCGCTCCGGCCGATCCTGATGCCGGGCACAGGGGCTTGACCGGCCGTCCTCAGCATTCAAGTGAACGCTATTCATTTCCCGAGCTATACTGTTCACGATATAGTGAACGCTGTTCACTGCCAAGCAGGCCCAGCATAGAGGCAGGAATGACGGACCTAATGCCAGCGGACGCGGACTCGCCCTGGCTCGACCTGCCGGCAGGAACAACCGCCGCGCGACACCCTCGGGAAGGCCGGTATTGCGACTGCGCCTGGAGCCTGGGCCGCCGCCACTACGGCGAGCACGCCATCCACCTCGGGCCGGGCACGGCCGGGCAGCAGCGAAGGGGATCATGTAGATGACAGACCACACGCTCACCGCAGCGCCCAGCCAGAAGGCCACTCCATCCCGCTGCGGGGAGATCATCCGGACCGAGCGCGGCTGGGAACGCTGTCATCTCGACGACCATAGCCCGAGTGTCCGGCATCACGTACGAGACCGGTCGTGGCTGTCAACGGAGAACACGCCGAGGCTGCTGCTCGGCCAGCCCTGCGGAGCGGCCTGCACCTGGCCGGATCTGGTGATGCCGTACCGCCGCGGCGGGTCAGGCCGGAGGCTGTGACCGCCGCTCAGCGCAGGAGCATAAATGGAAACGGCCCGCATAGCCGAGAATCCCCAGCTTACGGGCCGTTTTCGCAGGTGGTGGCAGGTGTTGGGTTCGAACCAACGTAGGCTGAGCCGACGGTTTTACAGACCGCTCCCTTTGGCCACTCGGGCAACCTGCCTAGCGCCGTCCCAGTGGGTCCGGCACCAGAGCAGGATAGCGGAACTTAACCCGTGGGTCTGCACGCGGATCGCATCGGACCGGACAAGACGCCTGCCCACAAGGGTCAGGACCCATGCCCGCCGAAGCACCCCGCCTGCCCCGCCGTGGCCGAGGCTCGCGCGCACCCCGTCCCAGGGACGCTAACCTGGGCCCGTGGCATCAGAATCTTCCTTCGACATCGTCTCGAAGATCAATCACCAGGAAGTCGACAACGCGCTGAACCAGGCGACCAAGGAGATCAGCACCCGCTTCGACTTCCGCGGCGTCGGTGCCTCTCTCACCTGGTCCGGGGACCAGGCGGTCGAGATCAAGGCCAACAGCGAGGAGCGCGCCAAGGCCGTCCTGGATGTCTTCAAGGACAAGCTGGTCAAGCGCCAGGTCTCGCTGAAGATCCTGGACGCCGGCGAGCCCAAGCTGTCGGGCAAGGAGTACCGGCTCAGCGTCGCCCTCAAGGAGGGCATCTCCCAGGACGACGCCAAGAAGCTGGGCAAGATCATCCGGGACGACGGCCCCAAGGGCATCCGGGCTCAGGTCCAGGGCGAGGAACTGCGCGTCTCCTCCAAGAAGAAGGACGACCTGCAGGACGTCATCACCCTGCTGAAGTCCCAGGAGTTCGACTTCGCCCTGCAGTTCGTCAACTACCGCTGAACGAACCGCTGAACGAACCGCCGCCCGCCGCGACGGCGAGCTGACCGGCAGAATCGCCGGGGCGAGCAGGTCCGCGGCTACGGCGCGGATGAGAGCGCCCGGATTCGGGAAGTTTCCCGCCCGGACGCTATGCATATCGGCCGGCGGCAGCGTTAACCGGTTGTGAGCAACGAGCAGACGGAGTTCGCGGACTTCTTCCAGGCCAGCTGGGAGCCCTGCCTGCGAGCGGTGATGGCGGTCGCGGGCAGCCGGCAGCAAGCCGAAGACCAGGTCGCGGACGCGTTCGCCAAGGCCTGGGGGTCGTGGCGCAAGCTCCAGCGTCATCCAGCTCCGCGGGCGTGGGTAGTGCGGACCGCCCTGAACACTGGGGCGTCATGGTGGCGGCGGCGCCGCCGCGAGCTGCCCCTGACCGACCACGACCTGGCCGCTCCCGGCGACCTTGACGGTGGCCTCGACGCGGCCCTGATGACGGCGATATGGCTCCTGCCCGCCCGGCAGCGTGAGGTGATCGCGCTGCGAATCTTCCTTGATCTGGACAACGCCACCATCGCCAGTCAGCTGGGAATCGAGGCTGGAACGGTCCGGATGCACTTGTCCCGGGGCGTAGCAGCGCTCCGCCGCGAGCTCACCCCAACTAAGAGCCTGGAGGACGGGCAATGAACATCCACGATGAGCTGAGCGACAACGAGGTACTGCGCGCCGCATCCGACTCCCTGTCTGCCATGCCCGTGGCCGGCCCTCCCGATGTGGAGGCGATCATGGCCAGGGGCCGCGCGCACCGGGCCCGCCGGCTCTCCGCGGTCGCGGGCCTGTCCGTGGCCGGCGTCGCCGCCGGTACCGCGCTAGCCCTGGGCCTGACCGGCGCGCTGGGTCCGGCCCGGACGACCGGCACGATCCGGACCGCGGCATTCACCCTGGTCAGCAACACCAACGGCACGGCCACGCTGACCCTCAACCCGGTCCAGCTCTTTGACCCCGGCCAGCTGCAAAGCGACCTCGCCAAGTACGGCATCCCGGCGAAGGTCACCAGCGGCAGCTACTGCACCTCGGATCCCGAGCCAGCCGGCTTCTCGCAGGTCGTGTCACTGCCTGGGCCAGGTACCTCGCAGGGGACATCCAGGCAGACGCTGACCATCACGATCGACCCCGCCGCCATGCCCGACGGCACGGAGCTCAGCTTCGGCAACTTCCAGCTCACCACGGGCGAGCTGGCGGGCGAGCAGCAGGCAGACATGGACCTCATCGACGCCAGCTCCTACACCTGCACCAGCACCCCGCCCACCCTCGGACCTGACACCCCGGGCTTCGGTGTCCTCCGCGGGGGCCAGGCCGACGGCCGCCATTAATTCCAGGTGGCTCCTCGATCCGGCTAGAGGTCGCAGCGACCCAGCGGCCGGGGCTACGTGGCGATGTCCGGGTAGGGCAGCGTCCAGTGACTGAGCCGGGCCGCGAAGTCCTTCTGGAAGGCCAGCGGCTCGGCGTAGTCCCGCTCGAACAGCGCGATGAACAGCGTGAGCACCAGGAAGTTGTGCGCCCCGAACTCCAGCAGCGCCACGTAGTCATGCGCGGCGATCGCGGCCCGCTCGGCGTCGGTGAACTCCAGCCAGGTGCTGCGCTCGGGCTCCGGGCAGTTCAGGATCCGCCCCGCGTACTCCGCCTCCCACCAGGACAGGGTTCCGGCCGGGTCGCCGCGGTAGCGCTCCACCAGGTCCGGGTCGCGGTCGACGGTGAACAGGAACTTGTTCAGCAGGTACTTGCTCACGCGCCCGCCTCCTCGCCCGCGACTCCGGCCGCCCCGGCCTCAGCCGTCTCCAGATCCGCCGCAGCCGCCGGCGAGCCCGACGGGTACCAGGTGAAGTACGCCTCCATGGTGTGGAACAGGTCGAGCGAGTCCACGTAGTCCGCGGTCACGTCCTCGCCGGCCGCGCCCATCATGAGCATGAAGTCCATGAAGCCGTGCGTGGCGTTGCCCGGCGTCCACAGGCTGTCCAGGCTGACCTCGGCCAGGGCGGCCGAGATGTTGCTGGTCGCGATCCAGTCCACCGCCTTGCGGTCGAATTCCGGGTCCGGGCCGTGCGGGCCGAACTGGCGCGGCCCGCCGAGCTCCAGCGACAGGTGCCCGGTCCCGATGATGGCCACCCGCAGGTCGCTGGGCCAGGCCTCGACCATGGCGCGGATGGCCTGGCCGAGCTGCACGAACCGGGCCGGCTGCGGCATCGGCGGGGCGAAGATGTTGGTGTAGACGGGGACGATCGGCAGGTCCGCCTCGGGGCGCAGGGTGATGATCGGGCAGGTGATGCTGTGATCCACCCGCAGCTCATTGCTGAACGCCAGGTCGAAGCCGGAGTCGATGCCCGACCGCAGCAGGTACGCCGACAGGTCCTCGCTGCCGCGCAGCAGCAGCCGCGGCAGCCCGAACTCGCGTTCCTCGTTGTAGAAGTTCGCGTCGTAGAACGGCGCCTTGCCGATCAGGAACTGCGGCATGTTGTCCAGCCACAGCTGATGGAAGTGGTCGCTGCCCACCATGACCAGGACGTCGGGCCGGGCGCGGGTCAGCGTCGCCCGGAACGACTCGATCTTGGCCACCCACTCGTCGGCGAACGGGGGCCGGTCAGCTCCGGAGGAGGTACTGGCCCGGTAGTAGAACGGGTGGTGCGTCGAGGCGATGACCGCTGCCACCGTCGCCATGGCGGCTCCTTCTTATACGAAACGAGCTGGCGCAGGGCCGGACCGCCCGGTCCGGTCAGCCACGCTCAGCCTGACCCAGGATCAGCCGGGCCCGTGGTCAACGTACCGGCCCGCTCCGCCGCCCCGGCAGACCCAGCAGAACCCGGCCCGCCCGCGGTCCTCTTGCTGTTATCAGAATCTGCCTCGTGCTCCGCCGCTGCTCCCTGCTGATCCGCCGGCGCCGCGAGCCACGCGCGGATCTGCTCCCCGTGCTCATCCAGCCCCGGCGGCGGCAGCCGGTAGGACGGCGGCGTGGCCGAGAACGTCACCGGATGCCGCATCGTCGGCATGCCCGACGCGCCGTTCCCCGCCAGCACCACCGGCTCCAGGCCCAGGTCGGCAGCCAGCGCGATACCGCCGTCCACCGTATTGATCGGGCCGCACGGAATCCCCGCGGCGGCCAGCCGGCCGAACCACTCCGCCGCGGTGGCCGCCGCCAGCCGCCCGGTCAGCAGCGGCCGCAGCTCGTCACGGTTGGCCGTGCGCTGCTTGTTCAGGGCGAACCGCGGGTCATCGGCCACCCCGGGGATCCCGAGGACCTCGCACAGCCGGCGGAACTGGGTGTCGTTGCCGGCGGCGATGACGATCTCGCCGTCGGCGGTGGGCAGCGGCTCGTACGGGAACAGGCTGGGGTGAGCGTTGCCCATCCGGCTCGGCACCACGCCGGCGGCGGCGACGGCGCTGGCCTGGTTCACCAGGCCGGACATGGCCGAGGCGAGCAGGCTGGACTCGACCAGCTGACCCTGCCCGGTCGCGTCCCGGTGCCGCAGGGCAGCCAGGATGCCGATCGTGGTGTGCAGGCCGGCCATCACGTCGAACAGGGCCACGCCGGCCCGGTACGGCGGCCCGTCCGCGGCTCCGGTGAGCGACATCAGCCCGGACATCGCCTGCACAATGAGGTCGTAGCCGGGCAGCGCGGCGCCCCGGCCCGCGCCGAACCCGGTGATCGAGGCGTAGATGATGGCCGGGTTGGCCGCGCTGACACTTTCGTAGTCCAGCCCGAACTTGGCCAGTCCGCCGGGCTTGAAGTTCTCGACCAGGATGTCAGCCCGCCGGGCTAGCTCGGCTGCGGCGGCCCGGTCGGTGTCGCGGCGCAGGTCCAGCGCGACGGACCGCTTGTTGCGGTTGATCGCCAGGTAATAGGTGGACACGCCGTCCGCCGTCACCGGCGGCTGCCACTGCCGGGTGTCGTCGCCGCCCGGCCCCTCGACCTTGATCACCTCGGCGCCGAGGTCGGCCAGCAGCATCGTGCAGTAGGGTCCGGCCAGGACGCGGGAGAAGTCGGCGACCAGGAGGCCGGCGAGCGGGCCCGGCGGCGGCGGGCTGGGCGGACTGCTCATGGGCGACAGGCTCTCATAGGCTAAAGTTGCCCCAGCCAGCGGCTCTCGCTGGCTTCGATGATCATCTGAGGACAGGCGGACCCGAGATGCACGCCCGATATTGCCCGGCGCGATATCGCCTGCCCGGCACCTCGTCCGTTCTGGGCTGACCCGCGTAGCCTGATCACTCTCGCTCGCCCGGGCCGCCTCCGCTAGCCAGCGATCCCCGCTTCCCCGCGATCCCGCGGCCGCCCGCGGTCTCGCACCGCACCTAGGGCGTGACTCAGATGACCGGCCTCCTCGACTTCTCCGTTACCCTCCAGCGCACCGCCGAGCAGGTGTTCAGCGCCGCCGACCTGCGGGCGAAGCTCGCCTCGGGCAGGCCGCTGCGCATCAAGTACGGCGTCGACGTGACCGCGCCGTTCCTGCACACCGGGCACGCCGTCAACCTGTGGGCGATGCGCGAACTGCAGGACGCCGGCCACCAGGTCGTGCTCCTGATCGGGGATTTCACCACGCGCATCGGGGATCCGACCGGCAAGTCCGCGACCCGCCCGGTGATCCCGGCAGAGCAGATCGACCGGGACGCCGAGGGGTTCATCCGCCAGGCCAGCCAGATCCTGCTGACGGACCCGGCGGTCTTCGAGGTCCGGCGCAACTCCGAGTGGTGGGCGCCGATGCCGCTGGAGCGGTTCCTGGACCTGCTGTCCCTGGCCACCCACGCCCGGCTCATCCAGCGGGACATGTTCCAGCGGCGGATCGCCGCGGACAGCGAGATCTACCTGCATGAGCTGCTCTACCCGGTGCTGCAGGGCTACGACTCGGCGGCGCTGGAAGCGGACCTGACGATCGTGGGCACCGATCAGCTGTTCAACGAGCTGATGGGACGGTTTTACCAGGAACGCCTCGGCCAGCAGCCGCAGGTCGTCATCACCACGGCGATCACGCCGGGCATCGACGGCCGGGAGAAGCAGAGCAAGAGCCTGGGCAACTACATCGCCATCAGCGACACGGCCCGCGACATGTTCGGGAAGGCCATGAAACTGCCGGACCGGCTGGTGGCGGAGTACCTGCGCGTCTACACCCTGACCGGGCTGGCGGAGATCGAGGCCCTGGAGAGCGCCATCCAGGCCGGGGAGGCAAATCCGATGGAGGCCAAGCGCCGGCTGGCCCGGGCCCTGGTGGAGCGCTACTACGATGCCGCCGCCGCGGCGGCCGAGGACGACTGGTTCACCAGGGTGTTCTCCCGCCACTCCGTGCCCCCGGACGTGCCCGAGGTCCGGGTCGCCGACCCGGATGCCACGCTGATCGAGATGCTCCGGGTCTGCCTGCCCGCCGAATCGTCGTCGCAGCTGCGGCGCCTGATCCGGGACGGCGGCGTCCGGCGCGACGGCGAGCACAAGCTCACCGACCCCGAGGTGCGCCACCCGGTCGCGAGCGGGGACGCGATCCGCGTCGGCCGGCGGCGCTGGTTCCGCATCACCTTCACGGACTAGCGGCTGGCTGTGCTCCCTGCCGCTGGCGGCGCCCGGCCGGCGACATCCGGCCGGGCGCGGGACAGTCAGGAGGCCACGGGAGTCCGGCGGCGGTAGCCAGCGATGTCGCTGGGCTCAGCTAGTCCGGGCTGGACTGCCGTCCCGGCCAGCATCGCGGCCAGCTCGGAGTAGGTGTCGGCCCGGTCGTTGTCCCGGGCGTGCTCCGCGCACCGGCCGCCGGGGATCATCTCGCAGTCCCAGCAGCCCAGGCCGGCCGCGCCCGAGGCACGGTAGATGGCGGCGTCGCGCAGCGCGGCGATGATGACCTCGCGCTGCCGCGGTGTCAGGCCCGCCTCCTCGCGCCCGGCCTCGCGGGCCCGGTTCAGCAGGGCCGCCACCGATGAGGCGTTCCGCTTGTCCCAGTGCACCAGGCGAGCCAGGAACTGACGGTCACGGCTGCTCAGCCGGACGCCGCGCAGCGCCTTCTCCAGCACCTCGCGGGCGGCCGTCCGACGGGATCCGGGCTCGCCCCGGGCGGGCAGGGCCGGCGTCACCCGGACGCAAGCCTGATCGTCGGCTGCCGGCCGGGGCCTGATACACGAGGGCGTGGGGATGACGGCGACCGGTCCGGTCACCTGAAGCTGAACGCGGTCAGTCATGAAAGCTACGGCCTCCTCATCCGGCCCGGATCCGCCCCGAGCCGGTTCTGGTGTCCCGAAACCCCACGGAACGTGCTTGGGAGCACGGTCCGTCACTGAAGGACTACGCGAGTATGACGCGCCGCGCCGGGGTCAGGTTGACACTCTCGGTAACAACCTGCCAACGACTGCGGCGCTGCGGCCTTGCCGCCAAGCTCGCGGCTGGCCCGGTAGAATAGGGAGAAGTCTGAACTTCAGCGCCCCCCATCCCGGGGCAGTGTCTAAGAGGATGCACGCCGGCACCGCGTCAGTCACCCGGCCTCGGCGCGTGGAGGAGGCCTCGACAGCTGTGACCAAGCAGGTCCAGAAGCGCGACCGCGTCATCATCAGATTCGCCGGGGACTCCGGCGACGGCATGCAGCTCGCGGGTGACCGGTTCACCCAGGAGACTGCGACTTTCGGCAACGACCTGTCCACCCTGCCTAACTTCCCGGCTGAGATTCGTGCCCCGGCCGGAACGCTGCCGGGCGTCTCCAGCTTTCAGCTGCACTTCGCCGACCACGACATCCTCACCCCGGGCGATGCCCCCGACGTGCTGGTCGCGATGAACCCGGCGGCGCTCAAGGCCAACCTGGCCGATGTGCCGCGGGGCGCGGACATCATCGCCAACACCGACGAGTTCACCAAGCGCAACCTGGGCAAGGTCGGCTACGCGGCCAACCCCCTGGAGGACGGGTCGCTGACGGCCTACCAGCTGCACGCCATCCCGATCACCTCGGTGACGGTCAAGGCGCTGGAGAGCTTCGACATCACCCGCAAGGACGCCGAGCGGGCCAAGAA
Source organism: Streptosporangiaceae bacterium (assembly GCA_036490755.1). Lineage (GTDB taxonomy): Bacteria > Actinomycetota > Actinomycetes > Streptosporangiales > Streptosporangiaceae > DASUBV01. Next base: position 10,351 of record DASXDJ010000035.1, read on the forward strand.
CATGTTCGCCCTCGGGCTGCTGTCCTGGCTGTACAACCGGCCGGTCGAGGGCACGAACCGGTTCCTGGAGTCCAAGTTCGCCTCCAGGCCCGCGATCATGGCCGCCAATAAGGCTGCCTTCCAGGCGGGCTGGAACTACGGCGAGACGACCGAGGCATTCTCCGTCCAGTACGAGGTCGGGCCGGCGACCCTGTCGCCGGGCATCTACCGCAACATCACCGGCAACACGGCGCTGGCCTTCGGCCTGGTCGCGGCCTCGCGCCGGTCCGGGCTGCCGCTGTTCCTGGGCTCCTACCCGATCACCCCGGCCTCGGACGTGCTGCACGAGCTGTCGACGCTCAAGCGCTTCGGCGTCCGCACCTTCCAGGCCGAGGACGAGATCAGCGGGGTCGGGGCGGCGCTGGGCGCGTCATTCGGCGGCGGGCTGGGCGTGACCACGACCTCGGGCCCGGGCATGTGCCTGAAGGCCGAGACCATCGGCCTGGCCGCCTCCGTCGAGCTGCCGCTGATCATCTGCGACGTGCAGCGGGCCGGGCCGTCGACCGGGATGCCGACCAAGACCGAGCAGGCCGACCTGCTGATGGCCCTGTACGGGCGCAACGGCGAGTCCCCGGTGGCGGTGCTCGCCCCGGCGACGCCGGCCGACTGCTTCGACACCGCCCTGGAGGCAGTCCGGATTGCCGTCAAGTACCGGACGCCGGTGATCATCTTGTCCGACGGCTACCTGGCCAACGGCTCGGAGCCGTGGCGGATCCCGGCCGTGGACAGCCTGCCGCGGCTGCGCAATGAGTTCTCCTTCGCCACCCCCGGTGACTGGCCGGCGGGTGACGGGCAGCCGGGCTTCCAGCCCTTCCAGCGTGACCCGGAGACACTGGCCCGGCCGTGGGCCATCCCCGGCACGCCCAGCCTGGAGCACCGGATCGGCGGGATCGAGAAGGCGGACGGCGCGGGCACCATCTCCTACGATCCCGACAACCACGACAAGATGGTCCGGCTGCGCCAGGCCAAGATCGACGGGATCGCGGCCGACATCGGGCCGCTCGAGGTCGATGATCCTGACGGCGACGCCCGGGTCCTGGTGCTGGGCTGGGGCTCGACCTACGGGTCGATCGGCGCGGCAGTCCGCCGGATCCGGGTGGCCGGCGGCTCGGTGGCCCAGGCTCACCTGCGGCACCTTTCTCCGTTCCCGGCCAACCTCGGCGACGTGCTCGGCTCCTATGACAAGGTGCTGGTCCCCGAGATCAACCTGGGCCAGCTGGCCCTGCTCCTGCGCGGCCGATTCCTCACCGACGTGATCTCCTACAACCGGGTACGCGGGCTGCCGTTCCGCGCCGCCGAGCTGGCCGAGGTCATCCAGGATGTGATTTCCAATGTCTGATTCCGTCCCCGCGCCGGGCCCCGGCGCCGAGGAGTTCGCCGCCGGGCCGCACCGGCTGGCCTCGCTGACGCTGGTGCCCAAGGCCGACGCCCAGCAGACCACGAAGGAGTTCAAGTCCGACCAGGAAGTGCGCTGGTGCCCCGGCTGCGGGGACTACGCCATCCTGGCCGCCTTCCAGTCCTTCCTGCCCGAGCTGGAGATCCCGCGGGAGAACCTGGTCATCATCTCGGGCATCGGCTGCGCGGCCCGGCTGCCGTACTACGTGAACAGTTACGGGATGCACTCCATCCACGGGCGGGCCCCGACGATCGCGACCGGCCTGGCCGCCTCCCGCCCCGACCTGTCGGTGTGGGTCATTACCGGCGACGGAGACGCGCTGTCCATCGGCGGCAACCACCTGATCCACGCGCTGCGCCGGAACGTGAACGTCAAGATCCTGATGTTCAACAACCGGATCTACGGGCTGACCAAGGGCCAGTACTCACCGACGTCCGAGCAGGGCAAGGTGACCAAGTCGACGCCGTACGGCTCACTGGACACGCCGTTCAACCCGGTGTCGCTGGCCCTCGGCGCGGAGGCCAGCTTCGTGGGCCGGACCATCGACTCCGACCGCAAGCACCTGACCAGCGTGCTGCGGGCGGCCGCCGACCACAAGGGCGCCGCGTTCGTGGAGATCTACCAGAACTGCCCGATCTTCAACGATGACGCGTTCGCCCCGGTCACCCAGCCTGGGTCCCGCGACCTGAACCTGGTCCGGCTGGAGCATGGCGAGCCCATCCGGTTCGGCGCCGACAAGGGCTACGGCCTGCGGTTCAGCAAGTACGGCGCGCTGGAGCCGGCGCTGGCTACCGGCCCCGACGACGACTCGCTGCTGACTCACGACGCGCACGCGGCCGACCCGTCCTATGCCTTCGCGCTGTCCCGGCTGGACGTGGCGGACTTCTCGCACACCCCGGTCGGGGTGTTCCGGCAGGCCCAGCGGCCCAGCTACGACGAGCTGATGTCCGCCCAGCTGGAGAGCGCGCGGGAGCAGCAGGGCGACGGCGACCTGGCCCAGCTGCTGGCCGGCAGCGACACCTGGCAAGTCGGGTAGCCGCCGTGCCGGCCGTGCAGGTGGACCGGGCCGGCCCGGTCACGACCGTCATCCTGGACCGTCCCGCGGTCCGCAACGCGGTCGACGGGCCGACGGCTGCCTTACTGGCGGAGGCCTTCGCTGACTTCGAGGCCGACCCGGACGCGGCGGTCGCGGTCCTGACCGGCGCGGGCGGCACGTTCTGCTCGGGCGCCGACCTGAAAGCGGTCGGCACGCCGCGCGGGAACCGCACCGAGCCGGACGGGCCCGGGCCGATGGGCCCGACCCGGATGCGGCTGTCCAAGCCGGTCATCGCGGCTATCGCCGGGCACGCGGTGGCCGGCGGCCTGGAGCTCGCCCTGTGGTGCGACCTGCGGGTCGCCGAAGAGGACGCGGTCTTCGGGGTGTTCTGCCGCCGGTGGGGAGTACCCCTCATCGACGGCGGCACCGTGCGGCTGCCGCAGATCGTGGGGGCAGGCCGCGCCCTGGACCTGATCCTGACCGGCCGGCCGGTCCCCGCCCCGGAAGCCTTCCAGATGGGCCTGGTCAGCCGCCTCGTCCCGCCCGGCACCGCCCGCAAGATGGCGGAGCAGCTGGCCCGGGAGATCGCCGGGCTGCCGCAGGCCTGCCTGCGCAGTGACCGGGCGGCGCTGCTGGACGGCCTGTCGCTGCCGCATGACGAGGCCATGGCGGGCGAGTTCGCTCGCGGTCAGGCCACGCTCGCCGACCCCGCCATGCGCGCGGGGGTATCCCGGTTCCGCGGCGGCGCTGGCCGCGGCGGCGCACCAGCCTGAGCCTGGCCGGGCGGGTCAGCAGCCGCGCCTTCCGTACCGCGCGCACCGCAGCCGCCGGGACGGGGTCAGCCGGGCGGCGGGGTGAGGGTGTAGGCGACCGCGATCTCGTCCGGGGAGCGAGTGGCGGTGATGGCGACGCTGTCGCCGGGGAACACGGCATGGTCATCGATGACCGGCTCCCCGTCGGCGGTGAAACTGACCCGGTGGCTGAGCAGCGCGAGGCTGCCCGCGGTGCGGCCAAGATCACGGGCCGCGGCCGCGTCCAGCAGAACGGGGGTGATGGTCTCGGTGGCGCGGGCGACGGCCAGTCCGATCCCGGCCAGCGCCTGGTAGAGGCCCGAGCCGTCGCGGCCCGCCGGACCGGGGCCGCCGCCCTGGCCGGCCGACGGCATGACCAGGATGCGCGGGTCGAGGCCGCCGGGCAGCGGCACGGGCAGCCACGAGGTCTGCAGGACCACCGGACGGCCGGCGACCAGCCGCAGGCGGCGGATGTGCAGCGCCTGCTCCGGGCTGCCGAGGCGCGCAGCGACGGGGCCGGGCGGAATAGCCACGGCGGCCACCAGCAGCCGGCTGCTGACCTCGGCACCGGGGCGGGCCAGGTCGGCGCCGAAGCCGCGCAGGTGCCCCAGGTCGTGCGCGTACTGCGACGTGACGTAGGTGCCCAGGCCGGGCCGGGCCGCGACCAGGCCCTCATCGGCCAGCAGCTGCAGGGCCTGGCGCAGGGTCATCATGCTGACACTGAACTCATCGGCCAGCTCGCGCTGGGCGGGCAGCGGGCTCCCGGCCGGCCACTTCCCGCTGGCGATCCGGTCCCGTAGCTCGGTGTAGATCCGCAGGTACTTGGGCTGGCGCTCGACTGCGGTCCGGCGCGGCGGCCCGGTCACCGGCCCGTCACGACCGGGCTCCGTCGATAGCGGCCCGGAGGGCGGCAGCGGCCGTGCCGACCCGGGCCGCGGTCTCGCCGCCCAGGACCAGGCGCATCAGTGCCGAGGCGACGATCACGCCGTCGGCGTGCCGGACGGCGGCCGCGGCGCGGTCCGGGCCGTCCACCCCGAACCCGATCAGCGTGGGGCGGCTGCTGACCGCCCGCGCCCGGTCGGCGACCGCGTACCCCGGGTTCGCCTCGTCCTGGCGGGCCGGGCCGGTGGTGTTCATGATGCTCATCACGTAGAGGAAGCCGCGGGTGGCGCCGGCGATGGCCCGGACCTGCGGTTCGGGCGTGACCGGCGAGACCATCAGCGTAGCGTCGAGCCCGGTCACCTCGGCGGCGGCACGATAGCCGGCTGACTCGCCGGACGGCAGGTCGGGGATGATGACGCCGCTGAAGCCGGCGTCGGCCAGCATGGCGCAGTACCGGGTCAGGCCGGCGCGGTAGGCGTGGCTGGCGTAGGCCATGGCGATGAGGGGGACGGCGGGCGGACCGGAGCGCCGCAGCCCGGCCAGGATCGACTCGGTGGTGGCGCCGCGAGCGATGGCCCGGGCCGACGTTTCCTGGATGACCGGGCCGTCGAGCATGGGGTCAGAGAAGGGCAGGCCGATCTCGACCGCGTCGGCGCCGGCGTCCGCCAGCGCGGTCACCAGATCGGGCCAGTCGGCGCGGACTCCGCCGGTGACGTAGCCGACCAGGCTGGGACGGCCGGCGGCGCGGGCGGCGTTCAGGACGGTCTCAATGGCGGCCATGGGTCAGCTCCCGCAACTGGGCGGCGTCCTTGTCGCCGCGGCCGGACAGGGTGATCAGGACGGTGACGCCGGCGGGCAGCTCTCCGGACCGGGCGGCGCGGGCCGCCCAGGCCAGCGCATGCGCGGACTCCAGCGCAGGCAGGATGCCCTCGGCCCGGGCGCACAGGGTGACGGCGGCGAGCGCCTCGGCGTCGTCGACCGTGTGATACTCGGCCCGCCGGATGGCGGCCAGATGAGCATGCTCGGGTCCCGAGCCGGGGTAGTCGAGGCCCGCCGAGATGCTCTGCGCCTCCGTGATCTGGCCGTGCTCGTCCTGGAGGAATACGGACTGGAAGCCGTGCAGCACGCCGAGCGCACCGTGGCTGATCCCGGCGCCGCCGGCCGCTTCCACGCCGACCAGCCGGGCCGGGGTGGCGGCGAAGCCGGCGAAGGTGCCGGCGGCGTTGGAGCCGCCGCCGATGCACGCGACGACGACGTCGGGGATCCCGGCGGGCAGCAGCGCCGCGCACTGGGCACGGGCTTCGTCGCCGATGACCCGCTGGAACTCGCGGACCAGCCACGGGTACGGGTGCGGGCCGACGACCGAGCCGACGCAGTAGTGGGCGCTGCCGACGGTCGTGACCCAGTGCCGCAGCGCCTGCGAGGTCGCGTCCTTGAGGGTGCGCGACCCCGTCGTGACCGGCACGACGGTGGCGCCGAGCAGTTCCATCCGGAAGACGTTGAGTTCCTGCCGGGCCATGTCGCGCTCGCCCATGAACACGGTGCAGCCCAGGCCCAGCCGGGCCGCCATGGTGGCGGCAGCGACGCCATGCTGGCCCGCGCCGGTCTCGGCGATCAGCTCCGTCTTGCCCATCCGCCGGGCCAGCAGGCCCTGGCCCACCACGTTATTGATCTTGTGACTGCCGGTGTGGGCGAGATCCTCCCGCTTGAGCAGGACTCGCACGCCGAGGGCGGCGGACAGGCCAGGGGCCTCGGTCACGGGGGTGGGACGGCCGGCGTAGTCCCGCAGCATGTCGCCGACCTCGGCCCGGAATGCGGTGTCGGACCAGGCCCGGCGGAACTGATGCTCCAGTTCCTCGCAGGCCGGGATCAGCGCTTCGGGAACGAACCGGCCGCCGAAGTCCCCGAACCGGCCGCCAGGCCCCGGGTCGGCGGCCATGAGATTGATGACGGCCGGCGCCGAGCGGACTTCAGGGACGGCAACCGGACGGGCGGGCAGCAGCGGATCATGGTCAGGCATCAGGCATCCTCCCGTGCTAGAGTTCTAGAACTCTAGCACGGGCGAGTCCGGCCATGCTGGGGGAGCATCCAGCCGGCCGGTCCCTCAGGCCTCAGGCGCCGGGGACGGTCGCCTGCCGTCCCGGCTCGGCCTCCAGGGCGGCATCCGGTACCCCGGAGATCTCCTCCAGGCTCCGCCCGGAGGTCTCGGGCAGCACCAGCGTGAGCAGTGCCCCGGCCGCCGAGATGAACCCGGCGAGCAGCAGGGTGTGCCGCAGGCCGAGATGGTCGTTCAGCACCGGGAACAAGAACACCCCGACGAAGGCGCCGAACTTGCCGATCCCGGCCGAGATCCCGTGGCCAGTCGCCCGGGTGGACACCGGGAACACCTCGCCGGGCAGCACGAAGGTGGTCATGTTCGGCCCGAACTCGGTGAAGAAGTAGCTGATCCCGTAGGCGATCAGGAAGGGCAGCACGGCCGTGGTCATGCCGGGCGCCAGCGCGATCACCCCGAAGCACACGGCCATCATGATGAACCCGGCTAGCTGCAGTTTCCGGTGCCCGATCCGGTCGATGCGGGCGATGCCCAGGATGTAGCCGGGCACGGCGGCGACCACGAAGATGGCCAGCTGGATGGCGATGGTGTCCATCGTCGTGGCGGACGGCGAGATCAGGGCGATGATCTGCGGGGTGGAGATGGTGTTGCCGTAGTAGGCGTAATCCAGCAGGAACCAGCAGCCCGCGGTCCCGCTCAGCAGCACCAGGAACCGCCGCGTGGTGAGGAACTCACGCAGGCTGATCCGGCGCTGCGGCCCGGCCTCCGCGGCCTCGTCGCTGATCACCCCGTCGGTGAACCGGGTCAGTTCCTGCCGGGCGGTGTCCTGCTTGCCCTGGACCTGGACCTGGAAGCGCGGCGACTCCGGCATCCGGCTGCGCAGGTAGACGACGGCGCTGGCCGGCACCGCGCCCAGCGCCAGGAGCAGCCGCCAGGTCAGGCCCGTGCTGACGCCGGACCCCAGGAAGGCCAGCGCGATGAGCGGCCCGATGATCAGCCCGAGCGCCTGAGTGGAGAAGACCAGGCCGACCAGCCGGCCGCGGTCCTTGCGGTTGGCGTACTCCGTCATCAGGACCGCGCTGACCGGGTAGTCGCCGCCGACGCCGACGCCCAGCAGGAACCGGAAGCCGATCAGCACCCAGAACGACGGGGCCAGGGCTGAGCCGATCGAGGCGACCGCCATCACGGCCGCGACCAGCCAGTACACCCGCTTGCGGCCGACCAGGTCGGCGATCCGGCCGAAGACCAGGGCACCCAGGCAGGCGGCACCCAGCATGGTCGCGTTCAGCAGCGCGAGGCGGCCGGTGTCCAGGTGCCAGTCCTGCTTGATCAGCGTCGACGCGACTCCGATGATGAACAGGTCATAGGCGTCGGTAAAGAAGCCCATCCCGGAGACAAAGACCGCCCGCAGGTGGAACCTGTTCAGCGATGCGTCATCCAGAGCCCCGATCAGGCCACCGGGCCGTGGCTGCGCCATGTCGTTCCTTTTCTGGTCGGCGGGCTCCGCTCCCCGGATCCTGCGGTGACGAAAGTACTTCTTTCTGGCAAATCACGACTGACGGCTACATGAACGGCAAGTGAACTCGGAGGCAGGAGATGGGCGGCAGGCAGTCAGCACGAGCGCGGGCCGGGGTACGGCAGCGGGCGGCGGCGATGGCGCTGGCGGCGGCCCTGGCGACCGGGCTCACGGCCGGCATCGCGAGCGGCCCGCCTGCTCAGGCGGCGGCCGGCCACGCGACGACGGACGGGACCGCCACCAGCCCGGCGAATGCCGGCCGGACCGGCACGGGCCAGACCCGAACCGGACCAGCGGGTACCGGGCCGACGGGCACGACCCAGGCAGGCATGAGCCCGGCCGCCACCGAGCGGGCGGCCGCGAGCCAGCCGCCGGCCACCGTGACCGCGCCGGAGGCCCGCCACGCTATCTGTGCCTCGGCCGCGCACCCGAAACTCGCTGCGCGGCTAGCCCGCAACATCACCAGCGCAGTGCACGGGCGGCACTCCGCGGTTGGCCTGACCGTGGCCGATCCTCGCCTGGACCTGGCCTGCCGGCTGGACCGGGCCAGCCACTTCTATGCCGCCAGCGTGATCAAGGTGACGATCATCTCCGCGCTGCTGCGCAAGATCGGCGGCCGGGCGCACATGACGAAGAAGCAGCGGTCGCTGGCCTGGGCGATGATCACTGAGTCCGACAACGACGCGGCCACCGCGCTGTGGGATGAGGTCGGCCTGCGCCACCTGCAGCGCTTCCTCAGCCTGGCCCGGATGTCCCACACCCGGCTGGACTGGGGCGCCTGGGGCCTGTCCCGGATCACCGCCCGGGACGAGCTGACCCTGCTAAAGCTGCTGACCAGCCCGGGCCAGGTGCTCAGCACGACGTCCCGGCGGTACGTGCTGTACCTGATGGCGCATGTGGTCGCCGCCGAGCGGTGGGGCGTGACGGCGGGCGCCCCGGCCAACGTCACCGTGCACGTCAAGAACGGCTGGCTGCCGTTCCCCGGAGCGGACTGGCGGATCAACAGCATCGGCGCGTTTAATGGCCGCGGCACCGCCTACCAGATCGCCGTCCTGACGGCCGGCAACCGGAGCATGAGCTACGGGATCGCTACGATCCAGGCGGCGGCGCGGGTCATCAACCGGGACATCAGGGAGGCATGATCACCGCGAACGGCCTTCTCGGCACGGCGGCCCCGGCCCGCGATCAGCGGCGTTCGGAGTTCCCGGACTGGCGGTTTGCCCCCAACATCGCCGGCCGCCCGGACGTCTACCAGCTGGAGAACGAGGCGCTGGACCGGGCCGGGCATGTCCTGGACGCCCTGCGCACCCTGGCGCCGTGGGCGGGGAAGACGATCGTCGACCTGGGCTGCGGAACCGGCTACTGGCTCGCCCGGTACGCCGGGGAGGCCGCCAGGGTCATCGGCATCGAGCCCGATGACCTGGTCCGGGCCAGCGCCAACCACGCGATCAGGGACCTAGCTGGCCCGGCATCGGCTGGGCCGGGGCCAGCTCACCAGCAGCCGGACGGCCGGCGGCTGGCCGGCCCGGGGCTGGCCCGGCCGGGGCTGGCCGCCACCGGGCCGGGCCGCGTCATGCCGGAGGTACTAGCCGGGTCGGCGGAGCACACCGGACTGCCCGATGCCTGCGCCGACGTCGTGCACGCCCGGTTCGCCTACTTCTTCCCGCCCGGCAAGGATGCCGGGCTGGCCGAGGTGCTGCGGATCCTGCGGCCCGGCGGGCGGCTCCTGGTGGTCGACAACGACTACCGCTGGGGTGAGTTTGCCGGGCTGCTGGCCGCGGCATCCAGCAAGCCGCCCCGCGAGGTCGCCGCCACCGTCGACCAGTGGTGGCACGAGCGCGGCGCCCGGCGCCATGAGGTCCGGTCTGAGCTGCGCTTCCGCAGCCGGGCCGAGCTTGCGGCCGTGCTGCACATCGAATTGCCGGCCGCCGTCGCGGACGACTGGCTGGCCCGCCGCCCGCTGGCAACCGGCATGACCTACGGCTACGTCCTGTTCGACGTGACCAGGACCGGCGCGGAGCCCCTGGCCGGCCGGCCGCGCCCATAGGTCCCGTTATGGATAATCCAGAACGAAGATTATCTGGGTTAGGCTGGACTCATGAGCACCACGATGGCGACCCGGACGGCCCCGGACCTGAGCTACCTGCTGGCCCACTCCAGCCACGTGCTGGCCACGCTGATGACAGCCGCGCTGGCCGAGATCGGGCTGACCTCGCGCGGGTACTGCGTGCTGAACCACGCGCTCGGCGGTGAGCTGACCCAGATCGAGCTGGCCCGGCTCGGCGACCTCGACAAGACCACGATGGTGGTCACGATGGACGAACTGGAGGCGGCCGGCCTGGCCGAGCGGCACCCGGCTCCCGGCGACCGGCGGGCCCGGATCGTGGTGGTCACGGAGGAAGGCCGGCGGGTCGCCGCGGCCGGGGCCCGGATCGTGGACGGGGTGCACAGCGCGGTGCTGGAGGCGCTGCCGGAGGCGCAGCGCGAGGTGTTCGTCAGCGCGCTGTCCCGGCTGGTCGCCGGCCACCTGGCGACCCCGGCAGTGAGCGAGCGCCCGGTCCGCCGGCGCCGGCAGGCCCATCCGTGACGACCCGGCCGGGATCGCCGCCGCGGATCGCCGCCGCCCCGTCGGGCGACCTCCGGCCTGGCCCCGGCTGGTCTTTTAAGAGATTGTCTATAACGGAACAATCCGCTACGGTACTTCCTAGAGACAGGAACCTAGGAGGACCCGATGACGGATTCCGGTACGCGGCAGGGCGGCCGCGCTGACCCCCGCTCCCGCGGGCTGGCGCTCGCGGTGCTCTGCGCCGCGACACTGATGATCATCCTGGACGGGACAGTCGTGACGGTCGCGCTGCCGTCCATCCAGCGCGACCTGGGCTTCGCCCCGGCCAGCCTGACCTGGGTGCTGAACGCCTACATGATCGCCTTCGGCGGCCTGCTGCTGCTGGCCGGGCGGCTCGGCGACCTGATCGGCCGGTCCCGGGTGTTCCTGGCCGGGCTCGCGGTGTTCACGCTGGCCTCGCTGGCCTGCGGGCTGGCCGGCAGCCCGGAATTCCTGATCGCGGCGCGGTTCGTGCAGGGCGCCGGCGCGGCGCTGGTCTCGGCGGTGAGCCTGGGCATGATCACCGGCCTGTACACCGAGGCACGCGAGCGCGGCCGGGCCATCGCGGCCTACAGCTTTACCGGCGCGGCCGGGGCCTCGGTCGGGCTGGTGCTGGGCGGCATCCTGACGCAGGCCGCCAGCTGGCACTGGATCTTCTTCATCAACCTGCCCGCCGGAGTGGCCGCGGCGCTGGCCGGGCTGCGGGTGCTGCCCGCCGAGCCGGGTGCCGGGCTGCGCGCCGGCGCCGACGCGCTGGGCGCGGTGCTGGTCACCGGCGGGCTGATGGCGGGCGTCTACGCGCTGGTCGGCACGGCGCAGCACGGCTGGCTGTCGGCGCCCGCGCTGGGCTTCGGCGCGCTCGCGGTACTGCTGCTCGCCGCGTTCGTGCTCCGCCAGGCCCGGGCGGCACGGCCGCTGCTGCGGCTGGGCATCCTGTCCTCGCGCACCGTCAGCGGCGCGAACCTCGCGCAGGGACTGGTGATCGCCGCCGCGTTCGGCTTCCAGGTGCTCATCGTGCTGTACATGCAGCGCGTGCTGGGCTACTCCCCGGCCGCGGCGGGCCTCGGGCTGCTGCCCACGGCGGTGGTGATCGGGATGGTCTCGCTCGGCCTGTCCGCCCGGCTGGCCGTGCGGTTCGGGCCGCGGAATGTCCTGCTCGCCGGCCTGCTGCTGGTCGCTGCGGCGCTCGCGCTGCTGGCCGGGATCCCGGTACACGGCAGCTACGCGGCGCACCTGCTGCCGGCGATGCTGGTGTTCGGGGCCGGCGGCGGGCTGACGCTGCCCGCGCTGGCGATGCTCGGCATGTCGGCGGCCACCCCGGCCGATGCCGGCATCGTGTCGGGGCTGTTCAACACCACCCAGCAGGTCGGCGCGGCGCTGGGCGTGGCCCTGCTGTCCACGCTGGCCGCCGCGCGGAGCGCGCACCTGGCGGCGACGACCGGGCGGCCCGCTGCGGTGACCGCCGCCGCGCTGACCGGCGGCTACCGGCTGGCCTTCGTGGTCGGCGCGGGCCTGGCCGCCGGGGCCCTGGTCGTGGCACTGACAGTGCTGCGGCCGGCGTGCGCCGGTCGCGCGCGGGCCGGGCAGGCGCCTGCCGCTGATCCGCGGGCGGCGAGCGAGCGGGTGCCCGCCAGCTGCGGGTAACCCGGCGACGTCACGTGGCCGGCCGCGCGCCTGCGGCCGGCTACGTGCGCGCGACGTACCGCAGGTCGACCGAGTCCCGGTGCCCGTTCCAGGTCAGCGTGAACTGCCAGCAGCCCGGCACCGGGACGTTGACGATGGACGGGTAGATCTCCCCCGGCGCTGAATCGGCGGGCCAGGTCGAGGACACCGTGCGCGGCCCGGCCGGGCCCAGCAGCCGGCCCGTCAGCCGCAGCGGCTGACCATCACGGGGGCGGCGCATGACCCACAGGACCTTGTCGTCCGGGTTCTGCGGGGACCCGGCTCGCAGCGGGTAGCCGAACAGGTAGGCCGCCGCCTGACCGCCAGCCGAAAGCGCGTAGCGGATGGCGGGAGGCTGCGCGGACCGCGTCCAGGCCGGGCTGGCCCCCAGCAGCAGCCGGGTTGCCGAGCAGCCGCCCGCCGCATAGCGCGCCCCGGTGACCGGCGCGGTTCCGCCCGGCTGGCCGGTGCCGGGGGCCACCCGCGGCGAGCTGGCCCCGGCGGCGGGGGCCGCGGCGCGGCTTCCGGCTGCTCCGGACGAGGGGCGGCTGGCCGTGCACGCGGCGGCAGCTAAGGCGCACACGGCGGCGAGGAGAACAACAGCGGGCCGGGCCATGCCCCGATCGTAAGCCGTGAGCGGACGGCGCAGACAGTCCCGATAACGAGATGTATCGTGTTCCTACCGGGCATAGCCAGAGCGAGTGGCGGAGGGCGGCGCGGAGCATGTTCGAGAGGTTCACCGACCGGGCACGGCAGGTCGTGGTCCTGGCCCAGGAAGAGGCCCGGACGCTGCACCACGACTACATCGGGACCGAGCACATTCTGCTCGGGCTGATCCATGAGGGCAACGGTGTCGCGGCCCGGGCCCTGGCCGCCCTGGGCATCGAGCGGGAGGCGGTGCGGCAGCGGGTTATTGAGATCGTGGGCCGCGGCGATAAGGCCCCGGCCGGGCACATCCCGTTCACCCCGCGAGCCAAGAAGGTCCTGCAGCTCGCCCTGCGCGAGGCGCTGCAGTTCGGCCACAATTACATCGGAACCGAGCACATCCTGCTGGGCCTGATCCGCGAGGGCGACGGCGTAGCCGCGCAGGTCCTGACCACCCTGGGCGCCGATCACGGCCGGGTGCGCCGCGAGGTCACCGAGCTGCTAGGCCGGCATGGCCGGGAAGGCGGCCCGCTGCCGGAAGGGAGCCTGCCCGGCAAGGCCGGCCGGGGCACGCGCAAGGCACTGACCCTGGTCCTCGGCCGCCTGGAGGCGATCGAGGTGCGGCTGTCAGCCCTGGAGAAGCGAGTAGGCACCGGCCCGGACCTGCACGACCTGGACGAGAAGATCAGCCAGGTGCGGCAGGACAAGGAAGTGGCGGTCGACGCCCAGAACTTCGAGAAGGCCGCCGCGCTCCGGGACCGGGAGCTGGAGCTGACCACCGAGCGGACGGCCCGCCGCGACGACTGGGCGACCGCGCACCTCGACCTGCCGTCCCTGAGCGACGAGGTCGAGCGGCTGCGCCAGCTGCTCCGCCAGCACGGCATCGACCCGCAGGACGGCGCGGCCTAACGGCACCGGCAGCTCCCGGCCGGCGAGGTGGTGTCCGCGCCCGGCCTGGCGCTGCGCCTTTGCCCGGCCAGGCCGGCCAGGCAGCGCGCGGCGGGCGGCCGGGCGCGTGCGGGCCGCCGGGGCGGCAGGCGTACGGTGTCGTGGGTTCCATGCCCCCGGCCCAGGAGATGCCATGACCGACGCCCCGGCTATCGATCCCGCTACCACGGCGCTGCTGGTGATGGACTATCAGCTCAGCGTGGTCTCGATGATCGAGGACGCGGACGCGCTGGTCGCCCGCGCGGCCGGTGCCATCGCCGCGGCGCGCGCCGCCGGCATCGTGGTCGGCTACGTGCGCGTCGCCTTCGACGACCAGGACTACGCCGCCATCCCCAACACCAACAAGACCTTCACGGCGCTGGCTGGCCGCCGCCGGCTGCAGGACACCGACCCGGAGACCGGCATTGACCCGCGGGTGGCGCCCGAGCCGGCCGACATCATCGTCCGCAAGGTCCGCGTCGGCGCCTTCTCCACCACCGACCTGGACGACCAGCTGCGGGGGCGCGGCATCACGACGCTGATCCTGGCCGGCATCAGCACGAGCGGCGTTGTGCTGTCGACGGTGCGCGCGGCGGCCGACATGGACTACCGGGTGTATGTCCTGGAAGACGCCTGCGCCGACCCCGACGCCGTCAACCACGAGACGCTGACCCAGCGGATCTTCCCGCGCCAGGGATACGTCATCGCCGCCGCCGACCTGGCCGGGCTCCTGCTGCCGGCCTGATGCTGCGCCTGCGGCCCGGCCACTGCGTGCCGGGACGAGCCCTCCGGCCCGGTACCCCAGATAGTTGGGGTAGTGCGGAGATGCTGCCCGGCCAAGACTGGCGGGCATGGACACCGTGCAGCAGAACAAGGACACCGTCACCGCATTCATCAGCGCCGTTTTCACCAAGGGCGACCTCGGAGCGGTAGCCGGCTATCTCGCCGAGGACTTCGTCAATCACGACCCGCCACTCGGCGTGCCAGCCGACCGGGAGGGGATGCGCGCGGTCGCGGCCATGTTCCGCACCGCCTTCCCCGACTGGCACAGCGACCTGGGACTCTTGATCGCCGAGGGGGACCTGGTGGCCGAGCTCTTCACCGCCAGCGGCACGCAGCAGGGTGAGCTGTTCGGGGCGCCGCCCTCCGGGCAGGAGGTCAGCATGCCGGGAATCAACATCTGGCGGCTCCGCCAGGGCCGGATCGTGGAGCGCTGGGGGCGCCTGGATGAGCTGGGCCTGCTGCGGCAGCTCGGCCTGGCGCCGACGCCCTGAGCGCACGGCTCAACGGCAGGCGAGGTGCGGCGTATGGTCGTTCTTATGGCAGCGGGCCCGACGGAGCACCAGGTCACCGCCCTGATCGGCCGGTGTTATGCCGGCCTGGGCAGTGCCGGGTTCGGTGACGAGGTCCTGCGGCGGCTGCGCCAGCTGCTCACCGTGGACGCCGTCTTCTTCGCCACTGTCGACCCGGCCACCTTGCTGTTCACCTCAGGCAGGGCCGACGAGCCGCTGGCCGCCGCCCAGCCGCTGTTCCTGGACAATGAATTCGGCCGCGACGACGTCAGTAAATTCGCCGTCCTGGCGGAGTCGGCGGACCCGGTCAGCTCGCTGGACCGGGAGACCGGCGGTGCGCGCCCGCTGAGTTCTCGTTACCGGGAGATCATGGGACCGCTCGGCCTGGGTGATGAGCTCCGCGCTGCCTTGCTGAGCCAGCAGGCCTGCTGGGGGGTGATGTGCCTGCACCGGGCGGATGCAGAGCACGGCTTCGAGCCGCGGGAGCTGGACCTGATCCGCCGGATCTCTCCCCACATAGCCGAAGGGCTGCGCCGGGCGGCCATGCTGGAGACACCCGTGCCGACGGCGCCCGGCGCGCCAGGTCCCGGCATGATCGTCCTGGATGACAGCCTGACCGTACTGTCCATGAGCGACGAAGCCCGGCAGTGGATGGCAGAGATCGAGGAGCCGGGCCGCCGGCGAGCGGGTCAGCTCCCGATGCCCGTGTACGCCGCCGCCGGCCGGCTGGTCCAGGTCGAGAGCAGCCCGGGGCCCGAGCCGCCGGCTGCCATCCTGCTCCGCAGCCGGGCGGGCCGCTGGCTCTCCCTGCATGCTTCGCGGCTATCCGGCTCAGCAGAGCCCCAGATCGGCGTTGTCGTCGCGCCTGCTCCCGCCGACCAGGTCAGCTCCCTGCTGCTGCGCATTCACGGCCTGACCGGCGCGCAGTCGCGGGTGGCGGCCCTGGTCATCCGCGGCCGTTCTACTCAGCAGATCGTGGGGGAGCTGCATATCTCCGCGAACACGGTCCAGGAGCATCTGACGGGCGCGTTCGACAAGTTCGGTGTCCGCAGCCGGCGCGAGCTCGTCGCGGCCGTGCTGGGCGGCCCGCGCTAAGCGGCTGAGCCGAGCATGCCGGCCAGCGCTTCGCGCACGTCCTTGCCGTCCAGGGCGCCGGGCACCAGCCGGTCACTGTCGTGCGGGTCCGGGGAGAACGCGTGCAGCCGCCCGTCCTGACGTGCGAGCAGCAGGTCAGTGCTGGTGCCCTCGATCTCGGCCGATCCCTGCGTGGTGTACGCGGTCGCCGTAAGCAGGGCAGAACGCTCGGCTGAGGCCAGGACATGGTCGGCGTCCCGGCCCGCATCCGGGTCGGCCGCCGGTCCCCGGGGCAGCCACTCCGTCAGCAGTTTCAGGGCCTCGTCCAGCTTGCGCAGGCTGACATCGTGCAGGCCCAGGGCGTCAATGCGGATCATCATGACGATGTGCTCGGGCTGCGGAAGCAGCAGGATCCGCCACGGCTCGCCGGGCTCGGTTCCCGTCGACCGGGCGTCCAGGACCATCCGCGCCCGCTGCTGGAAGGCCACCGCGATGCCCAGGTCCCCGCGCACCTCGACCTGCTCCGCGGCCGACCCGGCGACCAGGAGCTTGCGCGCCGCCAGTGACCGGACGGCCTCGGCGAGCACCTCATCCGACGGCCGCGCAGCGAGGAAGTCCACGATCGCGTCCACCGCGGTCAGCTCGGCGGCGGTGTAGGCGCCGAGCTCCACCGGCCCGGTGCCGACCAGGTTCACGATCGCCGAGACCAGGCCCTCCGGGACGGCCGCCGGATCCTGGCCCGGACCGCCCGCCGGCACAATCGCCCGGCCGCCGTGGTCGTTGTCGCTCACGTGGTCCCCCGTTCCGCGTGCCGTCCCCCGGCCGGCGGCTGCGCCGGCTGCTGACTCAGAATCGCCGCGGCCACCGGGGACAGGGTCTCGGAGACCCAGACCTTGGAGCTGCCGAACAGCCCCCGGCCGGCCCGGCCGTGCAGCGCCTGCCCGAGCTCCCGGGACGGGTCGCCCCGGTCCGGCGGCGGGAACCGGCGCGCCAGGCTGGCGGACACCGCGGTCACGTCATCCTCGGCCTCGATCCGGCGCAGCGCCGTCGCGAGCGACTCCGCGACCGGCGGCGACAGCCGGACGGGCACCGCCAGGTCAGGAGACAGGTAGATGGGGCGCCGCTCAGTCCACCGCGACAGCCCCCACGGGCCGACATTGCTGCGGGTCAGCCGGTAGGTGACGTAGTCGAGGAGATGGCGCAGGTCGTCCATCGACGGCAGCTTGCGCTTGCCGCCGAACGCCGCCGGGGTCTTCTCCAGCTGAACCCAGGTGCCCTGCGCCGTGCGGCCGTGCAGCTTCTCGCGGACGACCTGGCCGCGCATCCCGATATCCGGGTATTTCTTCTTATCAATGTTGCGGTGATGGCTGGACAGGCGCTGATGGCTGATCCGGGCAAAATTCCAGCTCTCGTACAGCTGCGGGTCATCGACGATGACGTGGCCGCCGCACAGCACGTCATGGAGCTGGGGCACCTGCAGGCCGTGCGTTTCCAGGTCAGAGATGATCGCGGCTTCCTCCGGGCTGAGATGCCGGGCCGCGGCCAGCAGCCCCTTCCGGTAGGCGCCATCCCGGGCCGTGATCTCGATCATCAGCCGGACCCGGACGCGTATCTCCGCGGTCCGCGTGCCCGCCGGCGCGTCAGCGGCCCGGCCGAGCCGGCCGGGCCGCGTCAGAGCAGTGACAACGCGGTTGCGGTCCATAGATACAGTATTTCGGCCGGGCCGGAGATTAACCCCCTCGCCGCAAGGCGATTAAGGCGGCGTCCGGGGCCGGCCCGCAGGCTTACCGGGCCGCGCGCAGCATGAACGTCCTGGCAACTTTAGTCCAGATCTACCAACTATAGTATTGGCATGTGTACTATAGTTGAGTCCGATAGGACGGATTATCAAGCGGAGGTGCCATGCAGCTGAACCGGCCGCTGGCTACGATCACGCCGACCCTCGACGGCGACGTCCTCGCCGTGCTCGCTCAGCACGAGGCAGCCTTCACCGCCGGACAGCTGCACCGCATACTTGATCGTTATTCGGAGGAAGGCATCCGCAAGGTCCTTCTGCGCCTCGCGCGCCAGGGGATTGTCCAGTCGTCAAAAATCGGCGCCGCGCATGCGTACCAGCTGAATCGTGAACACATCGCTGCCGGCCCGATCATCCAGCTTGCCCACCTTGCTCAGGTGCTCTTCCTGCAGATCGAAAATTATCTCGCCGATTGGGATCCGGGGCCGCAATACGCCGCAATATTTGGCTCGGCAGCTCGTGGCACCATGAGGGAGGACAGTGACATAGATCTTCTCCTGGTCCGCCCGGATAATTCAGCAATTGATGTATGGGATGCACAGGTAAGCTCTTTGATATCCGACGTCGGCAGATGGACGGGCAATGATGTGCGGCCGCTTGAGTACACCATTAGTGAACTGCTTGCGGCGCACAATGAGCCGGTTGTCCGCGAAGTCATGAGGGATGGCCTGACCGTGGCGGGCCGGCGTGCCTGGCTCGTTCAGCAACTGCGAGGAGGGGGTGGCTGACGTGGTACGCACATCCCCGTGCACTCCGGAGGTCCGGAAAGGGCGATTGCGCAAGGCTGCCGAGTTCCTCGATGCAGCGACCCTGATAGCCGGCCTGGAGGACGAGGCAGCGTCCACGGACGCCTTTGTCACCCTTTGCATTCAGGCCGGGATCGCAGCCTCGGATGTTATCTGCTGCGCCCGACTGGGCGAGCATGCGCAGGGCCAAGATCACAACGAGGCAGTGACCCTGCTATCGCAGGCCCATGGCGAATCGGCCAGGCACTTGCGTGTGCTTCTGGGGATGAAAAGCAAAGCGGCCTACAGTCATGCCGCCGTGAGCCCTGCCGATGCCAAGCGAGCCGGGCGGGCGGCCGACGCGCTGGTGGAGACGGCTCGTCGGGTAAACGCCGGGTAACTATCGTCGGGAGTCCGAGGCAGGGGAACGCCGGCCGCATGTCGTCGTGCGGCTGAAGGCCAGCTTTCAGCCCTAATCTGCCGTGCCGCCCGACTGGCCCGCGTGGCAACACGTCGGATTCGCACCATCAGCGCTGCCGACGGTACGACCTTGCCTGAGATATAGGTCGACAGGCGCGACCGTGACGTACCTATCCGGTCAGCGAAGTCCTGCCGACAAAGACCAGATCCTTCGACGAGGGTCCTGATCTCGGATGCCACCTCACTTCGCTCTGAATCAGCGGCCCGCGACCGGGCGCCGCTGACGACGCTCTCCAGCAGGTCTGACGTGCCGTACGGGCGGGATAGCTGGATGGCCTCGAGAACTTGCTGGGCCACCGGACCCCACGGGTCGGCCTTGATGGCCGATGCGAGCCGCCGCCAGTCCGGGAGAGTACCCCGTTCCACGGCGGCCAGGATTCCCTCGAATGGCCAGGTCTCCACGGGGTCTTCCGGGGATGAGCTGACGTTGCGGAACTTCAGGGCGGTGGTCATTGCATCATCTCTGCGGCCACGGACCGGCAAACGTCGGTCACGTTCTTCCAGTCGGTCCAGCGAAGGTCGAGCTTCTTGTACTGGTCAAGCTGCTTGATCGTGCGGGCATCCG
>DASXDJ010000036.1:0-63243 GCA_036490755.1 Streptosporangiaceae bacterium
CCCCCGGAACGCCGGGGCCGTGGTCACCCGGCGGGCTGCTCACCCGGCCGGGTCTCCGGCAAAGGAGGTGATGGCGGCGAGGGTGGCCTGCGGCGCGCTCAGGTGCGGGCAGTGCCCGGTGGCCTGGAGGGTCACCAGCTCGGCGCCGGGGATGTGGGCGCGCACGTACTCCCCGACCTCCGGCGGCGCGATGGCGTCGCTGGAGCACTGCAGGACCAGCGTCGGCGCCGCGACCCGGGCCAGGTCAGCGCGGTTGTCGGACAGGAAGGTCGTGCGCGCGAACGCCCGCGCGATGGCCGGGTCGGTCCGGCAGAAGCTGTTGGTCAGCTCCTGGCCCAGCTCCGGGCGCTCGGAATTGCCCATGATGACCGGGGCCAGCGCGGCTGACCAGCCCAGGTAGTTACTGTCCATCGAGGCCAGCAGTTCCTCAATGTCGGCGCGGCTGAAGCCGCCGCGGTAGTCCGGGCCGTCGATGTAGCAGGGCGACGGCCCGACGAGGATCAGCCTGGTGAAGCGGTCCGGCTCGGCGATGGCCGCCAGCACGCCCATCATGGCGCTGACCGAGTGCCCGACGAAGATCACCTGATCCAGGTCCAGCTCCGCGCAGATCTGCAGGATGTCGCCGACGTACCCGTCCAGCGTCTCGTACCGGCCGGCGTCCCAGGCCGACAGGTCCGACCCGCCCGAGCCGACGTGATCGAACTGCACCACCCGGAAGTCCCTGGCCAGGGCCGGCGCGACCAGGCGCCACATGCTCTGATCACAGCCGAACCCGTTGGCCAGCATGATCACCGAGCCCTCGGGCGGCCCCGTGAGCACCACGTTGTTCCTGCTGATCACCCCGGTATCAGCCATAGCCCCATTCTCCTACTCAGCCGGAATCGCCGGCCAGCCCGCCCCGGCAGGTTCCGGGACCATGGTTCAGCCGATCTCCGGGAAGGGCGGAGACGGGCAGCAGGCCAGGCGGGACAAGTACATCCGGCCCCGGCCGGATAGGCAACTGACGAGCCGCGGTGGCGTCTCAGGTACATGGAGACAGACCAGCAGAGCGTCGCCGGCCGGGCTGATCCCGATACCGCGGACGGCGACGCGGCGGTCACTGCGCTGTACCGGGCGCACGCCGTTGGCCTGATCCGGCTGGCCGTGGTCATACTCGGCGACCGGCAGGCCGCCGAGGATGTCGTCCAGGAGGCGTTCTGCGGCCTGTACCGGTGCTGGCAGCACCTCGATGACCCGGCCAGGGCGCTGGGCTATGTTCGCTCGGCCACGCTGAACGGCTGCCGGTCCGCGCTCCGGACCCGGATCCGGGGCCAGCGCCGCCCGCCGCCCCCGGCCGCCGACGCCGAGTCGGCCTCGGCCGAGAACGCCGTCCTGCTGGGCGAGGAACACCGGGAAGTACTCGCCGCCTTGCGGCGGCTGCCGGACCGGCAGCGTGAGGCGCTCGTCCTGAAGTTCTACCTGGACCGTCCGAGCCGCAGATTGCGGCGGCGATGGGCATCAGCCAGGGTACCGTCAAGTCCACCACGTCCCGGGCTCTCGCCGCGCTCGGCCGGCAGCTAAGGGAGGACGCGTGACTACCGTCGAGGACCGCCTCCGCGCCGCGACCCGGGCTGCCGCCGGCACCGTGGCCGACGGCAGCGCCCCGCCGCTGATCCTGCCCGTTCCCGATCACCGCCGGGCCGCCGGCTGGCGGCGGCCGCGGCCGAGGACCCGGTGGCTGGCGCCGATCGCCGCCGTCGGGGCGGTAGCGGCCATCACGGCAGGCCTGATCGTGGCTACCGTGCCGGCCTCGGTGCGCAAGCCCTACCAGGTGCGGACGAGCGCGCCGGTGACCCTGCCGGCCGTTCAGCAGACTCCGCCGCTGGCCGATGGCCTGCCCGCCTACTTCCTGGCCGTGCCTGACCGTAAGGTGCAGGGCCAGGGAGCGGCCAGCGGCTTCGTGGACATCGTCTCCACCGCCACCGGCCGGACGGCGCGGAAGGTGACGCTGCCCGGCGCGGTGAACCGGATCGCGGCTGACGGTGCCGGGGCGTTCTACGCCGCGGTGCTGCCGCGCAGCGGCCCGCTGCGGTTCTACCGGATCGCCTGGCCGGTCACCGGCGGCGGAGTAGCGGTGACCGCACTCCCGGTCCGCGGGCCCTGGCATGAAGTCGACGCCCTCGCGGCCTCCCCGGACGGGGCCCGGCTGGCGATCGCCACCTACGTGCAGCACGGCAGCACCGGATACGTTCAGAACCTCACGGTGGCAACGACGACGACGGGAGCCGAGCATCGCTGGACCGCCGTACCGCCGGGCACCACCGGCAGCATGGCCACCATCAGCTGGCTAGCCGACAGCCGGACGCTGGCGTTCAGCTGGGCCTATTCCTACAACTCGGCCAGCGGATCCCTCCATCTGCTTGACACCACCGCGCCCGGCTCGAACCTGCTAGGTAGCCAGTCCGTGCTGCCGCTGAACAATCCGGCGGGCAAGTTCAAGGACCTCGCGATAAGCGAGACCGGGCGTGTCCTGATCGGAACCTCGGCCTATCCCGCCGGGCCCTTCGGCGTGGTACGCGGCCGGCCGACCGCCCTGGGCGACGTGATCAGTTTCTCGGCCCGGACCGGCGCGGCCAGCTTCCTGTACCGGCCCCGCGCGCCGTCAGGCTCACACGCAACGACTTTCTGCGAGGACCCGATGTGGATCAGTCCTTCAGGACAGCAGGCGTTGCTCACCTGCACCAGGGGTTCTCCGGGTGGCCAGCAGTCGGAGACCGTGCTGCTGCTGGGACAAGCTGGCGCCACCCGGCTGCACCGCCTGGAGCGGTTCACCGGCAGCTTCGTGAACCTGGTCGCATTCGGGACCTGAGCCGCGCCCTGCCAGACTCTTACCTCATGCCGCGAGATCGCGATGTTGCTGCCTTCGATGAACGAGCGCCTGGCTACGAGAGCGGCTGGCGGGGGCGCCTGCATCACGAGATCGCCGACCGCAGCGCCGGCATCGCCAGCGCCTGCGCGCCCGCGCCGGACCGCGTACTCGATGTCGGCTGCGGCACCGGGTACCTGCTGCGCCGGCTAGCGAGCCTGTTTCCGGGCGCCGGAACGCTGGACGGCGTGGACGCCGCGCCCGGCATGATCCAGGTCGCCCGGTCGGCCGGGACCGACCCGCGGCTGAGGTTCACCGTCGGGACGGCCGAGCACCTCCCCTATGACGACGGCCGCTTTGACCTGGTCGTGAGCACGACGTCGTTTGACCACTGGCGCGACCAGCGGGCCGGGCTGGCCGAATGCGCCCGCGTCCTCCGGCCGGGCGGCCAGCTCGTGCTGTGCGACCAGTTCTCGGCGTGGCTGCTGCCGACGCTGACCGGCAGCAGGCGCTCGAAGGCGCGCACCAGGCGGCGCGCCACGGCTCTGCTGGCCGCGGCCGGGTTCACGGCACCGGTCTGGCATGACGTCTACACGGTGCTCATCCGCGCTGTCACGGCGACCAGGACCGACGCTGACCCGAAGCGGCCCGCCAGTTCCCGCTGATAACGCTGCCCGGTCTGCTCGGCCTGATCCAGGTCGGCCTGCGGCACGCCGAAGTCATCGGGAATCCAGTCGGCGCGGCCGTGCGTGAGCACCGACACCGGCAGGCCGCCGGTAGCGGGCAGGCCCCTGACTAGCCTCGTCGGCACCGCGGGCCTGCTCGATGTCGCGGGGCGGGCTCTGCGACCCAGCGCAGATGTGCCCGCCGTGCGCGAGTTCACGGCGCGAGTGGCGGAGCGTCTCAGTGCAGCATCAGCGCATGCTGCACGGCGATGACGGTGGGGGCGCCGGCGATCTGCCCGTCAGAGACCATCGCGGCAGCATCATCGAGCCGGACCCAGCGGACCTCTGCCGTCTCGTCCGTATCCGGCTCGCGAACCGGGTCGGCGCCATGCGCCACGTACAGGTCCTGGGGAAATCCGCGTTGCCGATCATCGGCTGGAATGACAGGACGAAGCGCGCTGACCTCGGCCGCCAGCCGGTCTCCTCTTCAGCCTCCCGCATCGCAGCCGCCGGCCCGTCCTCGCCGTCGTCCCCGTAACCGCCGGGGACCGGCAGCCACAACCCATGACGCTAGCCGACGTGCCTGCCCCAGGGCGATCCTGTGCTACCTGCGCGCCGGAACCCCCGTTGCCACCGGCTAACGGGACCTATCGGAAGGAATTCGAGCCCGGCTAGGATCCCGTCGTGACCTCGGCTGTGCCATTTGAGTACATCGCGCATGTCTTAACGGTTCCGGTGACGGTGGGCGGCAGGCAGGCCCGGCTCATCTTTGACACGGCATCGGGGTCAGCCTGATCTCGGCGGAACTCGCCGCCAGGATCGGCTGCCGTCCGGACGGATCGACATTCACCGGCCGGCGCATGTCCGGCCAGGCCATCGCGGTGCTGCTCGGGTCCGCGGGCTCGTTCGAGATCGGCGGCACCCGGCTGCCGGATGTCCCGGTCGGCATCTTCGACATGCACGCCATGGCCGGGCTCGGCGATGTCGCGGGATTCCTCTCGCTGACCTGCTTCCGGACGATTCCTGTCACCGTGGATTACGCGGCCGGGCTCCTGGTCCTGGAAGACGAGGCGTCACTGGCTCAGCGAGCAGCGGCCGGGACGCCCGTCGCCGTCCAGGTCGGCGTGGACGGCTGCTCAACTGACCTGAAGCTGGGACTGGAGCTTCCTGGCGGCCGGCCGGTCAGTGTCGAGGTTGATACCGGCAGCGAGGTGCTGATTCTCGACGAGGACTGCGCCCGCGATGCCGGGATCGACCTGCACGGCCCGGGCGTCCGCACGGTGGCGGCAAACGACGAGACCGGGCGCGAGGTCGTCCGCTACTTCACCGACCTGCGCGGCGATGTCACGGTCAGCGGCTCGCCCGCGGCGCACGTGACCGACCCGCCCGTCATGGTCCAGAAGATCATCTACGACGGCCTGGCCGGCGTGAGGTTCCTGCGGAACTTCACGACGACCTACGATCTCGCCAGGTCGCGGATGATCTTTGCCATCCCGGCTGACCAGGTCACTAGCTGACGCCGCCGCCGGGATTCAGTCCGCCGCGAGGCACTAGCCGAAGGTGAATACGTAGGCCTCAGCGCCGGGCTCGCGGAAGGTGATCTGGAGCGTGCGCTCGCTGACCTCGCCGTCCTGCCGGATGAGCTGGTACAGGCGGCCCTCGCGAAGCTCGCCGCTGCCGTCGGCCGCGACATCCGCGCCGTGTGACCGACCGGGAGCCGCATCGTCGAGCAGCACGCGGAACGGAATCGGCTCCCGCGCCCCCGCTGACAGCACCAGGTGCGCGTCGCGGGCGCGGAACCGGAAGGTGATGCTGCCGCCGGCCTGGTCGAGCAGCACCTTCTCCCGGCCGATCCGCCACTGGCCGGCGAGCGCCCACTGGTTGGCGGGCAGGTGCGCGGGGACCTCGAAACGGTGGCTCTGGTCGAACGTGGCGGCGCCGCCCGGTGACGCGAAGTTCTCGCTGCGCGCATAGCCGAGATAGGTCTCGGGCGCGCCCAGCTGATCCCAGTCGGCCGCCGCCTCCACACCCGTCCCGGTGGCAGAGACGAGACCGCGCTCGACGCCGAGCAGCCGCTGGATCACCCGCTCGGACCGCTCGTACCGGCCCTCGCCGAAATGGCGGTCGACGATGACTCCCGCCGCGTCCGCGATGTAGAGCGCAGGCCAGTAGTGGTTGGCGAAGGCACTCCACACCGCGTAGTCGTTATCGGTCGCGACCGGGTAGTCAATGCCCCGCTCCGCGACCGCCAGCCGCACCCGGCCGATCTCGTGCTCGAACGAGAACTCGGGCGTGTGCATCCCGATGACGACCAGCCCGTCGCCGCGGTAAGCCTGCCACCACGCGCGGATATAGGGCTCCGTGCGCAGCCAGTTGATGCACGTCAGCGTCCAGAAGTCGACCAGCACGACGTGGCCGCGCAGGTCGGCGGGACCGAGCGGCCCGGAGTTGAGCCACCCGGTCGCCCCGCCGAGCGCGGGCATGTGCACCTGCCCGGTCACGATCACCTACCTCAGCGGCCGGAATCCGGCCCGGACTTCCTCGGCGAACAGCTGCGGCTGCTCCCAGGCGGCAAAGTGCCCGCCCTGGTCGAGCTGGTTGTAATAGATGAGGTTCTGGTACGCCTGCTCCGTCCAGCTGCGCGGGGCCTGGTACAGCTCATCGGGGAAGACGCTCACGGCCGCCGGGACGGAGATGTTCTCGGCGTCGAAGAAGCCGAGCTTGTTCTCCCAGTACAGGCGGCCCGACGACACTCCGGTGTTCGTCAGCCAGTACAGCATGACGTCATCGAGTACGTCGTCGCGCGACAGGTCTCCCGCCTGGTGACCATTGAAGGCACCAGCGATCTTGGCGTAGCTGCCCGGGTCGTGGTTGATCATCCAGGCGGCCAGCCCGACGGGCGAGTCCGCTATCCCGTACAGCGTCTGCGGCTGGGTGGCCATTTCCTGAGCGTAGCCAGTACCGCTGGCGTAGAAACTGGCCAGCTGGTTGTAGGCGCGCTTTTCCTCGGCCGACAGGCCCGCGGGCGGCGGGGCGCCGACGGGGAGTCCCGCCGCGATCTCCGGCGGGACGGCGCGCGGCATGTTGGTGTGCATGCCGATCAGGCCCGGCGGCGCCTGATCGGCCAGCACGTCAGTGACGACCGCACCCCAGTCGCCGCCCTGGGCCGTGAACTGGGTGTAGCCGAGGCGCTGCATCAGCGTTGCCCAGGCGCGGGCGATCCGGGCCGGGTCCCAGCCGGTCGTGGCCGGCTTGCCGGAGAAGCCATAGCCGGGGATGGACGGGATCACGACGTGGAAGGCATCCGCTGCGCTGCCGCCGTGCGCCGTGGGATTAGTGAGCGGGTCGATGACCTTCAGCAGCTCAACGACTGAGCCCGGCCAGCCGTGCGTCATGATGACCGGCAGCGCGTTGTCATGCTCGGAACGGACATGGATGAAGTGGATGTCGAGCCCGTCGATCTCGGTCATGAAATGCGGCAGCGCGCTCAGCTTCTCCTCGCAGGCGCGCAGGTTATAGTCCTGGGCCCAGTAGCGCGCGAGTTCCTGGATCGCCGCCAGCTGGACACCCTGCGAATGATCAGCAACGGGTTCCTTATCGGGCCAGCGGGTAGCGGTGATACGCGCCCGCAGATCCTGGAGTTCTCCCTCCGGGGTGGCCGGGATCGTGAACGGCCGGATCGCTGAGCTGCTGGTCGTGGCTGGCATGTCGATCTCCTTGGCTTGATGGTGGATGCAGACCAGCCAGCTGATCCCCGAATCGCCAGGAAGTCGCGGAAGCCACTGTTTAGCTCATTACTGGCCGATATCCAGCTTTCCGCCTTTGCCCGATTAACAGGATTCCCTGGCTCCGGTCCGGGAGGGGCAATCTAGGGCGAATGCCGGCCTGCTGTGACTATCGGTTAAGCTCGCCGCAACTGCAACACCCGTCAGGCGGCCAGCGATGCCTGTCACGCATCGCTGCGGGAGGAACGCTTTCTGCACCTGCGCTGAGGGGGCCGCCTGCCTATGCCGGACTGGCACCGAGCCGGACAGCGCCGGGGGGCATCAGCAGCTGGCGAAGTCGCGCGGCGGCGGCTCCGGGCGCTGCGCCTGGCCAAGGGCATCAGCCAGGCAGAGCTAGCCCGGCGCACGAATATGGCAACCTCCACTCTCAGCCGGCTGGAGTCCGGGAAGCGCCGTCTGGCTATCGACCATCTCGCTCCCCTGGCCGCCGGGCTGGAGGTGTCTCTCGGCGAGCTAGCCGCTCCGGCCGCAAGATCCGGGGACGCCGTGCGACCCGGGGCGGAGCCGGTGGACCTCGATCTGCGCAGGCTCCGTTATTTCGTCGTGCTCGCTGCCGAGCTGCATTTCGGCCAGGCCGCCGAGCGCTTGCTCATTACCCAGCCAGTGCTCAGCCGCCAGATCCGGAAACTGGAGCTGGAACTGGGCGTCGGCCTGCTGATCAGGTCGAGCCGCCATGTTGAGCTGACCCGCGCAGGCCATCAGCTCGTGGCGGATGCCCGGGTCCTGCTGGCATCGGCCAGCGCCGCGGGACGGCGGGTCCGGCGGGCGGCAGCCGACCGGGCGGCCCTGACGGTCGGCTTCTTTGCCGGCGACCCGATCATCGCGCTGGTGCGGGCATTCACCTCGGCGCACCCCGGCACCGCCATTGATGCGGAGCGGGTCTACTGGTCCGATCAGCCCGCAGCACTGCTGGATGACCTGGTGGACATCTCGTTCGTGCACCTGCCGCTTGACGACGACGGCCTTCAGGTGACCCACCTGTACTCGGTGCCCAGGCTGGTCCTGCTGCCCGGAAGTCACCGGCTCGCCGGGCGTTCTGAGATCAGCATCGCCGAGCTCGCGGCGGACCCGGTCATCTCTCATCAGGGCGCCAGCCCGGTCTGGGACGCCTTCCACAACGTCGATCCCCGGCCTGACGGCAGGCGGCCCCGGCCGGGCCCGGCCGCCCGGAACCTGGAGGAGAAGATCGAGATGGTGGGCACCGGGCAGGCGATCAGCTTCATCCCGTCATCCGTGACGGCAGCCATCCAGATCCCGCCGGAAGTCGCCGCGATCCCGGTGTTCGATATTCCGCCCGCGCAAGTGGGTCTCGCCTGGAAGGCAGGCCAGCAGACCGCCGCGATCCATGATCTGGTGGGAACTGCGCTCACCACGCTGAGACCCGGTCCCTGAGCAGCTGGCCCGCCGTCAGCAGCGTTACGGGCGCCAGCCGGCCGGCGGGCCGGACTCCAGGACGACCAGGTCCAGCTGGCGGAGCGAGTCCGGCTCGGCGACCAGCTCAATTCCGGTGATCCGCCCGGCGCCGATGGTGAAGCGGAACACGACGCGCGGCCGCCCGCCGGGCATCCAGGTCAGGCCGGGCTGCCCGTCCACCAGCGTCCGGACGGCCCCGCCGGCCCGCCGGGCGAAGGCGGCGACGTCGTCGGCGCCGCGGAGCCGGGGAGCGACGCCGAGCCGGGCCGCGGCCGGGTCGGCGGTCAGCTCCACGCCGGGATCCAGGACGGCGAGCAGGCCGCTGAAGTCGCCGCGGCGCGAGGCGGCCAGGAAGGCGTCCACCAGCCGGGCCTGCCGGACCCGGTCCGGCTCCCCCGGCCCGTCCTGGCCGCGGACCCGGCGGCGGCCGCGGCTGGCAAGCTGGCGGCTCGCGGCGGTGCTGCGGCCGATGATCGTCGCGATTTCCTCGAACGGCACGCCGAACATGTCGTGCAGGACCAGCGCGACCCGCTCGGCGGGCGTCAGCGTGTCGAGGACCACCAGCATCGCCAGCCCGATGGCGTCGGCGAGCAGGGTCTCCTGCTCAGGATCGGCGGGATCAGGGCCGGCGGAGCTGCCGGCGCCAGGCTCGGGCAGGTCCGGGCCGGGCAGCACCTCGGGGCGCGCGCGGCGCGACTGCAGCATGCTGAGGCACACCCGCGAGACCACGGTGGTGAGCCAGCTCTGCAGGCTGGCCACGTCGCTGGTGTCGGCGCGGCTGAACCGCAGCCACGCCTCCTGGACGGCGTCGTCGGCGTCGCCGGGCACGCCGAGGATCCGGCGGGCGACCGCCGTCAGATGGTAGCGGTGCGCCTCGAAGCGCTCGGCCAGCCTGGCGTCCTGAGTCACAGTCACATTCCCCCGTCGGGATCGGTCTACCTCACTAGACCGGTGGCATGCCGCCGGTGTGACAGCTTTCGCCGATCACGAGGAGCGCCACCATGACGGACGCCACCGCCATCACCCCGCGGATGAAGAACCCGGCCGCGGTGATCCCCGGCGCCTGGCAGGCCATCAGTGCCCTGGCCGACAGCACCGCCCGGGGCGGCGTGCCCGCAGGCACGCTGGCCCTGGTCCACCTGCGGGCCAGCCAGATCAACGGATGCAGCAGCTGCGTGGTCGGCGGCTGGAAGTCCGCTCGCAAGGACGGGGAGACCGACGAGCGGCTGATCGCCGTGGCCGCCTGGCGCGAGGCACCGTATTTCACTGACGCTGAGCGGGCCGCGCTCGCGCTGGCGGAGGCGGCCACCCGGCTCAGCGACCGCGCCGACCCGGTGCCCGATGAGATCTGGGACGAGGCCGCCCGGCATTTCGACGAGAAGGGACTGGCCGCGCTGGTCCTGACCATCGCCACCACCAACATCTTCAACCGGCTCAACGTCACCACCCGCCAGCCCGCCGGCGCCTGGGGCTGAGCCGGTCCCGGGCGCGGGTGCCCGGCAGCAAGGTGCCGGGCACCCGCGCATGGCTGCCGGGCCTGCTGCCAGCTGACATCCTCCGGCTAATTGATACCTAAAAGCTAGTATTTTACAGATAGTATCTGTCAGCTAGTACTCTGGTGGCGTGACTCGGAACGTCCGCACCTACGACCACTTCTGCATGGTCGCCCGTGCCCTGGAGCAGGTCGGGGACCGGTGGAGCCTGCTGGTGATCCGCGACCTGCTGACCGGCACCAAGAGGTTTACCGACCTGATGGACCGCCTCGGCGGGATCACGCCCAAGACGCTCAGCCAGCGGCTGCGCGAGCTGGAAGACGCCGGGATCGTGACCGCCGACCGCGAGCCGGGGCGCCGTGAGGTCTGGTACCAGCTGACACCAGCCGGAGCCGAGCTCGAGGCCGTCATTGACGGGCTGAGCTGGTGGGGGCTGCGGCACGCCTGGCGCCCGCCGAATCCGGGTGAGCCGCTGCACGCCGAGCACCTGCTGCGCTCCGCAGTCCGGGCCATCGAGCACGCCGGCGGGGACCGCGAGCCGGCCCGCTGGCACTTCCGCCTCGACGGCTCGGACTACCTCGTTGAGAGCGACGGCCGCCGCTGGACCCTCACCGCGCCGGCCGCCGCGTCCGCCGGGCGGGACACGCCGGCCGACGTCACGATCACCGCGACCACGGCCGCCCTGGCCCGCTTCATCTTCGGCCAGGGGGACGACGTCGACATCGCCGGCGACGCCCCGGCCGTCGGCCGGTTCCGGCGGCTGATCAGCACCGCGGCCGTCGTCGCCGGGCCCGGCTGAGCGCCCGCGGCAGCCCCCATCCGGGAGCTGAGCAGCCCGCTCCCGTTACCCGGTTATTCCCTGACATCTGGATACTTGACAGGTTGCCTGACAAGTGGGAGCGTCTCCCTCCATAGCAAGAGGGTAGGAATTCGTCGCGGCGGGACAGGGACAGCCGCGAGACGCTCGTGCCGAGAAGGGCGCTGCCGTTCATGGACGATGGGGCCGCCGCTCCGGGCGATGCCGCCGAGGCCGGCCAGGCAGCGCCGGACCTGGCTGCTGCCCGGCAGTTCGGCGCGGTCGCCCGGTCGCTGCCGGTCTTCGTCCAGGTCGCTAACCAGCTCATCGACGCCATCACCGACGGCCGGTTCCCGGTCGGCTCGCGGCTGCCCAGCGAGCAGCAGCTGGCCGCGCAGTTCGCGGTGAGCAGGCCATCGATCCGCGAGGCACTCAGCTGCCTGCAGTTCGAGGGGTACCTCGCGCCGCGGCAGGGCAGCCGGACCGTCGTCACCTCCGCCGTCCCGCGCGGCGCGGTCCAGGGCCGCGTTGCCGCGAGCAGCCCGGCGCCGGCGCCCCGCCCGCAGTTCTCGGTGGCCGACCTGTTCGAGGCCCGGCTCACGCTGGAGCCCCGCGTCATGGCGCTGGCCGCGGCCGACCCGGACCCGAAGGCGCTGCCCGCCGTCCGGCAGATCCTGGCCGGCATGAAGCTGGCGCTGTCCGAGCCGGACCTGCACCCGCGCACCGACCTGGAAGTGCACACCGCGCTGGTCCGGGTGTGCCGCAACACCCTGCTGACCGAGGCCACCGAGCGACTGCTGCGGCTGGGCGACAACGACCTGTCGCGCCGCGCCCGGGACGGCATCTGGGAGGAGCGGTCACTGCCGTGGGAGTGGCTGGGCCACCACGAGGAGATGGCCCTCGCCGTCATGGACCGCGACCCGGAGCACGCGGCCGCCACCTGCCGCCAGCACCTGCTGTCCGTCCTGACCAGCGTCGCCGCGTCGCCGCGCACCTCCGCCGCCGCCCGGGACCGGCTGACCGCCCTGACCTCCCGGGTGACCGACCAGGTGCCCGGCCCGCATCCGCCGACACCACATCCGCCGACACCAGATAGATAACGGAGGCTCACCGCCGATGGGATCCACCGGGCAGGACAAGCCCTTCAGCTACCTGACGCACCTGGAGTGCGGCCGCTGCGGCGACCGTTACGACTCGGGGGTCCTGCAGGGGCTGTGCGCGTGCGGATCACCGCTGCTGGCCCGCTACGACCTGCCGGCCGCCGCGGCTGCGCTGGACCGGGCGGAGCTGGCCAGCCGGGTTCCGTCGCTGTGGCGCTACCACGAGCTGCTGCCGGTGCAGTCCCCGGAGATGATCGTGACCCTCGGCGAGGGCATGACCCCGCTCATCCCGCTCCCCCGGCTCGGCGCCGAGCAGGGCTTCGCCAGCCTGGCCATGAAGGACGAGGGGCTCCTGCCGACTGGCACCTTCAAGGCCAGGGGCGCCGCGGTCGGGGTGTCGCGGGCCCGCGAGCTCGGGGTCACCCGCATCGCGATGCCGACCAACGGGAACGCCGGCGCGGCGTGGGCTACCTACGCGGCGCGGGCCGGGATGGACGCGCTGATCGTGATGCCGATCGACGCCCCGGAGATCACCCGGGCCGAGTGCGACATCACCGGCGCCCGGCTCTACCTGGTGGACGGC
Organism: Streptosporangiaceae bacterium; assembly: GCA_036490755.1. Classification (GTDB taxonomy): domain Bacteria; phylum Actinomycetota; class Actinomycetes; order Streptosporangiales; family Streptosporangiaceae; genus DASUBV01. Next base: position 12,681 of record DASXDJ010000036.1, read on the forward strand.
CTGATCAGCGACGCCGGCGTGCTGTCCGCCGGCGCGGTGGCCAGCCAGGGCTACACCGACGCCTCGACGCTGAAGGAGCCCTACCGGCTGGAGGGCAAGAAGACCATGGGCCTGGAGCTGTTCGAGCAGCTCGGCTGGCGGGTGCCCGACGTGATCCTGTACCCGACCGGCGGCGGCGTCGGGCTCATCGGCATCTTCAAGGCGCTGCTGGAATGCCAGGCCATGGGCTGGCTCGGCGACAAGATGCCGAGGCTGGTCGCGGTGCAGGCCAGCGGCTGCGCGCCGATCGTGCGGGCGTGGGAGAACGGCGCTGCCGAGTCAGTGGCGTGGCAGAACGCCTCGACGATCGCGTTCGGCGTCACGGTGCCCAAGCCGCTGGGTGACTTCCTGATCCTGGACGCCGTCCGCCGGACCGGGGGCTGCGCGATCGCCGTGGACGACGACCAGATCCTGACCGCGCAGGCCCGGCTGGCCGCCGCCGAGGGCGCGTTCATCTGCCCGGAGGGCGCGGCCTGCGTGGCCGCCGCCGAGCAGCTGCGCAAGGACGGCCGGATCGGCGAGGACGACGAGGTGGTCCTGCTCAACACCGGCGCCGGGATCAAGTACCCGCAGACAGTCCGGGTGCACGCGCCCGTGGCCCCGCTCGGCTCACCGCTCCCGGAGGCCTGATGACCACGGGCCGGCCCGCCGCAGCCGGGCCGGCCGCCCCCCGGAAGGAGAGGCTGATGACCACCGAGTTACCCCGCAGCTGTTCGTGATGACCTTGCGCAGGGCGCCCGCCCGGTCTCCCCCGAGTATCCGGCCAGCATCCTGCGAGCTGCCGCGACCGCTGTCCCCCGCAGCGGCCAGCACTTCATCTCCGCCTGAACCATTTACCGCACCAGGAGAGCAGCGATGCATCTCATGCACAAAGCCACGGTCCCGCTCGCGGTAGTCGCGTGCGCGGGCGTGCTGGCCGCCTGCGGAAGCTCAGCGCAGTCGGGCAGCGGCGGCTCCAAGCCCAGTGTCACAGTCGGCTATTTCTCCGGCGGCGTCGGCGCGCCGGAAACGATCATCGGCAGCGATTCGAAGCTGCAGGGCACCATCTCGGCCAAGCTCAGCTTCAAGCCCATCACGGCGGGCCTGCAGGCCCTGTCGGAGATGCGCTCGGGCGCGTTCGGCATCGTCTCGGAGGTCGGCAACCCGCCGGTCGTGTCCTCGGTCGCGGGCGGCACCCAGCTGAAGGTCATCTGGGTGCAGAGCTTCGACGGCGCCGGGCTGATCGTGCACTCAAACGTGAGCAGCCCGAGCCAGCTCAAGGGATTCACGATCGGTGACCTGGAAGGCTCGTCGGAGGACTTCGAGCTGCGCGGGTACCTGAAGGAGAACGGCCTGAGCGGCAAGGCCAAGGTCCTGGGCTTCCCCAGTGACGCCGCGGCCGGCGCCGCCTGGCAGTCCGGCCACCTGCAGGCCGCCTACGTCACCGAGGACGTCGAGGACGAGCTGCTCGGCAAGGGCGGCCACGAGATGATCAACGCCTCGCAGATCGCCAAGGCCGGCTACCCGTCGCTGAACGTGCTGGTCGCGGGCACCTCGCTGATCAAGGACAACCCGGCCGCGGTGCAGAGCTACGTCTGCGCCGAGATGAAGGCCACCAGCCTGCTGACCACCGGCTCCAAGGCCGCCCGCGACAAGGCCATCGCCGCGGGCGCCAAGCTGCAGGGCGTCCCGGTCAACGAGGCCATCACCGCCACCGAGAAGTGGCCGAACATCCCGGTCTCGCAGGAGAAGTCGTGGCTGGTCCCGGCCGCGGGCCAGACCGACAACCCGGTGACCAGGGCCTACGAGCTGACGGCCCGGTTCCTGAAGAGCCAGGGCGTGCTGGCCAGCCCGCCCAGCGACGCGACGATCACCGGGCTCACCGACGCCAAGTTCGCCCTCAACGCGCTGAACGGCAAGTGCTAGCCCGCGGGCCAGCATTCCGCCGGTAAGCGAGAAAAGCACCGCAGATGAACCGGGAGGACGACGCGTGATGCCTGCGCCCGCGCCGGAGTACGTCTCTGGCCAGTACGACGTCCAGCTGTCGGACGTGACCAAGGTTTTCGTCCGGCGCGGGCGCAAGCCACTCACTGCTGTCTCGAGCGTGTCGCTCAGCGTCGCTGACGGCGAGTTCGTCTGCCTGATCGGGCCGTCAGGCTGCGGTAAGTCGACGCTGCTGTCGCTCATCGCCGGCCTGGCGGCCCCCACCTCCGGCTCCATCTCCTTCCGCGGCGCGCAGGTCAGCGACACCGACCCGCAGCGCGGCATGCTGTTCCAGTCCCCGGCCCTGTTCCCGTGGCTGACCGTCTACGAGAACGTGATGTTCGGCCCGAAGGCGCAGGGCAAGAAGGACGGCGGCGTCGCGGAGCGGGCCCGGGACCTGCTGGCCAAGGTCGGGCTGACCGACTTCGCCGACGCCTACCCCAAGGAGCTGTCGGGCGGGATGCGGCACCGGGCCGCGTTCGCCCGCGCGCTGATCAACCAGCCTGCCGTGCTGCTGCTTGACGAGCCGTTCGCGGCGCTGGACGCCATCACCCGGATGTCGATGCAGCAGCTGCTCCTCGACATCTGGGCGGAGTTCAGCATGTCCATCGTCTTCGTCACCCACGACGTCGGCGAGGCCACCCTGCTCGGCGACCGGGTGGTCCTGATGTCGGCCCGGCCGGGCCGGATCCACTCGGTGCTGGAGAACCCGATCGGCCGGGCCGAGCGCCGTGACGTGGACTCCCCGGAGATGTCCGCGCTGCGCCGCAAGCTGCGCGCCGATCTCGCCGATGCCATCAGTACCGGGGGCCAGGGAGAACGAGATGCTTGACGAACCGATGCCCGGAACCCGCGACACCCCGGCGGGCCCCGTCGACCCCCTCGCCCCGACGGCGATCGAGCTGGAGGAGTGGGTGCCCTCCCGGCTGCAGGGCAGCCGGACGCTGCGCCGCGCGCTCGGCCTGCTGGCCGCCGCCGCGATCTGGGAGATCGCGTCCCTGATCATCAACGACCCGGTGATCCTGCCGTCGATCCAGACGACGGTGTCGGCGCTGATCAAGTACATGCACGTGCCCTACCCGTCCGAGGCCGTGCCGCTGTGGGACCACGCCCTGGTCAGCCTGGGCCGGATCCTGGCCGGGTTCGTCATCGGCACCGTGGCGGGCGTGGCCATCGGCGCGGCCATGGCCAGCGTGAAGATCCTCAAGGACCTCATCGACCCGATCATCGAGGTCACCCGGCCGCTGCCGCCGCTGGCGTTCATCCCGCTGTTCATCGTGTGGTTCGGCATCGGCGAGACATCCAAGATCCTGCTCATCATGATCGGCGTCATCCCGATCATGGCGGTCGCCACCGTCAGCGCCCTGGACACCGTGCCGACCGAGTTCATCGACGCCGGGCGGGTGCTGGGCGCCAGCCGGTCCTACACCCTGCTGCACGTCCGGGTGCGCGCCGCGCTGCCGGGCATCGTGACCGGCATGCGCATCGCCATGGGCGTGTCGTGGACCAGCATCGTCGCGGTGGAGATGATCGCCGCGACCAGCGGTGTCGGGTACGTCATCCTGCAGGCGGGCAGTTACCTGGTCACCAGCCTGGTGTTCAGCGGGATCATCATCATCTCCGCGCTCGGCCTGCTGCTGGACTCGCTGCTGCGGCTGCTGCTGCGCCGCCTCGGGCCCGCGGTCTAGGGGCGCGCGGATGTCGGAGAGCGATTACGCCGGCGGCGCCGCCCCGGCTGCGCCGGGCCCCGGCCCGGCCGGCCCGCCGGAAGCAGCGGTCCTGCCGGCGCACGGCCAGGCCGCCGCCGACGTGCTGGCCGAGGTCCGGCGCAGCCAGGACCGCGACGTCGACTACCGCCGCGGCCGGAACTGGGCCTTCACCTACTACGCGGGCGAGGAACTGCTCCAGGTGCTGGCCGCCGCCTACCAGCTCGGCATGTCGGCCAACGGGCTCAGCGGCGCGGCGTTCCCCAGCCTGGCCCGCTTCGAGTCCGAGATCCTGGCCTGGATGGGCAGCCTGCTCGGCGGCGGTGGCGGCGAGGCGGGCTCGATGACATCGGGCGGCAGCGAGTCGATCCTGCTGGCCGTCAAGACCGCGCGGGACCTGGCGCAGGCCCGCGGCCGGCCGCGGGCCGGGCAGCGCGGCAACGTCGTCGCCGCCCGCTCGACTCATCCCGGCTTCGCCAAGGCCGCCCATTACCTGGGCCTGGAGCTGCGCCGGGCCCCGCTGCACCACGACCAGCGGGCCGACGCCGCGGCCATGGCCGCGATGATCGACGACGACACCGTGCTGGTGGTGGCCTCCGCGCCGTCCTACCCGCACGGCGTCGTCGATGACGTGCCCGCCATCGCGCAGCTCGCCGCCGGCGCCGGGCTGCCCTGCCACGTCGACGCGTGCGTGGGCGGGATGGTGCTGCCGTTCGCCCGGGCCATCGGCGCCTGGCACGGCGAGTTCGGCTTCGAGGTTCCCGGCGTCACCTCCATCTCGGCCGACCTGCACAAGTACGGCTACACGGCCAAGGGCACCTCGGTCGTGGTGTACCGGACCGCCGAGCTGTTCGGGTTCCAGAGCTTCGCGCATGATGAGTGGACCGGCGGCCGGTATGAGGTGCCGAACCTGTGCGGCACCCGGCCTGGCGGGGCGATCACCGCCGCCTGGGCGGCGATGCGCTACCTCGGCCAGGACGGCTACTGCGAGCTGACCCGCCAGTCCCTGGCCGCCACCGCCGCGCTGCGCGCGGGCCTGGCCGCCATCGACGGCCTGCACGTGGCCGGGGATCCCGATATCAACCTCATCGCCATCGGCGATGCCCGCGGCCGGGTCCGGGAGATCGCGCGCGAGCTGCGCCGTCGCGGCTGGGTGCTCGGCACCCAGGGCGACGTCAGCCGCGGCGAGGAGAAAACCATGCACCTGACCGTGACGGCCGGGCACCGGCCGCACATCGACGAGTTCCTGCATGATCTGGCCGAGGCTGCGGCCAGCAGCAGCGCCGGCTAACCGGGATCAGTCATGCGGCGCGGCGATGCCGGGCTTGTCCCCGGGCGCTTGCCGGGCCGCTCCCGCTGGAGCTCGCCGAGCTTCCAGCACAGCCGGTCCAGGTCGCCGAGATCGTTCCTGAGCGCCATCCGGCCGCCCGCCCGGGTGGCCAGCAGCTCGACTGGACGGTCATCGGGGCGGTCGACAACGATGCAGTACCCGCCGCCCAGGGCGCCCGACGGCGCCACCCGGAAGCCGGTGACCTGCGGCCAGGGCACCCGGACCACGCTCAGCGGCCGCCGGTCGGTCACGCCTTCATCCGTGATGATCAGGCACGACCGCATCGCCAGCACGGCCCCGCTCAGCAGGCCCGCGGCCAGCGCCCCGCTGAGCACCGGAACCGGAAGCCGGGGCAGCCCGCTGTGGCCGAGCGAGTTCCAGCCGACGCTCAGGGCCACCAGCACCAGGACCCCCGCCCGCACGAAGCGCTCGTTAGGTGCCAAGCGGAAGGCCGGCATGTGCCTCCTTCCCGGGCAGCTGCGTCCGCTGCGGCGCCATCACCAAGTCTGATCGGCCAGCCCAGGCTAGTGCTCCGGCCGCGCGGCGCCCGCGCGGGCTGCTGGCATCGCCGAAAGGGCGATGAAACAGGACTTGTGCAGCAGGCCAGGGACTTTCTGGTGGTTCCTCCGCGACCTGGCGGAGGCAGCCGACCTGGCACGCGAGTCCTGGCGGGCGCTAGTCACCGGGCAGGCCAGTGCCGAGCTCCCCGGCCAGCTGCTCTTCCAGCGTCCAGCACAGCCGGTACAGCTCATCGAGACCGCCGGCGGACGCCGACCGGGAGTACGCCCGGGTCGACAGCAGGTCCACCGGCCGGCCATCCCGGCAGTCCGCGACGACGCAGTACCCGCCCCGCGTCGCGCCGGGGCGGGCGACCCGGAACCCGGTGATCTGCGGCCACGGCACCCGGACCACGCGCAGCGCCCGCCGGTCGGCCACGCTCTCCTCAGTGACGATCAGGCACGACCGCATGACCAGCACCGCGCCGGCCAGCAGGCCCGCGATCAGCACGCAGCCGATCGCCGGCCCCAGGTATCGCGGCGGCCCGGCATAGCGGAAGGATCGCCACCCGAACCACGCGGCCAGCAGCACCAGGAACCCGGCCCGCCAGCGCCGTTCAGGAGATACGAAACGGAACGTCGGCACGCGCTGCTCCCGGGAGGTGCTCAGTCTTCGGTCAGGGCAATGAAGTCGGCGACGTTCAGCAGCCGCAGGATCTGCCGCTCCAGCGGCCGGATGCCGCCCTGCTGCTCGTCGCGGTACAACCGCGGGGCGGCGAGCCGGACGACGTGCCCGCGGGTCTCCAGCTCGCAGCCGCCAGCGGCCAGCACGTTCTGCACCCAGTCGGTGTCGGGCCCGTAGGTCAGCGCGATGACGTACCCGGTGCCGCCTCCGAACACGCTGACCGGCGTCCGGTACTGGCGGCCGGTGCGCCGGCCGCGGTGCACGACCACCCCGAATCCGGGCAGCCACGGCGCGACGCGCCGGGTCAGGCGGTTCAGGCCCGCCTTGTTCCACCGCCGCACTACCCGCGGGATCGGCATGGCTGCTCCCGGTCGCTGGCCGCTCCCGGCCCATCCTAGGACCGACGCTGCTCTTCGCGGCCGGGCCAGCTGTACTGCGGGCGCCAGCCGAGCAGTGCCTCCGCCGCCGAGCAGTCGAACAGGGCCCGCCGGGGATCTGCCGCATACCGGGCCAGGTCGGCGACGGGCACGCCGGGGGCCAGCCGGGCGGCCATCTCCAGGCTCGGCGCGGTGGCGGCGATCCCGGACGCGCACAGCAGGGCCCGGTAATACCCGGTCAGCGGAACCGTCAGCGCCCGGCCGACGCCTGTGGCGACGTCGCGGACATCCACGAACCCGCCGAACTCCCAGAACGGCTGCCACTCCGACTCCGGCTCGGCGCGCCACTGCGCCGCCATCACCTGATACTGGTCAGGACCCCAGACCCGCACCGGGCGCAGCGACAGGCTGGCGATCCCGGTGCGGGCGGTGAAGCCCGCGCAGAGGTCCTCGGCCAGGCACTTGGACAGGCCGTAGGCGCGCATGGCCCGGCGCGGGTGGACGTCATCGACCGGGAAGTAGTCCGGCAGCCGCTCGGCCTCGGCGATCCCGAATACCTGGGCGCTGGAGAAGTGAATCACCCGGCCTGCGCCGGCGGCCTCGGCTGCGAGCAGCACATGCCAGGTGCCCAGCACGTTCACGGCCATGATCTGGTCCGGGCTGCCCGCGGTGTCGTGGGCCAGCGCCCCGAGGTGCACGATCGCGGCGCACCCCTGCGCGGCGGCCCGGACCTCGGGCGGGTTCAGCAGGTTCTGGCCGTCGGCGCGGTCGAAGCCGGTGATGTCATGGCCGAGCCGCGCCAGGTGCGCCGCGACCGGCGCACCGACGTTGCCCCGGTGCCCGGTGACGAGAATCCTCATGGCGCCATGCTCGCGGGACTCCCCCGCCAGCCCCTACTGCTTTTCAGCAGCTAGTCGGCGTCCGGTAGCGCCGCAAGTGATTCACGGGTCTGGCCAAACGCCTTAAGGACATCATCCAGGGACACGCGCCGCCCGGTATCGGTGACACCACGCGCGAGCACGAGCGCCAGATCTCACACGTCCGCCGCTGCTTCCCCGAAGTCGGCACGACGATCCATGCTCACGTCGCGGGGATTCTGCGGCACGGCCATGTTCAAGCTATACAGAAGTCCGCACCGATTTGTCAGGCCGACCGCCTTGTTCTTGTGGCGCGAAGCGGCGGCCTGATTGACTTCGCGGCATGGGTGACCTGACGTCCTCGATGGTGGCAACCGGGCGGATTGAGACGCATGTGTGGACCAGCGGGCCGGAGGACGGCGTCCCCCTGCTGCTGGTGCACGGCAACCTGGTGTCGGGCGGCTGGTGGCGCTATGTCACCCGGCTGCTGCCAGACGACGTCCGGGTCATCGCGCCGGACCTGCGCGGGTTCGGCCGCACCGAGGCGCTGCCGGTGGACGCCACGCTCGGGCTGGCCGACATGGTGGACGACGTCCGGGCGCTGCTGGTCACCCTCGGACTGGCCGGTCGCGGCACGGTCAACGCGGCAGGCTGGTCGCTGGGCGGCGGGGTGCTGTGGAAATACGCCCTCGCCTACCCCGATGACCTGGCCTCGCTGACGATGGTGGCGCCGCTGTCACCGTGCGGGTTCGGCGGCACGAAGGGCGCCGGCGGCCAGCCGTGCTTCGCCGACTTCGCCGCTACCGGCGGCGGGACGGCGGCGCCGGAGGTGTACCAGCGCTTCGCTGACGGCGACCGCTCCGAAGAGAACCCGATGACCAGCCCGCGGGTGATCCTGCGGGAGTTCTTCGGGCCGCGCGCGAACGTCGCCAGCGTGGACGAGGAGTTCCTGCTGGACGAGGTGCTGCGCACCCGGACCGGCGAGGACTTCAACCCGGGCAACTCGGTCCCCTCGCCGAACTGGCCGGGCGCGGCGCCGGGCACCCGCGGCCTGTTCAACGCCATCTCGCCGAAGTACTACAACGCGACGGCCTTCGCCGGGCTCGCACGCAAGCCGCCGCTCACCTGGCTGCGCGGCGGCCAGGACCAGGTCATCTCCGACACCTCGATGTTCGACCTCGGGAACCTGGGCCGGCTCGGCGCCGTTCCCGGCTGGCCCGGCGAGGACGTGCTGCCGCCGCAGCCGATGGACTCCCAGACCCGTGCCGTCCTGGACGGCTACCGCGCCGGCGGCGGGGTGGCCGAGGAGATCGTCCTGCCGGACGCCGCGCACGGCATGCCGGTCGAGGTCCCGGACCTGGTCGCGGCGGCTATCACCGCCCGGCTCGTCCGCTGAGCCGCCCGGCCGCTCACCGGCACTAGAAAGCCGGGACGGCCGGCAGCGGACCGGCGACATTGCGGGCCAGGCCCGCGCCGTCTGACCGGCCGAGCAGCCAGGCCAGGAGCTCCGCCTCGGTCCCGGTGATCTCGCCGCTCCCGCCGGCGCCGCCGCCCAGGCGGAACGACCGGCCGGTGTCGGCCGCCCGCAGCCGCCCGCTCAGCCCCGGCGCCTCCTCGGCGACCTGCCGGGTCTGCTCCCCGAGCAGCTCCCCGGCCCACGCGGCCGGCCAGTCAGCCGGGCCGAACCCGAGATTCAGGTCCACGTGATGAATCAGCACCTCGGTCAGCCGGACCGCCGGCACCTCGGCGGCCGGGCCGGAGTGGCCGCTTGTCCAGGTCACCTGGTGATCCCAGGCGTCGGCCGGCAACAGCGCGGCCGCCTGCAGGAACGCGGCCGCGGTCGCGCGCAGGTCGGTCACCAGGGCAGCGGCCGGGCGGCCCGCGCCGGCCTCGATGTCCGCCGCCCGGTCCCCGGCACTGCGGTACTGATAGCCGGGCACCCCGGTGCGGGCCCCGGTCAGCAGCCGGGTCCCGCCCTCGGCGTTGCGGGCCAGGTGCGTCAGCACGTGGCCGCGCGTCCAGTCCGGCAGCAGGGACGGCTCGCGGGCCTGGTCATCAGTCAGCTCGCGCACATCGCCGATCAGGCTGGCGGTCGCGTTCGCCAGTTCTTCCAGCACACCGCTGAGCGACGACACCCGTCCTCCTGTCCCGGCGGCTCATCCGTCGCCGACCAGTCTGGCGTAAGCCCGGCGGGCAGCACGCCGGACCAGGTCACGCCATGTCGTTCTTTTCCGACTACGTTCCGTTACTCATTGCCGTAGTCCGGCAGTTATCCGCAGATCTTTCTGGCGCTGGCGACTCTGACTCTTCCGGCCGCCGGAAGCAATACTAGAAGGCAAGGAGGCCTGCGGAATCGTTCCGCACGACCACCAGGGAGAGAGAAAGATGACCAGCTTCGGCACACCGCAGGGATCGTCCGGCTCCCGGCCAGACCGCCCTGACCCGCGGCCCGGAGGGATGCGAGTCGCCGGCTTTCAGGTCCGGTTCACCGGCGGCGCATTCATCCTGGCCGCGTTTGTCATCCTGGCCGCGTCGATCAGCCTGCCGGAGTACGCCGCCGGCCGGACCGCGGCCGCCTATATCGCCGCAGGCGTAGCGATCGCCATCCTGATGCTGGCCAGCCTCGCGCTGCACGAGCTCGGGCACGCCATAGCGGCGCGCCGTCGCGGCGTGTCCATCCGCGAGGTCATCATCGGCTTCGCCGGCGGGACCGCGCACGGGGACGGGGACGGGGAGCTGACCGGCCCGAAGGCCCAGTGGCGAGTAGCCGCCGCCGGCCCGGCGGTCAGCCTGACGCTGGCCGCTATCACCGGCGGGGCCGCTGCCGCGCTGGCCGTGACCGGCGTCGAGGAACTGGTCATGCTGATCCTGGCCAGCGTCGCCGTGATCAACGCGGCGGTCGGGGTCCTCGGCCTGCTGCCCGGTGCCGGCCCGGACGGCAGCCGGATCGTCCGGGCACTGGCCTGGGCGCGCACCGGCGACCCGGCCCGCGCCGGGGTGACCGCCTCCCGCGCCGGGCAGGTTACCGGCCTGGCGCTGGTCGGCGGCGGGCTGACGCTGATCGCGATCGGCTTCGTAGCTGGCCTGTGGGTGACCCTGATCGGCATCATGGCCTACGCCCACTCCCGGTCCGAGCTGCGCCAGCAGCGGTTCTCCGCCGTGCTGGCCGGCCTGCGCGTCCGGGACGTGATGCAGCCAGTCGAGCCGGGCGCCGAGGCGCAGTCCTGGCAGACGGTGGCTGCCTTCCTGGACGAGCACGGCCTGGGCGCGCACGCCGCCGCCCCCGGTGCCGCCCGGCCCGCGGCCGCGCGCTTCGGCGCGCCGAGCACGACGGCCACGGCCTTCGCGCTGCGCGAGTGGGACGGCGAGCCGGGCGGCCTGCTGACCCTGAGCCAGCTGGCCGCGGTGCCGGAGGACCGGCGCGAGGCAACCCGGCTGCGGGAGGTAGCGACCCCCATGGGTCACCTCGTTACCGCGATGCCCGATGAGCAGCTGACGGATGTGCTGCCGCGGATGGCGGTGCTGCCGCGGATCCCCGCGGCGATGCACACGGCCGGGCACGCCCTGGTGCTGAGCCCGGACGGGTCGATCGTCGGCCTGCTGACGCCCGCCGACCTGAGCCGGGCCGGCCAGTTCGGGGCGCTGCGCCGCAACGGCGACCCGGCGCCGTCGGGGATGGCCGGCACCCGGTTCTGAGCCGCCGCAACGCTGAGCCCGTTCCGCCAGCAACGGCGGCAGCCGCCGCCGGAGGAGACTGTCATGTTGTTACACGCCATCCTGGTGACGACGACGTACCAGGTCGCTACCGCGCCGGGCAGGCCGGCGGCGGCCGGGGGCAGCCGCCCCGCGGCCGCCCCGCCGGCCCGGGCCGCGGCGGCCCGGACCCGCAACTGGAGGGATCGTGCGGATCACCGCCTCGGCCGTCTCGCTGAACGTCGACGACCCCGCCGCTTCCGCTGGCTTCCTCACCGCCCACTTCGGCTTCCGCGAGGAAGTGTCGGCCGACGGATTCGTCTCAGTGAGTCGTGACGACGCCGGCATGAACGTCATCTTCCTGCGCCGCGGGCTGGAAACGCTGCCCGCCGACCAGCGTGACGACCACGCCAGCGGGCTGATCCTGGCCTTCGAAGTCGATGACCTGGACGGCGAGCTGGCCCGGCTGGAGGACGAGGGCGTCCCGGTCACCATGCCGCTGACCGCCGAGGACTGGGGCGAGCGGGCCTTCCAGGTCCGTGACCCCAGCGGGGTCATCGTCCAGCTCCTGGACTGGAACGCCTCGGCCGGCGACTGACGCCGCCCGGCGCCGGGCGGCGAGGCCGGGCGAGCGGCTACCTTGGCAGCAGCGCCGCAGGACCGCCAGCGCCGCAGCAGGCTTGCCGACCGGAGGGAGCAGCCCTGACCGCGACCCAGCCCGCAGCCCCCCGGCCGCGCCGGACCGGGGTCCGCGCGGCCGCCCGCAGCCTGGCGGACCGCGACGCGGTCGTGGCCGGGCTGCTCGCCGAGTTCGGCCTGCCGTCGTTCCCGGCGCCGGACGGCACCCCGTTCGAGGCGCTGGTCCGGTCCATCACCTACCAGCAGCTGGCCGGAGCGGCCGCCCGCGCGATCCACGGCCGGCTCATCGCCCTGCTCGGCGGCGAGGTCACGCCGGAGCGGCTGGCCGCGGCCACCGATCAGCAGCTGCGCGCGGCCGGCATGTCGGGCAGCAAGACCCGCTCGCTGCATGACCTGGCCGGCCGGGTACTGGACGGCTCGGTGATCATCGAGCCGCGGCGGCTGGCCCGGCTCAGCGACGACGAGATCGTGACCAGGCTGTCGGCCGTGTACGGCATCGGGCGCTGGTCGGCCGAGATGTTCCTGATGTTTCACCTCCGGCGGCTCGACATCTGGCCGGTCGGCGACCTCGCGGTGCGCAAGGGCTTCGCGGCGGCCTGGGAGATCCCGGTGCCGGCGCCGAAGCAGCTGGACGCGCTCGGCGAGCCGTACCACCCGTACCGGAGCATCGTCGCGTGGTACTGCTGGCGGGCCGCGCAGCGTTACGCCGGCTCGGCCGCCTCCGCCGTGACGGCCTGAGGGCCGGCGTAGGCGGGCAGGTCCCGCATCCGCCGCAGCGGGGACCAGAACACCGGCAGGAACGACAGCGTCTGCCCGGCCGCCGCGATCAGCAGCGTGGCCCGCACTCCCAGCGCCGAGCCGAGGGCACCGCCGAGCACGCCGCCCAGCGGCATCGTGCCCCACACCAGGAACCGCATCGTGGCGTTCATCCGGCCCAGCAGCTCCGGCGGGGTCAGGCCCTGCCGGAAGCTGACCTGCGTGATGTTGTAGACCACGATGGCGATCCACACGACGACCTGCGCGGCGGCCAGCAGTGCCAGCGTCCAGTCACGGCGGGCGAACGGGGCCGCGAATGCGCCTGGCCCGATGGCCGCGGCGGCGATCCAGATGGCCGGGCCCTGGCCGAGCCAGGCGGCCACCCGGCTGGCGATCAGGGAGCCGATCAGCCCGCCGACCGCGGCGGTCGAGGTGATCAGCCCGATGATCCCGGCCGGCACGTGCAGGTCGCGGGCCAGCAGGACGTACAGGACGGCGACGGTCATCGAGCTGAACAGGTTGCACAGCCCGGTGCAGGCCGCGATCGCGCGCAGCACCGGGCTGCCGGTCACGAACCGCAGCCCCTCGGCGATCTCGCGGCCCAGGTGCGCACCGGGGGCGCGCGCCGGACGCGGTGGCCGGGCCGGGATGGCCGCCACCCACGCCGCCGACCAGACGAAGCTCAGTGCGTCGGCCAGCACCGCGTACGGCGCGGTGAGCAGCTGGACCAGCAGCCCGCCCAGGCCGGGCCCGGCGATCTGGCTGACCGACTCGCTGCCCTGCAGCCGGGCGTTGCCCTCGACGAGGTGCTCGCGGCCGACCAGCCCCGGCAGGCAGGACATGTAGGCGACGTCGAAGAAGACCGTGCTGGCCCCGGCCAGCAGCGCCACCGCGTAGAGCTGCCCGATGGTCAGGACGCCGAGGAAACTGACCAGCGGGATCGAGCCCAGCGCGGCCGCGCGAATCAGGTCGTTGACGATCAGCACGGACCGCAGCCGCATCCGCTCCACCCACGCCCCGGCCGGCAGCCCGATAACCAGGAACGCCGCGGTCTCGAACGCCGTCAGCAGGCCGACCTGGAACGTCGTCGCGTGCACGACCAGGATGGCCACCAGCGGCAGCGCCAGCTGGCTGACCGTCGAGCCGAGCTGGCTGACGCTCTCCCCGATCCACAGCCGCCGGAAGCCCGGATGATGCCAGAGCCCGCCACGCCGCCGCACGTCCACCCGGACAGCGTCCGGCAAGTGATTGGGTTTTGTCAATCAGTTAGAGTTCTGCTCATGACCGAGCGCAGGGCGGCGACCGACGCCGAGGCCCGGGCCCTGGCCTCCACGCTGCGGCTGCGGATCCTGCGCATCTGCCTGGGCGAGCCGCGCACCAATAAGGAGATCGCCGACATCCTGCGCCGCGACCCGGCCAGCGTCCTGCACCACACCCGCACCCTGGTCCGGACCGGCTTCCTGGAGCCGCAGGACGAGCGGCGCGGCGCCCGCGGCGCCCGCGAGGTGCCCTACCTGGCCACCAAGAAGTCCTGGCACCTCAGCACGCCCGCCCAGGGCTCGATCATGCTGGACACCTTCCTGGAGGAGATCAGCCTGGTCCCGGCCGAGGAGGTGGACACCACCCGGCTGGGCCTGCGACTGCCGGCGGCGGACATGGCCGGGTTCCGGGAGCGGCTCATCAGCCTGCTCGACGAGTACAGCGACCGGGTCGATGACCTGGATGCCCCGGCCTGGTCGGTGTTCATCGCGATCCACGCCGACCCCAACCGCCCCGCTCCGGCCCCGGATCCAGCGGGCAGCTGAGCTGACCTGCACCCGGAGCAGCCGGCGCGACCCCGTCGGCCTGCCCGTGCCGCGCGGGCCTAGCCTGAGGAACTGCCGCCCAGACCGGCCCAGCTGATGAAAGAGGACGATGACCAGCAGCACCGGATTCTCCGAGATCCCGCCGACCACCCTGGCCGACCTGCTCAGCCGCGAGCAGGTCATGGACGCCGCCATCCGGCCGCTGTGGCCGGGCATGCCGCGGGTGGCGGGCCCCGCCTTCACTGTGCGCTGCCCCGCCGGTGACAACCTGATGCTGCACGCGGCGATCTACCGCGCCGCGCCCGGCTCGGTCATCGTCGTGGAGTCCGGGGACACCGACTACGCCCTGGCGGGCGGCAATGTATGCGCGGTGGCGCAGCGCAACGGCATCGCGGCCTTCGTGCTCGACGGCGTGATCCGCGATGTCGCCGAGGTGCGCGAGCGGGGCTTCCCGGTCTTCGCCCGCGGCGTCATCCCGATCCCCGGCACCAAGACCGCCGTCACGCCGCTCGGCGAGCCAGCCCGGTGCGGCGGCGTGACCGTGCACCCCGGCGATATCGTGGTGGCCGACGAGGAGGGCATCGTCGTCACCCCGCGCGATCGCCGCGAGCAGGTCCTGCGCGATGCGCAGGCCCGGCTGGCCCGCGAGGCCGCCGAGTCGCTCGATGACTGGGCGGCGGCTCACCGCGCCCGCATCGACAAGCTGCTGGCCGACGGCGGTTTCCCGGGCTGACCAGCCAGCGCTCAGGCGTAGCTGTGCGCCTCGTCGGGGTAGCTGCCCCCGGCCACCTCGGCGGTGTACCGGCTGACCGCGTCCGTCAGGATCCCGGCCAGGTCGGCGTACTGCTTCACGAACCGGGGCAGCCGGCCGGCGGTCAGCCCGGCCAGGTCCTGCCACACCATGATCTGCGCGTCGCAGTGCGGGCCCGCCCCGATGCCGACCGCGGGCACCCGCAGTTCCGCTGCCACCCGGCGGCCCAGCCCGGCCGGCACTGACTCCAGCACCACCGCGAACGCGCCCGCCGCCTCCAGCGCCAGCGCGTCCTGCACCAGCCCGTCCCCCGCCTCGCCGCGGCCCTGCACCCGGCGCATGCCGCCCAGCACGTTCACGCTCTGCGGGGTGAGCCCGAGGTGCCCCATGACCGGGATCCCCGCGTTGGTCAGCGCGCGGACCTGCGGTACGACGGAGCGGCCGCCCTCCAGCTTCACGGCCTGGGCGCCGCCGGACTTCAGGTGCCGGACCGCGTTGCGCAGCGCCTCCTGCGGGCCGCTCTGGTAGCTGCCGAACGGCAGGTCGGCGACGACCAGCGCGGTCCGGGTGCCGCGGACCACCGCCTGCACCATCGGGATCAGCTCATCCATCGTGACCGGCACCGTGTCCGGGTATCCCAGCACCAGCTGCCCGCTGGTGTCGCCGACCAGGATCGCGCGGATCCCGGCCCGCTCGAACACTCCCGCGGTCAGGGTGTCGTAGCTGGTGAGCATGGCCCAGCGCTCACCGCGGTCGGTGGCGGCCTGCAGGTCGCGCACCGTGATCCGCCGGTCGGCCGGCCAGCCTGATTCAGACATGGGACTTCCTTCCTGGTCGCCACCATCACGGTTGGCGCCTGGCGCGATTCCGGCGAACCGCGCCTGACCCGATCATCTGTCATCAGCGGGGCGTCGTCCATGCCTGCCGCCGGTCTGCGACAGCTCCGGCCGGGGCCAGGCCGGGCCCCGTTCCGCCATTTATGCACGCGGTGTACACAGCCGCCAACACACGGCGTACACAACTGGCCCTTAACTTTCCCTCGTGGCATTCCTGTCTGCTTGTGATCGTGTGCCGGTGCCCGGGCCCGTGCGGCCCGCCCGGCTGCGCCCGGGGGGCTGTCGGTGAGAGTTCGGATCGTCGAGATCGGGCTGCTCGGCCCGATCGAGGCACATGATGGTGACGGCACCCGCCTGGTGATCCCCGGCGGCCGGCCGCTGACGCTGCTGGCGCTGCTGCTGACTCGCCGCGGCATGGTCGTATCCCCCGATTTCGCCGCCGCCGCGCTGTGGCCGGACCGGCCGCCTAAGGATCCGGATAACGCGCTGCAGCTCGCGGTCTCCCGGCTGCGCAAGGCCCTCGGCGGCGCCGATAGCAGGCCAGCCGCGCCCGGTCACGGTGTCATCGCCAGCGTGCCGGGCGGGTACGTGATGCGGCTGCCGGTCGGCTGGACCGATGCCGATCAGTTCGAGAGCCTGGCCGAGGCAGGCCGGGCCCAGCTGGCCCGCGGCGAGGCTGACGAGGCTGCCCTGACCCTGCGCCGCGCGCTGGGCCTGTGGCGCGGCCCGGCCCTGACCGAGGTCCGCGCGGAGCCGTTCGCCCAGGCCGCCATCGACCGGCTGGACCGGCTTCGGCTGGCGGCCCTGAGCGACCGGATCGACGCCGACCTGGCCCTCGGCCGCCACGACACGGTGACCGGCGAGCTGGAGGCCCTGGCCGGGGAGTACCCGCGGCAGGAGAGGTTCCGGGCCCAGCTCGTCGCCGCCCGCGACTCGCAGGCCCGCCCGGTTAGCTAGCCCGCGCGCGCCACTCGCTGCGGGCCAGGGAGGATCGCGGCGAGCAGGCCGGGGAACGAGGCCTCCAGTTCAGCTGTGCGGAGCACGTTCAGGGCCTGCCCGCCCTCCCGGTGCGTGGCGATGATGCCCGCCTCGCGCAGGATCCGGAAGTGATGGCTGAGCGTGCTCTTGGCCACCGGAGCGTCGAACCGGCCGCACGCGATCGCGGTGCCTGACTCGCTGAGCTGCCGGACCAGGTCCAGGCGCACCGGATCCGCGAGGGCGTGCAGGACAGCGGTGACTTCCAGGGCGGCAGGGGCCTGCGGGTAACGGGTCACGGTTCCTCCTCGCCAGCCAGGCTACCCTCGTGTTCGATGGCCGTCGAAATAGTCGTAGAGTTGTTCTATGACTATCGAACAACGCCGGGGTGTCGCGGTGCTCGCGCTGATCGCGGCGTTCATGGTCTTCGTCGACGGCACGATCGTGACGATCACGCTCGCCCAGCTCGCCGCGCATCTGCACGCCACCCGCGCCGGACTGGAATGGGCCGTCAGCGCGTACACCCTGTCTTTCGCCGCCGTGCTGCTCGGCGCGGGCGCGATCACCGACGCGCTCGGCGCCCGGCGGGCCTTCGTGGCCGGCCTGCTGGTGTTCACCGCGTCCTCGGCGGTGTGCGCGGCGGCCAGCTCCATGGTGATGCTCAACATCGCCCGGCTGATCCAGGGCACCGGCGCTGCGCTGCTGCTGCCCAGCGCGCTTGTCCTGGCCACGGCAGCCGCGCGGGACGAGCAGGCGCGGCACCGGCTGGTCGGCTGGTGGGCCGCCGCCGGCGGGGCCGGGATGGCCGCCGGCCCGCTGCTCGGCGGAGCCCTCGTCGCGCTCGCGAGCTGGCGGGCCGTGTTCGCGGTCAACGTGGTCATCGGGATCCCCGCCGCCGTCTGGAGCCTGCGCTCGGTACCGGCCATGCCGCGCCGCCCCCGCCGCCCCGACCTCGCCGGCATGGCCACGGCGACCGTCCTGATCGGCGGCCTGGTCTTCGCCCTCATCCAGGCCCCCGCGCAGGGCTGGCTGAGCCCGGCGGTCATCGCCGCAGCCGTGCTGGCTGCCGCCGGGCTCGCTGCCTTCGCCCGGGCCGAGCGGTCCGCCCGCGCGCCCCTGCTGCCTCCGGGTATCTACGCCGACCGCCGGTTCGTCACCGCTGCCGTGCAGGGCGCATTGTTCAACTTCGCCTTCTACGGGCTGCTGTTCGCGATGAGCCTGATGCTGCAGCAAGGCCGCGGCCTCAGCCCGCTGGCCAGCGGCCTGATGTTCCTGCCGCTGACCGGTCTCATCTCGGTCGGGGCCATCTGCGCCGCCCCCCTCGCGCAGCGCACCGGGCGACTCGCGGTCCTCGGCATCGGCCAGGCCGTGCTCACGGCCGCGCTTGTCGCGGTGGCGTGGGCCGGCACATCATCCGCGCTGTGGCTGCTGGCCCTGGCCCTGGTTCCGGCCGGGTTCAGCTCCGGGCTGCTGGTGCCTGCCATGACCTCGCAGTCCATCGCTTCCGTCGAGCCCGCCCTGCACGGGGCCGCGGCCGCGGCGTTCAACAGCTCGCGCCAGGTCGGGGCGGCCATCGGCGTCGCCGCCTTCGGCCCGCTGCTCGGGGCCGCGCACGACCTCCGGGCGGGGTTCATCACCTGCGCCGCCGTCGGCGCCGCCGCCACCGCGGCCGCCCTGCTGCTGACCGGCCTCGCCCGGCCGGCCGAGGCAGCCCGCGGCGGCCGCCGAGAACGCCTCGGCGCCGCGGCCAGCCGCTGCCCCGGGCCCTGCCCTCGCTAGCCCGAGCGGCATTGCCTCCTGCGGGCTAGCCGGGCTGGCCGGGGACGAGCCAGTGGGTGAGCTCGTCCAGGGCGGCGATGTGGGCGTGGTCGCCGTCGCCTGCGCACAGTCCGAACGGGTCGAGGTGGACCGGGAACAGCCCGGCCGCGCGAGCGCCGGTGACGTCGAACCGGACGGTGTCGCCCACGTAGACGCAGCGCCCGGGCGCTACCTGGAGGGCGTCGAGCGCGAAGCTGAAGATCCGCGGGTCCGGCTTCTCGACCCCCACGACGCAGGAGTCGACGACGATCGCGACCCGGGTCATCCCGGTGCCGCTGACCGAGCAGATCCCGCAGCCTTCGAGCTGCTGCTCGACCACCCCGGTGGAGTTGGAGACGATGGCCAGCTGATACCCGCCCGCGGCCAGCGACGCCAGGACCGCGGCGGCGCCGTCGGCGGCCCGCCACGGCGCGCTGATCACGGCCTCGACCAGCGGCCCGGCCGCATCGAGCTGATCGCCGGGCACCCCGAGCGCGCCGGCCAGCTCGCGGCGCGCGGCGGGCCAGTTGTTGTCGGGCCAGTTTTCCTGGGCCAGGTTGGAGACGTGGTAAGCGCGGAGCCAGTCCCCGGCGGCCGACTCATGGCCCATCCCGCGCAGCGCCGCCCGGCCGGCCTCGCCGTCGGGGACCAGCAGGACCCCGCCCGCGTCGAAGACCACCGCCTCGATTGCGCCGCGGTCCGGCCGCTGCCAGGAGCTCATCACGTTCTACTCTACGGACGGCCAGGCGAGCCCGCCGGATTCGCCGGCTCGCGCCGGGCTGCATATTCTCCGCGCCGGTGGCATGGCGAGTTCCGTGATCCCGGCTGGTCGCCTGCTACGACATCGCCTGCCCGTGGAGCCGGGACGACGACTTCTTCCTGTCAGCGGTCAGCGAGGACCGCCCGGCCAGGGTGCTCGACCTGGGCTGCGGGACGGGGCGACTGGCCCTCGGCATGACGGCGGCGGGTCACACGGTCACCGGCGTCGAGCCGGCCCGCGAGTCGCTGGCAGCGGCCCGCGCCAAGCCCGGCGCGCGTCGGGTGCGGTGGATCGCCGGCAGCTCGGCGTCCATCCCGCGCCGCTCGTTTGATGCCGCGGTGATGACCAGCCACGTGGCGCAGTTCCTGATCACCGACGCGGGGTGGTCGGCGGCGCTGGCTGACGTGCGCGCCGGGCTGGTCGCCGGGGGGCGGCTGATCTTCGACAGCCGGGATCGGCGGGCCCGCGGCTGGCAGGCCTGGAATCCGGCTGACTCGCGGCGTTGCACCACCCTGCCGGACGGGCGCGAGGTCGAGTCCTGGACCGAGGTCACCGGCGTGACCAGCGAGCTTGCTGACGGCAGTGCCGTGGCCGGGACGGTGGTCAGCTTCGCGATTCACTACCGCTACCCCGGTGCCGGGAACCGGGTCAGCACCGGCGCCCTGCGGTTCCGCGCCGAGGACGAGCTACGCTCCTCGCTGGCAGGCGCGGGCTTCGCGGCCGAGCAGATCTACGGCGGCTGGCAGCGCGAGCCGGCCGGGACCGGAGACGGCGAGTTCCTCATCATCGCCCGGGCCCGGTAGCAGCGGTGGGCCAGCAGCCACCCCGGTCCTGACGGGCGGCGAAAGCCGCGGCTAGGCGAACTGGGTGAGCGAGAGGGTGTTGCCGTCCGGGTCGGAGAACCAGGCCACCTGATCACCGCCGGGCGTGGTCCAGATGCCGTTCTCGTCCTGCTCCATGCCGTCGTAGCGGGTGAGCTGCACGCCGCGGGCGGCCAGCTCCCTGGCGGTCGCCGCGATGTCGGCGACCCGCCAGCCGAGCACCGTGTAACCGGGCCGGGCGACCTGCTCGACGGCGGTCACCCGCAGCATCGTGCCGCCAGCCTCGAAGACGCAGGCGAAGTCGGTGTCGTCGGTCACGGTCAGGCCGAGTACCTGCTCGTAGAACTCGCGCGCCCGGCGCAGGTCGGCCGTCGCGGCGAACGCGACCAGCTCGCTGGATCCCAGCATGACGAACCCCCGTTACTGCTGAACGTCCCGGCGACGGGCCTGCGGCGAACCTAGCAGCGACGGTGACTACCGGCGGGCACCCGCTACCAGCGGAACTCGAACGTGCCGGCCTCGACTCGCCCGATGAACTCAGCCAGGCTGGGCGCCTGCGGCAGGGCGTCATCCCAGCCTTCTCCGGTGATGTCGATGAGCACGACCGGCGCGGTCGTGCTGCGGATGTCGGCGGCCAGGATCTCGCGGCTGCCGTCGGTGCCGAGGATGAGCACGCCGGGCAGCCCGGCGCCGGCCTCGTTGCGGGCGTCCAGGACTTCCACCGACTGGTCGGGCGTGTACAGCCACAGGTAGCAGCCGCTGGGCAGCCAGCCGCGGGCAAACCAGGACGGCCCGGTGAGATAGGCCCGCCACGCCTCGGGCAGCTGCTCGTCCAGGGCGCGCGCCATCCGGGTCACCTCGTCGCCGGAGACCGGGCCGAGGTACCGGGCCTCCTCCCGGATGGCGCCGTCGATGCTGGCGTTCAGGCTGGCCAGGTCACCGGCCGGGATCTCGTAGCCGCCGTCCGCCGCGCGGGCGCCCGGGTCGTACCGGCCCAGGAACTCGCTGCGCACCTGCAGCCTCGTCAGGTAGCCGACGCCGTCGCGGGGAACGTTCTGCGCCCGGGTCACCGCCGCGGCCCGGTCGCGGTCCAGCACCGGGCGGAACGCGCGCTGCCCCGGCAGCTGCGGCCAGGCCCGCCAGCCGGAAGCGGCGATGGCATCCAGTTCTGCCTGCCCGGCTGCCGACCACAGCGTGACTGTGCCGCCAGCCGCCCCCTCTGCGCGCATACCCTCAGGGTAGGACCACGGCCCGCAAAACGGGCCGGGTCGAGCAGTCCGGTCCATCCGAGACCAGCGCGTCGCGCGGACCAGACGCGATGCCAGCAGGCCGGGGTTACGATTCGTCGCGTGAGGGCCGAGATGATCGGCGGGCCAGGTCCCGCCGGGAGCACCGTCGTAGTCCGGCAGAGCCATGCGCAGCGCGAGGGGCTGTTCGGCGGGCTGGTCGTGGTCTTCGTGCTGGCCTTCGCCCGCGGCTTTCCCGGCGCGGCCACCACCGCCGGGAAGGTCGCCGTCACCATCTTGTGCGCGGGCCTGGTGATCCTGATCGCGGCCGGCTGGATCAGCATCCTGCGCCACCCGCCGCGCCTGGAGATCTCCGGCCCGTCGATCAGCTATATCGACGGCAAGGGCAAGGTGACCACGCTGTCCCGCGAGTCCGGCGACGAGCTGCGGTTCGTGAGCACCGGCAGCGGCCGCTACCGCAGCCGGGGCATGATGGTCTCCGGGTCGGCCACCATCCTGCCGCTGCCGTTCTTCAGCGCCGGCCAGGTGCGCGAGCAGACCACCGCCTGCGGCTGGCAGTTCCGCAGCGGCCGCCGCTCCCGCAGCTAGACTGGGCGTGCCCGCCTGTTCCCGGCGATGGCCCCGGTGCGCCGCTAAGCACCCGCAGATGAGCAGTTCCGCCGTCCTTGGTCCCCGTCTCTGTCCCGTCGCGGAGTACCGCCCCGCCCGGTGAGCGCCCCGCAGATCCGGGTGCGGTCCCGCCAGGACCTGGCCCGCCAGCGCCGCCGGCGCGGGCACCGGTGCTGGGACCACCTCATCGTCGCGCCGCTGTGGCCGATGCACGGCGTCAACCTCGGTACCTTGCTGCGCACCTGCGACGCCGTCGGTGCCTGCCTGGCGGTGCCCCGGCTGCCGTGGGTTCCCGAGGCCCTTGCCCGGGGCAACACGCTGCGCCGTCCGGCCTGCGTGCACTGGGCAGACGGCCGTGATCCGTGCCGGTGGCTCGCCGCGCAGCGGTCGGACGGGGCCCGGGTCATCGGGGTCGAGCTGGCCGAGGAGTCCATCCGGCTCGCTGACCTGCCCGCGGCCCGCCAGCTCACCATCGCCGTGCTCGGCCATGAGCGGACCGGCATCCCGCCCGAGGCGCTGGGCCTGCTGGACGCTGCCGTGGAGATCCCGATGGTCGGGACCGGCGCGAGTCTCAACGTGGCGGTGGCCGGGTCGCTGGTCCTGTACCGGCTGGCGGGCCTGCTGTGAGGCCGCCGCAATCGGCCGGCTCCCGGCGGCGGCCCGCGTGGCCTGCGTAGCCTGACCGTCATGGCCTATGACCACCAGACCGTCGAGCGGGTCCGCGGCGCGCTGGCGGGCCGTCCGGGTATCGAGGAGAAACGGATGGTCGGCGGGCTGTCGTTCGCCGCGGACGGTGCCATGTGCTGCGGCGTCACCGGCGCCGCGCTGATGGTGCGGGTCGGCCGGGACGGCATGGCGCAGGCCCTGGCGCAGCCGCACGTGCGGCCGATGACCCTGGGCGGCCGGACCCTGTCGGGCTTCGTCTGCGTCGACCCGGCCAGCGCGCTGACCGACACTGAGCTAGCCGCCTGGGTGCAGCGCGGCATTGACGTCGCGGCGCAGCTCCCGCCCCGCAAGCGCCGGCCCGGCCGCGGCCAGCCCGGCTAGCCCGGTTCCCGGCTAGCCGGGGAACGGCGGCCGCGGCAGGCCGAGGTGATCGCGCAGCGTGACGCCGGCGTACTCGGTCCGGGCGATCCCGCGCCGCTGCAGCAGCGGCACTACCTCGTCCACGAACGTGGTCAGCTCCGCCGGCAGGATGTTCGGCATGATCGTGAACCCGTCGCAGGCACCTGCCTCCCACCAGCTGGCCATCAGCTCGGCCATGCCCTCGGGCGTGCCGGTGTAATCCAGGCCGCCAGGCAGCGCGGACAGCTTCGCCGCGACGGCCCGGAACGTGGTGGTCTCCTGCGTGACCAGCTGGTAGATCGACGCACCGAAGCTGGTCTTGGGCGCATCAGCCAGCAGCTCCGGCGGGAACGGCGCGTCGGGGTCGATGGTCGCCGGGTCCAGGCCGGCCAGGTTGGCCAGGTTCTTCCAGCGGAACTCGCCGCTGGCCGCGGCCTCCAGCTCGGCCCGGCGGGCCTGCGCTGCTGCCTCGGTGCCGCCCAGCAGGAATGACAGGCCGGGCAGCACCCGCACGTGACCGGGATCGCGGCCCTCCCCCGCGGCCAGCGAGCGGAGCCGGTCCCGGAACTGGATCCCGGCCGCGATGTCGCTGACCGGCGTGAACACGGCGTCGGCGTAGCGGGCGGCCAGCCCCATCCCGGCGGGCGACGCCCCGGCCTGGGTGAGCAGCGGATGTCCCTGCGGAGAGCGCGGGAACGGCAGGAAGCCGGACACGTCAAAGTGCGGCCCGTGGTGCCGGGGCGGGTGCAGCCGCGCCGGATCGGCCCACTGCCCGGTCTCCCTGGAGACCGTCATGGCGCCGTCTTCCCAGCCGTCCCACAGGCTCAGCACGACCCGCACGTACTCATCGGCCCGCTCGTACCGGTCGGCCCGCGGCGGGTGCGGCTGGTCGCCGAAGTTGCCGGCCGCGGCCGGGTCCACCGTGGTGACGATGTTCCAGCCCGCCCGGCCGTGGCTGAGGAAATCAAGCGTGGCCACCCGGCGGGCGACGTCCCACGGGTAGCTGTAGGTCGTCGACGCGGTAGCGATCAGGCCGACCTGCTCGGTGACCGCTGCCACCGCCGAGAGCAGCTGCAGCGGGTCGAACCCGGCGCCGGGCAGGAACTCCGACCGGAACTCGGCGTTGCCGGGACTGTCGGGCAGGAAGATCGAGTCCAGGATGCCGCGCTCAGCGGTCCGGGCCAGGTCGGCGTAGTACCGCACGTCCAGCACCGACGCCGGGTCGGACGGCCCGGCGATCCAGGCCGACTCGTGGTAGCCGGAGTTGCGCAGGTAGGCGTTCAGGGTCAGGTAGCGGCGCGTATCGCTGCTCATGTGCATCCACCTTAGCCAGCCCCGCCGACAGCAGGCGGCGGGCCCGGCCCCGTGGGCGGCGGGCCCGGCCCCGGTCTCAGCGGGCGGCGGTCCAGGCCACCGGCAGCCGCTTGACGCCGCGCTGGAAGTTCGACCGCAGGAAGGCCGGCTGGCCCGCGTACTCCAGCGCCGAGGTGCGCGCCAGCAGCTCGGCGAACAGGGCGCGCATCTGCATCCGGGCCAGCTGCGCGCCCAGGCAGAAGTGCGGCCCGTGCCCGAATACCAGGTGCGGGCCCGGCGGCCGCCGGATGTCGAACCGGTCCGGGTCGGCGAAGACGGCCTCGTCACGGTTGGCCGCGGCGAACGAGACCACCACCTTGTCGCCCGCGCGGACGTGCTGGCCGCCCAGCTCGCAGTCGCGGGTGGCGGTCCGCCGGAACGTCATCACCGGCGTCCACCAGCGCAGCATCTCCTCCACGGCGGCCGGCAGCAGGCCCGGATCGGCCCGCAGCTCGCGCTGCGCGTCCGGATGCTCCAGCAGCGCGATGCACGCCCCTGGCAGCCCGTTGCGGAGCGTCTCGTTGCCGGCCACCGCGAACAGCCAGAACATGTTCTCGAACTCTTCAGCAGTAACGCCGTGGCCGTCCTCGTCGGCCTGCGCGAGCAGGACGGACATGACGTCGGTGCCCGGATGGCGTCTCTTGTGCTCAGCCAGCAGGTGCGCGTAGGCGTACAGGTCGGGCATCCCGGCGCGGGTGCGCGGATCGGGCATCCGGCCGGCCGCGTCCGGGGCCGGCCGCAGCGCGAGTGCCTCGCGCGCCATCGGCGTGCCGTCCGCCGGATCGAACTCGGCCGAGCCGGCGTAGTCCGGGTCCTGGTAGCCGATGACCCGGTTCGACCAGTCGAACAGCAGCCAGCGGTCCTGGCCGGGCACGCCGAGCACGTCGGCCAGCGTCAGCAGCGGCAGGTCGGCGGCCAGGTCCTGGGCGAAGTCACAGCTGCCGCGCGGCCCGGTCAGCACTCGCTCGCACAGCTGCCGGGCGTGGCCGCGGATCCGGTCCTCCAGGGCGGCCACCGCGCGCGGGGTGAACGACCGGGCCAGCATCCGCCGCAGCCGGGAGTGCGCGGGCGGGTCCATGTTCAGCATCATCTGGCGCGTGTAGCGCAGCGCCTCGGGGGTGGCCGGGTCCCGGGTCTGGGTGGCGCCCAGCCAGGAGGAGAACAGCTGCGGCTGGCGCAGCACCGACTCGGCCTCGGCGTGCCGCAGCACGAGCCAGAATCCCGGCCCGGCCGGCCAGCCCAGCACCGGGATCTCCGCCACCCGGGCCACCGGGCCCGCGTGCCGCAGCCGGGCCAGCGCGTCGTAGGGCACGCCGGTGACGTACGTCTGCGGGTCGAACACCACCTCGGTGTCCGGCCGGGCCTGCTCCGGGCCGGCGGCGTGCGAGGTCAGCACGCTCAGCCCCGCCCCAGGAACTCCTCGACCGACGCGGCCAGCGCGGCCGGGGTCTCGAACATCGGGTAGTGCCCGGCGTTCGGGATCACCTCGAGCTCGGCCTGCGGGTAAAGCTGCAGCCAGGTCTGCTGCATCACCGCCGCGGACAGGGCCGGGTCGTGCTCGCCGACGATGACCTTGACTGGGACCGGGGAGCCGGCGGATTGGCTGGCCGCGACCCGGGCCGAGAAGTCGCTGTTCGCCCACGACTGCAGGTAGGCGCCGAACGCAGCGGTCTCGCTGTGGTCGAGCGAGTGCTGGACGATGTGGTCGACAAACGCCGCCGGCAGCCGGCTGCCGGTGGTAAGGCTGATGATCGCGAACCGGTTATCCCGGCTGGCGGCGGCGCCGGAGAACAGCGCCCAGCCGTCGGCGTCGAACGGCACGCCGTGCGCCGGGACCGGGTTGAGCCCGACCAGCCGCCGGACCCGGCCGGGGGCCTGCAGCAGGACATGCTGAATCGCCTGGCCGCTCATCGAGTGACCAACCAGCGAGAACCGGTCCCAGCCCAGGTCATCAGCTAACGCCAGCGCGTCGATGGCGGCCTGTTCCATGGTGAACTGGCCGGCCTCGGCGCGGCGGCCGCCGTAGCCGCGCAGGTCCATGAAGGCCCAGGCGTAGGCGGAGGTGTCCAGGTAGTCCGGCAGCGCGCCCCAGCCGCGCGCGGAGCCGAACCAGCCATGCAGGGCCAGCACCCGGTGCTCGCCGGAGCCGACAGTCACGTGCGAGCTGGCCACCGCCACCTCCCGCAGAAAACGAACGTTCCTGCCGAATGTAACGCCCGTATGCGGCCCGCGTCAGCGTCCAGGCGGCCGCGATCGTCAGCCGCTGGCCTGCTGCCGCTTGAGCCGGCGCCAGCCCCCGGCCCGGTTGCTGGCGATGATCTGGGCGAACATGACGCCCAGCGCCCGGGTGCTCAGGCTCTCGCCCGCGCGCACCGCCACCGTCCGCGCGGTGGCGTTGTCGTGGCCGCCGGTGAAGATGCCCTCGGGATCGGGCACGATCGCCCCGTCATACAGGAAGATGCTGACGTGGTCCCGGGCGGCCAGCAGGGCGCAGATGTTGCCCTGCAGGACGAAATACGGCTGGACGGTCCGCTTGATCGTCTCGGTGACCTCGGGGTCGGCCGCGTGCACCAGGTCCCGGACCTGGCGGCACACCGCCTGCTGCCAGGCCGGCAGGGCGTCAATGTAAGCATCAACGCGCGGGTCAGCGGGATACGTCATGGTCAGCACGACACTACTCGTCGTCACCGCGGCCCGCCGGTGACCCTCGCCGCGGTCCCGGCGCTCGCCCGGTGACCTGCGGTGCGCGGGGTGCAGACCGGCACCCGGCCGCGCGGGCCGGGGTGGCTACCTGGCTACGATCGCGGCATGGTTCCGGTTCAGGCTGTCCTGCTCGACCTCGATGCCACGCTCCTGGCCTATTCGGAGGATTTCTGGGAGCACACCATCGGGGCATCCGCCGCGGCGCTGGCGCGCGAGGTGCCCGGTCTGCCCGCCGCCGAGCTGGCCCGCAGCTACCGGCAGCGGTTTATCGCGCACTGGAAGACCGCCGAGGCGACCGAGTCGGCCGTGGTCCGGTCCGCGGTGGACGGGTACCCGGACTGGCGCCTGGTGTGGAGCCAGGCCCTGACCGCCCTGGGCTTCGCCAAGCCGGAACTGGCCGACCAGGTGACGGAGGAGTACCGCCAGGTCCGCAACCGGAGCTACCGCCTGTATGACGACGTCCTCGAGGTCCTTCCCGAGCTGCGCCGCCGGGCCGGCGCGACCGGCCTGGTCACCAACGGCGCCAGCCAGACCCAGCGAGACAAGATCGCCGTCACCGGGCTGGCCAGCTGCCTGGACGTGATCATGATCTCCGGCGAGGCCGGCGCGGCGAAGCCGGATCCGGAGATCTTTGACCTGGCCCTGAGCAAGCTCGGCGTCCCGCCCGAGGCCGCCTGGCATGTCGGGGACAGCCTGGGCGCCGACATCGCCGGAGCCCGCAACGCGGGCCTGGCCGAGGCCATCTGGATCAACCGGCCCGGTTTTCCCGCGCCGTCCGGCGCGCCCCGGCCCACGCGCGTAGTCGGCTCGCTGCGCGACCTGCTGCCGCTGCTGGACGCCTGACCAGGCCTGCGCGGCCCGGGTCCCCGGTGAAATGCGCGGGCTTACCCTCACTAAGGTTTCCCTGATTAATTCACTGCAATTTCACGCGGCCGGAACGCGACGGACGGAAAGCGCCCTGCGATAATAGCGTGGCCAGTGACGACCAATTATCGGATGTGGCTCCCGTGCCGCCGTTAATCCCGGCAATCGCCCGGCGTAACGGCGAGCCCGGAGACGCGACACCATTCCGGCCGCCGTTCAGTCTCCGCTGCACAGGGCCCTGACCGCCGAAACAGCCGGTCATAGTGAGATATATCTCTGTCCGGGGTCTGTCCGACCCGCCATTTCGGAGTTATTCTCGCACCGTGGCATTGATTCCCAGAGGCGCTTTGGAAAGTAAGCGCACGGCAACGTTTGCCATCGTCGTTTCCGTGATCGGACTGGCGGTCATTCCGGTGCTGACTATCCCGGCGATGCTCATCGCCGGGGTCAGCTGGAAGAGCGCTCCGGCATGGACACGGCTGGCGCTCATTGCCGGCGCTGTCCTGTTCGCCGCCTACCTCCTGACTCTCAAGCCAGCCGCGCCCGGCACGCACAGCTGAGCGCGCCCGTCGCCGTCCTCCTGACGTTGCGCTTGACATACCATGCGCAAGTGCTTGGTATAGTTTGCAAAGACGCAAGGAGGAACCATGATCGACACCCGAGCTGTCGGGCAGGAACTGCAGGAGCAGCTCGTCGGAGCTGCCCGCAAGGGTCAGCAGCAGGCTAAGAAGGCGCAGGAGCAGGCGCGCAGGGCGCACGAGCAGGTCCGCAAGGGCCAGGAGGCCGTGACCGGCGCGGTGAAGTCGCTGACGGCGACCGCCGAGTCCATCCGGCCGCAGCTGCCCGCCATCAAGCTGCCCGCGGTGAAGATGCCGCCCGTCAAGCTGCCCCCGGTCCGGCTGCCCAGCCAGGAGACCGTGCGGGCCGGCGCCGGGACCATGCGGGCCAGCGCCCAGGAGATCGCCGAGCAGATGCTCGCCTCGCAGCGCAAGCTCGCCGACCAGGTCGCGCACGCCGCCGGGCCGTTCATCGCCCAGCGCGCGGCGCGATTCGGCAAGGCCGCCAGCACC
The DNA here is from genome assembly GCA_036490755.1 of Streptosporangiaceae bacterium. Classification (GTDB taxonomy): domain Bacteria; phylum Actinomycetota; class Actinomycetes; order Streptosporangiales; family Streptosporangiaceae; genus DASUBV01. Next base: position 41,878 of record DASXDJ010000036.1, read on the forward strand.
GTCCGCGATGCCGTGCCGTCACTGCTCCCTGGCCGGCCGGGCAGCCAGTCCGCCGCCCCGGACACCGCCGCCCCGGACACTGCCGCGACGGACACTGCCGCGACGGCCGGCACCGCTGCGGCTGCCGGCACTGCGGGCGGCCGCCGGGGCACGGCCCCGCGCATGACCACCCCGCGCAAGACGGCAGACAGCAGCCGGCCAGCCGCCAGCACGGGCCAGGCGGCGACGTCCCGGTCCAGCACGGCCAAGAGCAGCACGGCCAAGACCGGCGCCGCCAAGACCGGCACGGCCAAGACCGGCACGGCCAGGACCGGCGCTAGCAAGGCCAGCGCCAGCAAGCCCGGCGCGGCCAAGGCCAGCACGGGCAAGAACGCCCGGAAGGCCGGCCCGGCCAAGGACGGCACTGACGCCCAGTAGCCTGACGGCGCACCTGACCACCAGCGCGCCGGCGCGGCCACCTGGCCGCCCGTGCCTGGTGGCCACGGAGCGCCGGCCGGACCGCGTGAGGACACCATGACCGCCGAACCGCCCCGCGATAGCCAGCCGGAGACCCTGGGCGCCTTCATCCGCAGCAAGCGCAAGCTCGCCAACCTGTCGCTGCGCCAGCTCGCGGAGCGGACCAGGCTCTCTAATCCTTACCTGAGCCAGATCGAGCGGGGGCTGCACCAGCCGTCGGTCCGGGTCATCCGGCTAATCTCCGACGCGCTGAACGTGTCCGCCGAGACTCTGCTGGCGCAGGCCGGCGTGCTCCGCCACGATCACGGCGGGGCTGAGGGCGAGGGGCGGCGGGCAGCCGGCGTCGAAGACGCCATCGCGGCTGAGAACCGGCTCAGCGGCGAGCAGAAGAGCGCCCTGGTGGCCGTGTACCGGAGCATGCTTCCCGCCGAGTAGTACGAAAAGGCAAACTGAAGGATCTATGGTGCGAACATCCCAGAAGGCCGACAAGCTTTTGCCACCAGCGATTACGATACGTCAGCGTGACTGACCAGAACCCGGAAGCGAACCAGCCGCCACGGCAGGAGCCGGCGGCGGAGTCCACGCTGCCCAGGCGCCAGCCCCCGACGTCCGGCGACCCCGAGGCGGGCTCCGGCCGGACGAGCCTGTTCGAGCGACCGCAGCGGGCCGGGGCGCCGGCCGGTCACGAGTCCCTGCCCCCGCGCGGCCAGCCACTCCCGCAGCGTGGCGAGTCTCGCCCGCAGCGCAGCGAGTCGTTCGGGGGCGATGAGGCACTGCCGCCGCTGCCCGGCCGCACCGAGCCGCTCCCGGCGCGCGGGCCGTCCCTGCCGCCCCAGCGCAGCGCCCCGCTCCCGCAGCGCAATGACCCGCTGCCGCAGCGCAGCGAGCCGCTGCCGGCGCGCGGCCAGCCGCTGCCCCAGCGCAATGACCCCCTGCCCCAGCGCAGCGAGCCTCTTCCGCAGCGCAGCGAGCCCCTCCCCCAGCGCAGCGAGCCCCTTCCCCAGCGCAGCGAGCCCCTTCCGCAGCGCGGTGGCGGTAACGGGCTCCCGCAGCGGGGCGGCGATGCCCTGGCCCAGCGCGGCGGCAGCGGCCTGCCGCAGCGCGGCGGCGCGGATGCCCTGCCGCAGCGCGGCGGCCTCTCGCTGCCCCGGCGCACCGGGCGCAGCCGCCCGGGCCGGCACCGCAGCCCGCACCGCCTGAGTGTCGCCTCGGACGCGCCGGCGCTGATCATCGCGGTGCCCGGCAGCGCGGCCGGGCCGTACGTCGCGGCGATTGAGGACATCGCGGCAACTGCGGAGTCCTCGTGCCCGGGCGTGGAGATCCGGGTCGGTTTCCTGGACGGAGACGCGCACGGGCTGACCGAGAACCTGGGCTTTGACGCTCCCCCGACTGGCGACCGGCCGCTGAACGGCGTGCTGGTGCCGCTGCTGGCGGGCCCGCATCCGGTCCTGGACGTGGCCTTCGGCCGGGCGGTGGACGGCACGGGCGGGGATGTCATGCTCGGCGCGCACCTGGGCCCGCATCCGCTGATCGCCGAGGCCCTGCATGCCCGGCTGGCCGAGGCCGGGCTGGCCCGCGAGACGCGCTCGCGCGGGCTGTCCATCTCCAGCTCGAACTACGGCGTGCTGGTGCTGGCCGACCGGGGCGAGGAGTCCGTGCAGGCCGCTGGCGTCGCCGCGGTCCTGCTGGCCTCGCGGCTGACCCTGCCGACGGCACACGCGTCCATCGATGACCCGGCCGGGATCGATGCCGCGCTGTCCCGGCTCCGTGAGGCCGGCGCCGCCCGGCCGATCATCGCGCCGTGCATGATCGGCCCGGAGACCCCGCAGCGGGACCTGGACACGGTCAGCAACGCCATCGGCGCGCCGTGCGCCGCGCCGCTGGGCGCGCACCCGGCGATCGGCCAGCTCGTGGCCATCCGGTACGGTGCCGCGCTGACCCGGCTCAGCATGGCGGCGGGCTAGCTCACCTCGCTCTTCCCGGCTGGGCGCCCTGGCCCATTGACAAGGCGATCTCCGGTGCGCTGGGGTTCCTAGCAGGAGCCCGGCTAGTGGCTCCTTTCCTGCCTGCATGCCCGAACTCCCGGCCCGGTACAGCCGTTGCATGGGGAGATTGGTCAAGCGGAAACTAATGGGAGAGGTGTGGCATGAGCGACGAGTGGAACGCCATGACCTACGCGGGCAAGGACACGATCCTGCGGGTCGTCCGCGACGAAGCCGGCCGGATGTTCGAGCTGGCTGGCCGGCCCGGCGCCTGGGACGCCCCGACAGCCTGCGAGAGCTGGCAGGTCAAGGACGTCATCGGCCACCTGGTGGACACCACCGAGGGGTACTTCCAGGCCTTCGAGGTCGCCCGCAGCGGCAGTGCCGCGCCGGACGCCTACGGGCTGGCCGGCATGCACGAGCGGGCCGGCGAGACGGCGCAGGCCTTCCGTGACCTGACTCAGGAGGAGATGCTGAGCCGGGCCCGCGCGGACCTGGACACGATGATGGGCATCCTGGAGCCGCTGACGGAGGAGGAATGGGGCGGCCTGCTCGTCCCGCACTTCTACATGGGCAGCGTCCCGGCCTTCATCTACGCCGCGGGCCAGCTGATGGACTACGGCGTGCACACCTGGGACATCAAGCAGGGCACCGGCCAGGCGCACGGCATCTCCGGCGATGCCGCTGACCTGCTGGTGCCGTTCATGTTCATCATCTGGCAGTCCACCATCAAGCCGGGCGCCGTCACCGAGCCGCTCACCGTCGGCATCACCGTCAGCGGCCGCAACGCCGGCTCCTACCGGGTCTCGGTCAGCAGCGAGGGCATGACCTATGAGCCGGGCAGCGTCGATGACCTGCCCGCGGTCATCGACTTCGATGCTGGCAGCCTGGTGCTGACCACGTTCGGCCGGATCAACGGCGGGACGGTGCGCGGCGACGAGGCCCTGGCCGACCGCTTCCTGAACCTGTTCTTCCGGATCTAGCCTGGCTCTGCCCCGGTAGCCGCTGGCCGCGGTTGCGCCGACCCGCTCCCGGCGGGCATGCGGAACCGCGGCAGCGGCGACGGCAGGATCCACAAGAACCCGGCCAGCCCGCCGGCCGCGGCGATCCACAGCGTCGGCCGCAGGCCGATCAGCGTGCCCAGTGCCCCGCCGGCCAGCCCGCCGACCGGGCGGGTGCCGTAGTTCACCGCCTGGAACGCGCCGATCACCCGCGATCGCAGCTGGTCGGGAATGACCGCGGCGAAGATGGCCCCGATGCTGATATCCAGCACCATCACTCCGAAGCCGGACCCGAACTCGGCCAGGAACAGCAGCGTGAGCACCATCGGACGCGGTCCGCCGGCCAGCGGCACGAGCAGCAGCGGCGCGGTGAACAGCACGCAGCCGACCCCGTAGGCCCAGCCCACGCCGATGGCCGCGGCGAGCCGCTTGGTGACCGCCGAGCCCAGCACGCCGCCGACTGCTCCCGCGCCCAGCACCAGGCCCAGCAGCCCGGCCGGCACGTGCAGGGCCCGCGTCGCGTACAGGATGAACAGGGCCGCGAACATGAAGTTGAAGAAGTTGATCGTGGCCGCTGCCAGCAGCGAGGCACGGACGACACCCGAGCCGCGGATGAACCGGGCCCCGGCGGTGATCGCGCCCTGCCCGCCGGGGTCCGTCGGCGGCTCGGCCGGCCGGATCCGGGCCAGCTGAGCAGCCGAGCCGAGGAACGACACCGCGTCCGCGGCGATGGCCAGCGGCGCCGACAGCGCCTGGACCAGCAGGCCGCCCAGGCTCGGGCCGCCGACGAACGACAGCGCCCGGCTGGCGTACACCAGCGAGTTGCCCTCGACGTACTGGTCCTCGGGGACGAGCGAGACGAACAGCGTCCCGTCCGACACCGCGAACACGATGCTCAGCGTGCCGGCGCAGAACGCAACGGCGAACAGCTGGGGCAACGTGAGCACGCCGAGCGCGTAGCAGACCGGGACGCTGCCCAGCAGCAGGAACCGGCCCAGGTCCGCGCCGATCATGGTGGCCCGGCGGTGCCCGCGCCGGTCGATCAGCGCTCCGGCGGGCAGCGCGAACAGCAGGCTCGGCAGCCATTCCAGCGCGCTCAGGTAGCCCATGTCAGCCGCCCCGGCATGCAGCACCAGAACCGCGGCCAGCGGCATCGCGATGCCGCTGATCTGGTCGCCGAACATGGAAATCGTCTGGGCACTCCAGTACCGGCGGAACGGCCGGTCGCGCAGCAGCGGCGGCACCCGCCGGGCCAGCCGCCCGGGCTGCTGCCCGGCCAGCTGTCCTGCGGCCAGCTCAGCCGGCTCCTCGGCCCTCACCCCGGCCGTCTGCCCGGCGCTCACTGGCCAGCATCCCCGTCGTCCCCGGCGCCGGCATCAGCGCCGGAAGCGTCCATGGCCGGGCGGCCGGCGGTGCCGCCGCCGGCCGTCCCCCGGCCCGCGGTCCCGCGCGCAGGGGCGGCGGCCTCCGGGGCGCCGCTGAGGTCGCCGGGAAAGGCCAGGTGCAGCCAGGTGACCCGGCGCGCGTCTGGCGGCCGCAGCTCCGGGTTCTCCCGGCGGGCGGCGTACCGGTCGACCAGGGCCTGTTCGGCGGTGGCCAGCTCGGTCAGCTCGGCCGGCGTGAGGTAGAGCATGGTGTCGCCGAACACGCTGGCTTCCTGCCACTGCGGCGGGTCCAGGTACCGCGTCTCCAGCCAGCGCAGCAGGTACTCGAAGTACCGGTTGGCCAGGACCGCGGTGATCTGGTCCCGCGCCGCGTCCAGGTCCGGGTCCGCCGATCCCTCCGGCCAGGCGGTGAACTCCGTGGTGGCCCGCCACGGCCGTTCCCGGCCGGTCCCGCCGCCGGCCTCCTCAACCAGGCCGTACTTGGCCAGCTGCCGCAGGTGGAATGAAGCGCTGGCCGAGCTCTCGCCCAGCAGTGCCCCGGCCTGGGTGGCGGTCATCGGGCCGTCCCGCCGCAGCAGGCCGACCAGGGACAGGCGGGTCGGGTGGGCCAGGGCCCGCAGGGCCCGCGGGTCGGTCAGCCGCCTGACGGACCGCGGCGTCGGCTTCTCGCTCATGCATCCAAAGATACCTTTCGAAAGAGTTCTTTGGAAAGGTATCTTTGGATACGAATTCCGGCTCTCCGGCAGACGGCTCTCAGGCTGGCGGCTCCGGCGCGGCCAGGAACTTCCCGATCACCGCGGTGAACGCGGCCGGCTCGTCCAGCCACGGATAGTGCCCGGCGCCGGGCAGGACGGCCCGCGCAGCGACCGGGAACAGCGAACCGGACTCGGCCGCGAGCCGGGCCGTCGGGGTGCGGAAGTCCAGTTCCCCGGTGACGACAGGACCGGGGACCGAACCCGGCCAGCGCAGCCCGGATCCCGGCGGCATCGAAGGGCCGGCGGCGCCGAAGGCCGCGCCGCAGCCGGGTTCTGCTGACCGGGCTCGGCGGCGTGATGCCGCCGGGCGGCGGCGTCCCAGCGGGCGTAGCACAGCGGGCCCAGCTCGTCCCGGTCCCCGGCCTGCTCCTGGCCGGCATAGCTGCGCTCGAAGGCGGCGGCCGCGGCGGCGAACCAGGGCTGATCCTGCCGCTGCGCGATGACCGCGCGCCGCTCGGCGATGGTGGCCGGGCCGCCGATGGCGCGGGTGCTGGGGGTCACCAGGACCAGGCGGCGCACCCGCCGCGGCCACCGCGCCGCGTAGTGCAGCGCGATACTGGCGCCGGCCGAGTGGCCGAGCAGGTCCAGCGTGTCCAGGCCCAGCCGGGCGCGCAGCGCCTCCACGTCACCGGCCAGCCGGTCACACCGGTAGCTGGCCGGATCGGCCGGGATCTCCGACCGCCCGGTGCCGCGCTGGTCGGCGATGATCAGCTGGTGCCGCGCGGACAGCCCGCCCAGGTCACCGAGGTAGGCCGCTCCCGCATCGGCCCGCCCGCCAGGCAGGCCAGCGGGGGCCCCGCGCCGCGCACGCGGTAGGCCAGCCCGGTCCAGTCGGCGCCGCGGAAGGCCGCCATCGCGGGACGGTCAGGCGCCGGGCGGCTGGTAGCGGACCGACTCGTCCGCCTGCCGGTAGATGGCCGGGCCGGCCGGGTTGCGCATCTCCTCGGCCAGGTGGCCGAGCAGGCCCGCGGTCCGGGCCAGCAGCGCGAAGCCGCGCAGCATGTCGGGCTCGAAGCCCAGGTCGGCCAGGGCCGCGCCGCACACCCCGGCGCCGTTCAGCGGCAGGGTGCGGCCCAGGATCGCCGGGTGCGCCCGGCCGACCGCCTCGAACAGCCTCAGGTGCGGTCCCAGCACCCCGGCCTCCCGCGCGATCGCGAACATGACCGGCGTGCGCGGATCCCCGTTCTTGTGGATCGGGTGACCCAGGCCGGGCACCAGCCGGCCCGCCGCCCGCTGCGCCCGCACCGCGCCCGCGGCCAGCTCATCCCAGCCCGCCGCATCGGCGGGCAGCTCCCCGGCATGGGCGGCCAGCGCCGCGGCCAGGAACTTGCCGCAGTCCTCGGTCACCCCCAGGTACCGCGAGCCGCCACCCAGCAGGCCCGCCGCCAGGGCGCCCTGCACCGACTCCGGCGCGCCGGTCAGCGTCAGCCGGGCGGCGATGGCCGACGGGGTGAACCCGTGGTCGGCCAGCGCGACCAGCACCGCCTCGAACACCTTCAGCTCGCCCGGCTCCGGCCGTCGCAGCGCCACCAGCCAGAACGCCAGCTCACCGAAGCTGACCTGGCCCATCAGCTCGCTGGCCAGATCCTGGCCGAGCAGCGAGATCGAGGTCGCGTCGGAGGTGCCGATCGCCGTCGGGTACTCAGTCACTGGCCCTCCTGCGGGCGGGTTGATTCCTGCTGGCCCGGCTCGCCCGGGCCCGGCGCCGGCGCTTCGGCGTCCCACTCCCCGGCCGGGTGCCCGGCGGGCAGCCGGTGCTTGGCCACCCGCGCCGTCGGGGTCCGCGGCAGCGCGCCGATCAGCTGCCAGTAGCGCGGCACCTTGAACGCGGCGAGCCGGCTGGCCGCGAAGTCGCGCAGCTCACCGAAGTCGGGCTGCTGGCCGTCCGCGGGCACGATGAACGCCTTGACTTCTTCCTCGGTCAGGTCGGACGGCACGCCGGTGACCGCGCACTCCAGCACCGCCGGATGCTCGGCCAGCACCTCCTCCACCTCCAGCGGCGACAGGTTCTCACCGCGGCGGCGGATCACCTCCTTGATCCGCGACACGAAGGTGTAGGTGCCGTCGGCGTTGACCGTGACCAGGTCACCGGTGTGCAGCCAGCCATCGCCGGTGATGACCCGGGTGGTCTCCTCGGGCATGCCGAAGTACCCCGGCGTGATCACCGGGTTGCGCAGCTGCAGCTCGCCGCTGGCGCCCGGGCCCAGCTCGGCCTCGTCCGCGCCCGTCACCCGGGCGTAGTTGACCGTGCCGAGGGCCGGGTGCTGGCGGGGCGAGCCGAGCGTCCCGTACGGCCGGGTGCCGCGGGCCCAGATCAGCCCGTAGGGCGACTCCGACATCGCATAGCCCACCACGATCCGCAGGCCCAGCCGTCGTTCCATCTCCAGCTGGCGCTCCCGCTCCGGGGCGGGCCCGGTGTAGCACAGCCGCAGCGGGGTGCCGGCATCGTCGGGCCGCTCCGGCTGGCGCATCAGGATCTCCAGCATCGCCCCGATGGCGTTGAACTCGGTGGCCCCGTGCCGCCGGGCCGCGTCCAGGAACCCGCTGGCCGAGAACCGCTCCAGCAGCACCAGCCCGGCGCCGCAGGCCAGCGACCCCATCACCGAGTAGGCGGGCGCGTTGACGTGGAACAGCGGCAGCGAGGTCATCATCCGGTCCTGCGCGGTCAGCTCCATCCAGAACGGGAATCCCTCGCCGGCCATCGCGTACGCCCGGTGTGTCTGGATCACCAGCTTGGACCGGCCGGTGGTCCCCGAGGTGGGGATCAGCACCGCCGGGTCGCCGGGCGCGATGGCCGCCTCGGGCAGCGCGCCGCCGCGGGCCGCGCGCTCCATCGCCGCGGGATCCGCCCAGTCGCCGGGCACCACGTCGGTCACGTCAATGACCCGCGGCGCGGCGCCCGTCCCTGCGGCCGCGGAGACCGCCTCAGCCGCCACCGCGGCCAGCCCGGCGTCAGTGATCAGCAGGCGCGGCCGGACCTGGCTGATCAGCCCGGCCAGCTCGGCCGCCGAGCCACGCGGGTTGACCGCGACCGTCAGCGCGCCCGAGGCGGCCAGCGCCAGCCAGCTGATCAGGAACGGCGGCGTGCTGCGGGCCGTCATCATGACCAGGTCGCCGCGCCCGACACCCAGCTCGCGCAGCGCCCCGGCGGTCAGCCCGGCCGCCGCGGCCGCCGCGCCGAAGGTCATCGACCCCGAGTCGCTGCGCAGCCAGATCCCGTCCGCGTCCCGCGCGGCTGCCGCACTGAGTAGCCCGGGGATCGTCCCGGCATAGTCATCCACAGTTGTCACGGGTGCTCCGGATCGCTGGAGGCAGTATCGCCGGGGGCAGTGCGGTCGCTCGCGTCGGTGCGGGTCAGCGTGGTCATGATCTCGTAGTCCTTGCCCGGGCCGCTGACCTGCCAGCGCTCCTCAAGCAGCTGGTCGCTCAGGACCCGGCCGCGCAGCAGGTACTCATCGCGGCCGCAGGGGTGCCGGGCCTGCCAGCGGCCCGGCCGCGGGTCCAGCCAGTAGAACTCGCGGCCGTCAGCGAAGAACACGTCCGCGGTGCCATCGGGGCGGCGCCGGTAGATCAGGCGGCGGCTAGCCGGCCCGCGGTGCTCGCCGAGCACCAGTTCGCCCTCCTCGTGGTAGGCCAGCTCCTCGCAGCCCGGCCCGGCAGGCGGCAGCCGCCTCTTGCTGTCATCAGACTGTGCCGGGTGAGGGCCCGGCTCTGGGTCGCCGCCGGCGGCCGGCGCGAACCGGGCGGCACCGCGGAACCAGCCCGCCGTCCCGGACCGGTGGTCGGCCAGCCGCCGCTCGACCCGCCACGTCCCGCGCAGGAAGCTCAGCGCATCGGGAATCCGGGGCGAATCCGCAGATGTCGTGCCGAAGGCGTCGTGGTAGCGTCCAGTCCGCTCCACCTGATCAGCCCTTTCGTAGGAGGCATGGCCCCGATGTCGCAATCAGATACGCTACGACGCCCGCAGCCGCTGGTCCTGGCCGACCTCCTGCCGGGCACCCTGGTGCGCGACATCGCGCTGGTCGTCGGGGCCGCCGGGTTCGTCGGGCTGCTGGCCCAGATCTCGATCCCGCTGTCCTTCACCCCGGTCCCGATCACCGGCCAGACTCTGGGCGTCCTGCTGGCCGGGACCGCCCTGGGCTGGCGCCGCGGCGCCGCCGCGATGGCCCTGTACGCGGTGGCCGGGGTCGCGGGCGTGCCGTGGTTCGCCGGTCACGCCAGCGGCTACGCCGGCGCCTCGTTCGGCTACGTCCTCGGCTTCTTCCTGGCCGCCGCGCTGTGCGGGTACCTGGCCGGGCGCGGCGCGGACCGCTCGGTGCTCGGCTCGGTGCCGGCCATGATCGCCGGCGAGGTGGTCATGTACGCGGTCGGCGTGACCTGGCTGGCGGTATACCTGCACGTCGGCGCCGGCACCGCGATTCACCTCGGGCTGACTCCGTTCCTGGCCGGCGATGCCATCAAGGCCGCGATCGCGGCGGGGCTGCTGCCCGCCGCCTGGTTCCTGGCCGGCCGGCGCGCGAGCGAGGACCCGGCCAGCTAGGACCCGGTCGGCTCCGTCTCGGCCAGCTAGCTTCGGGCGGGCGGCAGGCCGCGGGCCAGGACGGCCATCAGGTCCTCGAAGATGTCGTCGGGTACCCGGCCGCCGCCGGTCCACTCCGCCCAGCGCATGCCGATGAAGTGGCCCAGCCCGGTGTAGACGTAGGCGATCACCTCGGGGTCGTAGCGGGCGTCCACCTCGCCGGCCAGCTGCGCCACCCGGACGCCGCGCGAGTAGCCGCGGGCCAGCCGCTCGTAGTAGGCGCGGAACTCGGCCGGCGCCAGGAACTCGGCCTCGCGCACGATCCGGTAGATCCACGGCCGCTGCGACATCAGGTCGAAGTAGGCCCGGAACGAGGCCCGCTCGCGGGCCCGCTGGTTGTCGGCGGCCTCGGTCAGCGCCGCGGCCATCGCCGCCCGCAGGTCGTTGTTGATCTGCCGGATCACCGCCGAGAAGATGCCGGCCTTGGAGTCGAAGTAGGCGTAGAAGCTGCCGGTCGCCATGCCCGCCCGGGCGCAGATGTCGGCGACCGTCGTGCGCCGGTAGCTGCGCTCGCCGAACAAGTGCTCGGCGGCGCTCAGCAGCCGCTCCGCCGGGGGCCGTTCTTCTGCGGCCGGCCGGCGACTCGCTGTGACACTCACAGTGGTCCCCTCTGCGGGAAGCTCGACGGGAACGTCCTGGTCAGGACAAGTCTGGCATCCGGGGTACGGGCCGCTGCGGGCGCGCCGGCCGTCCGCGTGGTGACGGACGGCCGGCGCGCACTGATCTAGGTCGGGCGCCGGGTCAGTGCGGCGGGATGCCGCTGGCCGGCGCGGCCGGCGGGGTGGCGGTGAGCGGGGTGATCGGCCCGGTCGGGCTGGTGTCGGTGATCAGCACCTTGCCCTGCGGGACCAGGACGCCGTTCTTGATGACGCCCATGTAGGCGCCGGTCACGCCGTCATGGTCGGTCTTGGAGTAGGCGTACGGGGCGACCAGCGGGCCCTGCGGGATGCCGGAGTTGATGGCGTTGAGCAGGTCCTGGCGGGTCGGGTTGCGGCCGGCCTTGAACATGGCCTCCACGAAGGCGTAGCCCACCGACATGCCGTACTCGACGTTGCCGTCGAACGGCAGTTTCGGGATGTACTGCTGGCGGATCTTGCTGAACAGGCTGATCCAGCTGTTGCCGGTGTCGCCGAGCGCGGGCAGGTAGCCGTCGGTGACGATGCCCTGGGTCAGCGCGTTGCCGTTGACCTTCTGGTGGCCCTTGGCCGCGAACGCCTGCAGCAGCCCGGCCAGGGTGATCGCGTCCGAGCCGACATCGCTGACGACCAGCGCCGGGTTGTAGCTGACGCCGAGGGCGCCCAGCTTGAGCAGCGCGGTGAAGGCCGGCACCGAGAAGGAGATCACGACCTGCGCGCCGGCTGCCTTGAGCTTGGCCACCAGCGGGCCGACGTTGGTGTTGGCCGGGTCGTAGGCCGCCTTCGCGACGACCTGGCTGGCCGGGATCTCGTCGTCCAGGCCCTTGACCCCGTCCTGGCCGAATTCGTCGTTCTGGTAGAAGTAGCCGATCTTCTTGCCCTTGAAGTGGTCCTTCACGTACTGGCCGAGGATCTTGCCCTCGCGCACGTAGTCGAGCTGCCAGCCGGTGGTCCAGGGCCACCTGGAGGTGGCATTCCAGCACTCACACCCCGACGCCACGAACACGTCGGGCACCTTCTCGCTGTTCAGGAACGGCGCGACAGCCAGGTGGGTGGGCGTGCCGAGACCGTTGAAGATCGCGTACACGTTGTCCTTCAGCACCAGCTGGCGGACCACGGTCGAGGTCAGCGAGGGGTTGTACTGGTCGTTGAGGTACTTGTAGACGATCTTGCGCCCGTAGACGCCGCCGTGGGCGTTGACGTACTGGAAGTAGGCGTTGGCGGCCGGGCCGATCTCGTCGTAGCCCGGCGCGGCGATGCCGGTCAGCGGCTGATGGCTGCCGATGGTGATGGTGGTGGCGGTGATGCCGGGAGCCGAGGCGGTCAGCTTGTTCCCGGAACCCCCGGCCGACGACCCGGAGCCGCTGGACCCGCAGGCCGCCAGCAGCAGGGCCACGGCGGCCAGTCCGGCCACGGCGGCGAGCGCCGGTGTGCGCGATCTTCTCATGGGGTGGTGCCTTTCTCTTCCCTGTTCACCTGGGTGCCCTGGTGCGGGCCATTCGCGGTGCCCTGGTCGGGCGTGGCGCGCGGCCACGCCGGGCGGCGCAGCGCGCTCAGGGGGGCTCCGGCCGCGGGCGCGGCCAGGCCCAGCAGGCGGCGCACGCCGCCCTGGATGCCGGCGGGGAATGCCAGCATCACCACGATCAGGACCAGGCCGTAGGCGGCGATCGGCACGCTGGAACTGGCGCCGCCGGACAGGCCGTGGCTGGCGGCCAGGTTGGTCAGGAAGGTCGGCGCCAGGACGAACAGCAGACTCCCCCACACCGCCCCGGCCAGGCTGCCCAGGCCGCCCAGCACCGCCGCGGTCAGCAGCCCGACCGACAGGGTCAGCGTGAACGCGCCGGGCGAGACGTTGGCCGTCACCACCGCCAGCAGGCAGCCGCCCGCCCCGGCGCAGGCCGAGCTGACCACGAACGCCAGGACCTGCAGCCGGGCGACGTTCAGCCCGGACAGCGCCGCGGCCACCTCGTCGTCACGCACCGCGCGCCAGCCGCGGCCGATGCCGCTGCGCATCAGGTTGGCCAGCAGCACCAGCACGACCAGCGCGGTGGCGCAGCAGATCCAGGCCAGCCACTGGGTGAGCTGGAACGCCGGGCCCAGGAAGCCGGGCGCGGTGACGTTGATGTTCACGCCCTGGTCGCCGCCGAGCACGCCCTGGTAGCGGTCCGCGACCGAGGGCAGCGCGACGGCCAGCATCAGCGTCGCGCCGGCCAGGTAGGGGCCGCGCAGCCGGGCCGCGGCCACGCCCACGATCGCGCCCGCCGCGGCGGTGATCAGCGCGCTGGCGATGATGATCAGGTACAGCGGCCAGCCCAGGTGGGTCATGATCAGCGCCGCGGCGTAGGCGCCGATCGCCATGAACGCGCCGTGCCCGAGCGAGATCTGCCCGCTGACCCCGATCAGGACGGTCAGGCCCGCGACCGCGACCACGAAGGCGGCCACCTCGGCGAGCTGATAGTCGTGGTAGGAGCCGAGCTGGTAGGACGCCGCGAGGAGCACGGCGCCGAGCAGCACCGCCGCGCCCAGGTGCTTAGCCAGGGTCATCGCTCACACCCGCCGCGCGGCCGGGGCGGAGAACAGCCCGGCGGGCCGGAGCATCAGCACCAGCACCAGCGCCGCCAGGCCGGCGATCTCCACCAGGTTGCTGCCCAGGTAGCCGCCCACGTAACTGAGCAGCACGCCGAGGATGAGGCCGCCGGTCACCGCGCCCACCGGGCTGTCCAGGCCGCCGATGACCGCGGCGGTGAAGCCGAGTACGAAGATCGCGTCCATGCTGTTGGGGTACAAGAACGTGGTCGGCGTGACGAGCAGGCCGGCCAGCGCCCCGAGCAGCCCGGCCAGCGCCCAGCCCAGGGTCAGCACGCGGCCGATCCGCACGCCCAGCAGCCGCGCCACATCGGGACTGAACGCGGTGGCCCGCAGCCGCAGCCCGACCGAGGTGTAGCGGAACACCAGCGCCAGCGCGATCGCGGCGGCCAGCACGGCAGCGGCGGTGAAGACCCCGCTGGGCGAGATGCCCAGGGCGACCGAGCCCGCCGTCAGGCCCGTGATCGAGAACGCGGGCGGGAACGACCGGTACTGGCCGCCGTAGATGATCCCGGCCAGGCCCTCCAGGAAGATCAGCAGCCCGATCGTCACGATGACCGCGTTCAGCGGCGGCCGCCGCTCGGCCGGCCGGACGACGGTCAGCTCCAGGAACCCGCCGAGGGCGAGGCCGGCGGCCAGCGCGACGGCGAAGCCGAGCCAGTAGCTGCCGGTGTGGTTGATGACGATGAGCGCGACGTAGGTGGTGAACATCGCCATGCCGCCCTGGGCGTAGTTGAGCACCCGGGTGCCGCGCCAGATCAGCACCAGTGACAGCGCGATCGCCGCGTACACCATGCCGACGCTGACTCCGCCGAGGGTGAACTCCAGGAACTCCTGCATGTCCTGCCTTTCCTAAAAGCCCAGGTAGTGCCGGCGCAGGCCCTCGTCAGCGCCCAGCGCGGCAGCGTCATCGCGGGCGACGACCTTGCCGTGGCTGAGCACGATCCCCTGGTCGGCGATGGCCAGCGCGGAGCGCGCGTTCTGCTCGACCAGCAGGACGGTCAGGCCGGACTCGTCACGGAGCCGGCGGACCAGGTCCATCACCTGGGCCACGATCCGGGGGGCCAGGCCCAGCGACGGCTCGTCGAGCAGCAGCAGCCGCGGCGCGGTGAGCAGGGCGCGGGCGATGACCAGGATCTGCCGCTCGCCGCCGGACAGCGTCGCGGCCTGGCGCCGGCGCCGGTCACCGAGCACCGGGAACAGCTCGTAGGTTCCGGACAGCGCCGCGGCCCAGTCCCGCCGGGCGCGCAGCAGCAGGGCCACCCGCAGGTTCTCCTCGACGGTCAGCTCGGTGATCACGCCCTGGCCCTCGGGCACGTGCGCGACGCCGGCCCGGGCGATGTCCTCGGGGCTGGACCGGGTCACGCTCGCGCTGTCCAGCAGGACCCGGCCCGAGCGCGGCCGGACCAGCCCGGAGATGGTGCGCAGCAGCGTGGTCTTGCCCGCGCCGTTGGCGCCGAGCACGGCGGTGATGGTGCCGGGCTGCGCCCCGATGCTGACGCCGTCCAGGACCGGCGCGGCGGTGTAGCCGGCGACCAGGTCGGTCACCGTCAGGGCCGCGGCCTCACTCATCGCCGGCCGGCCCGGGCGCGCTGGCCCCGGCTCCGTTGTCGCTGGCCTCGGTGCCGATGTCGCTGACCTCGGTGCCGTTATCGCTGTCCCCGAGGTAGGCGGCGGTGACCGCGGGGTCGGCCTGGACCTGCGCGGGGGTCCCGGCGGAGATGACCCTCCCGAAGTCCAGGACGAAGATCTGCTGGCAGACCGACATCATCAGGTCCATCCGGTGCTCGATGACGACCACGCTGGTCTGCGTGGCCAGGCTGGTGATCAGCTCGCCGAGGCCGGGTAGCTCGTCTTCGTCGAGGCCGCTGGCGGGCTCGTCGAGGAGCAGCAGCGCCGGCGCGCTGACCAGTGCGCGGGCCAGGGCGACCCGCTTGCGGGGCCCGTGCGCGAGGGACTGCGGCGCCTCGCCGGCCAGGTCGGCGGCGCCGACCCGGTCCAGGGCGGCCAGCGCCCGGTCGCGCAGCCGCCGCTCGTCGCGGTCTGACCACGGCAGCCCGAGCAGGGCCGAGCCCAGCCCGGCCCGCCGGTGCCGGGTCGCGCCGGTCATGACGTTCTCCAGCACGGTCAGGCCGCCGAACAGGCCGATGCCCTGCAGCGTGCGGGCGATGCCGAGGGCGGCCAGCTTGTCCGGGCGCAGCCGGGTGAGCTGGCGGCCGCCGAAGCTGATCGTGCCGGCCTGCGGGCGGACGAAGCCGCACAAGACGTTCAGCAGCGTGGTCTTCCCGGCGCCGTTCGGACCGATGATCCCGGTGACCCGGCGCCCGGCGGCGGTCAGCGAGACATCCTCCAGGGCCGTCAGGCCGCCGAAGCGGACCGTGATCCCGCGCACGTCCAGCGTCGCGGATGAATCACTGTTCATCAGAAATAACCTTGCTGACATGGGCCCCGCGCCAGTGGATGAACAGATATTCACGGCCGGGCGAGAGAAGCGCAAGACATCACGTGATATTCGTCATCAAAACGAGACCGGGCGCCGCCGGCCCGGCTGGCGGCCGCGGGCGGCCCGGGGCGGACCTAGGCGGCGCGGCGCACCACGTCAGTCAGGGTCGCGCCGAGCGGAGCGTCGACGGTGGCCACGGCCAGGGCGTCGCCGCGGGTCGCGCCCTGGTTGACGATCACGACCGGGAGGCCGGCTCGGGCCGCCTGGCGCACGAACCGGAACCCGGACATCACGGTCAGCGAGGAGCCGAGCACCACCAGGGCGGCCGCCCCGGCGACCAGCGCCGTGCACTGGTCCACTCGCGGCCGTGGCACGTTCTCGCCGAAGAACACCACGTCGGGCATGAGCAGGCCGCCGCAGCCCGCGCAGTCGACGACGCAGAATCCCGCGACCTGCTCCTCGGGCAGGACAACGTCGCCGTCCGGGTTGACCTGGGTCACGGTCACCAGGCCGGCCCAGCCGGGGTTGGCCGCGGTCAGCCGCCGGTCCAGCTCGGCGCGCGGGGTCCGCGCGCCGCAGCCCAGGCAGCGCACCCGGTCCAGGCTGCCGTGCAGGTCAATGACGCGCCGGGCCCCGGCCGCCTGGTGCAGGCCGTCAACGTTCTGGGTGATGATCCCGGCCAGCAGGCCGCGGCGGTCGAGCTCGGCCACGGCCTGGTGACCCGCATTCGGGGCGGCCCGGGCGATGGCCTGCCAGCCGGTGTGGCTGCGCGCCCAGTACCGCTGCCGGGCCGCGGCGGTGGCGGTGAAGTCCTGGTAGGTCATCGGCTGGGCCCGGCGCGCCAGCCCGGTCGGCCCGCGGTAGTCGGGGATGCCGGACTCGGTGGACAGCCCGGCCCCGCTCAGGATCGCCACGTTGCCCGCGGCGACCAGGTCAGCCAGGACTAGCTCGGCGTCAGTCCGGGCCGCCCCGGCGGCGGGGAGTTTCAGGAGCGCCGACGCGGCAGCGGGTAGATGTGTCACCGGGCTCTCCGGAGGAGGTCATCCCCGCCTTCGACCGGGGGATGAATCTGGCGCCGCGCGCATGTGGACGAGATGATCTGACATTGCATGTGGCGCGCCTTTCGTGCTCTTAGAGCAGTTAGCGCAATCATAGATGGGTGTGGACGGCTTATCGCTGCCGGGCGTACCCGACAGCGGAGCAGCAGGCCATGCTGAACCGCACCTTTGGGTGCGTCCGTGTGATCTGGAACCGGACTCTCGCCGCCCGGCAGGCCCGGTACGCCACCGAGCAAACATCCACCTCCTACGCCCAGACGAGCGCGGTGCTGACCGCGATGAAGCGTGAGCCGGAACTGGCGTGGCTAAACGAGGTTTCCGCAGTCCCCTCCAGCAGACGCTGCGCCACCAGCATGCCGCGTTCCAGGCGTTCTTCGCTAACGCGCCCGCTACCCGAGGTTCAAGTCCCGGCACGGCCGCCAGTCCGCCACCTACGCAGCGACGGCGTTCCGCATCAAGGGCACGGACCTGTGGCTGGCCAAGATGAGTACTCCGCAGAAGGTCGTCTGGACCTGGCCGGGCACCGACAAATCAGGCTGAACCCCACGTCGGTGATAGGACTCGTGACCCGGCCGGGCGTTGGTTCGTAGCGTTCCAGGCAGAGGTCCCTGACCCTGTGTGCCGCTCCCAGCCATGTACGCGGGCCCGGGTCGGCGTGACCTGCGGCTGTGCTTACACGGCGAAGGCGTACCGCATCCACGCCTCGACGTCGCTCAGGGCATCGGGGTCGGTGACATGGCAGGCGCGCGAGGCGATGCGCAGGCGCTGGAACAGCGTGACCGCTGCGGCGTCAGCAGGGCGGTCGTTGCTGCGACGGTAGCCTTCGAGGAAGGCGGCGGTATAGGCGGGCAGCGTGATCTGGTCAGTCGCGCCGTGCGCTGTCCAGCAGCCGATGTCGTCGGCGGTGCTGCCTGCCCGGACGCCGCCCCAGTCGATGATGGCGCTGATGTCCGCGCCGTTGGCGGAGAAGATCCCGGGGCCGTCGCCGTAGAGCAGCTGCGCCGGCGGCATGGTGGAGTAGTAGGCGCTCACGTCGCTGATCGCGCTTGTGATCATCTGCCGCACGGCCGGCGGCTGCGCGGCCGTGACACCGCGCGCCATGTGGCCCAGCACGTCACCGGGTGCCCACGCGCCGGCCGCCGGGCAACTCCGCAGGATGCGGTGCAGCCTGCCAAGAAACTCGCCCAGGACCGCGGGCGCGACCGCGTGCACCGACAGCGGGCTCCCGTCCGCGCGGCGCAAGACAGCCAGCACCCGCGGCCGCCGCCCGAGCGCCAGCGGCACGCACAGCTGCCCGCCACGGGTGCGGACGGGGCCTCCCGTCGTGACGCCGGCCCGTTCGACTGCGTCGCTGGCTAGCAGCCCGGCGGTGAAGTGGGCCAGCTCATCACGGGCGAGCTTGACGACATGACCGCCGGCCTGCCATGTGCGGCTCGCCGCCCTGGCCTCAATGGGGCGAAGCTCGCCCGGCAGACCCCAGTGCTCTCGCAGCGCTGCCCGCACCAGCGGTTCGTGCTGCCATGGCGAGCCCTGAGCAGAGGCGGACCCGTCCGCTTCGGACGAGGCGGACTCGGCATGGCTAGGCACGCGGCCAGGATGACACGCGCCGAATACCTCCGCCAGCTAGTAAAAACGGCAGCCGGTCATGCGCCAAGGTACGGGCCGGCGGCCCAGGCGCACGGCCCCGGGAATCTGCCACGCTCCCTGCGGAGTACTCCACCGCCCCTCCGCAAGAAACCAGCGGCGGTCAGGTCTCACGAACAACGACTTGACCGTTACAGGACTGCGGTCAGAACTGGCGAGCAAGCGCGGTCGGATTTCACGCACGAAACCACCCGCGCGATCTCCGGCTCCGGGTGGGCCGAGTTCCGCCGCCAGCTGGAGTAGAAGGCGCAACGGCACGGCCGCACCGCCGTAGTGGCCAGCCGGTGGCTCCCCTCCAGCAAGACGTGCTCGCCGAGCTTCCCCTCGGGACACGCCAGTGGACGTGCCCGGGCTGCGGCACCCGGCATGACCGGGACAGCAGCGCCGCGAAGAACGTTCTTGCCGCCGGGCTGGCGGCAGCCGTCATAGGTGGCGGCGATGCCTGCGGAGCGGATGTCAGACACGAAGGGCGACCTTCCGTGCAGACCGCAGTGAAACAGGGAACCCCGGCGGGCGACCGCCGGAATCCCCGCTCTTCCGAGCGAGGAGTAGTCAAAGCAGGTCGATGAGCATCACGCCCATGGCCACGCCCATCGCGATCTTGCAGCAGGTAGCCGCGCGCGGGGCGAGCAGGGCAGCGGCATGGCCGGCATGGGGGACAGATGCGGGAGCAGCAGCGGCCGCCGGGCCCCCGCCTGCGGAGCCAAACGCCCCGGCAGCTACCGGATAGCCGGAGTGACCTGGCGGGCTGGCGAGGCCCATGTCGCCGGCGGCACCAGCGAGGCCGGCGGCACGGGTGGTGCCGGACCGGATGGTGCCCACGGCCGTTGCGGCAGCGAGAGGCGAGAGCGCCGCGTTGTGCTGGGCCGGCGCGCGCGGGCCGGCCGCGAACCGCTGGATGCGGTCGGCCAGCCAGACGACGTAGCCGCACAAGAACAGGGCCAGGACCAGGCCGATCACCGGGAACCGCGCCCCGCCGCCGGCCATCCCGCTCCTCCCGGCGACCATGCCGCCCCCGGCCGGGTGGCTGGCCGCCACGATGGCGGGCACGGCCAGCAGCGCGTAGATCATCGCCAGGCAGTCGATCAGGTGCGGGACCGGGTAGGGGCAGCAGTCGCGGCCCAGGCCGGCCCGGGCCAGCGCAGAACTGGCGGGCGGGCCGGGCGCGGCGGCCACTCCGGGCGGTTCCGCCCCGGCAGTGCGCCGGCGGACCCGGACGGCACGCCAGCCGAACCAGGCCGCCCCCGCCGCGAAGACGGCGGCCCACACCGGGTCGGGCAGCGTGGCCAGCTGCGGCACGAACATGCCGGCCATCGCGATGCCCATGACCACGTGCACGCCGTCGGCGTCCACCTCGCAGCGGCGCCGCCGGCCGCGGGCGGCGGCCAGCCGGGCCGCGCTGAACAGCGCGACGGCGATCACCACCGCCGCCAGGACCTCGGCGAGCCAGCCCGGCGAGATCATGACGGTCCCCCCGTGACGGTGGTCCCGGCTGTCCCGGCTGTCCGGGCCGGGCGGCCCGGCCCGGCGGCGGCCAGTCCCGCGCCGGGCTCCCCGGCGCCCAGTGACGCGGCCGCCGCGCCTGGCGCGCGCAGCGGCCAGTAGGCCAGCGCCAGCGCGATGAGCAGCGGCGCGCTGTTCACGTCGGTGGACCCGCCGGTGAGGATCTCGCCGAGGTCCTGGGCAACCAGCCAGATCGCCGCCGACCCGACGATGGCCAGCACCAGGGCGACGCAGACCCAGCGGCCGGGCAGGAAGATCCCGGCCGCGATGACGGCAAAGACGGCGGCCAGCGCGATCGACGCGGCCAGCCCGTGGCCGGCCAGCAGGCTGGCCGCGCCCCGGTTCACCGAGGCCAGCCAGTCGGGCTCACCCGCGGCCATCCCGGCGATCATGTCGTGCATCGCCTGCGCGCCGCGGCTGGCCGGCAGCACCGCGAAGTAGGCCAGGCTCCCCCACAGCACCACCCACGCCGCCCGCGCGACCCCCGGGCCGAGCGGCCCGGCAGCGACGAACGAGCTACCGCGGCCGGCCGCCCGGTCCGCGGCCGGCCACAGCAGCACGGCCAGCAGCGCGTACAGGATGACCGCGCCCGGTGCCTCGCCGAGCGGGCTGGCCGCCGGAGTCAGCACGCCGCCCAGGCCCTCGCCGAACCACCACACCGCCACCGACCAGATGACCGAGCCGGCCAGCGCCAGCCGGATGACCGGCCGCCAGGCGATGCCCAGGCCCAGGGCCAGCTGGATCGTCGCGAAGGAGGCGTTCGTCCAGGCCGGGTTGTGCTCGACGATGCCCGCTGCCCAGCGGATGGGCTCGGCCACCACGGCCGGGTTGCCCGCGCCGGCCCCGGCCAGCATCTGCCCGAAGCCGCGGGTGAACATCACCGGCTGGTACTGCAGCACGGCGTCCAGCACCCACAAGGCGGCCAGGGCCAGCTGCAGCCAGCGGCGCAGGTCCGGCGCTTCCCAGGCGGCCGGGCGGGCCCGGGCCGGCGCGGCGGCCTGGCCGGGCAGCGCCAGCCCCGCCCCCGGAACGCTGGCCGCAGGCGGCGGCGCGGCGGGCGGCGCCGCGGACGGCGCGCCCTGCCACGGCAGTGCACCCTGGCTGGCCATCCATCGCCTCCCGGCAGTCGCTGTCAATGGACTCACGTTCATCCGCGTCACGCTGTAGACGGCCCGGCAGTCCCGAAATAATCGGTGCTCCGGTCATCTCTGCCACGAGCCAGCCTAGATTCCCTATAGCTGCCCAGGCAATAAAGGGCGGCCATGATTCTCGGACGCAGGCGGGCATTTTCGAACGTGTTACGGAACCCAGGTGGGGTATGCAGAAAACCCCTCCGCGG
>DASXDJ010000037.1:0-1612 GCA_036490755.1 Streptosporangiaceae bacterium
CGGCCGCCCATCCGGCCCGCCACCCAGGCTGCCCGCGGCCCGCCCGATGCCGGCTATGTTGCCGGCCAGCTGATCATCGGAAACGCTTAACGCATCTATTTCGATCATGTATTCGATGATATCGGGCCGGTCCGACGTTTCCGCTAAGCATGGCTACCAGCGGAAGCCCGCGACCATGACGTGGCCGTGAGCGCCAACGGCCGGGTTGAAGTAGGACAGGATCAGCCGGGACCGGGTGCTGAGCTCCGGATGCCCAATGATCGCCCGGCAGAAGTTCGCGAAGCCTGCGCCCGTCCGGCACGGCACGCGCCCTGACCTGAGCGGCTTCCAGGGGCCGACAGGGGTGGGTGCCTGATACACCGTGAACGCGCCGTCGATGGCGGTCTGCTCGACCAGCACGAAGTCGCGCCCGGCGCCCGCGAAGCGGGCCACGCTGACCCCGGACGGCCTCGCGCCAGCCACGATCGAGGTCGCCGCGGTGGCGTCGGAGGTCCAGGAGCCCGGGGAGCCGCGGCTGGCCCACTGGTACGCCTGCGGCCGGGTCCAGCTCCCCGGCCTGGCGGGCACCCGCGCCTCGAACAGCGTCCCCGTGGCACACCGGCCGTAGGCCAGGGCGCGGCACATCGGCCCGAACAAATACAGATACCGGCCGGAGAAGACCGGCGAGCCGAGCAGCTTCGCCGACGGGGCGGCGCCCAGGCTCGGCAGGGAGAACACCGTCGCCTCGTGACTCAGCGTCCCGGTGCCGGGGTCGTACTCGGCCAGGCCGAAGCCCTCGGGCAGGAACTCCCCGGACTCGCTCAATACACAGAAGTTATTGAAGGTCACCAGCAGGTCCTGGGTCGCCGGTACCTGTGTCACGCCGGTGACCCATGAGGCCGCATAGCTGCTGGGGTCGGCGCCGCAGGGCAGGCCAGCATGGGTGATGAGGCCCGCGGGCGCCGGGAGGAACGGCTCGGGTGCGCCGCCGGGCGTCGGCGCGTCAGCGCCCGCGGTACCTGTTCCGGTGCGGAACCCCGCCGGGGCAGGAGTGGTGATCTCGCTGAGCAGGCCGGGCGCACGGCCCGCCGGGCCCGAGCGGCCGACGGTGAGGCCCACCGCGGCGGTCGAGCCCGGGATGAAGCGCTGAAGCGTCCAGCTTGTCCGGCCGAGCGCGTCCGGGTTGCTGACGTAGACCGGGGTATCGCAGAAGAGCCAGAGGCTGCGGCCGGGGCTGGCGGGCAGCGGCGCGCTGTAGCCGCAGTCGCGAGCCAGGCTGACCGTGCCCTCCAGTTCGTATCCGGACAGGACCTGGACCGGGCCCACCAGGGGTGGCTGCGCTGACGGACGGTCGGCAGTGAGAACGGCGAGCAGTAAGGCAGCCAGGACCAGCAGGGCAACGCGGCGACGGAGGCGCGGGTCCGCGCGCAGGCGGTCCAGCGCGGCCACGGCCGCGTCCCTGAGCGCGTTACGCAGCGCTCGCATACTTCAGCATTCGGCGCACTCAGCCCTCGCGCGGGCCGCCAGGTGTCACGGGCAGGTTCCGTATCTCGTCTGAGAGTACGGCCGGCCCAGAAGGGCCGGGCAAGGTCCGAAAGGAGTAAACGATGCGAGTCTTCGTGGCCGGAGCGGC
>DASXDJ010000038.1:0-5884 GCA_036490755.1 Streptosporangiaceae bacterium
GGAGCTCGGCGTATCAGGTGGTCGGCGCCGGACCGCCTGGCCCCGCCGGGCGGCGCTGGCGGACCGTCGGGCCGGCCGTCAACGGCGGCCTGCTCGCCGTGGACCCCGGCCACCCGCGCTCCATGTACCTGGCCTCCGGGCTCGGTGCCGAGCTGTTCGCCAGCCGGGACGGCGGGCACAGCTGGCGGATGGAGCGGACCCTGCCGGTTGCGGGCGGCTACCCGACGGCGCTGCTGGCGCTGCCGGGGCGGCCCGGCCGGCTGGTGCTCGCCATCAACGGCGGGAACGGTTTCGCTGTCGCCGATCCCACCTACGCCGGCAAGGTGCTGGAGAGCAGCGACGGCGGCGCGCACTGGCGCGACCTCGGGCTGCCGGACTCGTTCGTCTCTGCCGTGGTAGCCACCCCGGACGGCTCGACGCTCGCCGCGGTGACCAAGCAGGGCATCGACATCACCGACGACCAGGGCGCGCACTGGACGCACCTGGACGTGCCGTGGACTACTGATGTCTCTCAGGCATCGCTGGTCGGCGGGGATCTCTACATCGCCACGCTGTCCGGCCTGTATGTCGTGCGCGACATCGCGGGCGACCCGGCGCCGCCCGTGCTCGTCTTCACCCCGCCGGGCCAGAGCTCGGCCTGGGTCGACGGCGTCACCGGCGACGCGCAGACCGTCTACGCCGCAGGCTGGCAGGGCGGCATCTACGCCTCCCGCGACAGCGGCGCGACGTGGACGCAGGTCGACGGCGAGCCCGGCCAGCTGCTCATGTTCCAGGACGTGAACGGCACTGTGTACGGGGCGGCGAGCAACACCATCGTGGTCGGCACCGGCGGCGGCGCGAGCTGGACGACCTGGCCGGAGCCGGTCCCCGACATCTACAACCAGGGCGTCGTCGCGGTGGGCCGCACGCTCTACCTCGGCACCTGGGACACCGGCGTGTTCTCGACCAGCGACCAGGGCCAGCATTATCAGTGGCTCGGCGGCGTCCCGGACGTCAATGCCTACGGGCTGGCCACGGTCCGCGGTCCGGGCGGCGGCGAGATCGTCGCCGGCACCGCCTCCAATACCTACCGGGCCAGCGCGGCCGCGGCTGGCACCGGCAGCCCGGCCGCGTGGGGGCCGCCCGCCCCGCAGGCCGCGGTCGGCGGGATCACCGCGCTGGTCGCCGCCAGCCCGGACCACTCGGTCGTGTACAAAGTGCGCAACGGGCCGCGGACCGGCACCTACACGATCTACGCCAGCCACGACGCCGGCGCTACCTGGCAGCAGCTCGGCGCGACCCAGTACGGCAGTGCCGGAGCGCTGCTCGCCGATCCCGCCGATCCGCGCGAGCTGGTGGTCACCGGCAGCAGCAACATCACCGGCGCGGCCCTGATGGTGAGCACGGACGCGGGCGCGACCTGGTCGACACTGAGCCTGCCGGCGCCGGTCACCGCGCTGGCAGGCGACCCGTCGGATCCGCGCCGGCTGTGGCTGGGCGGGCCTGGCGGCCTGTGGACGTCAGCGCACCGCGGCCGGAAGCTGGTTCAGCTCCGGCAGCGCCCGGTGACCGCGATCGCGGCGCTGCCGGGGGACCGGATCATCGCCGGCGGCGACGGCCTGGCCGTCAGCTCTGACGGCGGGGTGACGTTCCGCCCGGCCCGGCTGCCTGACCTGGACCTGTCGGTGTCCGCGCTGGCCGCCTCGCCGCTCAGCCCCGGCACGCTCTACGCCGCGACCGGCGGGTTCCACGACGCTGGGTTCCTCAAAGGCGGCCACGGCGTGTACCGGAGCACCGACGGCGGCCGCAGCTGGCAGCCGTTCTCGGCCGGGCTGACCGACCGCGACGTGCTGTCCCTGGCCTTCTCCCCGGACGGGCGCACCCTGTACGCGGGCCTGCAGCGCGGCGGCGTGGCGGAGATCCCGCTCACTGCGGGCGGCCAGCGCTGACGCCCGGCCTGGCACCGGCCCGGCACCAGAGCGCCAGGCCGGTGCCAGGCGGCCGCCGCCGGCGGCCTGCTCTGCGGCAGCAGCGCCCGGCCGCAGAGCCGGCAGCGAGGACGGACTCGCCTCGCTAGGCCGGGGCGTGCGCGCGGGCCGCCGACTCGGTGATGAAGCGGGCGACGGCACCGGGATTGTCGGCCATCGGCACATGCCCGCAGCCGGGTAGCACCGACAGCCGCGTGCTGACCGGAAGCTGGTCCTGATGGCGCGACTGGCGGGGCAGGAAAATGAGATCGCGGGAGCCGAACACGAGGCTCACCGGGCAGCCGAGCGGCGGCCCGGACCGGTAGCGGCGGCGGGTCGTGGCCCGGAGCGCGGCGTCGAAGGCGGGGCCGCTGGCCAGGGCCCGGACGGCGGCGCGGGCGTAGGCCGGGTCCAGGCCGGCGGGCCGGCCGTGGGTCTGGCCGAGAACCAGCACCCGGCCCGGGCGGCAGCCCACCGCGCGGGCCAGCAGGCCGCCGGCGTGCCGGCTCAGCCACCAGGAGGCCCGCAGGCTGACCCGGCAGTACACCGGGCAGTCATCGCGCCACAGGCCAGCCGGGGACAGCAGCGCCACCGAGGCAGCCGGGCGGAGGCCGGCCAGCTCGAGCGCCACCCAGCCGCCGAGCGAGTTGCCCGCCAGGTGCGCAGCGGTGATGCCGAGCTCGTCCAGCAGGCCGGCGACGGCGGCGGCCAGGGCGGCCGGCGTGGGCTCCCCCGCCGGCAGGGGGGCGGACTCCCCGAATCCGGGCAGGTCGGCGGCGATGACATCGAATCGCTCGGCGAGCCCCGGAATGACCGGATCCCAGGCGCCGCGCCAGGAGCCGATCCCGTGCAGCAGCACCAGGGGCGGCCCGGAGCCGGCGCGGGTGTAGGCGAGTGCAGTCATGTCACAGTCTCCTCAGGCCTCTGGGCCGGTGTCCGGCCGGGCCGGGCTGACCCGGCTCAGCTTGGCCGGGCTGACCACGAAGTCGATCTCGGTAATCCGGCCGCCCGCGACGGTGAAGCCCATCACGCCGACCACGGCGCCGCCGGCCTCGAAGACCAGGCCGGCCGAGCCGTTGACGGAGCTGGGCCGGGCGGTCGCGGCGTGCCGGGCAGCGACGCCGAGCAGCAGCCGCGCAACGTGACCGGCGCCGCTGACCGGCCGGCGTGCGACGCCGGGCACCAGGCCGCCGCCGTCCGAGCGCAGGACCACCTCCGGGTCCAGCACCCGGACCAGGTCGTCGACCTGTCCGCGGGAGCAGGCGGCCAGGAACGCGGCGACCGCGCCGGCGTGCTGCGCGCGGTCGGCGGTGAACCGGGGAGCGCGCTGCCGCAGCCGGGCCCGGGCCCGGGAGACCAGCTGGCGGCAGGCCGCCTCGCCCCGTCCGACGACCTCCGCCACCTCGCCGTAGTCCAGGCCGAGCACCTCGCGCAGGATGAAGGCGGTCCGCTCGGCCGGGCTCAGTGACTCCAGCATCACGAGCATCGCCATGCTCACCGACTCATCGAGGGTCACCCGGTCCTCCGGTCCCAGCTCGACCGGGGCGCTGGTCCCGGCGGCGACCACCGGCTCGGGCAGCCACGGACCCGGGTAGGTCTCCGCCGGGCCCGCGCCGAGCCGAGCTGGTCCAGGCAGACCCGGCTGACGGTCGTGGTCAGCCAGGCCCGGGTATCCCGCAGCTCGCCCGGCGCGACCCGGGCGTAGCGCAGGTACGTCTCCTGGACGGCGTCCTCGGCGTCGGCCAGCATGCCGAGCATCCGGTAGGCAACGGCGGTGAGATGCGCGCGGTGCTGCTCGAACTCAGCGGCTGCCGCTGCGGTGTCCACGTGTCCCCCTGGTGCAGGTGAGCTCCGCGGCCGGGTGCCACGGCGGCGCTCCAGCAGTAGGACGACGCAGCGGCCTGGCCTGTGACATCTCCACCATCTCACCGGGCGCCGCCCGTGGGCCGCCGGCCCTACCGGGGTCCTGCTCCCCGAGGAACCTGATGACCAGCTGCGCGTACTCCTCAGGCGCATCGGCGTGCACAAAGTGCCCGGCCTGCCCGAAGTCCTCCAGAGTGTTCCGGGGCGAGCTGCTGCGGAAGGCTGCCCGCTGCTCCGGGCTGGTTGTCGGATCGTGCCCGCCTTTGATGAGCAGGGCCGGCATGTCCAGCCCGGGCAGCAGCGGGAGCAGGGACCGGAAGAAGCCAGGGTCGGCCACCAGCGCGCTGTGGTGGCGCAGCGTGCTCGCGCTGGACTCGTCATCATCATCATCGGCGGCGTCGGCGGGGCGCGCTGACCTGATGCGCTCCAGCAGCGCGCGAGTCTGCGGATCAGGGACGAAGTACTCCTCGGCGGCCTCCCCAGGGCACCCAGGGCCGTCATGTAGGCGGCCCAGAGCTCGGGCAGCGGACGGCCGCCGCTGACCGCGTCCCCCGCGGCGCGAGCCTCCGCCTGATGACCCGCAGCGGCGAGCACGCCGGCGACCCGGGGCAGGGCGAACCTGACCGTGAGCGCGACATCCCACGCGGGGTTCTGGAAGACCACGGCGCGGACGCTGCCGGGATAGCTCGCCGCGTAACGCAGCGCCAGCATCCCGCCGAAGGACTGGCCGAGCACGGCCCAGCGGCGGATGCCGAGCGCCTCCCGCACGGCCTCGCAGTCGTCGACCACCTCGGCGATGGTCAGGGCCGTCCCGGCAGTGAGCGGCGCTGACCGGCCGACGCCGCGCTGGTCGATCCCGATCAGCCGGACGCCGGCGCTGAGGCGATCACCCTGGATGGTCATGAACTCGTAAGAGCCCTGACCGGGCCCGCCGTGCAGGAAGAGCAGCGGCGTGCTGCCCGCCTCGCCCCGGATGTCCGCGAAGGGCCCGTGATCGGTGATCCGGCCGGCCGCACGGGTGCTTCTGCCCATTGCCAGACCCTAGAACGGACCAGGTCCGGCCGCGGCGGTGACCGCCGGGCTAGCCGCCGTGACCGTGCCGTGCGGCGGCGGCGAGCGGGCTGGAATCTGCCTGCCCCGCCTTGGCCCCGATGTGCACCGTGGCCGACCCGGCGAGGAAGGCGCTGAACATGGCGCCGAACAGCGCGAACACCTGCGTCGAGCTGGAGCCCCAGGTGGTGCTGTTCAGGTAGGCCGCGGTGTAGACGCCGAAGGCGGCAACGACGCCCGCTCCGGCCGAGAGGACCCCCAGCATCGTCGCGTAGAAGTCTACGAACCCCCAGCCGATCGCGATCTCCGCCGCTTTTTTATCCTGCAGCACCCAGACGTACCACGCCCCGGCCAGGACCGCGAGAACCAGCAAGGCCATGATCCACTGCCAGCTGGGGTACGAGAGGGTGACCACCACCGGGACATCGACCCGGCCGACGCGCGGGTCCACGATGCTGACCGTGCCCAGGTAGGTGCCGGGATCCGCGAATCCGGGTCCCGCCCGCTGCACGCAGATCTTGAGCAGGACGCGCCCGTTCTGCACCCACGAGGCGACGCTGACCCGGTCGCCCGGCAGCGGTTCCTGGTCGTCGCGGATGAAGCCCAGCGGATCCGCGACCTGGAGCTGGGGGAACTGACTAGCGCCGGACTCCGGGATGGCCCCGGTGGCGGCTCCGCTGATGCCGTACTGGATTGTGAGCGTCTTGGTGGCCACCGCGCGGTTGAATTGCAGCGTCGTGGTCTGGCCGCTGATGAGCACCAGCTTGGCTGGCTTGTAGGTCACCGGCAGCGCGGGCGGCGATCCGGCCGCCTGCTGCGGAATGCCGGGAAACGTGCACGGCATGGGGTGCGCCGGCGAGGAGGCTAACTGCCATACCGGGAACAGCCCGGCGAGGCCGAGAATGACGAGCAGTGTCAGTGCCCGGGACCACCGGGTGGCCCGGCTGACAACGACCTTCGGCGGCGCATCCCCATGGCCTGCTGTCGCCGGGCCAGTCTCGCCGGCCGCAGTCTGATCGGCTCCT
>DASXDJ010000039.1:0-18817 GCA_036490755.1 Streptosporangiaceae bacterium
GAGGGTACCCGGCGGACTGTGGCATTTCTCGAGCGCAGGAGCATGCGATGGCAACCCTCGACCTTCCGACTACTGCCGCCACGATCGAAAGCAGCAAGCTACAGCGCCATTTCGGCCGCCTGGACATCTTGTTCTTCCTGATCTGCACTCGTCGGCGTGGACACCGTGGCCAACGTGGCCCAGGGCGGCGGCCAGGCGTTCACCTGGATGATGATCCTGGCATTGGTGTTCTTCATCCCGCAGGCCCTGCTGTTCTCTGAGCTGGGCACGGCCTTTCCGATGGAAGGCGGCCCGTACTACTGGACCCGGCTCGCCTTCGGCCACCTGGCCGGCGCGGTGACCAATTTCCTGTACTGGATCACCAACCCGGTATGGATCGGCGGCTCGCTGACGATCAGCTGCATCGGGGCGGTCCAGGTGTTCTTCAACAACGGGGCACGCGGATCATGGGCTCGGACCGGGCGCTGGCCGTGTCCTGCTACGACGGCTCCGGGCCGCGGTTCCTCGGGGTCATCAGCGCCCGGTTCGGCACCCCGGTGCGGGTCAACGTGTTCAGCGGGATCATGGCGACGGTCGTAGTGATCCTGGCTCAGCAGATCACCAGCGGCGACGCGGCCAAGTACTTCAACGCCGTGCTCGGCGTCACCATCTCCACCACGCTGATCAGCTACCTGCTGATCTACCCCGCGCTGTGGAAGCTGCGCCGCAGCCACGCCGAGACGCCGGGGCCGTTTAAGATGCCGCCCTACCGCAGCATGACGGTCGTGCTGATGGTGCTGGTGGGGGTGGCGGCCGTCCAGCTCATCGCGCCTGGTGCCGGGGACTCGTGGTTCGGACCCAACTTCCTGCCCGAGAACTGGACGCAGGCCGAGCGCTTTACCTACCTGTTCACCGAGGCCGGGCCGGTACTGGCCTTTATCTGCTGTGGCGTGCTGTTCTGGTGGCTGGGCCGGCGCACCCGGGCCTCGGTCGCCGTCTCCGCCCCGGCCGCCGAGCCGGAGTAAGCGGCCCGTCAGGCGGGCGGCGCAGTCACGCCGCCGGCAGCGCGGCGCGCAGGGCGCACAGGTCGGGGATCACGATGTCGGCGGCCGTGAGCGCGGCCGGCTCGTGGGTCGTGGTCACGGCCACCACCAGCGCGCCGGCGGCCCGGCCCGCGGCCACCCCGGCCGGCGAGTCCTCGACCACGACACAGCTGCCCGGTGCGGCGCCGAGCGCGGCCGCGGCCGTCAGGTAGCCCTCGGGATCGGGCTTGCCGCGGGTCACGTCGTCGGCGCTGACCAGCACCCGGGGCAGCGGCAGGCCCGCCGTGCGCAGCCGCCCGGACATCAGCCGCCGCCCGCCCGAGGTCACCGCCGCCCACCGGTCCGGGTCCAGCGCGGCCAGCAGGTCCCGGGCGCCCGGCGTGGCGGCGACCCCCTCGATCAGCGACATATCCAGCTCGCTGACCCGGGCCAGCACCGCGCCGGCCTGCTCGGGGCGGAAGTAGTCGCGGGCCACGTCGGTGTCTATCCGGCCGTGGCTGTCGCGCAGGACGGCCTGCTCGTCGGCACCGAACTCGCGGGCGACCTGACGCCAGACCCGCTCGACCACGGCCGCCGAGTCGACCAGCGTGCCGTCAATGTCGAACAGGAAGGTCCGCATGCGCCGCAGCCTAATGGCGCGGGCGGCCCTGCGCCGGGCAGCCCGGGTCACCGCCGCCAGCACGCGCCGGTGACTGCCGCAGCGCCCGGGCGTCACGACCGCGGCAGCCGGCCCATCGTGTAGAACTCCGCGTTGGGCCGCAGGGCGGTCAGGTGCGCCAGCCGGTTAGACATGGCGAACAGCGCGGTGATCGCGCCGACGTCCCAGATCTCGTCCTCATCGAGCCCGGCGGCGCGGGCTCGGGCCAGGTCGGCCTCGCCGAACAGCTCGGGCTGGCGGGTGAGGGCCAGCGCCAGGTCCGCGATCGCGCGGCCGCGCTCATCCAGCTCCGCCTGCCACGGGCTGGCGGCCACCCGGTCGGCCAGCTGCGGGTCCCGGGACCGGATCCGCAGGATGGCGCCGTGCGCCACCACGCAGTACGGGCAGTGGTTGGCGCCGGAGGTCGCAACGACCACCAGCTCGCGCTCGGCCTTGCTCAGTCCCTCATCGCGGTCCATCAGCGCGTCGTGATAGTCGAGGAAGGCGCGCAGCTCGGCCGGGCGGTGGCCGAGAGCCCGGAAGATGTTGGGCACGAACCCCGACTTCTCCGCGATCGCGCCGACCCGGTCGCGCAGGTCCGGCGGCAGCCCGGCCAGCTCCGTTACGGTGAACCGGCTATCGGCCATGGCGCCTCCCGTGTTCTGGCCGGGCCCGCGCGCTCCGGCTCAGCGCAGCCATTCTGCCCGGCGCGGGCAGCGATCCCGGCTGGCGCGGCAGGCCGCCGGGAGCGAACCAGCAGGCTTGTCACCACGTGTTACCTATGTCGTGACAACGCTACGGTATCTATCCACGCGCCCCGCTCAGGAGCGATACTCGCGATAGGGCATCTGCCGGGTGCTGGATCGGGCGGCCTGAGGTGGGAGCTGACGGATGAGCAGGGCCAGTCTGGCCACCGGGCGGGCGGCGGCCGCGCCGGGCGGGACGTCATCACCTGGCCGGGCCGCCATGGCGGCCCACCGCGAGCACAGCCAGCTGCGGCTCAATATGCCGGCGCTGCCCCATGCCTCCTGGATCCCGGAAGGTGCGTCCGCGGCGCCGGCGGCCGGCGCGTCGGCTGCGCCGGGCGCCGATCCGGGCGCCGGGCCGGCCCCTGGCTCGTGAGCGGTGCGCGTCAGGTACCGGGTCCGGATGGCGGCCAACCTCGTCAATGGCTCCACTCTGGCCGGGATCCTGGTGGCGGCCGCCGGGCGGGCGCCGCTGGCCCGCGGCCGCGACGGCCTGCTGATCGGGGTGCGCTACCGGCTGCCGCTCCCGGCCGCTCCGGCCTTCACCATGGGCAACGTGATCCTCACCCGCGCGGACCGGGCCGCGCTGCCCGGCTGCCCGGCCCTGCTGGCGCACGAGGGCCGGCATGCCAACCAGTACGCCTGGTGCGCGGGCCTGGCCATGCTGCCGCTGTACTTCGCCGCCGCCGCCGGGTCGTGGGTGCTGACCGGCGATTTCGGCTCGCGGAACATCTTCGAGACCCGCGCCGGGCTGGCCGGCGGCGGGTATGCCTGCCGCCCGCTGCGGCCGGCGATCACCCGGTGGCTGCACCGCTAGCCCGCCGGGACCCGGCCCGCCGCCGTCGTGCGGGCCCGGACCGCCGACGCCTCGCCCGCGCGGGCGGCCGGGCGTGCTGAGGTTTCACGGGCTGGAGGTGCTGCGGCGGCTGCCGCACCCGGGCCGCGGCTTCACCCAGGGCCTGATCGTGGCGGGCGAGACGGTCTGGGAGAGCACCGGACTGTACGGGGAGTCGGCGCTGCTGCAGTACCAGCTCGGCGACAGCCGGGCCGCCAGCACCGCGGCGCTGCCGCCGGAGCTGTTCGGCGAGGGCATCTGCCGCGCCGGGGACCAGCTGTGGCAGCTGACCTACCAGGAGAAGGTCGCGGTGCGCTGGGATCCGCAGAGTCTGACGCCGCTGGGCACGGTGCCCTACAACCGCGAGGGCTGGGGCATCTGCACCGCCGGCGACGACGTCGTGACCAGCGACGGCACCAGTGAGCTCATCCGGCGCGACCCGCGAACGCTGGAGCCCGCGGGCCTGATCCAGGTCCGCTGCGGCGGCCGCCGGGTCACCCTGCTCAACGACCTGGAGTGGGCGGCGGGGCGGATCTGGGCCAACATCGCAGGCCGCGCCTGCCTGGCCGGGATCGACCCGGAGACCGGCGAGGTCACCGACATTGTCGATGCCCGGGCGGTCCGGGAGCGGCACCGTGATCCGCAGGCCATCTGCAACGGCATCAGCGCGCTGCCGGCCGCCGGCGAGTTCCTGCTGACCGGGAAGTACTGGCGGCACCTGTACCACGTCCGGCTGGCCGCCGGCCATCATCAGCACCCGGAGTGGCTGCTGGGCTGAGCGCACCTGACAGGCCGGCCCCTCGCCGGGCGCCGCCCCGGCCGGGACTGCGGCCGAGCTGGCTATGACCGAGGCGGGAGCAGGTGCGGTGGCCCGGACGGGGCGCAGCGGGAAGACTCGGACAGACGGCCCTGTGCACGCAGGCCGGCCGGACGGCAGGAAGGCGGACCTGACGGTGACAGCGGGCGAGACCGGGCCGAACATGGCCCGCATGTACGACTACTGGCTGGGCGGCACGGACAACTACGAGGCCGACCGGGCCGCCGCCGAGGCGGTGCGCCGGCAGCGTCCCCGCGTCGCCGAGCAGGCGCTGGACAACAAGAGGTTCCTGACCCGGGCCGTCCGGTTCGTAGCCGGCCGCGGGGTACACCAGTTCCTGGATATCGGCGCGGGCCTGCCCACCTCCCCGCTGCCCGCGCCAGGGGCTGACCCGCTGTGGCAGGCCACCCACGAGGCGGCCCGCGCCGTGTCCCCGGGCGCCGTAGTGGCTTACGCGGACATCGACCCGGTCGCGGTGGCGCAGGCGCAGGGCCTGCTGGCCGGCGGCAGCGGAGTCGTGGCGGTCACCGGGGACATGCGCGACCCGCTGGCCATCCTGGGTGACGAGCGCATCCGCGCCGCCGGGTTCAGCCCGGCGGCGCCGGCCGGCGTCATCCTCGGCTGCATGCTGCACTTCCTGGACGCGCCGACTGCGCACGGCGTGCTGGCGACGCTGGTGGGCGCGCTGGCACCTGACTCGTACGTGATCATCTCGGTCGGCTACAGCCCCGGCGCGGACGGCCAGCATTTCGCCCGCTCCTACAACGCCCAGGACGGCCCGCGCATCTACGCCCATGCGCTGCCTGATATCACGGCCCTGTTCAACGGCCTGGAGCTCGTGCCGCCGGGCCTGGTCAACGCGGCGGCCTGGCAGGCGCCGGAGCCGCCACCGCACGACGAGGACCCGTCGATGATCCTGGCCGGCGTCGGCCGGAAGCCCTGACAGGCCGGGCGCAACCCGGCCGGCCAGTGCCCGGCGAGCCCGATGCACGGACTGATGCCCGCGTACCCCGATGTCCGCGCCCCGATGTCCGGAAGACCGGACGGCCGGGCATCTGCGCGGCCGACGGCCGGGTTTACCGCTAGCTTGGCCAGCACCGCAGACGGCGGCGCATGAGGCGACAGCGACCGGAGGCTGGGTGCGCGAACCGGGGCAGCGGCTGGCCGGCGTAGCCGACCTAGCCGAGAGCTACCTGCTGATCCTGGTCCTCGCGGCCACGGCTGCTGGCGTGGCGGCGCCGGCACCCGGCCGGGCGGTGTCGGCGGGCAACGGCATCGACCTCGCGCTGGCGGTGCTCGTGTTCGCCACCGGCCTGTCGCTGCGCCTCGCCGACCTGGCCGCGGTCGCGGTGGCGTGGCGGCGCATCGCTGTCGTCCTGGTCGTCAGCACCGCGGCCCTGCCAGCGCTGGCGTGGGCGGCTAGCCTGCTGATCGGCAATCCGGTGCTGCGCTCGGGGATGCAGTCGGTCGGGGTCGCGCCCGCCGAGGTGGCCACGGTGGCCCTGTGCGTGATCGCGGGCGGCGAGGCAGCCCTGTGCGCGGTGCTCCTGGTGGCCTCGACCATCATCACCGTGCTCGGGGCCGGTCCGATCTTGTCCCTGATGGGGGCGCCGGTCATCGTCTCGGGATCCGGGCTGCTCGTGAACCTCGCCCTCGTCATCGCGCTGCCCCTGGCCGCCGGGGTGGCCCTGCGCACGGCCTGGTCGGCCGGTCAGCGGGCCGATGCGCTGATCAGGATCGTCACGGTGGCAGCCCTGCTGGTGCTGCTGTGGCAGGTCGCCAGCCAGATCCGGCTGGATGCCGGTTACACCCGGGTCATCGCGGCGCTCGTCGTCTACATCGCCGCCTCGGCGGTCCTCGGCCGGGTGCTCGCGGGGCGGGCGCCGGCGAGTCGCGCCACGGCGGTCCTGCTCCCGGTGGCCATGCGGGACTTCGCGGTCGCGGCCGGCATCGCCGCGGCCGCGTTCGGGCCGGCGGCGGCAGCCCCGCTGGGCGCCTACGGCGTGCTGGTCCTGCTGACTGGCTCGGCAGTGACGCTGCTGGCCCGCCGCGCCCAGCGCGCCGGGGTCAGGGCCCGTCCGTAACTCCCCCGCCGCGACTCAGCCCGCCGCGACTTAGCCCGCCGTGCCTCAGCCGCCCGCGACCCCGCCCGCCGTGACCGCCGCCTCGGCGGCGTCGCGGGCGGCGGCGGCCCGGGCGGCCCGCCGGGACAGCTCGGCATCCAGCCCGCCCAGGCCGACGTTGATGTCCACCAGGGCGGCGGCGCTGCGCGCCGATGCCGCCGCCAGCAGCGCCCCGGTGATGGCGTCGCCGCGCAGGCGGGGATTTCCCGAGCAGGCCAGCCCGGCGGCCAGCCCGGCTACCTGGGCGCCGGTCTCGGCCATCTCCAGCGGGACCAGGGCCGCGCCGAGCAGCGCCTCGCGGACCTGCCGCTGACGCTGCCCGCCGTCCTCCGGCAGCCGGTAGGCAGCTAGCACGGCCTGGTAGGCGCGGGCGTCAGCGTCGGCCAGGTCAGTCACCCGGTGCCGCAGTTCATCGGCGCGAGCGGCCAGGTCCCCGGCCTCGCGCAGCTGCGGGCCGGAGTACCGGGCGGCCATGGCTGTCAGCCCGGCGGCCAGCGCGCCGGCCACGGCCGCGGCCCCGCCGCCGCCGGGCGTCGGCGCGGGCGGCCAGCTGATCCAGGAACTCCCGTACCGGCTGGTCGAGGGGCGAGGTCACGACAGGCCCACCACCAGGCCGTCGTCGTCGAGGTCGATGCGGGCGGCGGCCGGGTTCTTGCTGAGCCCGGGCATCGTCCGCATGTCGCCGCAGATCGGGTAGACGAATCCGGCGCCGACCGAGGCCCGCACCTCGCGGACCGGGAAGGTCCAGCCGGTGGGCGCGCCCTTGAGGCGGGGTCGGAGGAGATGGACAGGTGAGTCTTGGCGATGCAGACCGGCAGGTGCCCGAACCCGGCCCGCTCGTAGGTGTCGAGCTGGGCCGCGGCCTGAGCGGAGTAGCTGACGCCGTCCGCGCCGTAGACCTGGGTGGCCACGGCGGCGATCTTCTCGCGCAGGCTGGCCGAGTCGGGGTACAGGACGTGGAAATCCGACGGCCCGGCCGCCGCCTCGGCGACCGCCTCGGCCAGCTCGACGGCCCCGCGGCCGCCGTCGGCGAAGTGCGTGCACACCGCCGCCCGCGCTCCCATCTCCGCGACGATATCCCTGATGACCTGGTGCTCGCTCGGATGGTCGGTGGGAAAGGCGTTAATCGCCACTACCGGGGAGACGCCGTGCAAGCGGATGTTCTCGATCTGCTTGCGGAGGTTGGCCGCGCCGGCCGCGACGTCATCGGGGTTCTCGCGGAGCAGCCCGCCGGGCAGCGGGCGGCCAGCAATGATCTTGTACTTGCCGGAGTGCGCCTCGGTGACCAGGTAGTCGCCGGCGTGTATGCCGATCAGGTCGGCGATCACCGACGAGTTCCCGGTCGCGATGTTGCCGAACGGCCCGGCGTGCACCAGCACGGGGGTGTTCTCCAGCGTCTGGAGCAAGTTCGGCTTGATGGCGTCGCGCAGCATGACCGCCATCGAGCCGGCCGCGCTGAGCTGCTCGGCGGTGACCGGCGTCCCGTCACGCATGTAGCCGATCACGATCCGGCCGAGCCGGGCCCGCAGGTCGGCGAGGGAGCCGGCCAGGGCGAGAGTGGCCATGACGTCCGAGGCGGTGATATCGAAGCCGGTCTGACGCGGGACTCCGTCGGCCCGGCCGCCCAGGCCGATGACGATATTGCGCAGCGCGCGGTCATTGACGTCCAGGACCCGCCGCCAGGTGATGTTGTGCGGGTCGATGCCGAGCTCATTGCCCTGGTACAGGTGGTTGCCGATCATCGCGGCAAGCAGGTTGTGCGCGGCGGTGACCGCGTGCATGTCACCGGTGAGATGCAGGTTGAGCGCCTCCATGGGCACGACCTGGCTGTACCCGCCGCCCGCCGCGCCGCCCTTGATCCCGAACGTGGGCCCCATCGACGGCATGTCCTCGAGGGGCTTCAGGGCGGCGGCGCGGGCAATCTGCAGATCGCTCGGGAAATCCATGCTGGTCCTCTTCTCCGCGGGGGGCTGACAGGCAACAGGCTGAGATACGACGGGCCTGGATACGAGGGGCGGGATACGGGGGTGCGACGAGTGGGTTCCAGCTCAGATGCCGGGCGCGCGGAATCCGTCGACGCCGGCCGCCAGGGACTCGCCGGCACTGACCAGCGTGTCGAACAGGTACTGGCCCGACGACCGCTCGCAGTGCAGCAGGTAGGAGGGCAGGCCGTCCCGGTCGTCCCGGATGATGTCGGTGGCCACGCCGGCGACCGGGGCGCGCAGCGCCGCGCCGTCGGGGGTCATGTCGTCGTGGAAGTCGATCCCGCACAGCCGGGCCAGCAGCCCGGCCGCGTCCGGGCCGGTGATCCGGACCAGCGCCCGGCCGTGCGTCAGGTCGATGATGGTGACGAATTCCTCGGGGGCCGACTCCGCCACGACGGCGGCCAGCCGGCGGGCGACCCGGGCGGGTGCTGCGGCGCTCGTCCTGCCCGGTCCTCGTGGCGGCCCGCCGGTCGCCGAAGCGCCAGCAGGCCGCCGCCAGCTCCGGGCCCGCGGCGGCCGCTGACCCCGCCGGGCGGCCATTGCCCGGCTCATCCGGGTCTGATCTAATACCGCCAATGGCGAGCGCGGGGAATCACGGCTGATGAGCGGGGGTGCCGCGGCAACGCAGCCGGCCAGCCAGCCCGACGCGGTGAGCACCCGGTTCGCGCTCGGCTGCGGCAACTTCGGCGGCGTCGGCTCGGCACCGGAGTTCTTCGGCCAGGGCCTGACCTCCGACCAGGCGCTGGCGCTGATGGATGCCGCCTGGGAACTGGGCATCACCCGGTTCGACACGGCCGATGCCTACGGCGGCGGCCGCAGCGAGACCGCGATCGGCGCCTGGATCGCCTCCCGCGGGACCCGGCCGCGGCTCACGACCAAGACCTATAACCCGATGCAGGCCGGCGGCGACTACGGGCTGAAGCCGGAACGCATCGCCCGCCAGCTGCGGGCCAGCCTGGACCGGCTCGGAGTCGGCCAGGTCGACCTGTACCTGGCCCATGACTTCGACCCCGATGTGCCGCTGCCGGAGACGGCCGGCGCGTTCGCGGCAGCGCGGGATGCGGGCCTGATCGCCGACTGGGGCGTGAGCAACTTCGACGCCGCGCAGCTCGCCGGGTGCCTGGACGCCGGCGCCCCGCGGGCGGTGCAGAACTGCTACTCCCTGCTGACCCGCGCCGACGGCCAGGATGTCCTGCCGCTGTGTGCCCGGCATCG
This sequence comes from Streptosporangiaceae bacterium, assembly GCA_036490755.1. Lineage (GTDB taxonomy): Bacteria > Actinomycetota > Actinomycetes > Streptosporangiales > Streptosporangiaceae > DASUBV01. The sequence goes on from DASXDJ010000039.1 coordinate 9,381, forward strand.
CGTCAGCTACCAGGCGTTCAGCCCGCTGGCCGGCGGCTGGCTGACCGGGAAGTACCGGCCGGGCGAGCCGTTCCCGGCCGGGTCGCGGATGACCCAGCGCCCCGAGCCGTACGACGGCTTCCGGACCGGCGCGACCTTCGCGGCCCTGGACCGGCTGCGGGCGCTGGCGCAGGCCGCCGGCATCTCGCTGGCCGGGCTCGCGCTGGCCTGGCTGCTGGCCGACGAGCGGGTCAGCCAGATCGTGATCGGCCCCGGCCGGCCCGAGCACCTGGCGCCGGTCCGCGAGGCCCTTTCCCGTCCGCTGACCAGCGCCGAGCTGGCCGAGATTGACCAGGTGGTGGCCTGATGCGCGTCCTGGTGCTCAGTCATGCCGACGTGCTGGCCGCGCTGCCGCCGGCGGCCTGCGCCGAGGTGATGGCGGCCGCGCTGGCCGGTCATGCCCGGCGGGACAGCTTCCAGCCACTGCGGTCGGTGATGATCCCGCCGGAGGCAGCCGGGTTCATGGGACTGATGCCGGCCTGGCGCGGACCGCAGCCGGACCGCGCCACCACCTTCGGGCTGAAGGCGGTCTGCATCATCCCGGCCAACCCGGCCCGCGGCCTGGACGCCCATCAGGGCCTGGTCACGCTGTTCGACGGGGAGACCGGCCAGCCGACCGCGATCCTCGACGCCGCGGCGCTGACCGAGGTCCGGACCGCGGCGGTCAGCGCGGTGGCGACGCGCGCGCTGGCCCGGCCGCAGTCCCGGGTGCTGGCCATCCTCGGCGCCGGCACGCAGGGCCGGGCCCACCTGACGGCGCTGACCCTGGCCGGCGAGTACGAGCAGGTCCGGATCTACTCGCCCCGGCCGGCCCGCGCGCGCGAGCTGGCGGCGGCCGCCGGCCAGGGGCCCGAGCTGGTGGTGGCCGCCAGCGCGCAGCAGGCGGTCGATGGCGCCGACGTCGTCGTCACCGCGACCAGCTCCCGCGAGCCGGTGCTGCGCCGCGACTGGCTGGCCGCCGGGACGCACGTCAACGCGGTCGGCGCGAGCAGCCCGTCGGCACGCGAGCTGGACACGGCCACCGTGGCCGCCAGCGCGCTGTTCTGTGACAGCCGGGAGTCGCTGCGCAACGAGGCGGGCGAGTTCGCGCTGGCCATCGAGGAGGGCCTGATCGCCGGCGAGGAGCACGTCCGCGCCGAGCTGGGCGAGGTGCTCGCGGGGCTCGCGCCGGGGCGGCTCGACGCGGGCGAGCTGACGGTGTTCCGGTCGCTCGGGCTGGCCATCGAGGATCTCGCCGCCGCGCAGAGCGCGCTGGCGGCAGCGCAGGCCAGCGGCCTGGGAACGGAAGTCGAGCTTTGATTGAGCTGGCCGAGATCAGGGCCGCGCGGGAGCGGATCGCGGGCGCGGCGGTGCGGACCCCGCTGGTCCGGCTGCACGTGGCCGGCGCCCCGGCCGAGATCTACCTCAAGCTCGAGAACCTGCAGCCCATCAACTCGTTCAAGGTCCGGGGCGCGACGAACGCCATCCTGCTCGCCACGGCGGCGCAGCGCGCCGCCGGCCTGGTCACCGCCAGTGCCGGGAACATGGCGCAGGGCGTCGCGTGGGCGGCCCGCGAGCTGGGCCTGCCCGCCACGATCGCCGTGCCGGAGCACGCGCCGGAAGCGAAGCTGGCCGCCATCGAGCGGCTCGGCGGCAAGGTGCTGAAACTGCCCTACGACCAGTGGTGGCAGGTCATCGTCGACAGCCGGATCGACGGTGTCGAGGGCCTGTTCGTGCACCCGGTCCAGGACCCGGGCGTGATGGCCGGCAACGGCACCATCGGGCTGGAGATCCTGGAGGACCTGCCCGACCCGGACGCCATCGTCATCCCCTACGGGGGCGGCGGGCTGACCGCCGGCATCGCCAGCGCGGTCCGGGCGCTGCGGCCCGCCACGAAGATCATCACAGCCGAGCCCGAGGGCGGCGCCGCGCTGGCCGCCGCGCTCGCGGCCGGGCACCCGGCGGACGTGGACTACCAGCCCTCGTTCGTGGATGGCTCGGGCAGCCGCCGCGTCCTGGACAGCATGTGGCCGCTGGTCTCGCAGCTGGTCGACCAGGCGCTGTCCATCCCGGTCGCCGAGGTAGCCGCGGCCGTGCGGCTGCTCGCCGAGCGGGTCCGGGTGATCGCCGAGGGGGCCGGCGCGCTGGCCCCGGCGGCAGCGCTGTCGGGGCGCGCGGGCGGCGGCAAGGTGGTGTGCGTTGTCTCCGGCGGCAACATCAACCTGAGCACGGTCGCCGACATCCTGACCGGCGGTAACGGGTCCTAGCGATAACGGGGCCGGACGACCGGCGGCTCGCGGGCCGGCCCAGCCGCGCGCGAATCCGGCCGGCGGCGGGCGGCCGCGGGCGCCTGACCGCAGGCCGCTAGGGGCGCCGCAGCGCGGCCAGGGCGGCGGCCAGGGCGTCGACTTCCTCGCCGGTGTTGTAGTGGATGAAGCCGATCCGCACGGACTTGCCGGGGTAGCCGAGGCGCTGGTACAGGTCCAGGGAGTACCACGAGTCGTGCGCCCAGACGCCCATCTGGCTGGAGGCCAGGCTGCGCGCCACCTCATCAGCCGGCCTGCCCTCGACGTTGACCAGGAACGTCGGCACCCGGCCGTCCATCCCCGGCAGCCCGTAGACCTCGATGCCGTCGCTGATGGCGTCCAGGAACCGCTGGCCCAGGGCGCGCTCGTACGGAGCGATCGCGGCGAGGCCGCCGATGGAGTCCAGGTAGTCGATTGTCGCGTTGAAGCCGGCCAGCAGCTCATACGGCAGCGTGCCGGTCTCGAACCGGCGCCCGAGCGGGGCGACGGGCGCCGGGCGGGCCTTGTAGGGCCGCCAGCCCTCGGTCACCTCGGCCCGGCCGTAGGCCATGCCCAGGTGCGGCCCGCAGAACTTGTAGGGCGAGCAGATCAGCACGTCAGCGCCGATCTCGCGGACGTCGATCGGCTCGTGCGCCGCGTAGTGCACCGCGTCGATCCAGGCCAGGGCGCCCGCGTCGCGGGCGAGCTGGCAGGCACGCCGGGCATCGACAATGGTGCCGACCGCGTTCGAGGCCCAGGCGAAGGCCACCACCCGGGTCCGCGGGCCCAGCTTGCGCTCCAGGTCCTCGAAGTCGAGGCGGGTGTCGTCGAGCAGCTCGATGTGCCGGACGACCAGGTCCTTGTCGCGGGCCAGCTCCAGCCACGGCGCGACGCCGGCGTCGTGGTCCAGCGCCGAGACCAGGATCTCGTCACCCGCCCGGAAGTCACGCGCGGCGGCCCGGGACAGGGTGAAGTTCAGCGAGGTCATGTTCGGCCCGAAGGTGATCTCGCGGCTGTCGCAGCCCAGGAACCGGGCCGCCTTCTCCTCGGCCTCGGTCAGGATCTGCCCGACGCGCAGGCTCGTGTCGTACACCGCGCCCAGGTTGGCGCTGGCCTCCCGCAGGGCGCGCGCGATCGCGTCGCCGACCTCGTCGGGCACCTGCGAGCCGCCGGGGGCATCGAAGAACGCGAAGCCCTGTGCGAGCGCCGAGAACCGGCTCCGGACGGCACTGACGTCTATCCCCCGGCTCAGTATTTCGGTCATCGTCTATTCCATCCTTTGCAGGGCGACCGCGAGACGCTGAGCCCGATCGAGATCACAACAGCCAGCCGTGTCACAAAATTACACCTCTTGCACTGGAGTGCCGGCAATGGTTGGATCAGCGTACAAATTCGACGGGGCCTGGGGGTGTGGTGAGCTACCGGATCTTCCGTGTTGCCCGGGCCGGTCTGCGTGGCGCTACGCCAGACGGCACCCGTCTGGTCACGTCCGGTAGCGGTGGTGTCGCGCCGTATTTACTGACCCGGGCTAGCGGACCCCGACGCGCACGATCTTGCCTGCTTTAGCGGAATTCCTGATCACCTCCTGCCGCCTTTGCCATGGCCGGCCGGAACCCCGATCTGGCCATCGCAGTGCTGAGCCAACCTGACTTCATGACATAGACAGATCCTGGAAAACGGAGGCGTTCATGAAAGGACGCGTAATCATGGCCGCGGCCGCGCTGGCAGCGCTGGCGCTGGCGGGCTGCGGCAGCAGCGGCGGTGGCTCATCCAGCTCGGGCCCGGCCAAGAGCTGCGTAGCGACCATCGGGTTCGAGGGCCCCATTACCGGCCCGGTGGCGGTCCTGGGCACCGAGCAGCTGCACTTCGCCCAGCTCGCGGTCTCGATGGACAACACGGCCAACAAGACGAAGATCACCATCGCCCAGGGCGACACGCAGCTGCAGCCCTCGCAGGCCACGACGGTGACCCAGCAGTTCACGTCGAACTCCAAGATCCTGGCCGTGGTCGGCCCGGCCGGCAGCCAGGAGGTCGAGGCGATCGGCCCGCTGATGGCCCGGGCCGGGATGGGGTTCATCAGCGGATCCGCCACGGCCGCCGAGCTGACGACCGGCAAGTACCCGACCTTCCTGCGGGTGGTCTCCAATGACAACGTGCAGGGTCCCCAGGACGCCAACTACATCGTGAACCAGCTGCACCCCAAGTCGCTGATGATCGTCGATGACCAGGAGGCCTACTCGACCGGCCTGGTCGCCGCGATGACGCCGGTGCTCAAGGCCGCCGGGGTCAAGGTCGACCACGAGTCGGTCCCGCAGAACCAGAACGACTTCTCCTCGCTGGTCAGCAAGGTCTCGGCGAGCACCTCGGTGGTGGTCCTGCCGTGGCAGGTCGCGGCCAACGCCCAGCAGTTCGGCCGGGACCTGGCCCAGCAGCACAAGAAGGCCGTGATCTTCGGCACCGACGGCCTGTTCTCGCCGGGCACGTTCACCATCAATGGCTCGTACGTGTCGTCCTTCGGCCCGGACATCACCGCGCTTCCCGCCGACGCGGCGCTCGCCCAGGCGGCCAAGGCCAAGTTCGGCTCGTTCGGCACCTTCGGCCCGCCGGTGTTCGCGGCGACGCACGTGATCGACGAGGCGATCGCCTCGGTGTGCAAGGCCGGGCAGACGCCGAGCCGGAGCAACGTGCTGGCCGCGATCCGCAAGACGAGCGAGCCGACCTCGATCCTCGGCCAGCCGATCAAGTTCGGCTCCCACGGCGACCTGATCAACGGCAAGTTCTTCCTGTTCAAGATCAACTCGAAGGGTGCCTACAAGCTGGTCCCCTCCAGCTGACCGCACACGTAATCAGATCGCTGATCCGGCGCGCGCCGGCCAGGGGCAGGCGCGCGCCGGACGGCACGTCGGGCAGGATTACTCGCGCATGGACTTCTTTGTCCAGGAACTCGTCAACGGTGTCACCACCGGCGCCCTGTACGCGCTCGTGGCGCTCGGCTTCTCGATGGTCTACGGGGTGCTGAAGCTGCTCAACTTCGCCCACGGCGACCTGTACATGATCGGGGCCTTCACCGGCTACTTCGTCATCCAGTGGTTCGGCGGCCCGAGCGCGCTGACGATCCCGGTGCCCCTGCTGCTGGTGATCATGCTCGTGCTGGCGGCGGGCCTGGCGGGCGGCCTGGGCGTCGCGATCGAGCGGTTCGCCTACCGGCCGCTGCGGAACGCGCCCCGGATCGCGCCGCTGATCACCGCGATCGGCATCTCCTTCTTCCTGGAGAACTCGGCCCTGCTGCTGTTCGGCGGGCAGACCCGCGTCTACAACACCCCGGACTTCATCTCGCTGTCCAGCGGGCTCAGCATCGGGCCGGTCACCATCAGCACGGTGCAGATCATGGTGCTTGTCCTGGGCGCCGCCCTGATGATCAGCCTGCAGCTGCTGGTCAACCGGACCAGGCTCGGCCGGCGGATGCGGGCGGTAGCCGCCGACCGCGAGGCCGCGGAGATGCTGGGCATCAACGTGAACATGACCATCGCGGTCACCTTCTTCCTCGGCTCTGCGCTCGCCGGCGTCGCCGGGGTGATGGCCGGTCTGATGTTCAACCAGGTCACCAACCTGATCGGCTTCATCGTGGGCCTGAAGGCGTTCACCGCCGCGGTGGTCGGCGGGATCGGGTCCATCCCCGGCGCGATGCTCGGCGGCCTGCTGATCGGGATGGCGGAGTCCTTCATCACCGGCTATGTCTCCTCGACCTACACCAACCTGATCGTGTTCGGGATCCTGATCGCCGTCATGCTCCTGCGGCCCAGCGGCCTGCTCGGCCGGGCCCAGCTGCAGAAGGTATGAGGCGGCCATGAGCATCGATCAGCCGCCCGCCAGCCCGCCGCCCGCCGGGCCGCCCGGCGGCCCGCAGGTCGGCGCCGACGAGTGGGTCGCCCGGCAGTCGCACCGGCAGGAGCAGCTGCCCGCCTGGCTCCGCCCCGCGCAGCAGCTGGCCGGGCGGGTCGGCTGGTGGCCCCGGCTGGCGATCGCCGCCCTGGTGGCCGCCGCGCTGCCCGCGCTCGGCCTGGGCGGTTTCCAGCTGCAGGTCGGGATCAACGCCCTGCTGCTGGCCATGCTGGCGCTGGGCCTGAACGTCACCGTGGGCTGGGCCGGCCTGCTCGACCTCGGCTACGTGGCCTTCTTCGGCTTCGGCGCGTACGGGTTCGCGCTGCTGTCCTCGGGGCAGCTCGGGTCGGCCGGAATCCACCTGCCGGCGTACCTGTCGCTGCCCGTCGTCATGGTCGGCGCGGCCATCCTGGGGCTGCTGGTCGGCCTGCCCTCGCGGCGGCTGATCGGCGACTACCTGGCCATCGTGACCCTGTTCTTCGGCGAGGCGTTCCTGGAGTTCACCACGAACGTGGCGCCCGGCACGCTGGGCGGGGCCAACGGGATTGTCGGGATCGACCCGATCCAGGCTTTCGGGTTCCAGCTCACCAGCAACACCGGCTACTTCTACCTGCTGCTGATCCTGCTGGTGGCGACCATGGCGGCGCTGCGCCTGCTGGACAGCTCGCGGACCGGCCGGGCCTGGCGGGCGGTGCGCGAGGATCCGCTCGCCGCCGCCTCGATGACGATCCCGGTCAGCCGGGTGAAGCTGATGGCGTTCGCCTTCGGCGCGGTGATCGCCGCGCTGGCCGGGACCGTGTTCGCAGCCCAGCAGATCAGCGTGTTCCCGCCCGACTTCAACACCGCTTACCTGATCCTGATCTACGCGGGCCTGATCCTGGGCGGCGCCGGCAGCATCACCGGGGCGGTCCTCGGCGGCCTGGTCGTAGTGATCACCCTCGACGGGTTCCTGCGCAGCCCGACCGAGGCCGGCTACATCTTCTACGGGCTGATCGTGGTCGCCCTGCTGGTCAAGCTGCGCCCGTGGCGCAAGCTCGGCGGCGTGGTCGCGGCCACCGTAGCCCTGGGGTTTGCCGCGCACGCCATCACCGGGGCGATCTCGGCCAGTGCCGTCGCGGGCGGCCCGCAGTCCAGCGGGTGGATCGCCAGCGCCGTGCGGGACTGGGTGATCGTGCCGGCCAGCCCGAAGGCGGCCGGCAACATCGGCTTCGTCGTCCTGGTCTGCCTGCTGATCGCGCTGGTGCAGGCCCGCGGCTGGTGGCGGACGGCCCTGCTGCCGCCGGCCATCTACCTGGCCGCCTGCGTGTGGGAGGCCCGGCTGGTCGCCGAGCCCTCCATCACCCGGCAGATCCTGATCGGCGTCGTGCTGATCGTGATGATGAACTCCCGGCCGCAGGGCCTGCTCGGGTCGCGGCGCGTGGAGGTGATCACGTGACCGCCGAGCGTGAGCCGGTCCTGGCCCTGGATCAGGTCTGCCTGTCCTTCGGCGGCCTGCGCGCCCTGCGCGAGCTGGACCTGCACGTCGGTGACCGGGAAGTGGTCAGCGTCATCGGCCCGAACGGGGCGGGCAAGTCGACTGTCTTCAACGTGATCACCGGCATCTACGAGCCGGGCGGCGGGGATGTCCGGTTCGGCGGCCGGTCCATCGCCGGTCAGCTGCCGCACGCCATCGCCCGGCTCGGCATCGCGCGGACGTTCCAGAGCCTGCGGCTGTTCCTGAACATGTCGGTGATCGAGAACGTCATGGCCGCCACCTACGGAGGCACGAAGGCCATGCCGTGGGAGTCCATCCTGCGGCTACCCCGGGCCCGCCGCGAGGAGCGCGAGGTCCGGGCGCTCGCCGAGGATGTCCTGGCGTTCTTCGGCCAGCGCCTGGCCGGGTACCGCTGGGACCAGCCCGCGTACTCGCTGTCCTATGCCAACCGGCGGCGGCTGGAGATCGCCCGAGCGCTCGCCACCCGGCCCCGGCTGCTGCTGCTGGACGAGCCGGCCGCCGGGATGAACCCGGCCGAGACCCACGAGATCACCGAGCTGATCGGGCGGCTGCGTGATGAGCGGGACCTGTCGATCCTGGTCATCGAGCACGATATGCACGTGGTCGCGGGCTGCTCGGACCGGGTGATCGCGCTCGACCACGGCGTCAAGATCGCCGAGGGCGGCTTCGACGACGTCGCCGGGCACCCGGCTGTCATCGAGGCCTACCTCGGCCGCGATCCCGGGGCCCTGGCGGAGGACGGATGACCGAGACGCTGCTGCAGCTGGACAACGTCACCACCTACTACGGCCAGATGCGGATCCTGGAAGGCATCTCGCTGCAGGTCGGCGACGGCGAGCTGGTCTGCCTGCTGGGCGGCAACGCGTCCGGCAAGTCAACCACGCTCAAGACCATCCTGGGGATCGTGCAGCCCCGCTCGGGACGCGTCCTGCTGGACGGCCAGGACGTGTCGCGGTGGCCTGTCCCGCGGCGGATCGCCCGCGGGATCGCGATCGTGCCCGAGAACCGCCGGCTGTTCAGCCAGCTGACCGTCCGCGAGAACCTGGAGCTCGGCGCCGTGCTGCGCCGCGGCGAGAAGCTGGATGAGGACCTCGACCGGGTGCACGCGCTCTTCCCCCGGCTGCTGGAGCGGCGCAGTCAGCTGGCGGGCACGCTGTCCGGCGGTGAGCAGCAGATGGTCGCGATGGGCCGCGCCCTGATGTCCCGGCCGCGCCTGCTGCTGATGGACGAGCCGTCGATGGGCCTGTCCCCGGCCCTGGTCCAGCAGAACTTCCAGATCATCAAGGAGATCCACACTGCGGGCGTCGCGGTGCTCATGGTGGAGCAGAACGCCACCATGGCGCTGTCCATCGCCGACCGCGGCTACGTGCTGTCCACCGGCGAGATCGTGCTCGAGGGCGCGGCCGCCGACCTGCTGCGCAGCGACGACCTGAAACGCGCCTACCTGGGCCGGTAAGCCGCGCCGCCGGCTCCGGCGAGCCGGGGGCGGCTTACGGCTTGCGGGCGACGCCGGCCCACATCGGCACCGGCGTGGTGCTGCCCAGAACCGCACCTGGCTGGTCTCCCGCAGGTCGGCGTCGACGTAGTCGGTGACACCCTCGGGCGTGCTGGTCAGCAGCGCCCGGGCATGCGCCAGGACGATGGGGTCGTTGTCGGCGTAGAACCACGCGGCTGTCGGGCGCGACGCCCTGCGCCACCTCATGGGTGTTGTCCGCCGACGGCAGGCCGGTGCCGATGTCGAGGAACTGGCGGATGCC
>DASXDJ010000040.1:0-8478 GCA_036490755.1 Streptosporangiaceae bacterium
GGCCCAGCGGCTGGTAATCCTCATGCCAGTCCGCCGGGTCGATCTGCCCGGCGGCCGCCCGGCGGCGCGCGCTCGCCAGCCGGCTCTGCGCGGACCAGGAGAACGGGCAGTCCGCGGCCGGCAGCGCGTCGTGCAGGGTGCGCAGGCCGGCGCCGACCGCGGTTACGGCGGTACGCGGATCCGACGCCCACGGCTCCTGGACTGCGCTGCGGCCCGGCAGCACCGTGGTCACCAGCCACGAGCCGGCCTCGTCGCGGCCGGTCCCGAGCGGCCGGGCCACCCGGATGTACCGGCCTGCCCAGGCCAGCCGCTCGGCCTCGGCAGGCAGGTCCAGCGGCGCGCCCGCCGGCGCCCACTTGATGAACTGATCGGGGCCGTCGCCAACCAGGAACGCCAGCCCGCCGACCGCGTTCTCCCAGACCAGCGCGATCTTCCGGCCCGCCGCCAGGTCCCGCACGCAGTCCGGCACCGTCAGTCCCGCCGGCATGTCTTCTGCCGCCACGGCCTCACCCTGCCAGCGGCCCGGCCCGCTCGCGCCCCATTTTCCGGCAGATCGCCCACCACGCTTCGGCAGGTCGCCCACGCAAAGATCAGGCGGGCCGTAGCCGGCCTGGCGTTCTTCGGGCCTCATTGCTGGTTCGGGGCAATGCTGTCGAGCGGCAAGACTCGAGGTCCAGAAACTGGTCATTGCTAAACTATGGTTTAGTAAAGTACAGTTGAGTGAAATACGGACTAGCTCGGGATCAGCCATGACGACCAAGCCAGCCGAAGTGTTCGGGCGCGACCGCGAGTGGCGGGCGCTCGATGACTTCGCCGCCGATTCTCGGCCGGAGGCCACGTTCGGTGTGGTCAGCGGCCGGCGGCGGCAGGGCAAGACCTACCTGCTCCGCTCCCTGGCCCAGGCAACGGGCGGCTTCTTCTTCGAGGGAGTCGAGGCCACGGAGGCTGAGTCGCTGCGCATGTTCGGCGCTGCGCTGGCCCGGTACGCGGGTCTTCCCGCGAACCTGGCGTTTCCGGACTGGAGCGATGCCCTCGCTCACCTGCTGAGCCTGGGCGGCGGGGACCCCGCCCTGATCGTCATCGACGAATTTCCGTACCTGGTCAAAGCCAGCCCGCAGTTGCCATCGCTGCTGAAGCGCGCGCTTGATGCCCGCGGGCCGTCCCAGAGGGCGGAGAGCCGGGCGAGATTGCTCGTCTGCGGCTCGGCTATGTCCGTGATGGGCGGCCTGCTGTCGGGCAACGCGCCGTTGCGAGGCCGGGCCGGCCTGGAGATGGTGATCCAGCCCTTCGATTACCGCGACTCAGCGGAGTTCTGGGGTGCGGATGATCCCCGGCTTGCGGTGTACATCCATGCGGTAGTCGGGGGCACGCCCGCCTACCGGCGGCAGTTCGTGCGTGATGACGTCCCGGCAAGCCTGGCGGCGTTCGATGACTGGGTGATACGCGCCGTGCTCAACCCGGATCGCCCGCTGCTGCGCGAGGCCCGGTACCTGCTGGCTGAGGAGACCGAGATCCGCGATCCGGCTCTTTATCACTCGGTCCTCGCCGCGGTAGCTACTGGCAATCAGCGCTGGGGAGGGATCGCGAGCTACGTCGGCCGCCGCAGCGCTGAGATTTCCCACCCCCTCACTGTCCTGGAGGATTGCGGCCTGGTGACGAAGGCGGCGGACTGCTTCCGCAGCGGCCGGGCCCGGTACCGGATCACTGAGCCGCTCATCAGCTTCTATGAGGCGATCATGCGCCCCCGCTGGGCTGACCTGGAGCAAGGCATGAGCGATGGGGTGTGGGCGGACTCCCGGCCCAGATTCCTATCCGGGATCGTCGGACCCCACTTCGAGCAGCTCTGCCGGGATTTCGCCCGGCGAAGCGGACGGGAGACCTTCGGCCAGCCGGTTGGCGAGGTGGGCCAGGGCACGCTGGCCGATCCGGCCCGCCAGACGCAGCTGGAGGTAGATGTCGCCGTTCTCGCTCCCGCTGCGCCGGGCATGCCCCGGACGGTTGTGTCGATCGGCGAGGCTAACTGGGGCGAGGTCATGGGGCTGCGGCATCTCGAGCGGCTGCGCCGCGCCCTGGCATTGCTGACAGCGAAGGGGTATGAGACCGCGGAGGCGATCCCGGCCTGCTACTCCGGGGCCGGATTCGACGAGGACCTCCGCGCCGAGGCAGCACGGGGCCGGGTGGTGCTCATCGGCCTGCCGGAGCTCTACGGCACGTCAGCGGCGGCGGGCTAGGGGGTAGGCGAACCACAGGCCGGCGAACAGGGCCCCGACGATGGCAGTGATCAGGATGGCCGGCAGGCCCCCGGCGACATAACTGAGCACCAGGGCGACAGCTGCGCAGATGGCCAGGCTCACCGCGACCAGGCCCAGGATGGCCATGATGTTGGCCGCGCGGACCAGGTCCTCTTTCTGGCGGCGGCGGAAAACCAGCCGGTGGTAGGCGACGGGGCCGAGCAGCAGCACCGTGGCCAGGACAGCTAGCAGGAGTGTCGTGATGTACAGATCCCGCTGTACGGTACCGATGCGGCGGAACCCGGTGGCGAACGGGATCGCGAGCAGGAAGCCGAACAGGACCTGAACCCCCAGCCCGGCCACGCGCAGCTCCTGCAGCAGCTCGGCCAGGTTGCGGTCGTCCCGCTGCTCCGGGGACTCGTTCCGGGGGTCGGGCTCGCCCGTCATGGCAGTGGACTACCCAGGAATGCGCCCGGCCCACCTCCGCCGGGGATGATCCAGCTCGCCCGGTGGCCTGGCCGCCGGAGAAGGCCGGTCGCGTCGCCGGCGCCGGGCCAGCAGGTGGTTACCATCCTGGGGTGACGAGCCCAGCGCTGGTGATCCTCGATGGCGAGTCCCTTACCTGCGCCCGGGTAGCGCAGGTGGCGCGGGGCGGGGCCCGGGTCGGCGTCAGCGCCGCCGGCCGGGCCCGGGCGCAGGCGGCGGCCCGGCTGGCGGCCGAGGTGACACGGACCCGGCCGGTGTACGGGCGGACGACGGGGGTCGGCGCCAACCGAGATCAGCTCGTCCCGACCGGGGGTGCGGCCGGGAACGGGGTCCGGCTGCTGCGCAGCCACGCGGGCGGCGGCGGCCCGCTGATCGCCGCCGAGCTGAGCCGGGCGATGCTAGTGGTCCGGGCTAACCAGCTCGCGGCGGGCGGGTCGGGCGTCGACGCTGGCGTGCTGGATGCGCTGGCCGGCGTGATCAACCAGGGGCTGGCCGTGCCCGTCCCGACCTACGGCGCGATCGGCACCGGGGACCTGACCGCGCTGGCGGCCACGGCGCTGTGCCTGCTCGGCGAGCGCGACTGGCTGCCGCCGGGCGGCGATGCCGCGCGACCGAGCCCGGGCCCGGCCAGCGCGCCGCGGTTCACGCTGGCCTCGGCTGACGCGCTGGCGTTCATCTCGAGCAATGCGGCCACGATCGGGGAGGCGGCGCTCGCCTGCCACGACCTGGCCGGCCTGCTGCAGGCCAGCACGCTGGTTGCCGCTCTCTCGCACCTGGCCGTGACCGCCTCGGCCGAGCCCTACGCCGCGACGGTGCACGCCGGCCGGGGCCGGCCGGGACAGGAGGCGGTGGCCGCGACGTTGCGCGAGCTGCTGGCTGCCGAGCCGGGAGCACCGGCCCGGATCCAGGATCCTTACGGCTACCGGGCGCTGCCCCAGGTGCACGGCGCGGCGGTGGACAGCGTGCGGCAGACGGAGCAGGCGGTGACCAGCGACGCCAACGCTGCCTCGGAGAATCCGCTGGTCGACGTCGCCGGCCACGCCGTCTGGCACAACGGCAACTTCCACACCGCCTACATCGGGCTGGCCCTGGACGCTGTCCGCGCGGCGCTGTTCCAGACCTCGGCGCTGTCGGCCGCGCGGCTCGGCACGCTGGTCGAGCCCGCGTTCACCGGGATGGCACCGTTCCTGGCCGGCGATGCGCCGCCGAGCTCGGGCATCATGATCCTGGAGTACGTGGCGCATGCCGCCATCGCCGACATCCGGCGGCTGGCCGCGCCCGCCGCGCTGGGCAGCGCGGTGCTGTCACGGGGGGTGGAGGAGCACGCCGGGTTCTCCACCCAGTCGGCCCGGGCCACCACCGACGTCGCGGCCGCTTACCGGCTGGTGCTGGCCTGCGAGCTGGTGGCCGCGATCCGGGCGCTGCGGATGCGCGGCATCCGGCCGGCGGGGGAGCGGCTGGCTGCCGCGTTCGACCGGTCCGCCGCGGCGCTGCCAGCCGACTTGCATGACCGCCCCCTGGACGCCGACCTGGCGGCCGCCCAGGACCTGCTACTGCCGCTGACTGTGCTGGTCAGCGGCGCCTGAGGGCGGCACGCCGCGAGCGCGGAGCCGGGCCACGGTGGCGGGGCACTTCGGTTGTCTGGTCATATATCGCCGTTTCCGGGGCAGTAAGGGGACCGCCGGGGCCGACGCCGACTGCCCGGGAGGGCCAGATGAGACAGCACGGCCGGATGAGCCCGGAGCTCGCGCTCCGGTTCGACCGGGAGACCGCTCCCTACCGCGGTCAGCTGTACTCCCGCGCGCTGCGGATGACCCGCAGCCCCGAGGACGCCGAGGACCTGGTGCAGGACACCCTGGCGCGGGCGTGCGGTGCATTCGACCGGTTCAGCGGCGAGCATCCGCGCGCCTGGCTGCACCGGATCATGACTAACACCTTCATCAACGGCTACCGCCGGACTCAGCGCGGGCCGCGGATCCTGCTCGTCGGCGGTCCCGAGGAACTGCCGGCCATCGACCAGGCGGGCGCGGCGCCGGCCGACGCGCGGCCCGCCGACGCGATCGTGCTGGACCGGATTCCGGCGCCCGAGGTGGCGGCCGCGGTGGCCGGGCTGCCGGACGTCTTCCGCCGCGCGCTGCTGCTCACCGATGTGGAAGGGCTGAGCTGCCGGGAAACCGCGCAGGTGATGGGCACCCCGCTGGGGACGGTCATGTCCCGGCTGCACCGCGCCCGGGCGGCCGTCCGGGCCGAGCTCAGCGAGCAGCATCAGCGCCCCGGCCAGCGGGATCAGCGGGAGCTGGCCGGGGCCGGCCGCTGACCGGCGCCGGCCGCTGAGCTGGGGGGCCGGCAGCCGGCCGGGCCGCTGAAGAAGGCCAGCAGAGCGCGGGTCAGCTCGGCCGGGGATTCCTCCGCCAGGTGATGTCCACCCGGCAGCGCGAACCCGGACAGCTCGGCCGCCCACGGCCGCCAGACACCGAGGACATCGTCGTCGTAGAGCCCGGCCAGGTCATCCTCGTTCCCCCACAGCACCAGCAGCGGGGCGGTGATCTGGCGGCCGGCGGCCCGGTCGGCGTCATCGGCGGCGCGGTCGGGGCCCAGCCCGGCACGGTAGTCCTCGCACATCGCGTGCTGCACGGCGGGATTGCTGATGGCCTGCCAGGCGTCGGCATAGTTCTCCGCGCCCATGAGGCTCTCGCTGAGGTGATACCAGGCGCGGGAGTCAGCGGCGATGAGCCGCTCGGCCAGCGGGGCGGGCTGCCCCATGAAGAACCAGTGCCACCACGCCGTGGCGAACCGGGCGTCGCAGCGGGCCAGCGCCTCGCCGATCGGGACATCGCCGAGAATCACCACCCGGCTGACCGCTTCGGGATGATCCAGGGCCAGCCGCTGGACGACATAGCCGCCTCGATCGTGGCCGACCGCGATGAACTGTTCCTCGCCCAGCGCCCGCATGACCGCGAGCAGGTCGCCGGCCATCGCCCGCTTGCTGGCCTGCCCGTGATCGGGCCGGCCGGCCGGCGCCCCGGACTGGCCGTAGCCGCGCAGGTCGGGGCAGACGACCCGGTAGCCCGCCGCGGCCAGGGCCGGTGCCACCTTGTGCCAGGTGGCATGGGTGCGCGGGTGGCCGTGCACCAGCAGCACGGCCGGCCCGCTGCCGCCGTGCCGGACCCGCAGCCGGATGCCGCCGGCGTCGATGAAGCTGAGCTGGAATCCCTCGAACACGTCGCTCCTCAACCGCGCTGTCAGCTGCTCGCATCCGGATGACGACCCTGGCCGGCGGCCCTGGCCCGCGGTCTGGGTCCAGGCCGGGCCGGGAGGCGCCGTCACCGTTGCCGTCCGCGCTCGTTTACCCCCGCGATGCCCGGGTACTCGCCCGGGGCTCGCCGGGGCGGCACGCCCGCGCGTCAGTTCGAAGCTGTGACCATTCCGTCGTCATGCTCCGGTGTCCCGCGACGGCGACGCGCCTGTAGCCTCAGGTCGGCAGAGGCGCATCGGTTCCCGTTTGTCGAGCAGTGAGGTGATTGCAGGGTGGACAGCACCCAGGCCCGGATGGCGGCGTTCCTGCACGCCAGCCAGCCCGAGGTTCTCCAGCGCTGGACCGAAGCCGCCAGTGCGAGCTCCGGCAACCGGGTACCGGCGGCCGAGCTGCGTCGCGAGCTGGAAGAGATTTATGCCCTGGTCCTGCGGCTGATCACCGGTGCGGATGATTCCGCGGCGGGCGAGCTGCGGGCCGTGCTGGCGGAGTTCTCCCGGGCCCGGGCGCGGCGCGGGCTGACGCCCAGCGAGACGGCGCTGAGCATCTTCTCGCTCAAGGACGCCGTCTACGCCCTGGTGGCCGACGCGGCGGAGATGGTCCCGGAGTATCTGGTCTTCGCCGGGACCGTCGACGACCTGGGCCTGCAGACCTTCGAGAGCTTCGTCGCGGCCCGCGAGCAGGTCATCGCCGATCAGGCGGAGTCGATGCTGGAGCTGTCCACGCCGGTGGTCCGGCTGTGGGACGGGATTATCGCCGTCCCGCTGGTCGGGACGCTGGACTCGGCCCGCACTCAGCTGGTGATGGAGAAACTGCTGGACTCCCTGGTGGCGACCGAGGCCGAGCACGCCGTGATCGATATCACCGGCGTCCCGACCGTGGATACCGAGGTGGCCCAGCATCTGCTCAAGACGGTTCAGGCGGCCCGGCTGATGGGCGCCGAGTGCACGATCACCGGGATCCGCCCGCAGATCGCGCACACCATCGTGTCGCTGGGCATCGAGTTCGGCGACGTGCTGACCAAGCAGACGCTGGCCGACGGGCTGCGTTACGCGCTGGACCGCTGCGGGCTGAAGGTCGTGCCGGCCTGATGGAGCGGGTGCCCATTCTCCGGATCGGCTCGACCCTGCTGGTCTCGATCCAGATCGACCTGCAGGATCAGAGCGTCCAGCAGCTCCAGGAGGATCTCGCGGAGCAGATCGTGGCCACGGCCGCGAACGGCGTGATCATCGACATCACCGCCGTCGAGATCGTCGATTCCTTCATCGGGCGGATGCTGTCCACGATCGGCTCCATGTCGCGCCTGTTCGGCGCGCGCACCATCCTGGTCGGCATGCGCCCGGCCGTCGCGATCACGCTGGTGGAGCTCGGCTTGTCTCTCGAGGGCGTCCAGACCGCGCTGAACACCGAGAAGGGCCTGCGCCTGCTGGCTGGCGGAGCCTGATGGACGAGCTGCCGATCGGCGCCGGCGAGGACGTCGTGCGCGTCCGGCAGCACGTGCGGGTGGCGGCCGCCGGGATGGGCATGTCGCTGGTCGATCAGACCAAGGTGGTGACAGCTGCCAGCGAGCTGGCCCGCAACACCCTGATCCACGGCGGCGGCGGCGCGGTGCGGATCGAGCAGGTCACCTCGGCGGTCGGCCGCGCGGGAATCCGGATCGTCTTCCGGGACGACGGCCCTGGTATCGCCGACGTAGACCTGGCGCTGACCGACGGCTGGACCAGCGGCTCCGGGCTGGGACTGGGACTGTCGGGTGCACGGCGGCTGGTTGATGAGTTTGATCTCACCAGCCAGCCCGGCGCGGGGACCAGCGTCGTGGTGACCAAGTGGTCGCGCTGAGCGCCTGGGCTTCTGCCCCGCGCCCGGCCGACATGCGCTGGATCCGGGTCGAGGAGGCCAGCGCAGCCGCGGGCTGCCGGTCGGCGGCCCTGGCCCTGGCCGGCCAGCTGAGCTTTCCGGATACCCGGGCCGAGCAGCTCGCGCTGGCCGTGACCGAGGCCGCCGCCAACCTGGCCCGGCACGCCCGCGCCGGCAGCATGCTGCTGCGCGCCGGCTGCGAGGCTTCCGGGCCGGTCATCGAGATGGTGACGATCGACGCCGGGCCCGGCATTGCTAACCTCGGTGCCGTACTGCGGGACGGGACGTCGACGGCCGGGACACTGGGCATCGGGCTGGGCGCCATCCGCCGCGCGGCCGATTTCTGCGAGATCTACTCGCGGCCTGGCCACGGCACGACCCTCGTCGCCCGGTTCGCCGCCCGGGCCGCGGCGACGGCCGCCGGGAGCTCGCCGGGCGGCAGCTGGGCCGGGCTGACCCGGCCGATCGCCGGCGAGACCGTCTGCGGGGACAGTTACGCCACTCGCCAGCGATCCGGCGGCATGATCGCGGCCCTGTGCGACGGGCTCGGCCACGGGCAGCTGGCCGCCACGGCCAGCCGCGCGGCGCTGGAGGCGGTCACCGAGGAGCCCGATGCCGAGCCGGCGGTGCTCCTGGAGCGGGCGCATCGCC
>DASXDJ010000041.1:0-5808 GCA_036490755.1 Streptosporangiaceae bacterium
GCGGGTATACGCCGAGGCCGGTGTGCTGAAGTGGGCCGACAAGTGCATCGGCGACACCGAGGACACCGCGGTGATCGTGCTGCGCTTTGAGAACGGCGGGCTGGCCGAGCTGGTGGTGAGCTGGGCCATCGCGGGCGGCATGGATGACCGGTTCGAGGTGTTCGGCAGCGCCGGCACCGCCTACCTCGACTCGGGCCGCGCGACGGGGACTACCACCATCTACAGCGAGCCCGGCTACGGGCCCGGCCTGGAGGAGGAGTCGAAGGACCGGCCGCACGTGGCCGGGACCCGCGGGTGGAGCTGGCCGGCGGGTGACGAGTGGGCGGAGGAGGGCTACCTGGCCGAGATCCGGCATTTCGTCCGGTGCGCTGCCGGGCTTGAGACGCCGGTTTGCACGCTGGAGGATGGCTGGCGCGCGCTGCAGGTGGTCGATGCCATCTACCGCTCGGTGCGGACCGGGGCGCCGGCCCTCGTCTGAGCGGCGGCGCCGCGGGCATCGGGAAAGTGATGCCGGGGTGAACCGGCGATGAGCTCATCACGGCCAGGCCGCATTCGGCCCGTTCCGGGGCGGGCCATCCCGGTAGCGTGGCGCGCTCGCCTTGCTGCCCGCAGCTCAGCGGATGATTCCTGAGGTGCCGGGCAGTACCACCGAGCCAGGGTGTCAGGTTGACATCACGCGATGAGGCCGCCGGAGTTCCGGCCGGCCGGGAGAAGCCGGGACGCGGAACCCGCCCGCCCCGCGTCTACCTGCATATCGGCGAGCCCAAAACGGGGACGACGTTCCTGCAGCATGCCCTGTGGGGCAACCGTGCCCGGCTCGCCGGCCAGGGCGTCCTGCTGCCGGGCTACACCCGCCGGGATCATTCCCGCGCCAGCCGGGATCATTCCCGCGCCAGCCGGGATCTCCGCAAGGCCCGCGGCTGCCCGCTGACCCGGCCGATCCGTGGGCCGGCGAATGGGATGTGCTGATCCGGCAGGCGCTGCGCGCCCGCGATGCGGCCGTGATCTCCGACGAGCTGCTGGCGGCGTGCAATGCCCGGCAGGCGGACCGGGCCGTCCAGTCGCTGCTGACGGCTGAGCTGCACATCATCCTCACCGTCCGGGATCTCGCCAGTCTCCTGCCGGCCGAGTGGCAGGAGAGCGTCAAGTGCCGCGGCACCGCCGGCTGGGAGGAGTGGCTGGCCGGCGTCATCGACAGCGAGCCGGCCGCCGACCGGCGCCGCCGGTCGTGGTTCTGGACCGCGCATGACACGCTGGCCACGCTCAGCATCTGGTCGCGGCACCTGCCGCCGGACCGCGTCCACGTCCTCACGATGCCGCGGCAGGGCACACCGGAGGCGCTCTGGGCCGGGTTCGCGTCCGTGCTCGGAATCGATCCCGGCGGGATTGACCTCAGCCGGGCCCGGGCCAATACCTCGCTCGGGCTGCCGGAGATCGAGTTCCTGCGCCGGATGAACACGGCGCTGCCGGCCGAGGACCCGACTGGTATTACACGCGATATCTCAAGCAGATCCTCGCGCACGACATCCTGAGCGCGGCGCCGGCCCGGCAGCGCCTGGCCCTGCCACCCGGCCGGGAGGCCTGGGCGAGGGAGCAGTCGGCCGCGCATCCGGACCGGCGTCCCCCGGCGCTGCGAAGCGGATGGCGGGGAGTAGCTTCTCCGGGGTTGATCCGCCGCCCCGGGCGGATCAGACAGGAGCCGATCCAGCATGAACCTGCCCGAGGACCTCATCGCCCTGCTGCGCCAGCCCAGCCCGTGCTTCCTGACCACCCTGATGCCCGATGGGTCACCCCAGATGACCGAGACCTGGGTCGATACCGATGGCGAGCACGTCGTTATCAATACCGTCCAGGGCTTTCAGAAGGTCCGGAATGTCGAGCGCGACCCGCGGGTGGCGGTGAGCGTCTGCGACCAGTCCCGCCCGTCCCGGTATTACGCGATCCGGGGCCAGGTCGTGAACGTCACCACCGAGGGCGGCGCGGAGCACATCGACACCCTCGCCCAGCGCTACCTCGGCACGGCTTACCCGTGGTTCGGCGGCCGCGACCAGGTGCGTGTCATCCTGACCATCCGCGCTGAGCGGATCCACGCGTCGGGCTAGGCGCAACGATGCCGGCCGGGCCTCTCGTGTGCAGCACTGCTCATGGTTGTCGCTCACGCCGCTTACTGAGCGTGACAGTCTCGCCGGCCTGGCCAAGAGCTGATGACAGCGGCGTCACAATGCCCTATCGGTCTGGCTTGCCTGGCGATCGCGACGCGACGCGCGATTACGATCAGTGACATGGCGGCCGGGCGGGCTGCCTGCCAGGAGATTCGCGTGGAAAGCCAGGCCTGTCTGCGGGTGCTCGGACCGGTTCAGGTCCAGGACAATGAGGGCTGGCAGACGCCGCCCGGAGCGCAGCTGCGCCTGCTGATGGCGTTCCTGGCCCTCTCGCCCGGCCGGGTGGTGGGCGCCGGCGACCTCGTCGACCTGCTGTGGGAGGAACGCCCGCCGCCGTCGGCCCGGGCCAGTGTGCAGATCCTGGTCACCCGGCTCCGCAAGACCCTGGCCGCAGTGCCGGACTGCGTCCCCGAGCGGTACGGCGAGGGCTACCGGCTGCGGGTGCGGCCCGGCCTGGTGGATGTGCACGCGTTCCGGTCGCTGGTGTCCTCGGCCCGCGACGCGGACAACAGCGGCGCGGCGATTGCCACCTTCGACCAGGCGCTGCGGCTGTGGCAGGGCACGGCCCTGGCCGATGTCCCGGACACCGCGCGCGTGGACGCGATCCGCGCCGGGCTGGCCGCCGAGCACCTGTCAGCGGTCGAAGACCGGTTCAGCTGCCTGCTGGCCGCGGGCCGGGATTCGCAGGCGGCCGAGGAGATTCCGCTGGTCCTGGCCGGGTACCCGCTGGCGGAGCGGCTCGCCGGCCTGCTGATGATTGCCCGGTACCGGGGCGGGCGGCAGGCCGACGCGCTGAAGGTGTTCCGGAGCCTGCGGGACCGGCTGGCGGGCGAGCTCGGCGTCGAGCCCGGGCCTGACCTGCAGAACCTGCACCAGCGGATCCTCTCGGGCGACCGGGCGCTCGCGGGCCTGCCCGTGCGGCGCTGGCGGTTCTCGGGCGCCCCGGATGCGCCGGGCAGCGACCACGCCGGCAGTCGCGTCGTGATGCCCCGGCAGCTCCCGGCCGCGCCGGCGCACTTCGTCGGCCGGCGGCAGGAGCTGGCGCTGCTGACCGGGTGGCTGGACAGCGGCGTCGCCAGCGGGGAGAGCATGACGCTGGCCATCACGGGCATGGCCGGAGTGGGGAAGACTGCCCTGAGCCTGCACTGGGCCCACGAGGTGCAGGCCCGCTTTCCCGACGGCCAGCTGTACCTGAACCTGCGCGGGTTCGACCCCTTGCCGGCCATGACGCCCGGTGAGGCGGTCGGCGGGCTGCTGGAGTCGCTCGGCGCCGGGACCAGCCGGGCTGTCGCCAGGCTCGACGCGCAGGCTGGGCTGTACCGGAGTCTGCTGGCGGGCCGGCGGATGCTGATCGTGCTGGACAACGCGCGGGACGAGACCCAGGTACGACCCCTGCTGCCGGGCTCGTCCAGCTGCGTCGTGCTGGTGACCAGCCGCAACCAGCTCGCCGGGCTGGTCGCCGCCGAAGGCGCGAGCCCGCTCATGCTGGATGTCCTTGGCGGGACCGAGGCCCGGCAGCTGCTGGCCAGCCGGCTGGGCCCCGACCGGGTCGCCGCCGAGGCCGGCGAGGTCACCGAGCTGACTGCCCTGTGCGCGCGACTGCCGCTGGCCCTGGCCGTCACCGCGGCCAGGGCCGCGCTCACGCCGTCGTTCCCGCTCGCCTCGCTGGCCGCGGGGCTGCGGGACCGGCGCCGCCGGCTGGACAGACTGGACGCCGGGGAGCCGACGGCCGACGTCCGGGCTGTCCTGTCGTGGTCCTACCGGCTGCTGAGCGGTCCCGCCGCCCGGATGTTCCGCCTGCTGGGCGCTCATCCCGGCCCGGACATCTCTGCGGCTGCGGCCAGCAGCCTGGCCGGTGTCGAGAGGCCGGCGGCTCGCGACGCGCTGTCTGAGCTGGTCCGGACGAGCCTTCTCCAGGAGCACGCGCCCGGCCGCTTCGTGCTCCATGACCTGGTCCGCGCCTACGCCGCGGACCTGTGCAGTGAGGCGGACGGCCGCAGCGGCCTCAGCCGCGTGCTCGACCACTACCTGGATACCGCTCAGGCCGCTGCCGAGCTGGCCTACCCGCAGGCGCACGGGACCGCGCCGCTGCCCAAGGGCCGCGAGCCGGCCGAGCAGCTCGCCTCCGCCGATGAGGCCCTGGCCTGGCTGAACGCCGAGTACCGGGTGCTGCTGGCCGCTGCCTCCGCCGCCGCGGCCAGCGGCCTGGACACCCACGCCTGGCAGCTGCCGGCCGTCCTGCGCTCCTACTTCTGCCGCCGCGGCCACTACCAGGACTGGGCGCAGTGCCAGCAGCTGGCGCTGGCCGCCACGATCCGGCTCGGCGACCATCTCGCGGAGGCCTTCACCCACCAGCTGCTCGCCGAGGCACTGCTCCAGCTGGGCTCCTGGACAGAGGCCCACGATCACATGCGGGAGGCGCTGCGGCTGTGCCGGCGGCTCGGCGACGCGGGCGGCCAGGCTGACTGCCACTTCGGCATCGCCCGGGTCAACGAGCTGTGGAAGAACCACAGCCGGTCCCTCTACCACGCCCGGCGCGCGATCAGCCTGTACCGCACCGCCGGCAACCTGGCCGGCCAGGCATCCGCCCTCAACGCGGCCGGCTGGTCTCATGCGCTGCTCGGCAACAACCAGCAGGCCCTGAGCTGCTGCGGGAAGGCTCTGGACATGCACCGCCAGGCCGGTGACCGCTTCGAGGAAGCCATCACCCTGGACAGCCTGGGCTACTGCTGCCACCAGTCCGGTCAGCTCGGTCAGGCCGCGGAGTACTACCAGCAGGCGCTGCGCGCCTACACCGAAACGGCTGACCCCTACTACCGGGCGCAGACCCTGATTCACCTCGGTGACACCTACGTGGCCAGCGGGCGCCCGCGCGCTGGCCGCGCCGTCTGGCAGCAGGCCCTGGCCATCCTGGATGACCTGCACCATCCGGATGCCCGTCCCGTTCGCGCGAAGCTCCGCGCCGCGAGCGCCTGACCGAACCACCCGGCCGCTCCCCGCGCCTCCCGGCGCCGCCGCCCGGCTGGTGAGCGTCAGGCCGGCGTCAGGCTGATCGCAGGCGCTCCGGGCCAGGCTTGGGCAGGGCACCCGCGCCGACCTTCAGCGGACCGCCGGCACGCCAGCCGGCTACCGCCGCTCCCCAGGGGCTCCGGGGTTATCTGCCGGCGCGGGTGCCCTCGTGAGCAGGCATCTGCCGCGCCGCGGCGAAGGAGAGAATATGTTTCGATTCAGACGCAACGTCCGGCTGACGGGCGCCGCCGCGGTGGCGGCTCTCGCGCTGGCCGCGGGCTGCAGCTCGACTGTCAGCCCGTCAAGCCCGTCGGGCGGCGGTTCCGCCGGGACGGCCGTCAAGGGCGGGACCGCGCGGGTCGCGCTGCCCCCCGACACCACGCTGAGCTGGATTTTCCCGTTCTACGCGATCACCAACGCCAGTGTGTACAACTCCGAGCAGTTCCAGTGGCTGATGTACCGGCCGCTGTACATGTTCGGCAACAACACCAACACTAACGTCGCGATCAACTACCCGCTGTCCCCGGCTAACCCGCCGGTGTACTCCAACGGCGGCAAGACGGTCGTGGTGAACATGAAGGGCTGGAAGTGGTCGAACGGCGAGGCCGTCGACGCCAAGAGCCTGCTGTTCTACATG
>DASXDJ010000042.1:0-29803 GCA_036490755.1 Streptosporangiaceae bacterium
TGCCTGGTCCCCGCCGGCTGAGCGTCGGCCATCGTCGCAGGCGGCCTCGCGCTGCACAGCGCTAGGGGCACCCGGTCCAAGCCAGGTCAGCGCCCCGGGGACACGCTCACCGGGCCCCGCTCACCCCGACCGGCCCGGCCGCCACCGCCGGCTGGCGCGGCTCGCCCGGCCCGCCGCGTCCGGCGGGCCTGGTCCCGCGGGAGTCCAGCACCACGCGGGCGCCCAGGTAGGCCAGGAACGCCAGCCCGGCGAGCAGGTAGCTGTTGGCGGCTACCGTCAGCAGCCCGTGCCAGCCGTACTCGCGCGGTCCGCCCGCGTGCGGCGTCCACCACGGCAGGCCGGCCGCGAACAGCACGTACCCGCAGCCGGCCGCGATCCGGCCGCCGGTCCCGTGCCGGGCCAGCACGAACAGCGCGGGCAGGATCCACACCCAGTGGTGGGTCCAGGAAATCGGCGAAACCAGCAGCCCGGTCACCCCGGTCACTGTCGCGCCGGCCAGCCAGTCGCCGCGCCGGGCCGCCACCGCCGCCACCGCCAGTCCGGCCGCCCCCAGGACCAGCGGGATCACCACGTACCAGCTGCCGACGTGGCTGACGCCGCCCAGGACGCGCGACAGCATCCCGTACGGCGACTGGTTGCTGAGGTAGGAGCCGGCCACCCGGCCCGTGTCGTCGAACAGCTTCGTCCAGTAGAGCCGGGATGCGCCCGGCGCGACCAGGTACCCGATCAGCCCGCAGCAGCCGAAGCTCGCGGCCGCCGTGAGCGCCGCGCGCGGCCGCCGGGCCAGCAGGAACCAGACGATGAAGATGGCCGGGGTGAGCTTGATCGCCGCCGCCACGCCGACCCCGGCGCCGGCCAGCCAGCCGCTGCGGCCAGCCAGCCAGCTCCCCCGGCCGGCCAGCCAGCTCCCCCGACGGCCGGCCAGCCGGCTCCCGCCCGACACCAGCCACACGTCGGTCAGGATCAGCGCCAGCAGCAGCACGTTGACCTGGCCCAGGAACAGCGTGTGGTACATCGGCTCCAGCGTCAGCGCGGCCGCCAGCACGCCGGCCACGGCCAGCCGCGACGGCTGCCGCCAGCCCGCCAGCCGCATCGTGAGCAGGCACGACCAGGCCAGCGCCGCGACGGTGGCCAGCTCCCAGCCCACCCGGGCAAGCACCGCCGGCAGCGCGGCCAGCGGCACCATCAGCGTGGCGGCGAACGGCGGGTAGGTAAACCAGTGGTGGCTGACCTGGCTCCGGTACAGGCTCAGGTCGCCGGTGACGGCATGCCCGCCCCACAGGTAGACGTTCAGGTCACACGGGTTGTACACGACGGCAAAAACCACGACCACCGCAATCTCGGCGGTCAGCACCGCCATCAGGGCATGCTTGCGCCCAGGCGTCACGACAGGGCTCCCTCGTCTCCAGACCGGAAGCCGGCACTGCCGCGGCCAGGCGGCGGCCGGCACAGCGCGCGACATATCTCGTTCGCGCTGTTCCGGTTACGCTAGGAGCCAGCCGGCGGGCGGCGACAGACGGCTGGGCGGCCTCCCCGGGTGCACCTAGGTACACCCCCGGATCGGGGGCTCAGCGCCACTGCGGTCAGCCCCGCCGCACGCCAGACTGGGTGCGAGAAGGTTCGTGAGCAGGACAGTCATGCTGGGAGGCGGCGCATGAGCGCGACACTGACCCCCGCGGCGACCGGTCGCCCGTGATGGGCGCCGGCCGGCAGCACAACGTGCGCCCCCTGCCACGCGCGGCAGGGGCCGGCCAGCCTCCGCTGGCCCGGCCGCGAACGCTGGCGCCTGGTCAGCGCCCGGCCGCGGCCGAGATCTGGCCGACCTCCGCCGGCACGCTCCTGGTCAGCTTCCCGGACGGGTCCACCGTGCCCGCGGCCGGCGACGTTCCGCGGCAGCCGCCGCATTCGCCGGCGCCGGCGTCCGGGCCAGCCGCCGCGGCCGCCGCGGCCAGCGTGCCTGCACCGCGTCCCCGGCGCCGGGCCTGGCTCGGCAGCGGCGTCACCGCGGCGGTCCGCGGCGTGGTCTTCTGCGCGCTGGCCGCGGCCGACGTGCTCGCGCTGGCCGGCCTGCTCCTGGCCACCGACCTGCTCGTGCGCAGCCCGGATCTCCTCAACCACCAGCCCCCGGCCAACGTCCGCCTGCTCGGGGCGCTGGTCCTGATCCCCGTCGCCATGCTGGTCATCCGCGCGCTGGCCCGGACCACCCGGACCCTGACCGCCCGGTGGTGCGGCGTGCCCATTCCCGTCCCCTACCGCCGGCTGCCCGCCGCCAGCGACGGCAGCCCCGCGCGGACCTGGCAGCAGCTGCGCGCAGCACTGACCGACCCGGCCACCGGGCGGGACCTGCTGTGGGCGATCGTGAACCCGGCCGGCGCCATCGTCCTGGCCGCCCTCCCCGCCGTCCTGGCGGCCGGCAGCCTGATCGGCGTGGTGCTGCCCGCGCTGCGGGTCCAGATCAGCCCGCCGCTGCCGTATTTCATGCGGTCGTGGCACATGCAGACCAGCGCTCAGACCTGGCAGCCGGTCGTGTTCGGCCTGATGATCCTGGTGCTGGGCCTGTGGTCCGCGCCGCCGCTGCTGGCCGCCTACGGGATGCTCGCCCGCTCGCTGCTCGGCCCCACCCGCAAGGCGGAGCTGGCGCTGCGCGTGCATCAGCTGGCTCAGACCCGGTCGGAGACGATCGACGCCAGCGCCGCGGAGCTGCGCCGCATCGAGCGGGACCTGCACGACGGCGCGCAGGCCCGGCTCGTCGCGCTGGGCATGACCCTGGACACCGCCGAGCAGCTGCTCGACACCAGCCCCGAGACCACCCGCGCGCTGCTGGCCGAGGCCCGGCTGGCCTCGGTCCGGGCCCTGGTCGAGCTGCGCGGCCTGGTCCGCGGCATCCACCCGCCGGTGCTGGCCGACCGGGGCCTGGCCGACGCGATCCACGCCCTGGCGCTGGACTGCCCGGTCCGCGTGCAGGTCACCGGGGAGCTGCCCGGCCGGGCGCCGCTGCCGGTGGAGTCGGCCGCCTACTTCGCGGTCAGCGAGCTGCTGGCGAACGTGGCCAAGCACGCCAGCGCCCGGGAGGTGTGGGTCGACCTGCGCTACTCCGGCGGCATGCTGCGGATCAGCGTCCGCGACGACGGCGCCGGCGGCGCCGACCCGTCGCGCGGCACCGGGCTGCGCGGCATCGAGCGCCGGCTGAGCTCGTTCGACGGGGTGCTGGCCCTGGCCAGCCCGGCGGGCGGCCCGACGACGGCCAGCATGGAGATTCCCTGTGCCCTGGGCGAGGGACCTCAGCAGTAACGGAAGTCTCCCGCGCGGCGCCTCAGACAGCCCGCCCCCGTCACCCGGAGCAGGCGCCGGGCTCGCGGGCCGGCCAGGCGTGCGGGGCCGGGCACGCGGCCCCGCACGCCTCCCGGGCCTACCTGACGGTGAACTGGCTGTGCAGGCCGCCGGCTGAGCTGTCGCCGACCCAGACGTCGAACCCGCCCGGCTCGACGGTGAAGGCGCCCTGGTTGTTGTAGAAGCCCAGGTTCGCCGGGCCCAGGGTGAAGGTGACGGTCTTGCTCTGCCCCGGCGCCAGGCTGACCCGGGAGAACCCGTCCAGCCGCCGGACCGGCTGCAGGATGCTGGCCACCTTGTCGCGGATGTAGAGCTGGACCACGTCAGCCCCGGCCCGGCTGCCGGTGTTGGTGATGCTCGCGGTGACGGTCAGCTTGCCCGAGGTGCCGATGCCCGGCGCCGACAGGTGCAGCCCCGACAGCGCGAACGTCGTGTAGGACAGCCCGTACCCGAACCGGTACTGCGGGCTATTGGCCACGTCCAGGTACCGCGAGGTGTACTTGTTGGCCGGGTCATACGGGCGGCCGGTCGGCAGCTCGTTGTAGCTGATCGGGATCTGGCCGACGTTGCGCGGGAAGCTCATGGTCAGCTTCCCGGACGGGTTGGCCGTGCCCAGCAGCAGGTCGGCGACGGCGTTGCCGCCCTCGGTGCCGGGGTACCAGGCTTCCAGCAGCGCCGGGGCGTTGCGGGCCAGCCAGCCGATGGTCAGCGGCCGCCCGTTCATCATCACCACGACGTACGGCCTGCCCGTCGCGGCGATGGCCTGGACCAGCGCCAGCTGCTTGCCGGGCAGGCTGATGTTGCTGCGCGAGGAGGCCTCGCCGGTGTCGGCGGCGGGCTCGCCCACCACGACGACGGTCACGCTGGCCGACTTGGCCGCGCTGACCGCAGCGCCGAAGCCGCTGGTCGAGGTGCACGCAGTGTCGCAGCCCTGGGCGTAGCTGACGGTGGCCTTGGGCAGCGCGGTCTTGATGCCCTGCAGCACCGGGACGATCTTGCCGGTGTCCGTCGAGTAGCCGATCGGCACGTCCGGGCCGAGCTGGTCGGCCGGGTCGTCGGCCAGCGGGCCGACCACCGCCACCGACGACAGCGAGCTGCTCAGCGGCAGCGCGTTACCGGTGTTGCGGAGCAGGACCATTGACTGGTCCGCCATCGTCCGCGCGGCCGCCAGGTGCGCCGGGGTGAGCTCGGCGTGCTGGACGCGCGTCGGGTCAGTGATCGGGTGCGCGAACATGCCGGCCAGGTACTTCAGGGTCAGCACGTGCCGCACGTCGTTGTTGATCGTAGCCAGCTTCACCTTGCCCGAGCGGACCAGCTGCGGGCCGAAGGCCGGGTAGGTGGCGAACTGGCTGGGCACCTGGACGCCCATCTCGATGTCCACGCCGGCGGTCAGCGCCAGCCGGGCGGCGTCGGCGCCGTTGGCCGCGAAGCCGAAGTCGATGAGCTCCTGGATGGCCTGGTAGTCGCTGATCACCGTGCCCGTGAAGCCCCACTCCTGGCGCAGGATCTTCGTCAGCAGGTCCCGGTTGGCGCTGGCCGGAACGCCGTTGAGCGAGTCGAAGGCCGTCATCACCGTCGCCGCGCCCGCCTTGACCGCGGCCTTGTAGGGCGGCAGGTAGTCGTTGTCGAGCTGCTGGGTCGACATGTCGACGGTGTTGTACTCCCGCCCGGCCACCGGCGCGCCGTAGGCGGCGAAGTGCTTCACCGTCGCGGCCATCTTGTCCGGCGCGGCGTAACTGCTGCCCTGGTAGCCGCGCACCTTGGCGGCGGCGACGGCGGAGCCGAGATAGGGGTCCTCGCCAGCTCCCTCGACCACCCGGCCCCAGCGCGGATCCCGGCTGATGTCGACCATCGGGTTGAAGGTCCACTTGATGCCGTCGGCAGTGGCCTCGTCGGCTGAGACCGACTCGTCGTTGCGGATGGCGGCCAGGTCCCAGCTGCTGGCCTCGGCCAGCGGCACCGGGAAGATGGTCTTGTAGCCGTGGATCACGTCCAGGCCGAAGATCACCGGGATGTGCAGCCGGGAAGCCAGCGCGGCCCGCTGCACCTGGTTGATGTACTTCACCCCGGTCAGGTCCAGCACCGAGCCGACCTGGCCCTTGCGCACCTCACTGAGCAGGGTCGTGCCGGGCGTGCCGTTGGTGCCGGTCGGGCCGGACTGCTCCAGCTGGCCGAACTTCTCGGCCAGGGTCATCCGCCTGATCAGCGCACTGACCTTGTCCTGGATCGAGGCCAGCTGCTGCTGGCGGGCGGTCAGGTGCGCGGCCGTGCGCGGTGCTCGCGGGCTGGCCCCGGCCGCCGGGACGGAGACGACGAGGGCGGCGGCCGCGAGCGGGGCGGCGGCCGCGAAGGCCCATCGTCTGCGGGGCCGGCCCGGCCGGGTCGGCGACGTCGGTGTCGTTCGTTGTCCTGGCTGTCTCATTTCCTGCGCGTCCTCTCCGCTGAGTCAGCCGGCTGCGCCCCCTTCGCATCCGGAGCCGCGCGCGCCGGCGCGGCGTTCGGCAGAACCGTCCCGAGGTATCCGCCGCACCCGGCCCGAAACATCGCGCCGGGCAATGGCCGTGTCCGCCCCGGTAAATGGCGGGCTGCGGGCCGGGTGACTGCGGGCCGGCTCAGTGCAGGGACAGGGTCTCGGCGCCGAGATAGGTCCGGGCCGCCCAGGACACCGGGTCGCGGGCGAAGTCGCGCTGCAGCGCGCCGTGATTCACGGCGTTGTCGATGGCGGCCATGATCATGGACTGGTCCAGCACCAGCCGCCGGTGCCCGACGGCGCCGGTGCCCGGGTTCACCGCGTCGTAGAAGCCGCCGTCGGCGCTGAACACGCCGGGGTAGAGCCGGCGCAGCGCGGCGATATTGGCGTAGGCCTGCTGCGGCAGCACGCTGAGCGCCAGGAACGAGGCGTGCGGCGTGACCACGTCCTCGGTGCTGCCGGGGGTAACCGACTGGGCCAGCTGCTGGCCGGCCGGGAACTGCAGCCCCTGCACGCCGTAGGCGCTGTACCCGCCGGTGTCATCGGCGGTGCTGGACGGGGACATGCCCCAGACCGGGTCGTGCAGCGCCTGCGTGGCGTACCGGACCTGCACCTGGGCGTTGCGCAGGTCATTGAGCCCGAAGCTGCGCGGGCCCCAGGCCGTCTCGGGGACGACCTCGTTGGCCATCAGCGCCTCGAACATGCCGCCGGCCCAGGTCGGCACGTAGGTCAGCGCGGTGCCGGGATAGGTGTAGTGACCCTCCCAGACCCGGAACTTCCGGCCGGACTGCGGGTCGGCGTAGGTCTGCCAGTACCCGGCCACCGGCCACTGGCCCTGCCAGGAGAAGTCCGGGTCGGTGCTGCACTGCTGCGGCGGCAGCGTCCGCCAGGTGCGCCACCACACGTCGCCGGGCATCTGGTGCAGGCCCATGCCCAGGTAGATGGCGATCCGCGGGTCGCTGTACAGGGCTCCGTTGTGGTACCCCGCCGGGCCCTGGTCCACGTAGTAGCCGCCGTACATCTGGCCGGTGGGCTGGTTGCCGGCGATCGCCGGGTTGGTGTTGCAGCTGGTCTGCGCCCGGCCGTCGTAGAAGATGCCGAAGTTCATCGCCGCCAGCAGCCGGCTGGCCTGCGGCGCGATCTGCGGCACCGCCTGCCGGGCGACGACCAGGCCCGAGGCATACCAGCCGTTGTCCACGGCGGACAGGAAGTAGCAGTTGTCCTGGACCGGCGTCGTCTCGGTGGCGCAGCTGATGTCGCCGGGGTTGCGCAGGACCTCACCGGTGCTGGTGTCATACCACTGGTACAGGAACCCGTGCGAGCTGCGCAGCTGCGCCACCGAGGTCAGGGTGGCCGAGAGCAGCGCGACGGCCCGCTGCTCGGTGATCAGGTGCAGGTCACGCGCGGCGACGACGGCCCACAGGTACACGCCGATATTGGCGGCCGAGGTGTAGCTGCCGCGGGTGCCGCCGGGGCCGAGGTTGTCCAGCGGCAGGTGGGTGCCGGGGTCGACGTCGGCGGCGTAGAACTTCCAGGTGTCGCGCGCGATGCCGCCCAGCACGGCGCGCTGCGCGCCGGTCAGGGCGCGGCCCTCGACATCGGGCCGGGAAGCGGCGGCCTGGGAAGCGGCGGCCGCCCGCGCGGCCGGCGGCGGGCCCGCGCTGGCCCGGGCGGCCGCTCCGGTGCCGGGCAGGGCCGCGGCGGCCGCCGCGGTCATGATCGTGGCGGCGGCCACCAGGCCGCGTGCTGCTGCGCGTGCGCTCATCGTCATCCCTCCGCCTGGACCGGCCTCGGACAGAAACCGGCGAGCGCACCGCCCACTACCCCGGAATGGCGGATCTAACGAACCGGGAATGGCGAACAGGCGGCCCGCGGAATGGCGGCCCGGACAGCGGGTGCCCGGACAGGCGGTGCCCCGGATAGCGACGGGCGCGCCGGGCCGGCGCGTGCCCCGCCAGAGAGTGCGTCAGATAACGGGTGCCCCGGCCAGCGCGTGACCGGGGCAGCCGGGCCGCCCCCCGGCGCGGCCCGCATCTTGCTGTTATCGCAGGGCGCACCGCGACCGCAGCGGCCTTGCTGTTATCTCCGCCGCATACTCGGCGGCGTGGCGCTCCGCACGGGAGCGACCGGGCCCGGAACTGTCCGGCGCATGACCCGCGCGAGGCCCCGCCACAGGTCAGCGCCGGACTCGCCCGGGAGCTAGCAGGCGGCTACTTCTTCGGCCTGGCCAGGAAGCCCTTGGTGTTGCCGAGCTTCCCCGTGTACCAGCCGACCAGGTCGCCGGCGCCGTTGACGCCGCTCAGCGCCGAGCCTTTGGTGCCGTACGGGTCATCCACGGTGTGGAAGCCGCCCGTGCGGGTCCAGGTGAAGCCGTGATCCACGGCGGTGCCGCTGGACTCGTCCTCCCACAGGCCGACCACCTCGCCGCCCGGGCTGACGCCGAACGGCAGCGTCTCGCCGGTACCGGGGTGCTTCAGCGTGATCAGGTGCGGCGCCTTCTTCCGCAGGAAGAAGCCCCCGGTCTTCCCGTGGGAGTTGGTGAAGAACCCGACGACGCTGCCGGCGTTGTTGATGGCGAGCGCGGAGAAATTCGAGCCGCCGGCGACGCCGGGCTTGATGATCTTGTACTTGTGCGTGTGAATGTCGTACTGGTAAGCGTGGCTGGTGCCGTGCGAGTCCAGGTAGAACCCGACGGCGATGCCGTGGTCATTGACGCCGAGCAGCTGGTCGACCGGCGGGCTGAACGGGTGCTTGGTCGGGTAGTCGACCTTGTGGAACTTGCCGTTGATCGCGTAGTAGCCGAACAGGCTGACCTCCCCCGGCGTCGCCACGGGCTTCTGGGTGGAGAACGCGCCGACGGTGACGCCCTCATTGTTGAGCCCGAGCACCTGGCTCTGCCGGGCGTGCGGGTAGTTCTGGCCGCGGAAATCGGCATGGTGGTAGGGCGGCCGCACGACGTAGCCGCGGGCCGGGTGACCCGGCGTAGCGGCGCCGAAGGTGCCGGCGATCTTGCCGTGATCGTTGATGGCGAACAGCTGGTTGAACGTCGGGTCGTCGGAGTTGACGATCGTCTTGAAGGTGTACTTGGTCGCCTGGTCCGGCGCAGTGCTGGCATGCGCCGCCGCGCTCCCGCTGGCCAGGGCCAGGGCAGCCGCCCCGGCGACGGTCACCACGGCCATCCGCCGGGCGCGACCCGGCCGCCGCCTGATTGCTGAGCTCATGCGCGTTCCTTTCTTCCGGAAGGTCATCCGAAGCGTCTCCCCCGAGCGCCCGGAAACCCGCTTCAGTGGCCGCCCCGGCCAGCCGGCCCGGCTGGCCGGTCTCAGTCAATGTGACCGACACGAGAGCGATCTGAAAGGGGAGACCTCCCCACGCACGGCCGGCCCGGTCTCCTATTCCCTGCCCGGCCAGAGCCCGGTTGTCCCGCTCGCGCTGCCTGCCGGGCGCCCGGCAGCGGCGGCCCGCCCTTCCCGGCCACGAGAACAGCTGCCCGGCGCGGACATGGCAGGCTAGCCAGGTGACCACAGCCAATCGAGCGACCAAGCCGGGGGGCGGGCGCGTCCGCGACGAGACCATCGCGCGCCTCGAGCACTCCATGAGCGCCCTGGGCGCGGCCGCGATGGCGTCCATGGACAAGCGGCTGACGTGGTTCCGGGGGATGTCGGCGGAGAACCGGTCCTGGCTGGGCCTGGTCGCCCAGGCCGGGGTGGCCGCCTTCCTGGACTGGGTCAAGCATCCCGAGCGCAGCCGCCCCGCGGTGGCCGGCGAGGTATTCGGGACCGCGCCCCGTGAGCTGGCCCGGGCGGTCAGCCTGCAGCAGGCGGTAGAGATGGTCCGGGTCATCATCGATGTCGTCGAGACTCAGGTCGACGAGCTGGCCGCGCCCGGCGGCGAGGCCGAGCTGCGCGAGGCCGTGCTGCGCTACACCCGGGAGATCGCCTTCGGGGCGGCCCAGGTGTATGCCCGCACCGCCGAGGCCCGCGGCGCCTGGGACGCCCGGCTGGAAGCCCTGGTGGTGGACTCCCTGGTGCGCGGCGAGGTGGACGAGGCCCTGCAGTCCTGGGCCTCGGCGCTGAACTGGTCCTCGGCGCCGGTCACCGTGATGGCCGGGGCCGCCGAGGCCGACGAGCCGGAGGGCCTCATCATCGACGAGCTGCGCATCGTCGCCCGGCGGGCCCGGCTGGACCTGCTCGCCGGGGTGCACGGGCACCGGCTGGTGGTGGTCCTGGGCGGCAGCGACGACCCGCTGGCCGCGGCCCGCCAGTTCGCGCCCCGGTTCGGGCCCGGCCCGGTGGTGGTCGGCCCGGCGGTGGCCGACCTGCAGCTGGCGGCGGGCTCAGCGGCAGCGGCCCTGGCCGGGCTGCGGGCCGCGCACGCCTGGCCCGATGCCCCGCGCCCGGTGCTGGCCGACGACCTGCTCCCCGAGCGGGCCCTGGACGGCGACGAGATGGCCCGCGCCGAGCTCATCGAGTCCGTCTACGAGCCGCTGCTGCGCGGCGGCAGCGCGCTGATGGACACGGTCATGACCTACCTGGAGCTAGG
Source organism: Streptosporangiaceae bacterium (assembly GCA_036490755.1). Lineage (GTDB taxonomy): Bacteria > Actinomycetota > Actinomycetes > Streptosporangiales > Streptosporangiaceae > DASUBV01. Next base: position 10,343 of record DASXDJ010000042.1, read on the forward strand.
GAATTCCCTGGAGGCCACCGCGCGGCTGCTGTTCGTGCACCCGAATACCGTCCGCTACCGGCTGCGCCGGGTCAGTGAGCTGACCGGCGTCGTCCCTGGTGACGGCCGGGGCGGATTCTCCCTGCGGGTGGCCGTCGTGCTCGGCCGCCTGGCGCACAAGGGAACATAGTTTGTAGACTTCCGCCAACACCTTCCGAAGAAACTTCGTGCTGTTCGTCATGGATATGGCGAACTCCTACAGTGCAGGCTGGGACAATGCTCGTGATCGCGGCGCCAGGCCAAGGTGCCCAGGCCCCCGGCTTCCTGTCCCCGTGGCTGGAGCTGCCGGGCTTCGCTGACCGGCTGGCCGCCTGGTCGGAGCTGGCCGGGTGTGACCTGATCCGGTACGGCACCACCGGCGACGCCGACGAGATCCGGGACACCGCCGTGGCCCAGCCGCTGCTGGTAGCGGCGGCCGTGGCCGCCGCCGAGGTGGTGACCGGTGACCCGGTGCCCGCCAAGGGACTGACCGCCGTTGCCGCCGGCCACAGCGTGGGCGAGCTGGCCGCCGGGGCCATCGCCGGGGCGATCACCGCCGAGGACGCGATGCGCCTGGTCCGGGTCCGGGCCAGCGGGATGGCCGCCGCCGCGGCGGCGGAGCAGACCGGGATGACCGCGGTGCTGGGCGGCACCGAGTCCGAGGTGCTGGCCGCTATCGACAAGCACGGGCTGACCCCGGCCAATGTCAACGGGGCCGGCCAGATCGTGGCCGCCGGCACCCTGGAGCAGCTCGCGGCCCTGGCCGCCGACCCGCCGGCCGGGGCGCGGCTGCGGCCGCTGTCGGTGGCCGGCGCCTTCCACACCCGGCACATGGCCCCGGCCGTGGACGCCCTGGCCGCGGCCGCCGCCCGGGTGCCGGCGGCTGATCCGGCGCTGCCGCTGCTGTCCGATGCCGACGGCGCCGTGGTGCGCTCCGGCGCGGACTGGCTGCAGCGGATCATCGCCCAGGTCAGCGCCCCGGTCCGGTGGGATGCCTGCATGGCCGGCATGGCTGAGCTGGGCGCCACCGCGCTACTGGAGCTGCCGCCCGCGGGCACCCTGACGGGCCTGGCCCGCCGCGCCCTGCCGGGCGTCCAGCTGCTCGCCCTCAAGACTCCGGACCAGCTCGAGGACGCCCGGTCGCTGCTGGCCGAGCACGCCGCCGTCCAGACCCGCCCGGACGCTGCGGAAAGCCGCCGGGAGCCTGATGCCCGGGGCTAGCCGGGCCGGGCTGCGCCGTTTAGCCCGGCGACCACCCGGTACCTGCGATGCGCAGCACGCCGCCGCACGAACCGCCCGGCCCCGCCACCGTGGCCGGCCACAACTCCAGTACCGACCCACCCGCTCCCGACGCCACCAGCACAGCCACAGCCCAGATCACCTCGCGGGCCGGTAATACGCCGGCCAGCCGGCCGGACGAAAGGCAGAACCAGCGCGATGCGACTCACCGAAGGCCCAGCCGGTTCCGGGGGAATCCGGGGTGCGCGGATCCTCGCGTTCGGCGGCTACCAGCCCGCCCGGGTGGTCACCAACGACGAGATCGCCCAGACCGTCGACACCAATGACGAGTGGATCCGCAGCCGGGTGGGCATCGCCAGCCGCCGGGTCGCCGGGCCCGAGGAGACCGTGGCCGACATGGCCGTGGCGGCCGGCGGCAAGGCGCTGGCCGGCAGCGGCCTGTCCCCCGGTGACATCGACCTGGTGATTGTCGCCACCTGCACGCCCGAGGTGCAGATCCCGAACACCGCGGCCACCGTGGCCCGGCGGCTGGGCATCATGGCGCCGGGCGCCTACGACCTCAACGCCGCCTGCGCCGGGTTCTGCTACGCCATCGCCGCTGCCTCCGACGCGGTGCGGGTCGGTACTGCCCGGCACGTGCTGGTGATCGGCGCGGAGAAGCTGTCCCAGTGGGTGGACTGGACCGACCGGTCGACCTGCATCATCTTCGCCGACGGGGCGGGCGCCGCCGTGGTCGGCCCGGCGGGCGAGGATGAGGAGCCCGGCATCGGCCCGGTGGCCTGGGGCAGCGCCGGCGACCTGGCCGACAAGATCTACATCAAGGACCGGGACTCGTTCATCATCCAGGAGGGCCAGGCCGTCTTCCGCTGGGCCACCACCGCGCTGCACCCGGTCGCCAAGGAAGCCTGCGCCAGGGCCGGCGTGGATCCCACCGAGCTGGCCGCGTTCGTGCCGCACCAGGCCAACCTGCGGATTATCGAGGCCATCGCCCGCAAGCTCGGCGCCCCGCAGGCCATTGTCGCCAACGACATCGTGACGGCGGGGAACACCTCGTCGGCATCGATCCCGCTGGCCCTGTCCCGGATGATCGAGCGCGGCGAGCTGGCCTCGGGGTCGCTGGCCCTGCTGATCGGCTTCGGGGCGGGCATCTGCTATGCCGCGCAGGTGATCAGGGTACCCTGACCGCCGGCCTTGCCCGGGCGCTCGCGCCCGCTAACTGAACACACCCCGCGCACAGCGCACCCAACACAAAGGAGCACCACTCTCATGGCCATGACGGACGCGGAAATCCTCACCGGTCTCGGCGAGATCATTGACGAGGTGGCCGGCGTTCCGGCCGACCAGGTGACACCGGACAAGACCTTCGTTGACGACCTGGACATCGACTCGCTGTCGATGGTCGAGATCGCCGTCGCCGCGCAGGACAAGTTCGGCGTGGAGATCCCTGACGACCAGCTCAAGGACCTGAAGACCGTGCAGGACGTCGTCGACTACGTCAAGCGTTCTGCCGTATCTGCCTGACCGGGAGCCGAGCCGACGCGGCGCGCGGGCCTCGTGCCCGGCGCCGCGTTATCCCCGACTAGAGGAGCACAGCAACAGTGGGCACAGACCGGACGCGCGTCGTCGTCACGGGGCTGGGAGCGATCACCCCGGTGGGCGCCGACGTCCCGACGACCTGGCAGTCGCTGCTGGCCGGGCGCAGCGGGGTTACCACCCTGACCGATGACTGGGCCGCTGACCTGCCGGCGCGGATCGCCGCGTGGTCGGCGGTCGACCCGGCCACCGTGATCGACCGGGTCCAGGCCCGGCGGCTGGACCGCTGCGAGCAGTTCGCGCTGATCGCGGCCCGTGAGGCGTGGGCCGACGCGGGCAAGCCGGAGGTCGACCCGCAGCGGCTCGGGGTCGTGATCTCCAGCGGGATCGGCGGCGTGGCCTCCACGCTGAACGCCTACGACACCCTGAAGGAAAAGGGCTGGCAGCGCCTGTCGCCGTACACGGTGCCGATGCTGATGCCCAACGGCTCCGCCGGGTGGATCAGCATCGAGCTGGGTGCCCAGGCCGGCGTGCACACCACGGTGAGCGCGTGCGCCTCCGGGGCCGAGGCCATCGCCTACGCCGCGGACATGATCCGCTCCGGCCGGGCCGACGTGGTCGTGGCCGGCGGGACCGAGGCGGCGATCATCCAGCTGAACATCGCGGCGTTCGCGGCCATGCGCGCCCTGACCACGACGCATAACGACGACCCGCAGCGCGCCTCCCGCCCGTTCGACAAGGGCCGGGACGGGTTCGTGCTGGGCGAGGGCGCCGGAGTGGTCGTGCTGGAGTCGGCCGAGCACGCCGCCAGCCGCGGCGCGAACGTCTACGCCGTGGCCGCCGGGGCCGGCTACTCCTCTGACGCGCACCACATCGCGCAGCCCGAGCCGGACGGCCGCGGGATCAAGCTCGCGGTCAGCCGCGCGCTGGCCGACGCCGGGGTGGACCCCGGCCAGATCGTGCACATCAACGCGCACGCCACCTCGACTCCGGCCGGGGACACTGTCGAGGCCCAGGCGGTGGCCGCGGCGCTGGGCGAGGCCGGCCGCGGCGTGACCATGTCCTCGACCAAGTCGATGACCGGCCACCTGCTCGGCGGGGCCGGCGCCGTGGAGTCGGTGGCCGCGATCCTCGCCCTGCGGGACAAGGTGGCGCCGCCCACGATCAACCTGGAAGACCCCGACGACAACGCCGGGCTGAGCATCGCCGCCGAGCCGCAGGACATCAAGCCCCGCGGCACCGGCCCGATGGCGGTGCTCAACAACTCGTTCGGCTTCGGCGGCGCCAACGTGGCGCTGGCCTTCACCGCAGCCTGACACCCGCGCGGCCAGCCGCTCCGCACCGTCCGCCGGGGCGGCCGGGGCGGCTGGCCCGTTTTCCGGCCGCTGTGAGCAGGCTGGCGGTCATGGCGGACCATCCGTAACGGGGCCCGGGGCCGGCCTGGCTGGCCGGCTAGCGCGGCAGCGGGAAGGCCCGGGTCCCGGCCATGGCCTGGATGTGCGCCGGCACCGGCTCGCCCGGCGGCAGGGCCGGGTCGGGCACCGGCTGGGCCCAGCGCGCCTCCAGCGGCAGCTCGCCGGCCCACAGGCCCAGCTCGGCGTCCGGGCTGTCGGCGTCGTCGGGCGGCCCGGTCCGGATCTTGACCGAGGCCTCGTCCAGCGTCAGGGCCAGCAGCCGGGTGGCGGCCAGCTCCTTGCGGCTGGGCTGCCGGACGTAGTCCCACTGGCCGGGCGCGACATGCTCCGACACGCAGCGCAGCCCGGCCAGCTTCTCGGCCGGGTCATCGACGAGCCGCGGCACCGCGTAGATCACGGCGCTGCGGTAGTTCACCGCATGCTCAAACACCGACCGGGCCAGCACCAGCCCGTCGACCAGGGTGATGGTCACGCACACCGGCGCGGTGGCGGCGAGGCTCTGGCTGGCCACCGAGCCGTGCAGGTACAGGTGCGTGCCGTCGGTTCCGTAGACCGTGGGGATGACCATGACGCCGTCCGCGGCCGGCAGCCCGAGGTGGGCGATGAACCCGGCGGCCAGGACCGCGTCCAGTTCCGCGCGGTCGGCCCGGCCCTGCTCGCGCAGCCGCCCGTGCCTGGTCCGCGCTGTCGCTGACAACGGCGGGCGCCGCACGGCGGGCGAGTCCGCCGCAGTCGCCGGACTGTCGACGTCGGGGCTTTCGGTATCTGTCACGTCTCACGTCTCCAGCCACGAAATGAGTCGTGATCATCGTACGCGGCAACTGATTCAGTGACGTATGTCGGCATAAGCCAGGCGCCGGCGCGCCGCCGGCGCCGCTGATCCGGCCGGCTGGCACGGGCGCGGCGCAGGCCGCCGCTGCGGCCGGCTGGCTGCCTGCTCCCGGGGTGGTGAAGGCAGTCAGCCGGCCGTCCCCGCAGGGGGCGCGGTCGGCCCGGCCGGACTGATCCTGCGGCCCGGCGCCGGGCCTGGCCCGGGGGGTCCCGGACGCCCGCGGGGAAGACCAAGGCGCCCGGAACCCGGGGCGTCCCTGAGGGGCGGAACGCCCGCGGCTGCCGGCCAGCCGGAGCGGCAGACCGGGCGCTGGCAGCGCCCGGTCCCGGGCTGGCCAGACAGCACGGGGGCTGCCGACTGACCAGGCTTACCGCTCTCCGGGAAGCGGCCGCAGCATGCGGCTCGCGCCGTTACGCGGCCAGGCCGCCCGGTGGCTCGGTGCTGAGCTCGTGCCGGTCGGCACGGGCCAGTTCGTGCTCCGGCTCGCCGGCTGGGGCCGGGCCGTGCTCACCCGGAAGGACCGGGTCGTCGTCGTGCTGCACCCGGGCGGCCGGGGCGTAGGCGGCCAGCCGCTTGCGCAGCTTGCTGCGGCCGCGGTGCAGGCGGGACATGACCGTGCCGATCGGGATCTCCAGCATGTCGGCTACGTCGCGGTACGGGTAACCCTCGACGTCAGCGAGGTAGATGGCAGCCCGGAAGCCCTCGGGGAGCTCCATGAGCGCCTGCATGACCTCGGAGTCGGCCACCCGGTCGAGCGCCTCCGACTCCGCCGACCGGGCCGGCTGGCCGATGCCGTCGCGGGCGTCGAGCAGCTGCTCGAACTCCGCCCGGAGCGTCTGGGCCGGCTCGCGGCCGCGCTTGCGGCAGCTGTTGATGAAGGTGTTGGTCAGGATGCGGTACAGCCACGCCCGGACGTTCGTGCCCGGCGTGAAGTTACGCAGGCCCGCGTAGGCCCGCGTCATCGTCTCCTGGACCAGGTCCTCGGCATCGCTGGGGTTACGGGTCATCCGCAGCGCGGCCGGGTACAGCTGGCCGCCCCAGGTGGCTACCTCGTTCTCGAAGTACTCGTGATGATCGTACTCATGCTGGTCGATCTGTCCGTTATGCTCGGTATGATGTGTATGGTCGGTCTGGTTGACGACACCCTGTGCCACAGTCATTAACCTGACTTCCCTCCGCTGTGGTGGCTTCACGGGCCACTGGTGGTGGTGCATCCCGGTTGCGACCGCACGTCCTGCAAACGTTTGCAGTGACGCAACGCGCGCGCAGATGTACCCAGACCCGACTGGGTCCGCGCATGCGAGATCAGGGCTAGCGCACTATTTGTCCTGCGGCCCTCGCCATCGGGCCGCCTGAGCCGGTGAGGGCGCGACTACTGCCGGTCAGTTCCGCCGGCTGGATCGCGCCCGTAAGTTGCGCAGGACAAGCTGGATTTTCAGCGGCCTGAGCGGTCAGCCACAAGCCGCTGCGGCAGTAATCCGCACAGGCAATCCATACGAGTCTCCTCGACTGGCGATGATGAATGCCTGCGAGACTCCCAGCGTCCCGCCGGCCTGCGGACGAGGCCATGACGACCACGCCGACTCGAAGTATTTAAACAATGACACAACGTCATGTCAAGCACTTCTATCAGGACAAACTACTCTCCGTGTCCGGCTCAGAGGGGCCGAAAACCACCTGCGAGGCGGGTGCCGGGGCCGGGTCCGCGGTGCCGCCTGACGGGCCGCCCCGGGCCGTGAACGCCGGCGGGGCAGGGCCTGTCGCGCGCCCGCCCTTCCGCCCGGCAAGCCCGGCGCCGGCGAGCCCGGCGGCTGGCCGAACAGTCAGTCAGAAGGTTGGAAAAAAATACCTCACCATGCGTAAGCCTCGGGAGCGGCACCACCCGGGCCCGGAAATATGGCGTCAAGCCGGGCCCGTGCTGCACCGTCCAGCTGCACGTGCACGGCGCCGAGCGCTTCATCCAGCTGCCCCAGCGTCCGCGGGCCGACGATCGGCGCGGTGACCGCCGGCTGGTGCAGCAGCCAGGCCAGCGCCACCAGCGCGGGCGGCTCGCCCAGATCGGCGCAGAACTCCTCATACGCCTCCACTTGCGCGCGCAGCCGCGGCAGCGCCTCCGCCGCCCGGCCCGCCGCGCGGCGGCCGTGCTCGGTCTCCTTGCGCAGGATGCCGCCCAGCAGCCCGCCGTGCAGCGGGCTCCACGGCAGCACGCCCAGCCCGTAGCCCTGGCAGGCTGGCAGCACCTCCAGCTCCACCGTCCGGGCCGCCAGGTTGTACAGGGACTGCTCGCTGACCAGGCCGAGCATCCCAGCCGCCCGGGCGGTCTCCTGGGCCTGAGCCAGGTGCCAGCCGGCGAAGTTCGACGAGCCGAAGTAGATGACCTTGCCCTGCCCGCGCAGGACGCTCATCGCCTCCCAGATCTCCTCCCACGGGGTCTGCCGGTCCACGTGGTGCATCTGGTACAGGTCGATGTGGTCGGTGCCGAGCCGGCGCAGCGACGCCTCGCACGCCTGCCGGATGTGCACCGCCGACAGCTTGCTGTCGTTGGGCCACTCCCCCTTGCCGCCGTACAGCTTGGTGGCCAGCACCACCTGGTCGCGGCGGCCCGGCCGGCCGGCGAACCAGTCGCCGAGGACCTGCTCGGTCACGCCCTCGGCCCGCGGCCGCCCGTAGGTGTTGGAGGTGTCCCAGAAGTTAATTCCGGCCTCGATCGCGCGATCCATGATCACGTGCGCATCCTCGGGCGCGGTGATCGCGCCGAAGTTCATCGTGCCGAGGCAGATCCTGCTGACTTGCGCGCCGCTGCGGCCCAGGTGGGTGTAATCCATGGCGATACCGTACGGGCCGCCCGCGCCCCGGTCCCCGGCAGCTGCCCGGCGCGAGCGCCCCCTGACGGTCAGGCGACCTCGATGTGCCGGGCCGCCCGATAGCGACAGCCGATAGGGCAATCCGCCTCGACGCGTTCAGTTGCCGGACATTTTCCGTTTCTTGATTCCGGTGTCGAGGCGCTTTAGTCTGTTATTCCAGAGCGATTCATCAAAACGGTCAAATGGTCGCTGAGGGGGATTCTGCTATGCAGGTGAATGGGCTTAAAAGGCGTGATCTGCTCAAGGGGACTGCGGCGCTGACTGTCGCAGGACCGATCCTGAAGTTCGCCGGATCCACGGCTGCGGCCGCGTTACCCGGCCCGCAGTGGATCTTCTTCGGCCCCGATCCCACGGCCGGGCTGATCGTGAACTGGTCCTCAGGCAGCGCCAGCTCGGTGACCGCCGCGCCGCCGGCGCCGCAGGTCCGGTACGGGCTGACGGCCGCCTACGGCAGGGTCCAGCCGGCGACCGCGGCCAAGGTCCCGGTTCCGGCGGGACACGGCGAGCCCGCGCAGGACACCTGGTACTTGTCAGCCGCCCTGACGGGCCTGCTGCCCGGCACTGTGTACCACTACTCGGTCAGCAACGACGGGCATACCTGGACGCCTGATGCGCCGTTCACCACGGCGGCAGTCTCGGGCGGCTTCCGCTTTACCGCGTTCGGCGACGAGGCCGCGGCAGCAGCCCGCGCCACGCCGATGGCCCAGCTCGCAGCGTCGCTGTCTCCTGCCTTTCATCTGGTCGCCGGTGATCTCGCCTATGCCACCCCGGATCCGATGAAGCTGCCGAATGTCACCGGATACAACCCGGCCCAGTGGGACGCCTATCTCAAGGCCGTGGGACCGGCCGCGGCCCGGTCTGTTCCGTGGCAGGCCTCGGTCGGCGCCCATGAGATAGAGCCGCTGGTCAGTCCCGGCTACGCCGGCTTCACCACCCGGTTCCCCTATCTTGCTGACCGCACTTCCGGCTCCCCTGTCGTCCGGGCTTTCACCTACTCGAATGCGGCTTTCATTCACCTGGACGGCAACGACCTTTCCGCTCAGGAGACAGTCAACACCGGTTACACGGCCGGAGCGCAGACCACCTGGCTGGCCGCGAAGCTGGCCGGCTACCGGGCGGCGGGCTCGGGAATCGACTTCATCGTCATCATCGTCAACTGCTCCTGCTATTCATCGAATGCCGAGCACGGCAGCGACGGCGGGCTGCGCGACGTCTGGGGCCCGCTGTTTGATCAGTATCAGGTAGACCTGGTCATCAGCGGCCACGTCCACGCCTACGAGCGCACCCACCCCATGATCGCGGGCCAGCCCACCAGCCAGGTGCCCTCGGGCGGCACCGTGAACTCCGCGAGCCAGGGAACCACTTACATCTGCGCCGGCGGCGGCGGCAACGGCCTGTACGGGCAGTGGTACGGGACCACCCTCGGCGGGGACGCGGGCAGCACGACCGCACCGAAGGTCTGGAGATGGAGCGGCGGGGACACCGCGCTTGGCGGGACGGGCACGGCCAGGGATGTCACGGACACAGCCGTCGGCTACTCCGCCTACCGGCAGGCTGCCTACCACTGCCTCTGCGTCGATGTAGTCCCGGCCGCCAGCGACGGTCCGCCGTCGATGCTGATCCGGGCGCTGAAGCCGGCCCAGACGGCCAGCGCCGTGACCAGCATCACCAGCCCCGCCGTGATGGACAGCGTGAACATCATCAGAACTGGCGGGGCCTAGGCATTCAGGTCGGTCCGTCAGCGCACGCTGATGCGGGCGTAGCCAGCGGCCGGGACAGCCCGCGGCCGGTCCGTCACTGAGCGTGCCGGATATCCGCAGGTGCCTGGCAGGCCGACTCCAGGCTCACGCCAGTGCGGGCCGCCTACGCTCGCGGTGCGCTGGGCCGCGTTGGGGGCTCCTTCAGCGGCCCGGCGCGCACCTCCTCCGGTCAATCTGACATATGGCAGATTGCACCTGGCAGACTGATCTCGTACTGTTGGTCAGGTACGACTCAGCCGGGCCAGGAGGCAGCAATGGCGACGATCGGCGACCCCAGTCCGCTGGTTCAGCGACGCCGGCTGCGCGGCGGCCTCCGGCAGGCCCGCCTGGACTCGGGGCTGACGCAAGAACATGTCGCCGCCGAGATGGACTGGTCGCTGTCGAAGGTCATCCGGATCGAGAACGGCGCCAATGCGATCTCGACCAACGACCTGCGGGCGCTGCTGAGGCTGTACCAGATCATCGACCCCGGCACGGTCGCGGACCTGGTCGAGCTGGCCCGGTCGGCGCGCGAGCGCTCGTGGTGGAGCACCTACCGGGATGCTGCCAGCCCGGACTTCCTGCGCTATGTCGAGCAGGAAGCCGCTGCGTCCGCCATCCGTACCTACGAGCACGTCGTCATCCACGGGCTGCTGCAGACCGAGGAGTACGCCGCCCGGGTGATCCGCGAGTTCACCTACGACATCCACACCGGCCAGCAGGCCGACCGCCGGGTCGAGCTGCGCATGAAGCGCCAGGAACTACTCGCCCGGCCCCGCCCGCCTGAGCTGACCATCCTGCACGACGAGGCCGCCTTGCGGCGCCAGGTGGGAAGCCCGGCGGTCATGCGCCGCCAGCTCCAGCATCTCGCCGAGCTGGCCGAGCGTCGCGGCGTCAACGTGGAGATCCTGCCCTTCACCGCCGGCGTCCGGGACGGGATCGGCGAGGCCTTCGCCATCCTGGAGTTCCCCGGCACCGACGACCCCGCCCTGTTCCTCGAACCCCACGACACGGTCCGTGAAGACCGCTCCGAGCACGTCGCCCAGTACGAGGAGCGCTTCCAGCGGCTCCGCGCCGCAGGACCCGGACCAGCCGGCTCTGCCGCTCTCCTCAGGGAGATTGCCCGGACGATGCGGTGACCCGGTGCAGCCCATCGTGCGCGAGCCCGCGCGAGATCTGACCCAGCTCCTGCTGAGTAGCGTGCCGGCCAAGGTACTGCGGTCACCGGTCATGACGTGCCAGCCGCCTGCCTTCGCCCAGATCTGCTGGCCGGTGGTCAGGCTCGCTCCCTCGAGGTCGGTCACGCCGGCCGAGCACGATACGAACACCACGTACCCGCCGACCACGACGACCGGGCCGGGACTCGCGCAGTCATCGGAGGAGTCGAGCCAGGCCTGCTGGCCCGTGCTGGCCTGGAACGCGCCGGCGACGGTACCGTCGCCCGGCGAGTGGCCCCTGGTGATGATCAGTCCGCTGGCGGTGCCGAGGAAGTTCAGCGGACCGTCAATCGACCCGATGGCGGTGTGCCACAGCGCCTGCCCGCTGGACGCGGGTAGGCGTCCAGGGATCCCGCCGGGTCGCTCACCGAGCCGCAGCCGGAACTGCCGACGACGCTGTTGCCCGACGCCGCGATGGCCGGCGGGGCGCTGGTCTGATCCAGGTCCGCCGACCGCACCAGCGTGCCGTTCGAGGCCTGGTACTTGAACAGCGTGAAGTTGGCGATCACGTACACGTCACCGCCGGTCAGCAGCCGCGAGACGAAGCCAGCCGGGCCGCAGTTGCCGACCGGCGGCGGGGCGGCGAAGGCGCGGCGCAGGGCGTGCCGCCTGCACCCATCACCTCCCCGTACCTGGCAGGTTCTCGGGTTATGTCAGGTAAGGCGACGAATGGCGGTGATTATCCGATAACTGGCCCTGCAGCCCAGCTCAGCGCCAGACAGCGGCGCTGCCCGGCCGGTCCCAGAATGGTCGCGCTCGCGGCCCGCCGCCGGCCGCTGATGCTGACGGTGCCGCAGCGGTCCGCTGGACGGACGGGGTTGTCTCTGATAATGCTGACCTCACAATTGCTGCCGGAGCGGCAGCTTGCCCCGCAAAGGAGGCCAAATAGATGACTGGCATTGTGGTCGGGCTAGACGGGTCGCCTCACTCTCAGGACGCCCTGAACTGGGCCATCGCCGAGTCCTCGCTCCGTAATGCGCCGGTGACCGTGCTCGCGGTCGCTCCGGCGCCCGGCAGCATCTGGGGCATCACGGGAGCGATCCCGGCGTCAGAGGAGACGACGGATAAAGTTCGGCAGGCCGCCCAGAAGATGGTGGACGACACTGCTTCCAGCGCTGGCCAGGCGATCACCCTGAGCGTCGTCAGCGGCGTCCCGGCTGATGAGCTGATCAAGGCGTCAGAAGGCGCTGACCTGCTCGTCGTCGCCGCCCGGGGCTCCGGCGGCTTCGCCAGGCTCGTGATCGGCTCGGTCAGCAGCCAGGTCGTGCAGCACGCCCGCTGCCCGGTCGTGGTCGTGCCCGGCCGGGCTCACTGAGGACCGGTCACCCGGCCAGGCCCCGATAGCCGGGGCCTGGCCGGGCCGGCCGTCAGGGTAGTCCGGCCAGGGCGCTGGCCAGCGGCTCCAGGACCGCCGGCGTGTGCGGGACGGGCAGGTAGATGATGACCAGCCCGGCGCCCGCCGCCTGCAATTCTGCGGCGGCCGCGGCCGCCTGCCCGGGGTCGCCGACGTAGCGCACGGAAGGTAGTGGTCGCAGCCGGCGACAGCAGGCCGGTGAGCACCGCGCAGGCTTCCTCGAGCCGGTCGCTGCGCTCCCGCGGGCTGCCGAGCTCCATGCCGTAGGCGGCCGATTCCGGCTCATGCCAGCCGGTGCCGAGGCCCAGTTCCAGGCGGCCGCCGGAAATGATGTCGAGGGTCGCCGCCATCTTGGCCAGCACCGCGGGATGGCGGTAATGGATGCCGGTGACCAGGGTGCCCATCCGCAGCCGGCGGGTCGCCTGCGCCAGGGCGGCCAGGGTGATCCAGCCTTCCAGCCGCTGCCCGCCGGGACTGTCCTCGTGCACCGCGTCGAAGTGGTCGGAGGTCCAGCCGGACTCGAATATCCCGATGTCGTCGGCTGCGCGCCAGACGTCCAGCATCGCGTCCCGGGCGGTGTTCTGCGGGGTGGTCTTGAAGCCGAAGCGCACGGCGCTACGTTAGCCCGCCGGTCACCTCGGCCTGCCCCGCTTCCGGGCTGGCTACCCGGAGGCGAGGCGCTGCTCGGCGGCCCATACGTCCAGGCGCGGAACGAGGAGGCCGGTGCGCGGATCCTGAACCGGATGCCCGGCCAGCCGCATCGCGGTGACGATCTGGCTGGTCGGCCGGGTCATCGCGCCGGAGGCCAGGGCCGCGATGGCCCCGGTCACCAGCGGGGTGGCCTGCGAGGTGCCGCTCTTGGTCACGCCGGCCGCGTCCTCGTTCCAGCCGGGAGCCAGCAGGCTGACCAGCGGCCCGCCCTGGCTGAAGCAGGTGATCTCGTCCGCGAAGGTCACGGGATTGGTGCACCGGCTGCCCGGCTGGCTGACGGTGACCCGGCCGTAGCTGCTGTCGAACACGGCGCCGACAGCCAGGGTGCCGGGCGCGCAGGCGGGCGCGGAGATGCCGGCCCGGAAGGTCGTGCCCTGGTAGGCGTTGTTGCCCGCGGCGACCACGGGCTGGATGCCGACGGCGAGCAGCTGGCTGAACGCGCCGGTGAACGGGCTGCTGCCGCACCAGGCCTGGTGGTAGGTGAACGGGTCGCCCAGGCTCATGTTGACCGCGCGGACCGAGTACGCCGGCGACCGCCGGGCGGCCTGGGTGAGCACCCAGTTCAGGCCGCTCATCAGGTCAGCGTTGGAGACAACGGGGCCCGCGGCGGTCTTGTGGAAGACGTTGCCGACGAGCAGCGCCGCGTCGGGCGCGACCTTCAGCACCTGCCCGGCGACGTTGGTGCCGTGCCCGGTGAAGCTGAGGCCCACGCGCGGCGGGGTGGCGAAGTCCCGGTAGGCCAGCACCCGGCAGCCCGGCACGCCGGGTCGGGAGCAGCGGCCGAAGGCGGCCTTGTGGTAGTTGGTGCCGTCGTCCAGCACGGCGACCGCCGTCCCTGCGCCGCGATCGCCGCTGGCCTGCGCCGCCAGGTCGTTGATCAGCGCCAGGTCAGCGGGCGAGCCGCCGGGGCCTGCCTGCCCGGCCCGGGCCTGGCTGGCCCGGACGGCAGGATGGCCGGCTCCCGGCCGCTGCCGCGCGGTGCTGCGCCGCGCTGCGGCCCGGTGCCCGGGGACCCGGTGCCCCGGGGCCCGGTGTTTCGGGGCGTGGCGGCGGCTCGCGAGCGAGGCGGCCGCTAGCCGGTGCGCGGCTACCGGCACCGCGCTGAGCACGCCGCGGTCGGCGGCGAGCGACCGGGCCGCGGCCGCGCCATGCACCTGGACCAGGAACTCGGGCAGCATCCGGTACCGGGCCAGCGCCCGCGCGCCGGGGTGGCGGCGCAGCAGGGCGTTCTTGCGGGCGGTGAAGGCGCGGCTGGTGCGGGCCAGGTAGGACGTGATGCCGGCGGGCTGCTCCGGGCGCGCGGCGGCCGGCGCACCTGCGGCGGCCGGCGCGCCCGCAGCCAGGCGGCCGGCGGCCGGCGCGGCGCGGACCGCATCCTGGACGGACTGGTAGCGGATCGTCACCAGCAGCGTCCGCAGGCGGCCGCCGGCGCCCGCAGGCCGCTGGCTCCCGGCCCCGGTACGGCCCCGGCCGGCACCGCGTGCCAGGCCGGCCGCCGCGCCCGCCGCTTCCGCGCTCGCCGCTTCCGTGCCCGCCCGGCCCACGCCAGCCGGTCCCGTCCTCGCGGCCAGGGCGGGCTGGGTGAGCGCCAGGCAGCCGGTGACGGCCGCCGTGGCTAAGGCAAGCCTGCTGGACCGGGTCACTCGCATGCGGCGTCCTTCGTGAGGCAGCGGGGAAGATGCGCGGCCAAGCCGGGCGACTCGAGCGCAAACACGGAACGTAACCGACTCCGCGCCCGATAGCGCAGCACCGTCCGGTGTGCCCGGCGCGCGCGTGTCGTGCCGTGCTGGTGGGTTCGTGACCGTCCGGGCAGAATGCCACCAGCGGGGCCCGCGGGGCGGGCAGCTAGAGTTCCGGCGGCTGGTGGCGCGCCAGCGCCGCCCGCCCGGCAGAGAGGGACGGCGTGGACAGCAGCCCGAGCACGGCATCGAGCCCGGCCGAGACGATTAACGCCCTGTTCGGCGTGGCCGGCAAGGTCGCGGTGGTGACCGGCGGGTCGCGGGGCATCGGCGCGATGATCGCCGGCGGGCTGGTGCGCGCGGGCTGCCGCGTGTACATCACCGCCCGCAAGAAGGAGGCCTGCGACGCGAAGGCGGCCGAGCTGTCCGCGTTCGGCGAGTGCATCTCGGTGCCGCTGAACCTGTCCGGGCCCGGCGGGACCACCGCGCTGGCCGACTTCGTGGCCCGGCGCGAGGACCGGCTGGACATCCTGGTCAACAACGCCGGCGCCACCTGGGGCGCGCCGCTGGAGGAGTACCCGCTCGACGCCTTCGACAAGGTGTGGAGCATCAACGTCAAGGCGCCGTTCGACCTGACGGTGAGATGCCTGCCGCTGCTGCGCGCCGCCGCCAGCGCCGATGACCCGGCCCGGGTCATCAACATCGGCTCGATCGACGGCCTGGCCACCTCGGCCGTGCACCACTACGCCTACTCCAGCAGCAAGGCCGGCGTGCACATGCTCACCCGTCACCTGGCGCGGGAGCTGGCCGGCGACTCGGTCACGGTCAACGCACTGGCCCCGGGCCCGTTCGAGAGCAAGATGATGGCCTGGGCACTGGATGACCCGCCGACCCGCAGCGGCATCGAGGCCGGCGTGCCGCTGGGCCGGATTGGCCACCCCGATGACATGGCCGGCGCCGTCATCTTCCTGTCCTCGCGGGCGGGCCGGTACCTGACCGGAACGGTGATCCCGGTGGACGGCGGCATCACGATGGCGGCCCGCTAGCCGCGCCCGCAGGCCCGCAGCCGGAGCAAGATCAAGGGAGCATGCGATGAGTGACCAGTTCAGCAGTGAGCTGTGGGACGGGATATCGGACATCTACGGGGCCATCGTGGCGCACCCGTTCCTGACCGGGCTGACCGACGGCACGCTGCCGGCGGACGCGTTCGCGTTCTACGTCATCCAGGACGCGCTGTACCTGCGCGGGTACGCCCAGGCGCTGGCCGAGGTCGGCGGCCGGGCCCCGGACTCCCGGATCACCGAGATCTTCGCCCGGCACGCCGCGGGGATCGTCACGGTCGAGCGGCAGCTGCATGACTCGCTGATGGGCAGCCTGGGCATCGACCCGGCGCTGGGCGAGACCGCCGAGCCGGCACCGACCACCCTGGCCTACGTCAGCTACATGCTGTCGTCGGTACGCGGCGGGTCATTCGCCGAGGGCGTGGGCACCGTGCTGCCGTGCTACTGGATCTACTGGGAGGTCGGCAAGGAACTGCTGCGCCGCGGCTCGCCGGACCCGCGCTTCCAGCAGTGGATCGACACCTACAGCGGCGAGGAGTACGCCGATGAGGTCCGCGAGGTCCTGGCCGTGACCGACGAGCTGGGGCCGGGCCTGGGCGCGGCCGAGCGAGCCCGGGTGCATCACCACTTCCGCGCCACCAGCCGGTATGAGTGGATGTTCTGGGACATGGGCTGGCGCCAGGAGCGCTGGCCCGTCTGACTGCTCCCGGCCCTGGAGGACAGGGATTCCGGCCCTCGCGGGTCGGGGTTCCTGTTCGCCGACCAGCCGGCCAGCGAGGGCTACCTGACCGGGCCGGTCAGGTCAGCGACCCGGGTGTGCCGATCGCCCGGCGAGACGGACGACCCGGTGGCGCCCGCGGCGCATCCGCAGCCGGCCGGTCCGCGACGACCTGGCCCCAGTGCAGCCCCGGCTTCCGCGCCTTCCCGCGGGCCCGCTGGCTGAAGGCGCTGAGCCGGGCCGCCGTCGATGACGACGGGCCGGTCGTGAGCTGGCGGCCCGGTCCGGGCTCCCGGCGGTCAGTGTCACCCCGGCGCATCACGTCGCCGCCGGCTGCGGCCCGGGCTGCTCTCGCCGGACAACGCGCCCCGCGCCCGCCCTCCACACCCGCTCCGCCCCTTCAGCCCCGCATCGCTTGACACCGCGGCACTTCAGTCCTCTATTGTGCTAGGTAACTAGATGAATAGAGGCTTCATGATCGAGTTCCGCCTGGACATCCGCTCGGGGGTGGCGCCCTACCTCCAGCTCGTCCAGCAGGTCCGGCAGGCCCTGCGCCTGGGTCTGCTGCGCCACGGCGACCAGCTGCCGACCGTGAAGGAGGTAGTCGCGATGGTGGCCATCAACCCCAACACCGTCCTGAAGGCCTACCGCGAGCTGGAGCGCGAGGGCCTGGTCAGCGCTAGGCCCGGCGTCGGCACGTTCGTGACCAGCTCGCTGGCCCCGGTCTCCCCCGCTGCGCACGGCCCGCTGCGCCAGGACCTGCGCCGCTGGCTGGCCAAGGCCCGCCGGGCCGGGCTGGATGACGACAGCATCGAAGCCCTGTTCCAGGCCACCTTTCGGGCCGCCAGCCAGCAGGACATAGCGTGACCGCCGTCCTGCAGGCCGCCGGCCTGGGCAAGCGGTACCGCCGCCAGTGGGCGCTGGCCGACTGCACGCTGGAGGTACCGGGCGGCTATGTCACCGGCCTGGTCGGCCCCAACGGCGCGGGCAAGACCACCCTGCTGCACCTGGCCGTCGGCCTGCTGGAGCCCACCGCCGGCACCATCACCGTGCTGGGCGGCGCGGCCGCCGCCGGCCCGGCGCAGCTGGCCCGGGTCGGCTTCGTGGCCCAGGACACCCCCGTCTACGTCCACCTGAGCGTGGCCGAGCACCTGCGCCTCGGCGCCCGGCTCAATCCCGGCTGGGACGCCGCGCTCGCGTCAGCCCGGATTGACCAGCTCGGCCTGGACCCGGCCAAGCGAGCCGGGAAACTGTCCGGCGGCCAGCGCGCCCAGCTGGCCCTGACCCTGGCCCTGGCCAAGCGGCCCGAGCTGCTGATCCTGGATGAGCCGGTGGCCAGTCTCGACCCGCTGGCCCGCCGCGAGTTCCTGCAGCACCTGATGGAGGCCACCGCCGAGCACGGCCTGTCGGTGGTGCTGTCCTCGCACGTCGTCGCCGACCTGGAACGGGTCTGCGACTACCTCGTCGTGCTGACCGGGGCGCACGTCCAGGTCACCGGGGAGACCGAGGACCTGCTGGCCCAGCACCACCTGGTCACCGGCCCCCGCCGGGACCCGGCGGCGCTGCCCGGCGACTGGCAGGTGATCACCGCCAGTCACACCGACCGGCAGAGCACGCTGGTCATCCGCACCGCCGGGCCGGTCCTGGATCCCGCCTGGACCGTCAGCCCGCTCAGCCTGGAGGACCTGGTGCTGGCCTACCTGAGCCAGGCCGCCAGCCCTGCGCGGGACCGCGCACTCCTGCGACTGGGGGCCTGACCATGCTGTGGCTATCCTGGCGCCAGTTCCGCGCCCAGGCCCTCGTCGGCGCGGCCGTGCTGGCCGTCGCCGCCGTCGCCCTCGGCCTGGCCGGGGCCAGCCTGGCGCACCTGTACGCCGTGGCTGGCGTCCCCGGCTGCCAGGCCGCCGGCGGCTGCGCCCGCGCGCTGCGGCTGTTCAGCGCGTCGACCGACGGGGCCGCGAGCGTGCACGTGCTGGAGCTGGCTGCGACCGCCATGTCCGTCGTGCCCGGCCTGGTCGGCGTGTTCTGGGGCGCGCCGCTGGTCGCCCGCGAGCTCGAGACCGGTACTCACCGGCTGGCCTGGACCCAGAGCGTCACCCGGGCCCGCTGGCTGGCGGTGAAGCTGGTCCTGGTCGGCCTGGCTGGCGTGGTCCTGACCGGCCTGCTCAGCCTGATGGTGACCGCGTGGTCCAGCCCGCTGAATCAGCTGAACCTGGACCGGTTCGCCTACGGCCCGTTCGGCGAGCAGGGCATCGTGCCGGCCGGCTACGCGGCGTTCGGCTTCGTGCTGGGCGTGACCGCGGGGCTGCTGATCCGGCGGACCCTCCCCGCGATGGCCGCCACCCTGCTGGTCTTCACCGCGATCCGGATGGGCTTCACCTACGGCGCCCGCCGGCTGCTGATGGCCCCGCTGCGGGTCACCGGCCCGCTGAACCTGCAGAACCTGGGCCTGGCGATCAGCAACCATCACAAGCTCACCCTGTATGCCAGCGGCGGCCATCGCGGCGCGTGGATCTACTCCGTCCAGGTGCTGACGCCCGCAGGCCGGCCGTATGTCAGCGGGCCGGCCCCGCGATCCTGCACCGGCGGCGACTTCCGGACCTGCCTGCAGGCCATCAGCCAGCTGCACCTGCGCCAGATTGTCACCTTCCAGCCGGCCAGCCGGTTCTGGGCCTTCCAGTGGTACGAGACGGGCCTCTTCATCCTGGCGGCCGTCGCGCTGGCCGCCGCGTGCGTGTGGTGGATCCGCCGCCGGATGAACTGACCGGCCAGCTGCCCCGGCCGGCGGCCTGTCCTGGTACCGGGGCCGGGACAAGCCGCCGGCCGCCCGCCGCGGCGTCAGCCCATAAGCTGACAACCGGGCCGGCAACGGCCGGCGGAAGGGCAGGACGGGAATGGCAGAACCAGCGCCGGAGACCCCGGCCGACCTGACCGGACGGTCCAGCCTGCTGCAGGATGCCTGCCGGCGGTCCCTGGACTACCTGGGCGGCCTGGCCGAGCGGCCGGTCGCCGCCGGCCCGGCCGCGGTCGCGGCCCTGGACGGCCTCGACTTCGAGCTGCCCGCCCGCGGCCTGGCCGCCC
>DASXDJ010000043.1:0-4798 GCA_036490755.1 Streptosporangiaceae bacterium
CGCTCAGCAGGCGAGCAATCCGGGCCTGACGTCCGCCGCCGCGCCAGGCCTGGGCCAGCACTCCGGCCGGGATGGCCAGCTCTGCACGACCGGCGAGAGCTTCCTCGATTAGCACCGCCATCCGCGTGCTGCCCGACTCGAGTGCGATCAGCGCCCCCGTGTCGAGCGTCGCGCCGGTCACGGCTCAAAGCCGAGCACGCGGCGAGCCCATAGCCGGTCCTCTTCGGTCGGCGGCCCGCTCTCGGCATAGATCTCGGCGATCGTCTCGGCCATCTCCTCATCCGCGTCGCGCCGGGCGAGCGCCTGGGAGATGTACGCGGAGACGGAAGCTGCGCGACCCTCGGCCACCGCCTGACGTGCGGCAGCGACCTGCTCCTCCGGCAGGGTGATCGCGATCTTCGCCCGAGTCATACTAATTATCATACCGCCGACGACCCTTTCCGCCGAAGCTGCGCTCGGCCACACTTCGCGACGAAGGCTACGACTAGCCACCGACATTTCACTGATACCTGCCAGTCGGCAGGTCAGAGTTGGTGAGGGATCGCGGCCTCTGGTCAGATGGCGGACATGGCTAACGTGACGGAGCACGCGGGGCGGTGGACGCTGGAGGACCGGTTCGCGTCGCCGTGGCACTATCTGCCGGTCGAGGTGCCGGCCGGGACGGCCGGGCTGCGGGTGGAGCTGGAGTACGACCGGGCCGGCGGAGCCGTGCTCGACCTGGGCTGCCTCGGGCCGGACGGCTTCCGGGGGTGGTCGGGCGGGGCCCGCAGGTCGTTCGTCATCACGCCGGGCGCGGCGACGCCCGGGTACCTGCCCGGCGAGCTCGAGGCCGGAACCTGGCAGGTGATGATCGGCGTGCACCGCGTCCCGCCGGACGGCACGGGGTTTCGCGTGACCGCCGAGACGACCCCGCGATCCGGGGCACTGGCCCCGCCGCCGCCCGCGCCCGCTCCCCCGGTCCCGGCCGGACGGCCGCCGCGCCGGGACCTGCCGGCCCGGGCGGGGCACCGCTGGCTGGCCGGTGACCTGCATACCCATACCGTGCACTCGGACGGCAAGCTGACCGTGCCCGAGCTGGCCGTCTTGGCCGTCGGGCGCGGGCTCGATTTCCTGGCGGTCACCGACCACAACACGATCAGCCATCACGCCGAGCTGGCGGCCGCGTCCCGCCGGTACGGGATCACCGTGGTACCCGGCCAGGAGGTGACGACCGACGGCGGGCACGCCGGGGCGCTCGGCGACGTGGGCTGGATTGACTTCCGGCGCTCCCCCGACGACTGGCTGGACGCCACCGAGGCGGCCTCAGGCCTGCTCTCGATCAACCACCCGTACGGCGGGGACGTGAGCTGGACCCACCCCATGCGCCGCCGCCCGCCGCTGCTCGAGGTCTGGCACTGGAGCTGGCTCGACCCGCGCTGGACGCTGCCGTTGTCCTGGTGGCTGGCCTGGGACCCGGCCGCGATCCCGGTGGGCGGCAGCGACTGGCACCGGCCGGGCTCCGACGCACCGCCCGGGAAGCCGACCACCTGGGCCGAGTGCGCCGGCGACGGGCCGGGCGCCGTACTCGACGCCCTGCGCGGCGGCCACGTCTGTATTTCGGCCGAACGAGATGGCCCTCTCCTCTACCGCCACGACGACGAGCTCCTGGCCATCGCCGCGGACGGCCTCACGCTGGCCGGCCCGCAGGGCCCCTGCGCGCGGATCCGGGGCGGCCGGGCCAGCCTCGGTGCCCGCCCTGGCCCGCACCGCCTCCTCGACCCGGCCGGCGGGACACTGGCGCTCTGTGGATAGGCGGTAGCGTGAGCGGCGTGGAGCGGCCGGTGCTGCGGGTGTTCGTGAGCCACACTTCCGAGCTGCGCGAGCATCCGCGGGAGCGGTCATTCGTGGCCGCGGCCGAGCAGGCCCTGATCCGGGCCGGGTGCCTGCCGCTGGATATGGAGTACTTCACCGCGCGCGAGGACCAGCCCGCGGCCTACTGCCGCGAGCAGGTATCGAAGGCCAGCGTGTGGGTCGGCCTGCTGGGGTTCCGGTACGGCTCCCCCGTCCGCGATGAGCCGTCCCTGTCTTATACCGAGCTGGAGTTCGGCGCGGCGACCGCGCTGGGACTCCCCCGGCTGGTGTTCCTGCTGGACGAGGACGAGGTGCTGCCGCTGCCTGCGAGCTGCCTGTCGGATCAGACGTACGGAGAGCGGCAGGCCGCGTTCCGGGCCCGGATGAGCGAGGCTGGGATCACCGTCAGGAAGGTCGGATCACCGGAGCAGCTGGAGACCCTGCTGTTCCAGGCGCTGACGGAGGTACGGGCGGCCGGGGACGAGTCACCGCCGGGTTCGGGCCGGGCGAGGTCCGCGATCCGGGTCGCGCGGCGGCCGGTGTACCTGGCGGGGCGGGAGGGATTGCTGGCGGAGATCGAGACGCGGCTGGCCGGCCGCGAGCCGGGCGGTCCGCGCATCGTGGCGCTCTGCGGCCTGGGCGGGGCGGGTAAGAGCAGCATGGCGGCCGAATACGCGCACCGCCAGCTCGACCGGCTCGGCGTGGTGTGGCAGCTGCCGGCCGGGGAGCCGACCGCGCTGGCGGCCGGGTTCGGCGAGCTGGCCGCCCAGCTGGACGCCGGGCCGGGAGATCCGGTGGCGGCCGTGCATACGGCGCTGGCCCGGCGGAACGACTGGCTGCTGGTGTTTGACAACGTGCCGGACCCGGCCGCGATCGACGGCCTGGTGCCGCCGGCCGGCGGCGGCCGGGTGGTGATCACCAGCCGATACGGGTACTGGCCAGGCGGGCAGGGCCTCGAGGTGCCGGTGCTGGACCGGGAGGCGGCGGCGGGCTTCCTGTTGCAGCGGACGGGCGCGTCCGGGCCGCAGCAGGCGGCGGGCGAGCTGGCCGAGGAGCTGGGCGGGCTGCCGCTGGCCCTGGAGCAGGCCGCCGCGTACATGCACGCCACCGGGCGTGGCATCGCCTCCTACCTGGAGCTGTTCCGGAGACGGCGCGCGGATCTGCTGGCCTGGGGTGAGGTGGCCGGGTACGACAAGCAGGTCGCCACGACGTGGTCGCTGGCCATCGCCGCGCTGGGCCAGGACAGCCCGGCCGCGGGGCTGCTGCGGCTGGCGGCGTGCTGCGCGGCCGACGACATCCCGCTCGACCTGCTGCTGCGGCCGGGGGCCGACCTCGCGGAGTCCGGTGCCGCAGAGGTCGTTGCCGCAGAGCCCGGTACCGCGGTGATCCCGCTGGTGCTGCCGCTGCTGGATGACGAGCTGGCCCGGGATAACGCCGTGGCCGGGCTGCGGCGGTACTCGCTGATCAGCGCCCCGCGCGAAGGGCGGGTGTCGGTGCACCGGCTGGTTCAGGCGATCACGCTGCACCTGCTGCCGGAGCCGGGGCGGGCCGCCTGGCGACGCGCCGCCGCCGCGCTGATCGAGGCCGCGATCCCCCCTGATCCGCAGGATCCGGGGGCCTGGCCGCTGTTCGCGGCCTTGCTGCCGCACGCCCGGGCTGCGCTGGACCCGGCCTGCGACACGCTGATCGTCATGGCCCAGTACCTCGGGCATACCGGCCGGCACGCCGCCGCCCGCGACCTGGTCCAGCAGGTCTGCGAGGCCCGGCAGGCGAGTCACGGCGCCGACCACCCCGATACCCTCCTGGCTCGCGGCGACCTGGCTTTCTGGATAGGGCAGACGGAGGATCCGGCGAGCGCCCGGGACCAGTTCGCCGTGCTGGTTCCCGTACACGAACAGGTCCTGGGGGCCGAGCATCCCGAGACGCTCGGCGCTCGCAGCAACCTGGCCCGGTGGACCGGGATGGCGGGAGATCCGGCCGCAGCCCGGAATCAGTATGCGGCGCTGGTACTGGTCAGTGAACTAGTCCTGGGCGCCGAGCATCGCAAGACGCTCACCTACCGCGGCAACCGCGCATACTGGACCGGGGTGGCCGGGGACCCGGCGGCCGCCCGGGACCAGTACGCCACGCTCCTGCCGGTGGTCGAACGGGTCTTTGGCGCGGAACAGCCCCAGACGCTCGCCGCCCGCACCAACCTAGCTAGCTGGACAAGCGAGGCCGGGGACCGGGCCGAAGCCCGGGATCAGTTCACCGAGTTGCTGTCGGTGTACATCCGGGTGCTCGGCGCTGAGCACCCCGATACCCTGACCATCCGCACCAAGCTGGCCGACGTCGCGGGAGAGGCGGGCGATCCGGCCGCCGCCCGGGATGAGTACGCCGGGCTGCTGCCGCTGCACGAGCGGATCCTGGGAGCCGGGCACCGGCAGACGCAGACCGTCCGCTGGAGCCTGGCCCGCTGGACCAGGCAAGCGGAGGAGGCTAGCGGTCAGGCTGGAGGCGCTGGCGGGTGATTTCGTAGAGGATCGTGGTGGCGGCGTTGGCGGCGTTGAGGGAGCTGGCGGCGCCGGTGATGGGGATGCGGACGGTGACGTCGGCCAGGTCGCGCCAGGCGGCGGTCAGGCCGGTGGTCTCGTTGCCGACCAGCAGCAGGGTGGGCTGGGTGAAGTCGTGGTCGAAGACGTCGACCGGGCCGGTTTCGTCGGCGGCGGCTAGCACGACGGGGCAGCCGTTCGCCCGCTGCTCCTCGACCCAGGTCATGACCTCGCGGTGCGAGGGGCAGCGGACGACGGAGCGGGCGAACAGGGAACCGGTGCTGGCCCGGATGGTCCTGGGGTCGTAGACGTCGGCGGCGTGGCCGGTGACGATGATGCCGTCGGCGCCGAAGGCGTCGGCCGAGCGGATGATGCTGCCGACGTTACCGGGGCTGGCCGGGCGGTCGAGGACAACGCCAAGAAAGCGGGGACCGGTC
>DASXDJ010000044.1:0-1904 GCA_036490755.1 Streptosporangiaceae bacterium
CCCCTGTACTGGGCGCGCAGCGGCGGCGCGCTGCACGTGGCCTCCGAGATCAAGGCCCTCGTGCCGCTGGGCCAGCCGGTGCACGAGGTCCCGCCCGGCCATCACGGCTGGGCCGGCGCCGCGGCCGGCCCCGACCTGGCCGCCTACACCGGCCTGGCCGCCTACACCGGCCTGGCCGCCGGGACGAGCGGGGCCGGCCGGGACCCCAGGGCCGGCCGGGGGGCCGAGGCCGGCGCGGAGCTGGTGACGGACCCGGCCGAGGCGGCCAAGCTGCTCCGGGCCGCGTTCGAGGACAGCGTCCGGGTCCGGGTCGACACCGACCTGACCGTCGGCGTGATCCTGTCCGGCGGGCTGGACAGCTCGCTGACGCTGCTGCACGTTGCCCAGATGCACCCCGACTGCGTCGCCTTCACGATCGGCGCGCCGGGCAGCGATGACCTGCGCTACGCCCGCCGCCTGTGCGCCGAGCTGGGCGTCCGGCACGAGGTCGTGGAGCTCGCCCCGCGCCGGATCGGCCGCGCGGAGATCCGCGCCGCGATCGAGATGTCCGAGCTCACCGAGTACGGCGACATCATCAACGCCGTCGTCAGCGTCCCGCTCTTCCGCCGGGTCGCCGACGCCGGGGTCAAGGTCGTGCTCACCGGCGACGGCTCCGACGAGCTGTTCGGCGGCTACGCGATGTACCACCGGGCCAGCCCGGACCAGGCCCGGCGGCTGTTCCTGCACAAGATCAGGAACCTGGCCCGCACCGAGCTGCAGCGCGTCGACCGGACCAGCATGGGCCACGGGGTCGAGGCCCGGGTGCCGTTCCTGGACCCGGCCCTGGTCGAGCTGGCGCTGGCGCTGCCCATGGACCTCAAGGTCCGCGACGGCCAGGAGAAGTGGATCCTCCGCGAGGCCTTCGCCGACCTGCTGCCCGGCTACATCCGCGACCGGCCGAAGAACCCGATGTCGCATTCCTCGGGGCTGCACGAGCGGGCCCGGCTGTACAAGCCGCTGTTCCCCGGAATCCATCGTTTCGCCGGGTATGACCTGTGCGCGCCGGTACGGCGTGACTTCTCGGCCGTGCTGGAGGCGGCCGGCCAGGATCTCGACCTGGCCGCCGCCCAGCTGGCCGCCCGGCCGGACTACTCGGCGGGGGAGCGGGCGCGGGACTTTGCCGGGGCGCTGAAGTGGAACGCCCGCGCCCTGGCCAGGGGCGCCGGCCGGGCCCGGGAACCCGCTCGCTGAAAACTGTCTGACACGGCGGTGATAATTGAGGTGTGCCAGATAGCCAGCCGGTTGGTAGCCAGCAGAGCGTGTCGCGGCCGCCCCTCGTCGGGCGGGCCGCCGAACTCGGCCGCCTGACCGAGCTGCTGGGGGAGGCGGAGGCCGGGCGGCCGGTGGTCGTCCTCGTCAGCGGTGACGCCGGCGTGGGCAAGACGCGGCTGGTCAGCGAGCTCACGGGCGTGGCCGGGCGGCGCGGCTTCACGCTGCTGACCGGCCACTGCGCGGAGCTGGCCGACACCGTGCCCTACCTGCCGCTGGCCGACGCGCTGCGGAGCGCCGCCACCGGGGCGGCGGTGCGCGACGCCGTGGCGGCCCGCCCGGTGCTGTCGCGGCTGCTGCCGGACGGGCAGCCCGGCGGGCCCGACAGCGCGGAGCAGCCGGGGATGGCCCAGCAGCAGCTGTTCGGCGCGGTGCTCAGCATGCTGGCCGACCTGGCCGCCGCCGGGCCGGTCCTGCTCGTCCTGGAGGACATGCACTGGGCGGACCGTTCGACGCGGGACCTGGTGACGTTCCTGAGCCGGGTCCTGCACCGCGAGCGCATCGCCGTGGTCCTCACCTACCGGACCGATGACCTGCACCGGCGGCATCCGCTCCGGCCGGTCGTGGCCGAGCTGCAGCGGCTGCCCAGCGTGACC
>DASXDJ010000045.1:0-40909 GCA_036490755.1 Streptosporangiaceae bacterium
TCCGCCGGGCGCCGCCGCCCGCCAGCACCGGGCTGATGGTCAGGCACAGGTCATCGAGCAGGCCGCCTGCTGCGATCTGGGCCAGCAGCCGCGGCCCGCCCTCCGTCAGGATCCGCCGGTGCCCGCGGCCGGCCAGCGTCGTCACCGCGTCGCGCGCGGAGACGTGCTCGCGCCCGGCGGTGATGACTTCGGCCCGGCGGGCCAGGGCCGCCCGGCGCGGGGCAGGCGCTGCCTCGGTGGTCAGCACGATGGTGCGGGAGTCCGGCGCGGCGCCGGCGATCAGCCGGGAGTCCGGGTCCAGGTCCAGGCTGGCGCTGATCACCGCGATCGGCGGGGCCGCCGGGCGGCCGGCGCGCAGCAGCCCGGCCAGGCCGGCGGGCAGGGCCGCGGCCGGCCGGGCCGGGCCGTAGCCCTCGGCGCGGGCCGTGCCAGCGCCCACCACGACGACGTCAGCCAGCGCCCGGAGCAGCTGGAACAGCTGCCGGTCCGCCGGCCCGCCCAGCCCGCCGGACCGCCCGGCCAGCTCGGCGGCACCGTCCGCGCTCTCGATCATGTTGGCCCGGACCCATGCGCCGCCGGCTGGCTCCGCCGGGTAGGCGTACAGGCCGGCCAGCAGCTCCGCGTCGGCGGTCCCGTCCGGCGGGTCCGGCGGGTCCGGCGGGTCCGGCGGGTCCGGCGGGTCCGGCGGAGCGGGCGCGCGATAGATCAGCTGCACGCCAGCAGTGAATCAGATCGGGCTACTGCCGCCGGCAGCGCCCCGCGCGCCCGGCGTGGCCGGTGAGATTGGTGAGATCAGATGGGAAGAAAGGAGGGCGTGAGGGGATATCAGAGGCTCATTCTGATATTGCTTATGGGATTGCATGGCGTTATCCCGATTCGGTAAGGCAGGATGTGCGCAGGACGCCGTGCAAACGGGTGCGAAAAGGGAGCGAGGCGAGGCGCGTGGAGGTCGTTGCCCTGGCTATCTGGGCCGGGACCGCGTGCTTCGGGTTATACCTGTTAGGCATCTGGCTCTCGCACGGCGGGCTGCGCCAGCAGGCCACCCGCATCACCGTCTTCCCGGCGGCGCTGATCTTCGCGCATCCCGTCCTGGCCACTGCGGGGCTGACCTTCTGGATCGCCTTCATGCTGACGCACGACACCACTTTTGCCTGGTGCGGGTTCGGCGTGCTGGCGGTCTCGGCGATGCTCGGCTTCGTGATGCTGACCCGGTGGCTGGTCGGCCGGGGCGGTAAGCACGCCCGCGGCGCCGAGCAGCATTTCCCGGCCAAGATCGTGGCCGTGCACGGCCTGGTCGGCCTGACGACCTTCGCCCTGGTCCTGATCAGCACGACCATGGCCACCCGCCCGCGCTAGCGGCCGCAGGCGCCGGCCGCCGGCCGCAGCTGGCCACGGCGGGTGCTAGCCGCTGACGGCCTGCAGCACCAGCACGGTCCGGCCCGCCACGTCCGCCTGCGCGGCGGCCGCCAGGACCCGCGGCGCCGCCGCCGCGGCCGCCGCGGAGGTATCGGCCACCACCTGCCAGCCCGCGGGGAAGCCGGCCTGCGGCAGCCGGAAGGCGACCGGCTCGGCCCGGGCGTTGAACAGCAGCAGGAACGAGTCGTCGCGCACCACGTCGCCGCGCGGCCCCGGCTCGGTGATCGCCTCGCCGTTCAGGAACACCCCGACCGACTTGGCCTGCCCGTCCCGCCAGTCGCTCTCGGTCATCTGCTGGCCCGAGGGCGCCAGCCAGATGATGTCGCGCAGTCCCGAGGTCGCCTCCAGCTGGCCGCTGAAGAAGCGGCGCCGCCGGAACACCGGGTGAGCCCGGCGCAGCTCGGCCAGCATGCGGGTGAACTCCAGCACGTCGGCGTGCTTGCTGGCGCCCTCCCAGTCGACCCAGGAGATCTCGTTGTCCTGGCAGTAGGCGTTGTTGTTGCCCTGCTGGGTGCGGCCCAGCTCATCGCCGGCTGCCAGCATCGGCACGCCCTGCGAGCAGAACAGCGTGACCAGGAAATTGCGGACCTGCCGGGCGCGGAGCTCGCCGGTCGCCTGGTCGTCGGCCGGCCCCTCGGTGCCGCAGTTCCAGGACCGGTTGTCGTCAGTGCCGTCCCGGTTGCCCTCGCCGTTGGCCTCGTTGTGCTTGCCGTTGTAGCTGACCAGGTCGGCCAGCGTGAACCCGTCATGGCAGGTGACGAAGTTGACCGAGGCGACCGGCCGCCGGGCGCTGGTCTCGTACAGGTCGCTGGAGCCGGTCAGCCGGGAGGCGAACTCCGGCAGGCTGGCGGGCTGGCCGCGCCAGAAGTCCCGGACGGTGTCGCGGTACTTGCCGTTCCACTCCGACCACAGCGGCGGGAACTTGCCCACCTGGTAGCCGCCCTCGCCGACATCCCAGGGCTCGGCGATCAGCTTGACCTGGGACACGACGGGGTCCTGCTGGACCAGCTCGAAGAACGTGGCCAGCCGGTCCACCTGATGCAGCTCGCGGGCGAGCGCCGAGGCCAGGTCGAACCGGAAGCCGTCGACGTGCATCTCCAGCACCCAGTACCGCAGCGAGTCCATGATCAGCTGCAGCGCATGCGGGTGCCGGACGTTCAGGCTGTTACCGCACCCGGTGTAATCCAGGTAGCTGGCCGGGTGGTCGGCGTCGAGCTGGTAGTAGGCGGCGTTGTCGATGCCGCGGAAGGACAGGGTCGGGCCCAGTGCCCCGCCCTCGGCGGTGTGGTTGTAGACCACGTCGAGGATCACCTCGATCCCGGCCCCGTGCAGCGCCTTGACCATGGCCTTGAACTCGGCCACCTGGCCGTGCGGCTCGGGGGCGGCGGAGTAGGCCTTGTGCGGCGCGAAGAACCCGATGGTGTTGTAGCCCCAGTAGTTGGTCAGCCCGCGCTGCACCAGCGGCTGCTCGGGCACGAACTGGTGCACCGGCATCAGCTCCACGGCCGTCACGCCGAGCCGGGTCAGGTGCTCGAGCACCGGCGGGGACGTCAGTCCCGCATAGCTGCCGCGCAGCTCATGCGGCACCTCGGGGTTGCGCAGCGTCAGGCCGCGCACGTGCGCCTCGTAGATCAGGGTCTCGTGGTAGGGGGTGCGCGGCTGCCGGTCGTCGGCCCAGTCGAAGTACGGGTTGATCACCACGCTGCGCGGCATGTACGGCGCGCTGTCGACGGTGTTCACCGTCGCCGGATCGCCGGGCTGGTAGGAAAACAGCGCCGGATCCCACCGCAGCCCGCCCTCGACCGCCTTGCCGTAGGGGTCCAGCAGCAGCTTGGCCGGGTTGCAGCGCTGGCCCCGGCCGGGGTCATACGGCCCGTGCACCCGGTAGGCGTAGCGCTGGCCGGGGCCGGTGCCGGGCAGGTAGCAGTGCCAGACGAAGCCGTCGACCTCAGTCAGCTCGACCCGGCTCTCGCCGGACTGGCCCTCCTCGCCCTCGTACAGGCACAGCTCGACCCGCTCGGCGACCTCGGAGAACAGGGCGAAGTTCGTCCCCGACCCATCCCAGGTGGCGCCGAGCGGGTAGGCAGTTCCGGGCCACTGATGCATCCGCAGACTTTACCGGGGGGCGGGCACTAGTGATCGCGCCAGCACCTCGTCCAGCGCCAGCCCGTCCGGCAGCGTGCCGAACGGGGCTCCGGGGCCGCCGGGGGCGGCGGGATCGAGCCGGGAGGCGCAGAACGCCTCCGCCACCGGGCCGGGCGAGAAGCGGGTCAGCAGCGCGGCCTGCAGGGCCACGGCGAGCTGGCCGGCCAGCCGCCGGGCTCCGTAGCCCGCAGGCCCGGCGCCGGGCAGCCCGGCCAGGTCTCGCCGCAGCGCTCCCGCGGCGGCGTCCAGCCGCCGGTCGGCCCCGGCGGCCGCGTCGATCTCGGCCAGCACCTGCCCGGCCGCTTCCGGCCGGCGGGTCAGGGCCCGCAGGACGTCCAGCGCGGTGACGTTGCCCGAGCCTTCCCAGATCGAGTTCAGCGGCGCGTCCCGGTACAGCCGCGGCAGCTGCGAGTCCTCCACGTAGCCGTTGCCGCCCAGGCACTCCAGGGCCTCGCCGGCCACCATCGGCGCCCGCTTGCACACCCAGAACTTGGCCGCCGGCAGTGCCAGCCGCAGCAGGTCCGCCTCGCCGGCGTCGCCGCGGGCCGCCCGGTCGGCCGCCCCGGCCAGCCGCATCGCCAGCACGGTCGCCGCCTCCGATTCCAGGGTCAGGTCGGCGATCACGCTTTCCATCAGCGGGTGGTCGAGCAGGGTTTTGCCGAACGCCTGCCGGACGCGGGCGTAGGCCGCGGCGGTGACGCACGCCTGGCGCATCTGGGCGGCGCTGCCCAGCACGCAGTCCAGCCGGGTGGCGGTCACCATCTCGATGATCGTCGCCACCCCGCGGCCGGGCTCGCCCACCAGCCAGGCCGCCGCCCCGTCGAACTCGACCTCGGCCGAGGCGTTGGAGCGGTTGCCCAGCTTGTCCTTGAGCCGCTGCAGCCGCATGGCGTTGCGGGTGCCATCGGGCAGCACCCGGGGCAGCAGGAAGCAGCTGAGCCCCTCCGGGGCCTGCGCCAGGACCAGGAACAGGTCGCACATCGGGGCCGAGCAGAACCACTTGTGGCCGGTCAGCACATAGCCCCCGGCGCCGTCGGGCGCGGCCCGGGTGGTGGTGGCCCGCACGTCAGAGCCGCCCTGCTTCTCGGTCATCCCCATGCCTGCCAGCAGCCCGGCCTTGCCCTGCGGGACGGTCAGGCCCGGCTGGTAGTCCAGCGTGGTCAGCAGCGGCTCGAAGGCCGCGGCCAGGTCGCCGTTGTGGCGCAGCGCCGGGACTACCGCGTAGGTCATCGACACCGGGCAGCCGTGGCCGGCCTCGGCCTGGGTCCAGACGTAGAACTTGGCCGCCCGGGCCACGTGCGCCCCCGGCCGGGGGTCGGCCCAGGGGGCGGCGTGCATCCCGTAGCGGATAGCGGTGTCCATCAGCTGATGCCAGGCCGGGTGAAACTCCACCTCGTCGATCCGGTTGCCGAGCTGGTCGAAGGCGCGCAGCACCGGGGGACAGGTGTTAGCCAGCCGGGCCAGCTCCTGGGTCTGCGGGGCGCCCGCCAGCGGCCCGAGCTCGTGCAGCTCAGCGGTGACCCAGGCGGCACCCTCGCGCTCGACGGCGGACAGCAGCGCCGGGTCGGCGGCGACGTCGTGCCCCGCCAGCGGGCGAACCTGGTTGGTGACCTCGTGGGTCGGGTGCGGCCCGCTCCTTAGAGGTGGATGCCGCACTCGGTCTTGCCCTGGCCGGCCCAGCGGCCGCTGCGCGGGTCGGCGCCTGCCTCCACCTTGGCGGTGCAGGTACGGCAGCCGATCGACGGGTAGCCGTCGTCAACCAGCGGGTTGACCAGCACGTTATTGGCCGCGATGTACTCGTCGACCTCCTGCTGGGACCATTCCACGATCGGGTTGACCTTGATCATCTCGCGGCGGGGATCCCACATGACGGCCCCGGTGTCGCTGCGGGACTCGGTCTCCTCCCGGCGGACGCCGGTGATCCAGGCGTCGTAGGGGCCGAGTGCCTGCTCCAGCGGCACGACCTTGCGCAGGTAGCAGCACAGGTCAGGGTTGCGGCTGTAGAGCCGCGGGCCGAGCTCGGTGTCCTGCTCATCCACCGTGGTCGGCGGCGTGACGTTGATCAGGTTGACCGGATAGACGGCCTGCACGGCATCGCGGGTCCCGATGGTCTCGGCGAAGTGATAGCCGGTGTCCAGGAACAGCACGTCGATGTTCGGGACCTGCTGGGAGGCCAGGTGGATGATCACCGCGTCGGTCATCGACGAGGTGATGCACAGCCGGCCGCCGAAGGTCTCCGCCGCCCAGGCGATGACGTCCTGGGCCGGAGCGCCGGCCAGGGCCTCGGCGGCGTCGGCAGCCAGCTTCTCCAGCGCGGACTTCGCGGGAGACGGCGCGGATGAAGCCTGGCGGGGCAGCCCCAGCCAGGTCTGCCGGGCGTCGGCGGCGTTCACGCGGTCGCTCCTGACTCGGCGGGTACTTCGGTCACGGCACGAGATCCGGCACAGCCTAGCGTCTGAGCCCGCGTGCCGCCAGGCAGCCCGCTGGCCTCCGCCGTACCGTGCAGAAGGACTTCATATCCACAGTAGGGCGAAAAAAACGGAACTGCACGCTCTGTCGCGAAAGTCACAATAGGACCTCCATGCCGCGATGCTCGGACATGTGACGCAACTAGCGGATGGCCGAGCCTATTCCGGCCCGGCCGATGACACCGGTACCCTCATCAGCCCTGCCGAACCCAGCCCTGAAGCGGCTCGGCGGGCTGGCGGGGCGGCTGGTGCTGGCAGTCACACCATGACCGGCCCGGACAGTCCTCATGGAGTTGTTCCCGGCATGCGCTGCAGACCATATGCCCATTATCAGCGCCGGGTATCCGGCCAGGCCGGCCGGGCAGAAAAAGATCCGGCCCCGCCACCAGGTGGCGGGGCCGGGACAAGCTGGCGCGGCTGGCTCAGGCCGCGTTGGCGCGGCGCATCCGGCGGCGGCGCTCCGAGGCTCGCTCATCCTCGTTCAGGGCGCCCCAGGTGCCGTACTTCTCCGGCCTGCTCAGCGCGTAGCTCAGGCACTCCGAGCGCACCGGGCAGGAGGCGCACAGGGCCTTGGCCTGCCGCTCGCGGATGTCCCGCTCCGGCTGGCGCTCGCCGTCCGGGCCGAAGAAAAGGACGACATCACGACCGCGGCACGCGGCGTCATCCTGCCAGCCCCAGTTCGGCCGTTGCATCAGGGCGGCCTGACGACGTACCTCAGACATGATTAACTCTCCTCAACCAGGTTGCCGTATATTCCTGCCAAGCGGAGTATGCGGGCGCCCTGGACGCATAGTTTGTCGTGCGATGTGGTTTTCGTGCGATGGAGGCATTCGCCCCGTCGCATGGCACAACGCATGACAAAGCTGTGGTGTTCCCTGGGTGGATCGCGGGAGGACTCGCGTGCTCATGGCCGCACCGCGTCAAGTCCCGGCCGCCAGACAATGATGCCATCCCCCATGGGCGTCGCGCAGGCGGGATGGCGAATTTGCCCCGGCTTCTCACCGGGGCGCGCGTCACGGTCACCGGGGTACGTGTCACGGCAAGTGATCATTAACTGGACAAGTCCGTATCGTTCAGGTCACCATAGACCGCATGTCGTCGTTCGACGCAGCCCCCCTGCCTCGCCTCGGTCAGGTGTTTTTCGACGTCAGGGGCAGTTCTCGCAGCATGCGGGTCAGCTGGTACGGCGACACCGGCGTGGCCGTGTTCAGCATCTGGCAGGGCGGCCGGTGCACCGGGACCTTCCGGCTGCCGGTCGATGACATGGCCCGGATGGTCGATACCCTGCGCGGCGGCCCCGGCGGGGCACCGGGCAGCCACGGCCCGGCGGGGCCTGCCTACCCGGCTGAGCCTGCCTACCCGGCCGAGCCTGCCTACCCGGCCGAGCCCGCCTACCCGGCCGAGCCCGCCTACCCGGCCGAGCCGGGCTACCCGGCCGAGCCCGCCTACTCCGCCGGGTCGGCCCACCCGGCTGAGCCCGGTTACCCCGCCCGGCCGGGCCCCCGCGAGCCTGGTTACCCCGACTCCGGGCACCGCGAGCCGGAGTTCTCCGGGTCGGCGGGCGGGTACGCCGCCGGGCCGCCGCTGCCCGACCTGCCGGCCCCGGACCTGTCCCGCGCCGACCGGCATTCCGCGGGCGGGTACGCCGCCGACAGCCGCTCTCCGGTCGAGGTTGACCCGGCCGATCCGCTCGGGCTGGGCTTCACCGACGACCCGGCAGCCGGCTACCACGACGCCGGGTATACCGAGCGGAACGATCCCTACGGCCGGTACGGGCCGCCGGACAGCGGAAGCACCGACCACGGAGCAGCCGCCCGGCCGCCCTACGGCCGCGACGCCCCGCACTCCGGCCGGGCCGAGCCCGGCTATCCGCCCGCGGATCCGGCTTACGGGCCGCCCGGCGCCGGTTATCACGACGATGGTGAGCCCGAATATCCGGGTGGCAGTGATCGTGACTATCCGCGCAGTGATACGGCCTATCTGCCGGCTGACTCTGGTTATCTGCCCGGCGGCGGGTCGCGGGACTATCCGCCGGATGCCGAGCCTGACTATCTTCCGGGCGGCGGACGGCGGCCATCGGCGGATCACGCGCCGCCGTATGACTCGTGGTCCGGGGCGGATTCCGGCGGGCATTCCGAGCCGCACGGATGGCCGGACAACTATGCCGATAGCGCGGAGCGCGACTACGGGCACGCGCCGCCCGGCTCGGGCAGCGCGCGGCACTCGCGCTGAGCCAATAACCGGTGCCAGCCGGCGCCTGCTGCTTGCCTCCACTCCTTCTCCGCGTCCTGACCTGCCACAATGCGGGAACAGAATGTTGCGGTCGTACCGTTTACTATGCTGAGGCACCTGGGGATACATTTACGGCGGGGGAAGGGGGATACGCAAGTGGCACAGAAGGTCTCCGTCACATTCGCGTGTGACTATGACTCGAAAGAGATTCCGGACGGCGAGCACATGACGCGTGCGTTCAGCCTTGACGGCCGGGACTATGAGATTGACCTCTGCGAGAAGCACAGTCAGAAGTTCGACGAGGTGCTGACGCGGTTCGCCGACAAGGCCCGCCGGGTCACCGGGCGGGTCGGCCGCCCGAAGCGCCGGACGGCGGCGCACCGCCAGCGCAGCGCGGACATCCGGGCGTGGGCGAAGCGCAGTGGCATCAAGGTGAGCGATCGCGGCCGGATCCCGGCCCAGGTCATCGCCAAGTACGAGGCGAGCCACTAGCAGCGGGCGGCAGCAGCCGCTGCATCAGGCCCGGCCGGCCGGCGTCACGTCAGCGGATGCCGGCCGCCCGGGCTCGCCTCGATGTGGTCCAGCTGGCTCGCGTGGCCGTCCGAGGCGGCCGCCCGCGCGGCACCGGGGTCGCTGACCGGGGGAGCCGCAGAGTCGGCCGGGACCGGC
This sequence comes from Streptosporangiaceae bacterium, assembly GCA_036490755.1. Classification (GTDB taxonomy): domain Bacteria; phylum Actinomycetota; class Actinomycetes; order Streptosporangiales; family Streptosporangiaceae; genus DASUBV01. The sequence continues at coordinate 8,931 of DASXDJ010000045.1, forward strand.
CCGACCACCGCCGCCAGCGCCTGGGAATTAGGCACGAACAGGACGCCCTCGGCGGTCTCCAGGCGGACGTAGGTGATGCTGATGTCCGTGACGGTGCCCTCCAGGATGCCGAACAGCGCCCCGGCCCGCAGCCGCACCCGGTCACCTACCCGGAATGGCCGGGCGAACAGCAGGACCATCCCGGCGAAGAGGTTGGCCAGCGACTGCTGCGCGGCGATGCCGAGCAGCACGCCGGTCACGGCCCCGCCCAGCACCAGCTGGCCGACCGGGACGGTGGCCAGGTTGAGCGTGAGGACCAGGGCGGTGAAGATGCCCGCCAGCACCAGCGCGTACCGGGCGACGCCGGCGTGCGCGGCTCCGATCAGCGGCCGCACCCAGGTCCGGACCTGGCCGGACAGGCCGAAGACCGCCGCCGTGGCGAACAGGAAGAAGGCCGCCGCGCCGCAGTACTTCAGCGCATCGCGGGTGACGGTGTCCAGCCCGCGGCCGTGCCGCCCGTACTCCGCCGCCGCGAAGGCGCAGCAGGCCAGGGCCAGCGCGATGATCGACCGCCAGGGCCGGGCCCGGGCTTTCACCCGCGCCGCGACCTGCTGGGCCATGTCGATCTGACGGCGTTCGTGTAGATCCACATCACTACGCTATCCGCGTCCCGCCGGGGCCGGGAACGCGTGAGCCCGGAGGCAGCTGCCCCCGGGCTCACCCGATGACCCCGTCCGGTCCCGGCCGTCAGGCGGCGCTGCGGCCCATGCTCATCAGCGGCCTGCCGACGGGCAGCACGACCGTGCCCTTCATCCCGTTGATGACCCCGGCCGCCGAGGCGTACCAGGCCGCCACGGCGGTGATGATGCCGACGACGCCGCCGACCTTGACGATGCTGGTGTTGCCGGCGAAGTTCCCGATGAACAGGATGATCTCGGTCAGCTCCAGGGTCAGGAAGACGGTGAAGACCGCGGCGTTCACCTGGGTGGAGAAGATCAGCATGTAGGTGTTGAAGATGGCGAAGGCCAGCAGGATCCAGCCCAGGTCATGGTCGGCCGCCGAGGCGGAGGTGGCATGCGGGGCGACCAGCAGCGCCCACAGCCCGAGGCCGATCCAGAAGCCGCCGTAGGTGGAGAAGGCCGTCGAGCCGAATACGTTCCGGTTGCGGAACTCCCACATGCCGGCCAGCAGCTGGCACAGGCCGCCGTAGGCCAAGGCGTAGCCGAGCCAGGCGCTGCCGGTAGAACTGCCCGCCCAGCCGGCGTTGACCGCTGACAGCAGGAAGGTGGTCAGCGCGAACGCGGCAAGGCCGAGCGGAGCGGGATCGGCAATGCCGCCAATTGCCTGGGCGACCGGGCCCGGCGCGGTAGCCGGAGTGTCATCGGTAGTGCTCACTAGCTTTCCTCCTGAGGGGGGATGCCGCCGCGGCCGCGCGCAACTAGCCCGGAGCCGGGCGAACACTCGGATAGGCAGGGCAGAACTGATGGCCTGACCAGGGCGGCGGGCCGGCCGGGCAGCAGATACCCGGATGCCGGAGACGAGCAGTCCGTCGCTCGGAGTACGAAAACGGCCATTCGTAGCCTTCCCGTGTCTTCACACCTGGCCCACCAGAACCAGGCAGAAGATCTGTCTAGAGGGTAACTCTGGCTACCGCCTTTGGGGAGGCCCAGTTTCTGCCCTCCGCACAGTTGTGCGGCGGCCTCCCGCTACGGCTGATCGGCCAGCGCGGCCGGGGCAGCGGCCCGCCGCAGCACGCTGCCCAGGCCGGCCCGGGTGGCCAGGACGATGATCCGGTCCCGGGCGGCCAGCCGGTGGTCCTGGCCGGGGGACCAGTCGACCGCGGTCGCGGCCGGGCGGCGCAGGCCGATGACCCGGATGGTGGCCCGGTCGTGCACCTCGCCGAGCACCCGCCCGGCCAGTTCCGCGCCGGTGCCGACCGCTACGTCCGCGATGACCAGCACGTGCCGTCCGACGGCGATGCTGCGCAGCACCTGGTGGTCGAGCATGGCGGCGGCGAAGACCGGGGCCGCCAGGTAGGACACCGAGCGGGAGATGGTGTTGCTGATGGTCTGCTGGACCCGCCGGGCCAGGTCGTCGTCATAGAGCCGGACGACGATGCGCGGTGACTCGGCCAGCGCGCGGGCGTGCAGCGCGGTCTCCAGGTTCACGATGTCGCTGTTGGTGGCCGAGACCAGGGCCTGGCAGCTGTCGATGCCGGCGGCCCGCAGCGTCTCCTCCCGGTGGGTCTCGCCGATGACCACCTTCAGGCCCAGCCGCCGGGCCATGGCCAGCCCGGCGGCGTCCTCGCTCTTGTCCACGCACACCACGTCGATGCCCAGGTCGTGCAGCGCGCCGACGATCCGGGTGCCGACGTTGCCCAGGCCCGCCACGATCACGTGATCGGTGACCGGCCGGTCAGCGCCGGCCACCGAGCCGGTCAGCCGGGCGCCCACCACCGCCGCGGTGACCAGCGGCAGGAACGCCATGCCGTCAAAGGTCAGCAGGAACTGGGCCAGTTTCTCCGCGCCCGACAGTCTCGGGCTGGTGACCGCGGTGCCGGCCGCGTCCAGGAAAGTCAGGTACAGCGCATTCGGCACCGAGAAATGCCCGGCGGTGGCCAGCAGCACGAAGCCCAGCACCAGCACGCCCAGCAGGGCGCCGAAGGCAGCGCCGATCCGGTGCCCGAACAGTGACCGGGCCAGCCGCGCCACGGCCCGCAGCGGATTGCGCCGCTGCCGCTCCAGGGGGTTGCGCGGCGCGCCGTCCGCCACCGCCAGCACCAGCCCGGCACTGGCCTCGGCGGCCGGGCGCAGGTCCGGCTCGCCGGCGTCGGCCGCGGCGGCCAGCCCGCAGACGATGTGGCCGGCGCTGACGTCCTCCCGCCGCGCCACGTAGAGGGTGCGGCCCGCCAGCCGGACATGGCTCGGCGCGGGCTCGCCCAGCGCCGCCGCCACGAACGACGGGGCGGCCATGGCGGACTCCGACAGCACGGCGCAGTCGGTGAAGAAGGTCCGGATCCGCTCGCCCAGCCGGGTGTTGAAGATCGCGATCACCAGGCGCAGGTCCGGGTTGATCTCCTGGGCCCGCAGCCCGGCGTGGAAGTTGCCCAGGTCGTCCTGCTCCAGCAGGGCCAGCCCGCGGGCGCTGGCCAGGCCCGCGTCCAGCAGCGCCTGCCGGTCGGCCTCCGGGCGCTCCAGGATCCGCACGCCGGGCAGCTGGGCCAGCTGCGGCCCGTGGCTGTGCTTAGCCGAGCGCAGGATCACCGTGACCCGCTCGCCGTAGCGGATGGTCAGCTCCTCCACCATCCGGAAGGCCAGCGAGTCGCCGCCGCACACCACGAGATGATCACGCCGGCCGCGCGGGCGCGGGGCAAGGGGCATGCGGTGATCCTAGCCAGGGCACCCGCGGCAAATCGCGGGTAACGGACCGTGGCGCCTATATCGGTCAGATCACAGTGGCGGGCGCCTAGGGCGAGGCAATCCGCCCCAGCGCCGCGGGCACCTGCGCGGCAGCCGCCCGGTCCAGCAGGAATAGCGTCTGCTGGCGGCCGCGCGCGCCTGCCGCCGGCACCTGGACCGGCCCGCCGCCGGACAGCGCCAGCCGGACCGCGGGCGCCTTGTCGTCACCCGAGGCGATGATCCACACATCGCGGGCGGCGGCGATGGCCGGGCGGGTCAGGCTGAGCCGGGTAGGCGGTGGCTTGGGCGCGCCGCGCACGGCCACCACGGTGCGCTCCAGCTCGTAGTTGGCGGGCAGCCCGGGGAACAGCGACGCGACGTGCGCGTCCGGGCCGATGCCCAGCAGCAGCACGTCGAACGACGGCACCGCGCCGTGGTCCTCGGGCCGCGCCGCCGCCCGCAGCTCGGCCGCGTACCGGTCGGCGGCCGCCTCCGGGCTGTCGCCGTCCGGCCCGTCCGAGGCGGGCATCGGGTGCACCCGCGCCGGAGTGATGTCGATGTGGTCCAGCAGCGCCTCGCGGGCACCGGTCTCGTTGCGCTCGGGGTCCCCGGACGGCAGGAACCGCTCATCGCCCCACCAGATGTCCACCCGCCGCCAGTCGATGGCATCGCGGGCCGGCGCCGCGGCCAGCTCGGCCAGCACCCGGGTGCCGATCCGGCCGCCGGTCAGCACCACCGAGGCGGCGGCGCCGCCCGCGCAGGCATCGACCAGCCGGGTGACCAGCCGCGCGGCCACCGCCCTGGCCAGCAGCTCGGCGTCACGGTGCACCAGCACCTGCGGGGCGCTGATGGCGCTACCGCCCTTCGGCCAGGGCGCAGGTCGCCGACAGCGTCTCCCCGTAGACCTCGTCCGGGTTCAGCCGGCGCAGTTCCTCAGCCAGCAGCTCGGCGGTGTCGCGCCGGTGCAGCGCCACGTGCCGGTCAGGCTGACCGGGCCGGCTGAGGGTCGCGACCCGGCCGTCGGGGCGGCTCATGATGATCTCGCCGTCATCGACCGTGAACGCCACCCCGGTGATGCCGGGCCCGTCGGAGATCTCCCGGCGGAACGGCACCTTCAGCCGGCTGGACAGCCAGCCGGCCAGCAGGTCGGCGGTGGGGTTGTTGGTCTCCGCCGCGACGGTGCCGCCGTAGATGATGTCGTCGGTCTGGTCCACGGTGGCGGCCAGCAGCGACCGCCAGGGCGTGGCCCTGGTCCAGGCCAGGTCGGTGTCACCGGGCCGGTAGGCCGCCGCCAGCGTGGCCAGCGTGATGCCGCAGTTGCCCGAGGATGCCGAGTCGGTGACCCGGCGCTGCGCCAGCGCGCCCAGCGGCTCGCTGGCCGGCGCGTCCGGCCCGTCGCCCGGCCACCAGGTGACCACCGGGGTGTCGGGGACCAGCAGCGGCATGACGACCGAGTCGGGGTGCAGGCTCATCGGCCCGTACATGCGCAGCAGCACGGTCTGGCCGGCCGCGCCGTCGCCCGACCGGATCTCGGCGTCCAGCCGGGACGGCCCGCCCGCGCCGCGGCTGATCACCGCGAGCATCCGGCACGGGTGCTCACGGCCGGCCTGGGTGGCAGCCCGCATCGCGTCATGCTGGCGGGACTCGTCGGTCATGATGATCAGGTTGAGCACCACGCCGGTGGTGGGGCCGCCCAGCTGGTCCCTGGCCTTGGTCAGGGCGCCGCGCACCTCGCCGGTGGTGGTGTCGGTCAGATCGATGATCATTCGGGGCTTCTTCCGGGTCGAAGTGACTACAGCCGGCGCCAGGCGCGGCCGTCGCGGGCCAGCAGCGCGTCCGCTCCCGGCGGGCCCTGGGTGCCGGCCGGGTACTGCTCCGGCTTGTCGTGGCTGGCCCAGAACTCCTCGACCGGGTCGAGGATCTCCCAGGACAGCTCGACCTCTTCCTGGCGCGGGAACAGCGGCGGGTCGCCGATGAGCACGTCGAGCAGCAGCCGCTCGTAGGCCTCGGGGCTGGACTCGGTGAACGACTCGCCGTAGGCGAAGTCCATGTTCACGTCCCGGACCTCCATGGCCGAGCCGGGCACCTTGGAGCCGAACCTGAGCGTCACGCCCTCGTCCGGCTGCACCCGGATGACCAGGGCGTTCTGGCCCAGCTCCTCGGTATCGGTGGCAGCGAACGGCAGGTGCGGAGCCCGCTGGAACATGACCGCGATCTCCGTCATCCGCGACGGCAGCCGCTTGCCGGTGCGCAGGTAGAACGGCACCCCCGCCCAGCGCCTGGTGTCGATGGTCAGCCGCACCGCCGCGTAGGTCTCGGTCACCGAGTCCGGGGCGATGCCGTCCTCCTCCAGGAAGCCGGGCACCTCGATGCCGCCCTGCCAGCCGGCCGAGTACTGGCCGCGGGCGGTGCCGACGGCCAGGTCCTCGGGGATCTTGACGGCCGACAGCACCTTCTCCTTCTCCGCCCGCAGCGAGTTGGCCGAGAAGGAGACCGGCTCCTCCATCGCGGTGAGCGCCAGGAGCTGCAGCAGGTGGTTCTGGATGACGTCGCGGGCGGCGCCGATGCCGTCGTAGTAGCCGGCCCGGCCGCCGATGCCGATGTCCTCGGCCATGGTGATCTGGACGTGGTCGACGTAGCCGCGGTTCCAGATCGGCTCGAACAGCGAGTTGGCGAACCGCAGGGCCAGCAGGTTCTGGACCGTCTCCTTGCCCAGGTAGTGGTCGATCCGGAACACCGCGTGCGGCGGGAACACCGCGCTGAGCATGTCGTTGAGCTCGCGGGCGCTGGCCAGGTCATGCCCGAAGGGCTTCTCGATGACCACCCGGCGCCAGGGCTTATGGCCGTCGGTCTCCGGCGGCGTGGACAGGCCCGAGCGCTTCAGCTGCTGGACGACCTGCGGGAACGCCTTGGGCGGCACTGACAGGTAGAAGGCGTAGTTGCCGCCGGTGCCGCGCTCCAGGTCCAGCTGCGCGACGGTCTCGGCCAGCCGGTCGAAGGCGTCGTCGTCGGCGAACTCGCCAGGCACGAAGCGGACGCCCTCCTGCAGCTGCTGCCAGACCTCCTCGCGGAACGGGGTCCGCGCGTGCGCCTTGACCGCGTCGTGGGTGACCTTGGCGAAGTCCTGGTGCGCCCAGTCCCGGCGGGCGAAGCCGACCAGCGAGAAGCCCGGCGGCAGCAGCCCCCGGTTGGCCAGGTCGTAGATGGCCGGAAGCAGCTTCTTGCTGGCCAGGTCGCCCGTCACGCCGAACAGGACGAGCACGCACGGGCCGGCGACCCTGGGGATCCGCCGGTCGCGCGGGTCGCGGAGCGGATTAGGGATCATTCAGGTCCTCCGAAACTGACTGGTGCGGTCGTGGCCATTACTGGCGCCCGGGCTTGTCCAGGCCGGTCTTGATCGTCTCCAGCAGCTGGTTCCAGGAGGCGGCGAACTTGTCGACGCCCTCGTCCTCCAGCGTCTGCACCACCTCGCCGTAGCTGACCCCGGCGGCCGCCAGCTTCTCGAAGTAGGCCTGCGCCTCGGGGTAGCTGCCGCGGACGGTGTCGCCGCGGATCACGCCGTGGTCGGCGACATCGCGGATGGTCGCCTCCGGCATGGTGTTCACCACGCCCGGCGCGACCAGCTCGGTGACGTACAGGGTGTCGGAGTACTCGGGGTTCTTGGTGCTGGTGGAGGCCCACAGCGGCCGCTGCGGCCTGGCCCCGCGCGCCTCCAGCGCCCGCCACCGGGCGGTGTCGTTCTTGCGCTCGAACAGCTCGTAGGCCAGCCGCGCGTTGGCGACGGCCGCCTGGCCGCGCAGGGCCAGCGCCTCGGGGGTGCCGATCTTCTCCAGCCGCTGGTCGACCTCGGTGTCGACCCGGCTGACGAAGAACGAGGCCACCGAGGCGAGGTTCGTGATGTGCTCATCGGAGGCGGCTTCCAGGCCAGCCATGAACGCGTCGATGACCTCGCCGTAGCGCTCCAGCGAGAAGATCAGCGTGACGTTGACGCTGATGCCCTCCGACAGCGCCCGGGTGATGGCGGGCAGCCCCTCGCGGGTCGCCGGGATCTTGATGAACAGGTTGGGCCGGTCCACCAGCCACCACAGCGCCCGGGCCTCGGCGATCGTCTTGGCCGTGTCGCGGGCCAGCCGCGGGTCCACCTCGATCGATACCCGGCCGTCCACGCCGCCGGAGGCGTCGTAGGCCGGCCGCAGCACGTCACACGCCCACCGGATGTCGTAGGTGGTCACCGTGCGCGCGGCCTCGTCGACCGTGACCCCGCGCACGCCCAGGTCGCGCAGCTGCTCGTCGTAGGCGCTGCCCTTGGACATGGCGCTGGCGAAGATCGTCGGGTTGGAGGTCACGCCCACCACGTGGAAGTCGCGCATCAGCGCGGCCAGGTTGCCATTGTTCAGCCGCTCCCGGCTGATGTCGTCGAGCCAGACCGCCACGCCCTGCGCGCTCAGCTGTCCGAGCCTGTCCTCAGCCTGTGTCATGACTGCCTCTCCTTCGTCGCGCTCGCTAGCTGGCGTCCGGGCCGGACTGCGGTGGCGCATCCTGCCGCGGCGCGCCGGGGACCGGGCCGGTGGCCTCTGATGACCCCCGCGCCCGCTCCCAGCTGGCCAGGGCCAGCTCGGTCAGGTGCTCGTCGGTGATGCCGAATTCCTCGTACAACTTCTGATAGTCGGCCGACGCGCCGAAATGCTCAAGGCTGACGCTGTCGCCCAGGTCACCGGTGAACTGCCGCCAGCCGAGCGCGATGCCGGCCTCGACGCTGACCCGGGCCCGCACGGCCGGCGGCAGCACGGACTCCCGGTAGCCCTGGTCCTGCTCGGTGAACCACTCGACGCACGGCATCGACACCACCCGGGTGGGCACGCCGCGGGCCTGCAGCGTCTCCCGCGAGGCCAGCGCGATCTGCACCTCGCTGCCGGTGCCGATGAGGATGACCTCGGGGGCGCCGCCGTCGGCCTCGGCCAGCACGTAGCCGCCGCGGGCCGTGCCGGCCGCGCTGCCCAGCTGGCCGCCGGAGCGGTCGAACACCGGGACGTTCTGGCGGGTCAGGACCAGGCCCGCGGGCCGGTCGGTGTGCTCCAGGATGGTCTGCCAGGCAACGGCGGTCTCGTTACCGTCGGCCGGACGGACGATATCCAGGCCGGGGATGGCGCGCAGCGCCCACAGGGTCTCGACCGGCTGGTGCGTCGGCCCGTCCTCGCCGAGGCCGATCGAGTCGTGCGTCCAGACGAACGTGCTGGGCTGCTTCATCAGCGCCGCGAGCCGCACAGCGCCCCGCATGTAGTCGCTGAACACCAGGAACGTGCCGCCGTAGGGCCGGGTCAGCCCGTGCAGCGAGATCCCGTTCAGGATGGCGCCCATGCCGTGCTCGCGGATCCCGAAGTGCAGCGTGCGGCCGTAGGGGTTGCCGGGGAACATCTCGGTCTGGTGCTCGGTGGGGATAAAGGACGGCTCGCCCTTCATCGTGGTGTCGTTGCTGCCGGCCAGGTCGGCCGACCCGCCCCACAGCTCGGGCAGCACCGGGGCCAGCGCGGCCAGCACCTGGCCCGAGGCGGCCCGGGTGGAGACGCCCTTGGCGCTGGGCTCGAACTCCGGCAGCACGCTGGCCCAGCCGCCCGGCAGCCGCCGGGCGGCCAGCCGGTCCAGCAGGGCGGCCCGGTCCGGGTAGGCCTGCGCCCAGGCGTCGAACCGCTCCTCCCAGGCCGCGCGCAGCTGCTTGCCGCGGTCGGCGACCCGGCGGGCGTGCGCCACCACCTCGTCCTCGACCGGGAAGTCGACCGCCGGGTCGAAGCCCAGGATCTCCTTGGTCGCGGCGACCTCGTCCGCGCCGAGCGCCGAGCCGTGCGCGGCGCCGGTGTTCTGCTTGTGCGGCGCGGGCCAGCCGATGATCGTCTTCAGCGAGATCAGTGACGGCCCGGCGGTGTGCGCGCGGGCGTTCTGGAAGGCCTGGTACAGGGCGTCGGCGTCCTCGGCGTAGCCGGTCTCGTGCCGCCAGTCGACGCGCTGGACATAAAAGCCATAGGCCTCATACCGGGCGCATGTGTCCTCGGACTTGGCGATGTTGGTGTCGTCCTCGATGGAAATCGAGTTGTCGTCGTAGAGCACGATCAGGTTGCTGAGCTGCTGATGCCCGGCCAGCGAGCAGACCTCGTGGCTGATGCCCTCCTCGAGGTCCCCGTCGGAGCAGAACACGTAGATGTGGTGATCAAACGGGCTGTGGCCGGGCTCGGCGTCCGGGTCGAGCAGGCCGCGCTCCCGGCGGGCGGCCATGGCCATGCCCACGGCCATGCCGATGCCCTGGCCCAGCGGGCCGGTGGTGGCCTCCACGCCCGGCGTCAGCCAGTGCTCGGGGTGGCCGGGTGTCCGGCTGCCCCAGGTCCGCAGCGCCTTCAGGTCATCGAGGGTCAGCCCGTAGCCCGACAGGTAGTCCTGGATGTACAGGGTCAGGCTGGAATGGCCGCAGGACAGCACGAACCGGTCCCGGCCCTGCCAGCCGGCGTCGGCCGGGTCGTGCCGCATGATGTTCTGGAACAGCATGTACGCGGCGGGAGCCAGGCTCATGGCCGTACCCGGATGGCCGCTGCCGGCCTTCTGGACGGCGTCCATGGCCAGCACGCGGATCAGGTCCACCGCGCGCTTGTCTGTCTGTGACCACTCCAGCGTCGCGGGCGTCTCGCTGCTCACGTTGGCTCAGGCCCCCTCAGTAGTTAGCGGACATCAGAAAAACCCTATCCCTGCCAGTTCCCCGCTAACCTTCGCGCGGCCGTGAACCGTAGGTGAAGCCGTCGCGGATCCCGAGACAGGAACCCGCGGCCGGGGCCAATTCTTCCGCTCTTCCCGCCGCTATGCGCCGCTCTCGGCGGGCGCGCGAGCCGGGGCCGCCTCGGCCGGCCCGGGCCGGGCCGCCCGCTCGCGCAGCGCGAAGGGCAGCAGCAAGGCGGTGACCCAGATGCAGGCCGCGCCCGTCTCGTGCACCCACACCAGCCCGGCCGGCAGCCCGCTGAAGTACTGCGCGTAGCCGACCACGCCCTGGGCCAGGATCAGGCCGGCCAGCAGCCAGCCCAGCCGGACGGCACGGCGCGGCGCCGCGGTCAGCCGCATGGAGATGATCAGCCCGACCAGCAGCGCGCCCAGGAACCAGCCGATGTCGGCGTGCAGCTGCGTCACGCCAGCCTGCGGCAGCGGGTACCGGGGCACGTCCGCGGCCCCGGCCAGCGGGCCGGTCCCGGTCACCACCGTGCCCGCGGTCATCATCAGCCCCACGGCCGCCACGACGCCGAGGGCGAACCCGCGCACCAGCCGGGGGACCAGCGGACGGCCCGGCCCGGTGCCCTCCTGGCACCGGACATACAGCGCCACGGCCGCCGCGACCAGCGCCATGGAGGCCAGGAAGTGCACGGACACCCAGCCGGGATTGAGCTTGGTCAGCACCACGATGCCGCCCAGCACGGCCTGCGCCACGATGGCGCCGGGCTGCGCGGCGGCCAGCCAGACCAGGTCCCGCCGCCGGCCCGCGCCGGGCCCCGGCCGGAACCGCCAGGCGGCGACGCTGACTACCGCCGCGATCACGAAGATCGCGATGGTCACCAGGCGGTTGCCGAACTCGATCCACTGGTGCACCAGCGACTCACCCCGGTCGCTGCCGGCCGTCAGGTCGTGGGCGGTGCACCGCGGCCAGTCGGGGCAGCCCAGGCCGGACTGGCTGAGCCGGACCGCGGCGCCGGTCACGATGATCGCCACCGAGGCAATGATGCCGGCCAGCGCCAGCCGCCGCATCGCGGCCGGGCTGGGCGCCAGCACCGCGCCCGCGCCGGCCCGGAGCCAGCTGCGCCAGCCCGCGGCCGCACGGCGCGCGGCGACGCCGGGCACGGCGGCCGGGCCGGGGGAGGCAAGAGGGCCGGACACGACCCCCATCGTAGGAGCAGCGCGCGGCCGCCCGCCGGGCGCCCGGCCAGGTGGCCGGGCGGGCGGGGCCGGGCGGGCGGGAACGGGCCTACTCCCAGCGGAAAGTGCGCGCGGCCGCCGCGATGGCCACGACCGCCCAGGCCAGCAGGACCAGCAGGTCGCGGGCCGGCAGGGCGGCGCCGTGCGCGAGGGTGGCGCGCAGCCCGTCGGCCAGGGCCCCGGCCGGCAGCAGTTTCAGCGCCGGCTGGATGCCCGCCGGGAACCGGGTCAGCGGGAACACGACCCCGCCGATCCCCAGCATGATCAGGTACAGCAGGTTGGCCCCGGCCAGCGTCGCCTCGGCCCGCAGCGTGCCGGCCAGCAGCAGCGCCAGCCCGCTGAAGGCCGCCGTCGCGGCCAGCACCAGGGCGATCGCGGCCGCGACGCCGGCCGCGCTGGCCTGCGGCCGCCAGCCCAGCGCCGCGCCGATGCCCGCGATCACGATGAACTGCAGGGCCTCGACGGCCAGCACGGTGAGCGTCTTGGCGCTGATCAGCCCGGTGCGCGACAGCGGCGTGGCGCCCAGCCGCTTGAGCACGCCGTACCGGCGCTCGAATCCGGTCGCGATGGCCTGGCTGGTGAACGCCGTCGACAGCACGGCCAGGGCCAGGATGCCGGGCACCACGAAGTCGATCCGGCTGCCGCGGATGGCGACCAGCGGCTCGTGGCCGAAGGCGAGCAGCAGCAGGACCGGGATGATCAGCGTCAGCAGCAGCTGCTCGCCGTTGCGCAGCAGCATCCGCAGCTCCATGGCCGCCTGCGCGGTGACCATCCGCGGCAGCGGCGCGGCGCCGGGCGCCGGGGCCGGCCAGCCCGCGGATCCGGTCAGCCCGGTCACGATCGCAGCTCCCGTCCGGTCAGCTCGAGGAAGACATCCTCCAGGGTGCGGCTCTCGATCTGCAGGCTCTGAGCCAGGATGCCGTGCTCGGCGCACCAGGCCGTGACGGCGGCCACCAGCCGCGGGTTGACGCCGTCCAGGACCTCGACCACGTAGTGCCCGGCCGGCGACTCCTTGGCCCGGCTGCCCGCCGGCAGCGCCGCCACCAGGGCGTCGGTGTCCAGCCCCGGCTCGGCCCGGAACCGCAGCTGCCCGGTGGACCCGCACAGCTCCGCGAGTGTGCCGGCCACCGCCAGCTGCCCGTGGTCGACGATCACGACGTGGTCGGCCAGCCGCTCGGCTTCCTCCATGTAATGCGTGGCCAGGATCACAGTGGTGCCGGCCGCGCGCAGGCCCTCGATCAGCTCCCAGGTCGCGTGCCGGGCCTGCGGGTCCAGCCCGGCGGTCGGCTCGTCCAGGAATACCAGCTCCGGCCGGCCGACCACGGCGGCGGCCAGGGACAGCCGCTGCTGCTGGCCGCCGGACAGCCGCCGGTACGGCGTCCGCGCGCTGGCGCTCAGGCCCAGCTGGTCCAGCAGCGGGCCGGGATCCAGCGGGCTGGCGTAGAAGCGCGCCTGGGTGCGCAGGTACTCCGCGGCCCGCACGGCCGGCGGGATGCCGCCGGACTGCAGCATCACCCCGACCCGGGGGCGCAGCTCGCGGGCGTCGCGGACCGGGTCGAGGCCGAGCACCGCGACAGTGCCGCCGTCGGGCCGCCGGAAGCCCTCGCACGTCTCGATGGTGGTGGTCTTGCCGGCGCCGTTCGGTCCCAGGATTGCGGTGACCTGCGCGCGCCCGGCGGTCAGCGACAGCCCGTCCACCACGGGCGTGCCCGCGTATCTCTTGACCAGGCCGCGGATCTCGACGGCCGGAGCGCTGCTCACGCAGGCGAGTCTAGGGTCGCCGCGCCGTGACCGCGCCGGCCGGGCCGGCCCGCTATGTCCGGCGGGCGTGGCATCCTGTCCGGGTGCTCGTCCCACCGACTCCGCGGCGGGCCGGCCGCGTCCTGGTCCTGGACCCGGCCGGCCGCGTGCTGCTACTGCAGGGCTTCGATCCCGCGGTCCCCGATTACCGGTTCTGGTTCACCATCGGCGGCGGCGCCGATCCGGGCGAGTCCCTCGCCCAGGCCGCGGCCCGCGAGCTGGGCGAGGAGTCCGGGATCCGCGCCGGGCCGGCCGAGCTCGGGCCGCCGGTGTGGCGCCGGACCGCCGAGTTCAGCTACGACGGCCGGCGCTACCGGCAGGACGAGGAGTACTACGTGCTGCGCGCCGGCCCGGTTCCGGTCAGCCTGGACGGCCTGGATGAGGCGGAGCGGGCCACCGTCACCGCGCACCGGTGGTGGGCGATCGGCGAGCTGATCGCCTCGGGCGAGCCGTTCGTCCCGCCCGAGCTGCCCGCCATCCTGGCCCGCCTCGGCAGCACCTAGCCGGTCACGAAGCGGCTCAGCTGCCCGGCCTGCTCGACGCGGCTGGGCTCGTGCACGTACATCATGTGACCGGCCTCGAAGTAGCTGAACTCGATGTTGGCCGCCAGCTCGGCCGGGATGGCCAGGTGGGCGAAGGTGTGCTCGGCGGCGAAGTACGGGGTCGCCCCGTCGTAATAGCCGCAGTCCACATGCACCCGCATGTGCGGGTTGGTGCGCATTGCCGCGGCCAGCTTGTCGGCCACGTACAGGTGCGCGCCCTCGAATTCCTTGTACGACCACGGGTGCACCCGGCTGGTCAGCACCTCATAGGGCAGGTCGCTGCGGTACTCCAGCTCGCCCCGCACGTAGTGGTTCAGGGCCGCGGCGTACGGGCCGGTGATGGCGTCGATGGACGGGTCGCTGCTCCACTGCTCCTTGCCGTAGTCCGCCTCCCAGCCGGTGAACCGCCCGTCGATGCGGCCGACCGTCTGCCGCCGGGAGCGCAGCAGCTCAGTGAAGAAGCGGATGTGCTCGGGCCGCAGGTTGACCCGGTCCACGTAGTCCTCCGACAGCCCGGTCAGCGCCGCGACCCGCTCGATCGCTGCGGCCCGCTCGGCCGGGCTGAGCCGCGATCCCCGGCCCAGGGCCCACAGGTAGCCGCCGGCCGCGTACTCCTCGGCCTCGTCCAGCACCTCGCGCAGCGGCCGGTCGCCGTGCAGGCCGTGGTAGTGCGCGATGGCCGCGTAGGTGGGCAGGTAGTAGACGTAGGCATCGTCGTTGCCGTCGTTGAACTCGGCGGTGCCGCCGTCCAGGTAGCAGGAGACCAGCATCAGGCCGTTGAGGTACATCCCGTACCGCTCCTGCAGGTGCCGGGCCAGCGCGGCGGCGCGGGTGGTCCCGTAGGACTCGCCGCACAGGTACTTGGGCGACATCCACCGGTCGCCGCGGGTGGTCCACAGCCGGATTACCTCGCCGACCGACTCGATGTCCCCGGTGAACCCGTGGAACTCGCCCGGCTTGCCGCCGTCGACCGCGCGGGAGAACCCGGTCGAGACCGGGTCGATGAACACCAGGTCGGAGTGGCGCAGCAGGGTCTGCGGGTTGTCGCCCAGCCCGTAGGGCGGCGGGGCCAGTTCGCCGGCGTCGCCCATCAGCACCCGGCGCGGGCCGAGCAGCCCGAGGTGCAGCCAGACGCTGGAGGAGCCGGGGCCGCCGTTGAAGGCGAAGGTGACCGGCCGGCTGACCGGGTCGGCGTCGTCCAGGGTGTAGGCCACGACGAACACCTCGGCGGTGGCCTTGTTGCCGGTGAATGCCTCGTCGGCGACCTGCTCCTTGCGCAGCACGATGCGGCCCGCGGTCACCGTGTACCGCAGCGGCGCCCCGTCGACCGTGATCTCGTGCCGGGTGACCACCAGGTCGTCACGCGGTTCCTGGGCCTTGCCGGCGGTCTTGGTGTCCTGCTGGTCGGGGGCCGCGTCATCGCGGGGCGCATCATCGGTCATGGCAGGCAAGGCTAACGATCAGCTAATCCGCTGTCACCAGGGGCCGGGCCTGCTAGGCCGAGACGGGCTCCGTCCTGCGCGCCGCGGCGACCAGGGCCCGGAACAGGCTCAGGTCATCGCCCGCCTCGGGATGCCATTGCACGGCCACCGCGAACGGGTGCCGGGCCGGGTCCAGCTCGGCGGCCTCGATGGTGCCGTCGGTGGCCCAGGCCGTCGCGGCCAGCCCGCCGCCCAGCCGGTCCACTGCCTGGTGGTGATGGGTCGGCACCACCACCGGCAGGTGATCGGTCAGGTCGGTGCGGTTCAGGATCGAGGCCAGGCGGCTGCCCGGCGCGACGCTGACCTCGTGCGCGCCGTAGCCGTCGGGGACGGGGGAGTGCCCGTCATGGCCGACGACGTCGGGCAGGTGCTGGTGCAGGGTGCCGCCCAGGGCGACATTCATCACCTGCATGCCGCGGCAGATGCCCAGCACCGGCAGCCCGCGCTGCAGCGCGGCGCCGAGCAGCGCCAGCTCGGCCTCGTCGCGGTCGGCGCGCGGTGCCCCGCAGTTCGGGTCGCGTTGCGCGCCGTAGCGGGCCGGGTCGATGTCCCCGCCGCCGGACAGCACCAGGCCGTCCAGCCGCCCGGCCACGGTCTCGATGCCGGCCAGCGGCGGCAGCAGAACCGGGATGGCGCCCGCCTGCGCGACCCGCAGCGCGTAGCGCTCCGGCAGCAGCACGGCGGGCAGGTCCCAGGTACCCCAGCGGGCCTGCTCGCGGTAGGCGCTGATGCCGATGACCGGCATCCCGCCCGGCTGATCCCAGCTTTCACCCATGTCGCCGCCTCCTATCGGGTAGCAGGCTACCTAAGTGTCTGCTGGTGCGCCGGCTTTCAGGCTGGTGGTGAAGGCGGACGGACGCCAGTTGCTTTCAGAGGTGCCGCATGAGCGGCGCGGCAGGAATCCCCGGCCTTCAGGCCGGGGAGGACGTCAAAAAGGTGTCACATAGGCACCGCTGATGCCTCCGTCGACCAGGAAAGAGGACGCGGTCATGAACGAGGAGTCGTCGCTGGCCAGGAACGCCACCGCGGCCGCGATCTCCGCCGGCTCGCCGAACCGGCCCATCGGCACGTGCACCAGCCGCCGGGCGGCCCGCTCCGGGTCCTTGGCGAACAACTCCTGCAGCAGCGGCGTGCTGACCGGGCCCGGGCACAGCGCGTTGACCCGGATGCCCTCGCGGGCGAACTGCACGCCCAGCTCGCGGGTCATGGCCAGCACCCCGCCCTTCGAGGCGGTGTAGGAGATCTGCGAGGTAGCGGCGCCCAGCACGGCCACGAACGAGGCGGTGTTGATGATCGAGCCCTTGCCCTGCCGCTGCATGTGCGGGATGACGTACTTGCAGCACAGGTACACCGAGGTCAGGTTGACCTCCTGGACCCGCCGCCAGGCCTCGATGCCGGTGGTCAGGATCGAGTCGTCCTCGGGCGGCGAGATGCCGGCGTTGTTGAACGCGATGTCGACGCGGCCCAGCTGCCGTACGACCTCGTCGAACAGGCCCCTGACCTGGTCCTCGCTGGCCACGTCGGCGGCCAGGAAGAGCCCGCCCACCTCGTCGGCGGCGGCCTTGCCGGCCCGCTCGTCGATGTCCACGGCCACCACCCGGGCGCCCTCGGATGCCAGCCGCCGGGCGCTGGCCAGCCCGATGCCGCTGCCCGCCCCGGTGATGACCGCCACGCGGTCCGTGAGCCGATCCACGCTCATGACTCCTCAGTTGAGATGAACACATTCTTGACGTCCGTGAAGGAGTCCAGGGCATCAGGCCCCAGCTCCCGCCCCAGCCCGGACTGCTTGAACCCGCCGAACGGGGTCCAGTACCGCACGGAGGAATGCGAGTTGACCGACAGGTTGCCGGTCTCCACCGCCCGTGACACCCGGATCGCCCGGCCCACATTGCTGGTCCAGATCGAGCCGGACAGCCCGTAGGGCGTGTCGTTGGCGATGGCGATCGCATCGGCCTCGTCGGTGAACGGCGTGACGGTGACCACCGGCCCGAAGACCTCCTCCGTGAAGGCCGGCGAGCTGGAGTCGGCCGGGGCGAGCACAGTCGGCGGATACCAGAACCCGGGCCCGTCCGGCGCGCTGCCGCGGAAGGCCACGGGCGTGCCGTCGGGCACGTAGGCGGCCACCCGGTCCCGGTGCGCCGCGGTGATCAGCGGCCCCATCTGCGTCTGAGCGTCCGCCGGGTCGCCGACCCGGACCGCGGCGACGGCGGGCTCCAGCAGTTCCATGAACCGGTCGAACACGCTGGCCTGGACCAGGATCCGGGACCGGGCGCAGCAGTCCTGGCCGGCGTTGTCGAACACGCCGCCGGGCGCGGCGGCGGCCGCCCGCTCCAGGTCGCTGTCGGCGAACACGATGTTGGCGCTCTTGCCGCCCAGTTCCAGGGTGACCCGCTTCACCGTCTGGGCGCAGCCGGCCATGATCTGCCGGCCGACCTCGGTGGACCCGGTGAAGACGATCTTCCGGACCGCCGGGTGATCGACCAGCCGCTGGCCGACCACGCTGCCCTTGCCCGGCAGCACCTGCAGCACGTTCTCGGGCAGCCCCGCGGCCAGCGCTAGCTCGCCGATCCGCATCGCGGTCAGCGGGGTGATCTCGGCGGGCTTGACCACCACGGTGTTGCCGGCCGCCAGCGCGGGGGCCAGGCCCCAGGACAGGATCGGCATCGGGAAGTTCCACGGCACGATGAGGCCGACCACGCCCAGCGGCTCGTGGAAGGTGACATCCAGGCCGCCGGGCACCGGGATCTGCCGGCCGGTCAGCCGCTCCGGCGCCGCGGCGTAGTACTCCAGCACGTCGCGGACCTGCCCGGCCTCCCAGGTGGCCTGCCCGACGGGATGGCCCGAGCCGGCCACTTCCAGCGCGGCCAGCTCGCCGACATGCGCGTCCACCTCGGCGGCGAACCGGCGCAGCAGCCGGGCCCGGTCACCAGGCGCCACGTCGCGCCAGGCCGCCTGCGCCGCGGCGGCCCGTGCCACCGCCGCGTCAGCGCCCTCGGCGGTCGTCAGCTCGACACTGCGGACCGGTTGCTCGGTGGCCGGGTTGATGACGGTGTACTGCGCAACTTCAGGCATGACTCGTTTCCAGCTAGAGACGGGCAAAGATCCGTTCGGAAAAAGGTTCTGACTACAGCCGCTCGAAGCAGCGCTGCAGTTCCCAGTCGGTCACGGCCGCGTCATAGGCGGCGAGCTCGACGCGCGCGTAGTTGGCGTAATGCGCGATGACCTCGTCGCCGAAGGCGGCCGCGGCGACCGGGCTGGCCTGCCACAGCTCCAGCGCATCACGCAGCGTATGCGGAACGCGGACGCTGTCATCGGCGTAGGCGCTGCCGGTGCAGGCCGGCTCCAGCGGCAGCTCGTTATCGATGCCGTGCAGCCCGGCGGCGATCATCGCGGCCACGGCCAGGTACGGGTTCACGTCGCCGCCGGGGGTGCGGTTCTCCGGGCGCAGCGAGGAGCCGTGGCCGACCAGCCGCAGCGCGCAGGTGCGGTTGTCGACCCCCCAGCGCACGGCCGTGGGCGCGAAGCTGCCGGGCACGTAGCGCTTGTAGGAGTTGATGTTGGGCGCGTAGCACAGGGTGAGCTCGCGCATCGCGGCCAGCTGGCCGGCCAGGAAGTGCTCGCCGGCCTTGGACATGCCGTGCGGGCCGTCGCCGGCCAGCACCGGGCGGCCGTCGTCGTCGCGGACGGACAGGTGAATGTGGCAGGAGTTGCCCTCGCGGGCGTTGGGCTTGGCCATGAACGTGATGCTCATGCCCTCCTGCGCGGCGATCTCCTTCGCCCCGGTCTTGTAGATCGAGTGGTTATCGCAGGTGGCGACCACGTCGGTGAAGCGGAAGGCGATCTCGTGCTGGCCGAGGTTGCACTCGCCCTTGGCCGACTCGACGTACATCCCGGCCTCGGACATGCTGTTGCGGATCCGGCGCAGCAGCGGCTCGACCCGCGAGGTGCCCATGATCGAGTAGTCGACGTTGTACTGGTTGGCCGGGGTCAGGTCCCGGTAGCCCCGCTGCGCCGCCTGCTCGTAGGTGTCGGAGTAGACCACGAACTCCAGCTCGGTGCCGGCCAGCGGGGTCCAGCCCCGGTCGGCCATCCGCTGCACCTGGCGCTGCAGGATCTGCCGGGGCGAGGCGGCCACCGGCGAGCCGTCCAGCCAGGTCAGGTCAGCTATCACCAGCGCCGTCGCCGGATGCCAGGGCATCCGGCGCAGCGTGGCCAGGTCGGGCCGGAGCACGAAGTCGCCGTAGCCGCTCTCCCACGAGGACATGGCGTAG
Organism: Streptosporangiaceae bacterium; assembly: GCA_036490755.1. Lineage (GTDB taxonomy): Bacteria > Actinomycetota > Actinomycetes > Streptosporangiales > Streptosporangiaceae > DASUBV01. The sequence goes on from DASXDJ010000045.1 coordinate 28,343, forward strand.
CCGTCGACGGTGTTCATGTCCACGTCCACCGCGAGCAGGTAGTTGCAGCCCTCGGAGAAGTTCTGCGCCACCTCGTCGAGGAAGAACTCGCCCGCCAGCCGCTTGCCCTGCAGGCGGCCCTGCATGTCGGTGAAGGCCAGCACGACGGTGTCGATCTCGCGCCCCTCCACCTCGACCCGCAACTGCTCCAGGCTCAGCATCCCGCGCTGCTGGCTGTACGGGCCGTGGCCCCGGTAGAGCGGCATGAATCTCCTGTCCTGACCCGTGCTGATTGTGACTAGCGTGACGACTGAGGTTATGCCGGTCTAGGTCGCTAGCTCGTGCTCGATCGCGGCCAGTTCCTCGGCCGAGCCCTGGACCCGCGGCCCGGTGAACCACTTGCGGGCCGAGACCAGCCAGTAGATGCCGGCGAAGCCGAGCACCACGACCACGGCCACCACGGTGTAGTTGAACGTGCTCCAGGTGATCGGGCTGAGCTGCGGCAGCATGAACAGGATCGTGATGATCGCGACCCAGGTCACCGCGATGATCCCGATCGGCTTGCTCCACCGGCCCAGGTGCCAGGGCCCGCGCTGGAAGTTGTCGCCCAGGCGCAGCCGCAGGAACGTGGGCATCACGTAGGCGATGTACAGGCCGATGACCGCGATGGACGTCACCGCGGCGTAGGCGGCGTAGTTCCACAGGTACGGCAGGCCGAGCACGAAGGCAAACCCGGCCGCCAGCCAGATGGCGTTGGTCGGGGTCCGGGTGCGCTTGTTCACCCGGTGCCAGAATGCCGAGCCGGGCAGCGCGCCGTCGCGGGAGAAGGCGTAGATCATCCGCGAGTTGGCGGTCACCGAGGACATGCCGCAGAACAGCTGGGCGCCGATCGCGATCAGCAGCAGCAGCTTGCCGCCGGTGGCGCCGAGCGCGTCGATGAAGATCTGGGCCGGCGGGACGCCGGTGGCCGAGGTGGCCTCGCCCGCGTAGTTCTGGATGGCGAAGGTGACCCCGATCAGCAGGATCCAGCCTGCGAACAGCGACACCACGATCGACATCACGATGCCGCGCGGGCCGCTGCGCGCCGCGTCGTGGGTTTCCTCGGTCATGTGGGCGGAGGCGTCATAGCCGGTGAAGGTGTACTGGGCCAGCAGCAGGCCGATCAGCACCACGTACAGCGAGCTGCTGAAGCCGGTGTTGTTGACCAGGTGCCCGAAGACCTGGCTGGCCGGCCGGTGATGCGACGGCGAGAAGGCCAGCACCCCGACGATGATCAGCACGCCGACGATGTGCCACCACACGCTCACGTCATTCAGCAGCGCGACCAGGCGGACCCCGAACTGGTTGAGGGCGCCGTGCAGGGCGAGCACGATCGCGTAGACCAGGACCACGTGCGGCGCCGAGGCCGAGAAGTTCCACTGCAGGTCCAGGAAGGCGCTGATGAACAGGGCGCACCCGAAGTCGATGCCGGCCGTCACCGCGACCTGGCCCAGGAAGTTGAACCAGCCGGTGAACCAGGCCCAGGCGGCGCCGTTGGTCTGGGCCAGCTTGGCCGCCCAGTAGTACAGCCCGCCCGCCGTCGGGTAGCTGGAGCAGACCTCGGCCATGGACAGGCCGACGAACAGTGTCATGACCCCGACGAACGGCCAGCCCCAGACGATCACCGGCGGGCCGCCGGTGTTCATCCCGAACCCGTACAGGGTCAGGCAGCCGGACAGGATCGAGATGATCGTGAACGAGACGGCGAAGTTCGAGAATCCCGACATCCGCCGGCGCAGCTCCTGCGCATAGCCGAGCTGGTGAAGTTTCTCCTCGTCGGTGGTCATCGGTGACGAGGAGGATGGAGCGTGGTCGTTGACCGCCACGGCTTACTCCCAGTGTCTCGGGGGCTGGCAAGGTGAGGCTGGTAACGGGGAAAACGAATGGTCTAATATCAGACCAATGATGGACGGACCGGCGCTGATGTCAAGGCCCTGGCGCCAGATTCGTCAGCTGGGCCGCACAGCTTCCGGCAGGCGGGCGGCCGGGACCCGCCTGCCGGATTGTGCTGCCCGCGCGCTGCCCCGGGCCGGCCGGAGGCGGTGACGGTGGGTGACATCCCGGGCCGCGTGGACCTGGCGGGGGTGCTGCGGCCGGTCCGGCAGGGCAACGCCTTCGAGGAGACCGTCGAGCGGCTGCTGGCCGTCATCAAGCTCGGCATGGTGGCGAACGGCGAGCGGTTCCCGCCCGAGCGCCACCTTGCCGTCCAGCTCGGCATCAGCCGGCTGACCCTGCGCGAGGCCCTGAGCGAGCTGCAGCGCGCCGGGTACGTCAGCTCCCGCCGGGGCCGGTTCGGCGGCACCTTCGTCACCTGGACCCCGCCGGCGCCCGGCCAGGACGAGCTACGCCGCATCGCCCGCGAGGACGGCGCCCGGCTGGCCGACGCGCTGACCTTCCGGCTGGCCGTGGAGACCGGGGCCGCCGAGATCCTGGCCGGCCGGCTGGCCGGGACCACGCCGGACGCCGCCGGCCCCGAGCCCAGCGAGCTCGGCGCCGCAGGAGCAGCCGATGACCCGCGGCAGATCCTGCTCGCCCGGCTCGCCGAGGTGAACGCGGCCAGCCCGCAGGACTACCGGCGGCTCGACACCCTGTTCCACCTGACCATCGCCGAGCTCACCGGCTCGAGCCTGCTGCTGGCCGCCTGCACCGATGCGCGGATGCGCCTCAACGACCTGCTCAACGCCATTCCGGTGCTGCCGCGCAACATCGACCACACCGCCGTCCAGCACGCCGCGATCGTGATGGCCGTCCTGGATGGCGACGCGCGGCAGGCCGGCCTGGCCGTCGCCGAGCACCTGGCCGGCACCGGCGCGCTGCTGCGCGGCTTCCTGACCTGACCAGGTGCCTCAGCCGCGGGCGTGACTGCCGGCCATCGTCGCCGTCGCCGCCCTCGGGCCGGGCACGGCCGGCGCCGACAGCCGCGTCTGCGCCGGCCGGCCGTCCTGCGCCAGGCCGAATCGCAGCAGCGAGGCCAGCAGCGTCGCGCTGAAGGCGAAGGCCAGCGCCGTGGCCATGTTCATCCCCATCATGTGCCGGGTCGGCTCGATCCCCGCGAAGAACGCTGCCGGGATGAACGCCGCGATCGCGCAGCCCGTCAGGCAGATCACCGCGACGGCCGCATCATGATGCCAGCGCACCTTGCGCGGATGCCGCAGCACCACCACCGCCAGCGCGAGCATCGCCGCCCACAGCGGGATCAGCCAGAACAGCCCGAGCTGCGCGGGGATCACTCCGACGATCGAGCTGACGATCCCGACCCGCCCCTCCAGCGTCCCCGGCGGCAGGTTCGAGCCCGGTGCGTAGTTGCCCAGGTAGTTCACGCGCAGCTGCAGCGCGCCCGCCGCCGCGTGCTGGGCCGCCTCCACCGCCTGGACCGGGTGAGTGAGCAGGTAACGAGCCAGGTTGGCGTCCGTCAGCTTGTCCACGAACTGCGGGTACAGCACGCTGTCGTAGACCGAGTGCTTGCTCCAGAACGTGTTGCCCGAGTACTCCGCCCACGCATCGGGCAGGCCCAGCGCGCGCAGCGTGCGCGCGTCAAACGGAGTCGCGCCCGGCTGATTGGCGATGTCCCCGAAAATCACGTCCACGACCTGCTCCTGGTGCAGCTGGCGCGTGTAGGGCGAGCTGGCGTCCTGGTGGGCGTAGGCCACCGAGGAGGCGCCGATAAGCCCGATGGCGAGCACCGCGGCCGCCATCCGGCCGGTGAGCACCCGGCCCCGTCCCCGCGGGCGGTCCCGCGCGACCGCCGCCAGCAGCACGCCGACGCAGACCGGCGCGGCCAGCGGCAGGTACTGCTCCTTGGACAAGATCGTCAGGTAGGCGCCCGACCCGGCCAGGAGGATTCCGGCCGCCGACGCCCAGCCGCCCCGGCCGAGGTAGATCAGCCCCGCGGCCAGCAGCAGCAGCCCGATCAGCGTGGCGCCCTCGCTGTACGGGCTCGCGTAGGTGTCAAAGAACGCCGCGTCCGCCATCACCAGCCACAGCGCCCCGGCCACCACCAGCCTGCTGCGCACCGCCGGCGCCAGCCCGCAGGCCAGGGCCGCGATCGCGGCCGACGCCAGCAGGCACATCAGCACGCCCAGCGCGATCAGGTTGACCGTCCCCGACAGCCCCAGGACCGGAGTCAGCCAGCGGGCCGCCACCAGCAGCAGGTGCTGCGAGGAGTCATACACCCCCGTGCGCCCGCACGCGCCCGGTGACAGCGCGTAGCGGAAATAGGCGTAGGCGTCGTAGCGCACGTGCCCGCCGGTGACCGGGGCGACCCCCAGCCCGCACATGACCCGCGTCCCGTCGCCGTTGTTCGCGAGCCCGACCGGCGACGGAACCAGGAACCGCAGCAGGAACAGCCCGAGCGAGCCGGAGAAGATCATCATCCAGTGCAGCGAGAACTGCGCGCGGCGGCCCGTGCGCTCAGCGGCCGGGCCGGCCGGCTCCGGTCCGGCCTCCGTTCGGCTCCGGGCCCGGGCTGGCCGGCCGCGCTGGTCAGCCCCGAGGTCCGGCAGGCGGGCATGGCCGGGCGCGAAGCCGCCTGACCTGGCCGCATCCAGCATGGCACCGGACACCGGCGGCCCGCCGATGACGGTTTCCGCTGCGGCCAGCGCCTCGGCGGCTGACGCGATGCTGGCCGACGCAGGCGCCGGCCCGGGCTCTGGCTCCGGCATCCGCGACGACGCAGCGGTGAGGTCCGGTGCCAGCTCCGGGACTAACGCACGAGCCGGAGCTGGCGGAGCGGAACCGGCCCGGTGCGCTGACCTGGCCCGCCGTCCCCGGGGCGAGAAGGGTTCTGACCACACGTCCGGGCCGGCCGCAGCGACGAATGCGCTGTCCTGCGACCCGGCCTCATCAGCGGCGGGGCCGGCGGCCGGATCAGCCGGGCTGGACGAGAGTCCGGCGCCGGGATCAGCCGGCCTGAGCGGATGCCAGGCACCGCCCCGGTGCCGCCGCGGCAGCGATGTCTCAGCCCGGCCCCGGTGGGCGGCTGATGACTGGCCCGGCTGCCCGGCCGTTACTTTCGCGATCGCATGGCGTGCCACGGTTCCCCCTGTCCGCGTCACGGAGCGTAACGTCATCGGCCGTGGATTACCGGCACCCGCAGCGCCGCGCGTGTTCTTCGCGAACCCGGCATAGAGCAGGAGCGGAACGCGCCCGGACGCGCGCTGGTGCTGCTGCACTCAGGATGGGGAGACTCCTCCATCTGGCTGCCGCTGCTCGCCCGGCTGGCTCTCCGCTATCGGGTTGTCCGTTATGACCAGCGTGGCTTCGGGCGGTCGCCGGCGCCGGAGTCTCCGTATGGCCAGCTCGGCGACCTCATGGCCGTCCTGGACTGGTGCGACGTCGCGGAGGCGCTGGTGGTCGGCTACAGCGGCGGCGCCGGACCGGCTACCGGGCTCGCACTGGCCAGCCCCGAACGGCTTCGCGGGCTGATGCTGCTGGCGCCCGGGGTAGAGGACTATCCCTGGCCGGAGGACGACCCGTACGTCGCAGAGTTCGTGGCGCTCCTCACGGCTGGCAATCGCGCTGGCCTGGTGTCGCTCGGACTGCGGACCTGGGCGTCCGCGGGGGCAGACGAAGCCGCTCAGGTCCAGGTCCGCGGGGCGGTCGAGGCGATTTTCCGTGTCGGCGAGCTCGAACGGCCCGATCCTCCCGTCTACGGCCGGCTAGGCCAGATCCGGGTGCCAGCGATCATGGTCGTCGGAGACCGGGATTACCCGATGGTGAGGGACAGCGCGGCGGCAATCGCAGGGCGGATCCCGGACTGCCGGACTGTCGGCGCGCCCGGCGCGGACCACATGCTGCCGTTGCGCATTCCGGATCAGATCGCCACCCTGATTGATGAGCTCGACGCTTCGGGCACCTGACAGGCGACGGCAGGTCAGGTGCTAAGCGAGGTGGATGTCCGGGCCGGCCGCGTAGGTGCGTCCGGCCGGGGTGGTCAGGTGGAAGACACCAGGCTGGGGCTGGGTCACCTGCCAGCCGGGCTGCTGCTTGATCTGGTGGTGGGTACGGCAGTATGCGCCGAGATTGCAGCTGCAGGTCCGGCCGCCCTGGTCGTAGGGGACGGTGTGGTCCAGGTCCGACTGCCGGGCGGGCTGCCGGCAGCGCGGCTGGCGGCAGGTCTGATCGCGGGCGTCGATGAGCTCCCGCAGGCGCGGTGACGGCCGGTACGCCCCCGACGCGTTCGAGTGAGCGCAGCCGCCCGGCGCGGCGGAATCGGCCGTGCTGGCTTGTTCCGCACGTGCTGCTGCCCGCCGGGCCGCGCGCAGGATCGCGGCCCGGATGCCCTCGTCCTGACCCTCAGTCCGGACTTCCTCAGCCTGGACTTCCTTAGGCCGAGTCTCCGCAACGGCGGCGCTTCCGGGTTGAGCGGACTGCCGCGGTGGTCGGCCGAGCGCTACGGCTGGGATGGTGACCGTGACCCGGCCAGTGACCCCAGCGGCCCGGCCGGTAGCAGCAGGCCGGCTGGTGTCGCCGGGCCGCCCGGGCGACAGGCGGCGGACCCGCTCCACGGCCATGGCGTGGCCGGCCGGGCTGGTCAGGATGACGCGCCAGGAGGCGTGCGGGTCAAGAGCAGCGAGCCGAGCCAGGGGCAGCGCCTGCGCGGCGGTGATGGGCCCAAGGCGGCTCAGCTGTGCCGGGCTGGTGGCCTGGCCCGTAAGGACGGTCCACGGGATGGTCAGGTCCAGCTGGCCGGGTGGCCGCCGGTCCGGGCTCGGGGGACTTCCGTAGACGGGCGGCCGCTGAGCGACGGTTCCAGGAAGCGGTACCCAGGGCAGCTCGACTCCGTCGTCAGCTTCGTCTGCGAAGCCGCGCGGCGGGGGCGGGTCAGATGGTGTTGCCTCGGACGCGGGCGTGACCGACGGGAGCGGGTCAGGCGGGGGCAGATCAGGTGGCGGCCCGCTGCACGGCCGGGCCGGAGGTAGCGGCCAGGGCAGCTGCAGGTTTGCCGGCGGTGAGCCCGGCGCGGACGTGCCCTCCGGAGTCAACGGCAGCGCTGAGCGGGAAGCCGGAGCCTCGAGCAGTGTCAGGTCGGCCCGCGGCGGGTCAGGCTCCAGCGGGAAGCCCCCGGCCGGACTCGTCTTGGGGCGACCGGTCTGATGGCTGTGCCCGGAGCAGCAAGCCGGGTCCCGGTCGGGCGGCGACCTGCGGGTTGGCTTGGCACCCGGATGCTGGTCGGCCGCACTGCCACCGGACCGAGGGTCGGGTGAGTCGTGCAGCGGCGGGTCGGGCGGAGCGTCCGGTGGCGGCGGGATCAGGGGCAGCGTGCCGAGCAGGAGGCCCAGGAAGACCTGGGCGCGGAGCAGGTCGATGCCGCCGCCCGCACCGGTGGCCTTGAGGGCGTGAGCGAGCGCCGTGATCCGGGACATCGCGGCGGCGGCATGAACGCCGGGCAGGCTGGAACCGACCAGCGTGGCCGTGCCTTCGTGGTCGGGATACAGGCTGACCTGGGCCTGTCGCTCAGCGTTCTTGCGGCGCTCATCAGCGCCGTCAGGGTCGGCGGTAATGATGAGGCGGCGCAGCGCGCCCCGCAGTTGCCCTGGAGTCTGCTGGCCGGCCTTCGGCAGCACCTGCTTCTCGACGAGGCGGGCCACGTCATCGCCGAGACCAGCCAGCGCCTCCGCGATCATTCGCGCCCGGGACAGGTCGATGTTGCCGGCTGAGAGCGCCCCCCAGGTGGCCTGAAGCTTCCAGCGCAGGTCCACGGCCAGGTCGGCCCACCAGGAAGCAGCGGTCTGAGACATGACCAGGCCCAGCGACACCTCGGCGGCCGCACCGGGAGATACGCGGGCTGGACGGCCGTCCTCATCCACCCCGACTTTGTCGTCGCGAGCGGCAGCCCGGGAGCTGATGGCGGCCACGGCGGCTAGCTCGCCGGCCTGCGCCCAGGAGGCGACGCGGCGGAACGCGGCAGCGACGCCGGGCAGGTCCCAGTCGGAGCACTGGCCGGGATCAGCCTGGGACAGCCACGCCGCCAGGCCGGGCCCGGCCGGAACGCGGTCCGCGATGACGGCCGCCAGGTCGCGCGGCTCGGCTCCTGCTGCCGCTGCGGCCTCGATGAGCTCACGTTCCTCGGCTAGCTGCCGCTCCTGGTCGGCCCACACCGCGGGATCGAGGCCAGGCGGGCAGTCCCGGCAGGCCCGGTGCTCGGGAGAGCTGGCGGCTGCCGAGGCGGACGAGCTGGACTCCTGGGCTGAGGTCAGCAGTTCCGCTAAATCTAGGTCGAATGACCAGCTCAACCCCCGGCCAGCATCGGAATCCGCCACTTTCACCCCTCGGTTTCAGCTCTTCGATAAGCGTAGCGACAGATGCCGACAGTTCGGTGAGCTAGACGAACAAGAAATCGATAATGAGTCTCATTCGTGGATCTAGGGCGAACCGATGGCCCGTCACTGTGGAAGTTATGGGACGCGTGTGGCGGAATAGTCCGGCGGGCGGGGAGAGCAGCACTGTCCGAAGACGATCGACCGACAAGCCGGCATACCTGTATGCCGACAAAGCAATATGTCGGCCAGGCGATGTGCAGGTACATGGCTAAGCCGGCCTATCGACAATCTGTTCAGCGTCCGCCCTGGCCGGTCCCGCCCGTGCGGCCCGTGCCATCCGTGCCAGCCGGACCGCACGGGCGTGCTGCGCCGATCCCGGCGTGGCGGACCAGCAGGCGCTGCGGCCCGCGCAGGTTCATGTTCGGCCGGTAGACCAGGCCGCCCTCGGTCAGCTCCGGCGCCCGGACCCGCGCCGCGAACGTCTCCAGGGCGATCGCGCCCTCCAGCCGGGCCAGCGGGGCGCCCAGGCAGAAGTGCGGGCCCGCCGCGAACGCCAGGTGCCCCGCCGCGCCGCGCCTGATGTCGAAGTGGCCGGGATCGTCGTAGACCTCCGGGTCACGCCCGGCCGCCGCCAGCAGCAGCAGCACCATCCCGCCATCCGGCACGCTCACCCGCCCGACGTGCAGTCCGCCGCGCACCACCCGCGAGGTGAACTGCACCGGCGCGTCATACCGGAGGGTCTCCTCGACCGCCCCGGCGGCCAGGCCCGGGTCGGCGCGCAGCGCGGCCAGCTCGGCGGGATGACGCAGCAGCGCCAGGATGCCGTTGGAGATCAGGCTGACCGTCGTCTCATGGCCGGCCACCAGCAGCAGGATGCAGGTGGCGATCAGCTCGCCCTCGGCCAGCCGCTGACCTTCCTCCTCGGCCCGGATCAGCTCGGACAGCAAGTCGTCGCCCGGCTCCCGGCGGCGCCGCGCGATCAGCTCCCGGAAGTAGTCCGCGAACTCGGACCGGGCCGTCTGCAGGCCCTCGATCTCGCCGCTGGCCTCGCCGGTGACCCCGCCCAGGCGGGGCTGCAGCGCGTGGGCGAGCCGGGCCGACCAGCCCGCGAACCGCGGCCGGTCGCCGGGCGGCACGCCGAGCAGCTCGGAGATGATCCGGACCGGCAGCGGATAGGCCAGCTGCTCGACCACGTCCAGCTCGCCGGGAGCGCCGTCGCGGCCCGCGGCGGTCAGCAGGTCATCGGCCAGCAGTCGGATCCGCGGCTCGAGGCGGGCGATGGTCCGGGCCGTGAACGCTCGCGCGACCAGGCCGCGCAGCCGGGTGTGGTCCGGCGGGTCGAGCGTCAGGAACGAGCGCGTCGGCGCCGCCCGCCGCCCGCCGCTGGCGGCCAGGGCCGAGTTGCCCCGGTCGCTGCTGACGTGCGGGTCGCGCAGGATGGCGGAGATCTCGTGGTGCCGCCCCGTCACGTAGAGCATGCCTTCCGCCGCGGCGAACGGCGACGCCTCCCGCAGCCGGGCCAGCACCGGGTATGGGTCGGCCAGCGCGGCGGGCTGGGCCAGGTCGGCCAGCGAGGGCGGCGCCGGGGTACTCACGAGGCTGCCGTGGGGCCGGCCGCCCGGGGCACTCCTACTGGGTTCGGGAAGGGCAGCAGCAGCGTGCAGGCCCGGGCCACCGGGGTGAGCGCCGCCGCCAGTCCGGCAGTCCGCTCCGGCCCCAGCCGGGCCCACGGCCGCGCCGCCGCGAGGTCGGTCGCGGCCTCGACGGCCTGGTGGACGGCCAGCCCGGCTGCGGTGGCCGCGAGGTCGTTATCCAGCCAGCCCCGGTCACGCAGCCGCCCGGCCGCCGCGTCCCAGTCCGGGTCGGCCCAGCCGCGCACCGCCTGGAACTGCGCCCGGCCGACGGCTGGCCCGCCGGCGCTGGCGGCCTGGCCGCTGTCCGGCCCGCCGGCCACGGCCGCCTGATCCACCGCGGTCCGCAGCACCAGGGCCTCGCAGCCATCGACTCCCGCCGCTACTAGCGCCGCCACATGCCCGTCCCCGCGATGCTCGCGCAGCACCGTCGCGGCATGCCACAGCCGGGCGGCCGGCTCAGCCGGCACCGGCAGCGCCGCGTTCGGGGCGGCCAGCGGCCGCCCCGTCGGGTCCAGGTCGCGGGCCGCCTCGGCGAGCAGGTCCGCGGCCGCCGCCAGCGCCGGGCCGGCCGCGCCCGCCGCGCCGCCTGAGCCCGCCTGCACTTCCGGGCGTGCCCCGGTGGCTGCGCCTGCCGCGGTGTCCGCGCCGAGGACCGCGCGGATCGCCGCCACGGCGCCCGCCTCGCGCACCCGCAGCGCCTCGGCCGGGGTGATCAGCTCCCAGACCGCCGGCAGCGCCCGGCGCACGAAGGACGGCGCGAAACTGCAGAACGCCGCGATGATCACTGGTGCGTCCACGGCGCCCAGCGGTGCCGCGCGCCCGGCGAAGTAGCCCCGCCAGAACCCGCGCAGGCCGGCGGCCTCGAACGCCTGCCGGGCCTCCGGCCCGAAATAAGTCACCACGTGGACCGGCTCGATCAGCGTCCACATCCGCCGGGCCGTCGCTGCGTCCGTCATAACCGCCATCCTCCCAGCATGCCGGCGCCTCTGCCGGCCGGCGCCGTGACGGACAAAGTGCCAGAAGGCGAAACATAACGGGACTGCGCGGTGTTATCCCAGCTCGCGGGCAGCGGCGGCCGGTGCTGTCCCGGTACCCGGCAGGCCCGGCCCGGGCCCGGCCCGTCGGCCCAGCTCAGCGGCCTGGCGGCGCGGTACTGACGGCCGTGTCGGGCCCCGGATTGCGGACCAGGAACGAATTACGGCACAATGATGTTGTGAAAAGCATGGGATCACCAGACGCGCGCTCCCGCGCGGCCGGACCCGGTGCCGCCGGCGCCGGGCGATCTCATCTGCCCGAGCCCGCCAGCACGGGGGCCGAGCGCAGTACCCGCGGCCGGATCGCCCGGCTGATCCTGGAGAACGGCCCGGTCACCGCGGCCGGGCTGTCGGCGCGGCTGGGCCTGACCCCGGCTGCCGTCCGGCGGCACCTGGACAACCTGCTGGCCGACGGCATGATCGAGACCCGGATCGCCCGCACCTACGGCAACCGGGGCCGCGGGCGGCCAGCCAAGCTGTTCGCTATCACCGATGCCGGGCGCAGTGCCTTCGAGCACGCCTACGACGACCTGGCCAGCAGCGCGCTTCGGTTTATCGCCGACACGGCGGGGCCCGCGGCAGTGGCCGAGTTCGCCCGGCGGCAGATCTCCGAGCTGGAGCGGCGTTACCGGCCTGCCGTGGAGGCGGCCGAGCCGCACGAGCGCGTGCAGGCGCTGGCGCAGGCCCTGTCGGCCGACGGATATGCCGCCGGTGCCAGTGGTGCCCCTGCGGCCGGCGGGGGAGAACAACTCTGCCAGCATCATTGCCCGGTGGCCCACGTGGCCGAGCAGTATCCGGAGCTGTGCGAGGCCGAGACAGAGGCATTCAGCCGGCTGCTCGGCACCCCCGTGCAGCGCCTCGCGACTATTGCCCACGGCGACGGGATATGCACTACGCATGTCACGGCACCGGGGCTGGTGCATAACCGCAAGAACACCACCGAGTCCGGAGGAATCTCCGCATGACGACAATCGCACACCCGGAGCTTGACGGGCTGGAGCGCTACAAGTTCGGCTGGGCCGACTCGGACGCGGCGGGCGCCGTCGCGCGCCGCGGCCTGTCTGAGGAGGTCGTCCGCGACATCTCGGCCAAGAAGAACGAGCCGGAGTGGATGCTGGACCTGCGGCTGAAGGGCCTGAAGCTGTTCCGCCGCAAGCCGATGCCGACCTGGGGCTCTGACCTGTCCGGGATCGACTTCGAGAACATTAAGTACTTTGTCCGGTCGACCGAGAAGCAGGCAGCGACCTGGGACGACCTGCCGGCGGACATCAAGTCCACCTACGACCGGCTGGGCATCCCCGAGGCCGAGAAGCAGCGGCTCATCGCGGGTGTCGCGGCTCAGTACGAGTCGGAGGTCGTCTACCACAAGATCCGTGAGGACCTGGAGGAGAAGGGCGTCATCTTCCAGGACACCGACACGGCGCTGCGCGAGAACCCGGAGCTGTTCCAGGAGTACTTCGCCACGGTGATCCCGGTGGGCGACAACAAGTTCGCCGCGCTGAACACCGCGGTCTGGTCCGGCGGCAGCTTCATCTACGTGCCGAAGGGCGTGCACGTGGAGATCCCGCTGCAGGCCTACTTCCGGATCAACACCGAGAACATGGGCCAGTTCGAGCGGAC